>NZ_QEOB01000012.1:0-334466 GCF_003096875.1 Paraburkholderia unamae
GCGTGGGTGGGCAAGGAAATCGGTCCGATCGCGAAACCGAAGGACATCCGCTTCGGCGAGAACCTGCCGAAGACGCGCTCGGGCAAGATCATGCGGCGCCTGCTGCGCTCGCTTGCGAAGGGCGAGGCGATCACGCAGGACGTGTCCACGCTGGAAAACCCCGCGATTCTCGATCAGCTCGGCGAGGCTCGCTGAGCCCACACTGAACCCGCGCTGAACTCGCATTGAAGCGGTCGCCCTGCCGCCCGCACGAATGGCATGGATGCCGCCCGCGCTGGGCGGCCTTTGTGGAGTGGACCGATGAGCGTGAGCGAAGGGAGGCTTCCCCATATCATCGTGCGGCAATCGCGTCGCGGCCGTGGCGTATTCGCGCGACATGCGTTGTACGCCGGCGAGTGCGTGATCGAGTACAAGGGCGAGTGGGCGGCCTGGGAAGCCGCGCTCTCGCGGCTTGTAGCGGGAGAGCTGCCACCGGGAAACGCCGTTTTCCTTGGCGTGAGCGACGGCTATGTCATGGTCGGCGCGCGCGAACGCAACCCCGCGCGGTGGATCAACCACTCGTGCGAGCCGAATTGCCGGGTGCAAGTGCGCAATGGCCGCGCGTTCGTTCGCGCCATCGGCCCGATCGCCGCGGCGAAGGAAATCACGATCGATTACGCGCTTGCCGTCGAGCCGCCGCGAGGACCTGCGATGACCGGGAGGTTTGCGTGCTGCTGTGGTGCGAAGACTTGCCGGGGAACGATGCTCGCGATACGGCGCGAAGAACCCGAACGTCGGGCAGCGGCCAGCACGAATCACGACGCCGCGCCCGTTGCCTGCGAGGCGCAGCCGTGCGCGCCCGCGCAGGTCCGCGTGCTCGAACGTCTTGCCGGAAATCGGCTCGCCATATGCTGGCGTCAGCCTGGCCGCGCGTTGTATGGCGAGCAGGTGTGGCTGGCCGGGCTGGCAACCGCGCCGGGACGGTGTGCGTTGTCCCAGAGAGCGTTCGACGCCGGAACCCCGGTGTTCGCGCCTTCGGGCACGCCCCAGCCCGTGAATGGCGACGCACGCATTCTGGTTGAGGCGGTCGATTCGCTCGACCTCGAAATGCTCGCGTAGCGGTTGGCGTGCGGCGAGCCCGTGCAGCTTGCTACGCTTTTCCTGAAGCCGGGCCAGGCGTGCCGCAGTTTTCGTCATCGGCACGGGCAAGCATGGCCTGTACCGCGTGCGCGAGGGCGTGCTTCAGTGCGGTGTCGCTGGCGAGATGCCCGCCGGGCACGCGGGCGATGTGCGCACGCGGCGCGGCCCTGGCGAGACGTTCTGCGTTGTGCACGGGGCACACGGGATCTCGCGTCCCGTGAACGGCAAAGATCGGGACTCCTGCACGTTCTGCCGAGCGCGCGCAGGCGAGTAAGCGGCGCTCGCCCAGCCAGCAGTCGTGCATCAGGTAATGCGACTGAATACGATACTTGGCGATGAGCGCATGCACGGCCTTCGGCTCGTTCGCGCGACGCGCCCGGGCTTTCATGGCGCGGCCAGGCCGCGACGAAGCGAGCACCGCATCTTCAAACGCACGCCACGCGAGCGCGACTTCGCGTTGCTTCGCGTAGGCCGCGCCGGGCTGCAATCGTCGGGTACAAGCTGCCAGCAGGGCGCTCGCGCGCGTGCATCCGGCGGCGGAGCGCAGACGCCGCCAGGCGCGCGGCGCTCGACTGCGCGAGGTGACGAAGAGACTGCGCACCTCGTGCCGCGAGGTCAGAAAGAGTCCGCGCAGCACGACGCCCCGCACGCTTCCGGGATGCCGGCTCGCATACGCGAGCGCGAGCGCCGCTCCCCACGAGCCGCCAACCACACCCCAGCGCGCGATGCCAAGCGCGCGGCGGATCGCTTCGAGGTCGTCGATGAGGCGATCCGTGCGGTTGCCGCGCAGCGTGCCGCGAGGCGACGACGCGCCCGCGCCGCGTTGATCGACAAAAATCACGCGCGTTCTGGTCAGATCGAACAGGGCCAGCATGCCGGGCTGGCTTGCGCTGCCAGGGCCGCCGTGCAGCAGGACAACGGCAGGCGCGGCGCTCGGGCCTGCGATCGTGACCGCGATCGCGTGTCCGTCGCGGCGCAAGCGTAGCCTGCGCAACGGTTCAGCGGAGGATGGCCAGCCGGGAATGCGTTTGCTCATGAATGTGCGGCTTCCTGCGAGCGCGTGACTGGAAAGATCAGTGATCGGGCAAGAACCATACGCTGCTTGCCCGTGAGAGCGCCAAAAATTTCGGTGCCCGCACGAGATGATCGCGCAAAACCGCCGCCGCGAACATCCCGATTGCACGATCAACCTGTCGCGACCGTCTCCCCGTCGAAGTCACTCCGGTCAGGCAAGAATCCGGTCGATCACGCGCTGATTCCCCAGCGAGTTCTCAAGCGGGAAGCGCGGACCCGGCCGCGTGCCGAGCAGCGCATCGGCGAAGTCTTCGACCATGAGCTGATACTGGTCGAAGCCGTCGAAAGCCTCGGTGCGAATCGACGCGGTCTCGTCGGTGCGCAGATGGACGACCGCCGGTCCGTAGACGCCGGGGTTGAACGGCGCTTCGAGCGAGAGCCAGCCACGCGTGCCGTGGAAAGTCATCTGCTGGCGGCGCGCCAGTTGCGTGGCGCAATAGAAGCGCAGATCGAATCCGTCAAAGGCGACGCGCGCCGACGCAAACCGGTCCGTGCCAAAGCGTGGGTCGATCTCGACGTCCGCTTCCACGCGAATGGGTTCGAGGCCCGTGGCAAGACGCGTCGTCACGACCGGGTACACGCCGATGTCGCGCACGCCGCCGCCGCCGAGCGCCCGGTCGTTCTTGAGCGCATGCGGGTCTTCGTTGAAGTAGCTGAACGCGCCTTCCACCAGTTTCAGGTCGCCGATCAGACCTTGTGCGAGACAGTCGCGCACATAGTGCCATTGCGGATGATGCGCCACCATGAAGGCCTCGGCGCACAGCTTGCCGGTACGCTCGCGCAAGGCGACAAGCGCCTCCACTTCGCTTGCATGCATCGCGATGGGCTTTTCACAGAGCACGTGCTTGCCGGCCAGCAGCGCCCGTTTGCACCACTCGAAGTGCAGGGCGGTCGGAAGCGCGATATAGATCGCGTCGATATCGGCGGCGGCGAGCACGTCCTCGTAGTGCGCGAGCACCTGTTCGATGCCATGGCGGCCCGCGAAGGCGCCGGCCCGCGCGGGATCGCGCGCCGCGATGGCCGCGACCCGGTTGTTGCGCGAGCGCTGCAATGCGGGCACGACGAATTGATCGGCGATGCGGGCCGCGCCCAGCACGCCCCATCGGATGACGTCTTTCATTCGGTGGTTTCCTTTTGCTTTAGCAGACCGTTTGCAGTCGCTCGGCGCATATCGCCAATACTTCGTCGGGGTCGCGACGCCACCAGTTCTGCGCCGAGAAAATCTCGACTTCGACCATGCCGGCGTACCCGGCTCGCTCGACGGCGGTGCGTATCGCGCGCAGGTCCGCCACGCCGTCGCCCATCATGCCGCGGTCCAGCAACGGGTCGCGCGTCTGCCGCAGCCAGTCGCAGACGTGGTACGCGAGCAGGCGGCGCGCGCGTCCGGCGTCGGCGATGGACGCGTCGAGCGCCGGGTCCCACCAGCAGTGGTAGACGTCGAGCGCCACGCCCAGCGTGTCGCCGCCCGCATCGAGCGTTTCGCAAATCTGCAAGGCTTGCGCGAGCGTATTGACGACTGCGCGATCGGCCGCGTAGACGGGATGAAGCGGCTCGATGGCCAGCGGCACGCCGAACGCGCGCGCGGTGTCGGCCAGCATGCCGATGCCGTCGATCACTTGCGCCCGCGCGGCCGGCAGGTCGCGGCTGCCCTCGGGCAGGCCGCCCACCACCATCACGAAGCATTGCGCGCCGAGCGTGGCCGCGTCGCGTATCGCCGCACGATTCGTTTCGACGTTGGCGGCGAACTGTTCCCGGGTTGCCCCAGGCAGATAGGCTGACCGGCAGTAGCCGGTCACCGTGAGCCCCAGGGCGCGGATCTGGCGGGCGAGCGCGTCGATATCCGCCTTGCCGTCCTCGATTTCATGACGCCACGGCGCGATGCCGCCAAAGCCCGCCCGCGCCACGCGGTCAATTACGCGAGTCAGCGGCTCCCGATGACCGAGCGTCGCGGTGTTGATTGAGCAAAGCTCGAGTGTTCCTTGCAGGTTTCTCATGGGGTTCCAGATTCATGTCAAAGACGAGCAGGCCCGCGCGTCCGCCTTGCAGCGCTTCGATCAGCCGCGCGGAGATGGCCTGGCGGGTCGGGTGCGCGAGGTAGGCGAAGCAGGCGTCCCAGCTCGCGAAATCCATCATGAAGCCATCGTCGAATGCGGCGGCCAGCCCCTCCGGGGAGGCGTTCAGCCCGCTGTGGAAGTTCGAGAACGCGATGCCGGGCAATTCCGCGAGCCGCCGGATCTGCTCGAAAAAAGCGCGGCGGCATTCGGGCGTCACCTCGTCGCGGAAGCGGCACAGCTCCATGTGGCGCACGGTGGTGTGGCGGGGGCCTGGGGTCGTCGGCACGTCAGTCTCCGCAGCCCAGTGGGAGCAGCAGCGCGCGCATCCGGCGCACCGCCGCTTCGGGCTCGCGCAACAGGCCCGCGCGGTCGGCCAGGCGGAACACCTCGGCGAGATAGGCGGGCGGGCGCATGCCGTGGTGGCCGCCCGGCATGAAGAAGTGCGGCTGGAATCCGTTCAGGTACGCAAGCAGGACGACGCCGGTCTTGTAGAATTGCGTAGGTGTACGGAAGATATGGCGCGCGAGCGGCACGGTCGGCGCGAGCAGGGCGTCGTAGGTGGCGCGGTCTCCCGTGGCGAGGGCCGCGAGCGCCTGCGAGGCGGCCGGAGCGATGGCGTCGAAAATGCCGAGCAGCGCATGCGAGTGATGCGTGCCGTCGCCCACGATCAGCGACGGATAGTTGAAGTCGTCGCCCGTGTAGAGCTTGACGCCTTCCGGCAGGCGGCGGCGGAACGTGATCTCCTTGTGCTCGTCGAGCAGGGAAATCTTGATGCCGTCCACGCGCGTTGCGTTCTCTTCGATGATGTCGAGGCATACGGCGGCGGCTTGCGCGAAATCGCCGCCGCCCCAGTAGCCTGCCAGCGCAGGATCGAACATCTCGCCGAGCCAGTGCAGGATGACCGGCCGGTCGCACATGGCCAGCACTTCGCGATAGACGCGCCGGTAGTCGTCGGGCGAGCGCGCGACTTTCACGAGCGCGCGGCTGGCCATCAGAATGATGTTGCCGCCCACGCGCTGCACGGCTTCGATCTGATGCGCGTACGCACGGATCACGTCGTCGCAGTCCGCAACATCGCGCAGATCGACGTGATCGGTCCCGCAGCCGGACGCAATGCGCGCGCCCGCGATATCGCGCGTTTCGGCGAGCGTGCGCGTGATGAGTTCGAGCGCCGTGGGCCACGGCACGCCCATGCCGCGTTGCGCGGTATCCATCGCTTCGGCAATGCCGAGACCTTGTTGCAGCAGGTAGCGGCGGTATTCGAGCGTGCGCGGCCAGTCGATGGCGGGAGCCGCGTCGAGCTCGCCCGCGCGCAACGGATCGGCGACGATATGCGCCGCCGAATAGGCGATCCGGTTGAAGGGGCGCGCGGGCGCGCAAACGGCGAGCGGCTTGCCTTCGACGCGCCAGGGCTCGAGGTGTCCGCTTGCGGTGGGAAGCGTGATCGTAAGGGTCATGATTGGGCTCAGTACTTGTTGACGAGCAGGCCGCCATCCACGCGGATGGCCTGGCCCACGCTATAGGCGAGGCCCCCGGTGGCGAGCGTGCGCACGGCGGTGGCGACGTCTTGCGGTTTGCCCCAGTGGGGGATGGCGGTGAGTCCTTGCGCGATCTGCGCGTCGTAGCGCGCGCGCGAGGGCTCGGTCATTTCGGTCTCGATGAGTCCGGGCTGCACCTCGTAGACGCCCACGCCGAGTTCGGCGAGGCGCAGCGAGAACAGCGTGGTCGCCATCGAGAGACCGGCTTTCGACACGCAGTATTCGCCGCGTAGCGGTGAAGCCGCGATCGCGTTTGACGAGGTGATCGTGATGACGCTGCGATGCGCGGCGCGCGCGCGGCGCCCGCCTTCGGCCAGATAGCGCGCGAAGGTTTGCGTCAAAAAGAACGTGCCGCGCAGGTTCACCGACATGCACCGGTCGAAGCTCTCCGGCGTGACGTCCAGCAGGTCGCCGCGCGAAAGCACCGACACGCCCGCGTTGTTCACGAGGCAATCGACCGGGCCGTCCAGTTTCGCCTCCACCTGCGCGAGGAGCGCCGCGTGCGTGGCGAGATCGGCGAGGTCGGAAACCAGGGCTGCCGCGCGCGCGCCCGTTTGCGCGACCGCGTCGACGGCGGCGTCCAGTTCGGCCGACGCGACGGCATCGGTCAGCGCGACATCGAAGCCCGCGCGGCCGAGTTCGACGGCGATGGCGCGGCCGATGCCGCGCCGCGCGCCCGTGACGAGCGCAACCGGCCGCGCTGCGGAAGTTGGGGCGTTCGACGCGTTCACAGCGTGGCTCCGTTCGCGATCAGATCGCGTGCGATGATGGTGCGCTGGATCTGGTTCGTGCCTTCGTAGATTTGCGTGATCTTGGCGTCGCGATAGAGCCGCTCGACTTCGAAGCCGCGAATGTAGCCGCTGCCGCCGAAGATCTGCACGGCGTTGGCGCTGTGCTTGACGGCCGTGTCGCCCGCGAAGCATTTCGCCATCGAGCACGCGATGCTGGCGCGCTCGCCCGCATCGAGCCGTTCGGCGGCGTCGCGCACGAGCAGGCGCGCCGCCTGGATGTCGCGCGCCATGTCGGCGAGCATCCACTGAATGCCTTGAAACTCCGCCAGGTGGCTGCCGAACTGGCGGCGCGTTTTTGCGTAGTCGAGCGCGGCTTCGAGACCCGCCTGGGCGATGCCCACCGCGAGCGAGGCGATGCCCACGCGGCCCTTGTCGAGCACGCTCATCATGATGTGGAAGCCACGTCCTTCCTGGCCGAGCAGCGCGTCTTCGGCCAGCTTCACGCGCTCGAAATGCAGCTCGCCGACCTGCGAGGCGCGCTGGCCCATCTTGTGTTCCTTCGGCCCCTTCGAGACGCCCGCGAGCGAACAGTCGACGATGAAGATGCTCATGCCGCGCTTGCCCGCTTCCGGGTTCGTGCGCGCGAGCACGAAGGCGAGGTCCGCCACGGGCGCGTTGTGAATCCACAGCTTGGCGCCGCTCAACTCCCAGCCGTCGGCCGTGCGCGTCGCCGTGGTGCGGATGCCGGAAACGTCGCTGCCGCCGTCGGCTTCGGTAATGCAGTACGCCGGCTTCAGCGCGGCGCTCAAGAGCGGCTGCATGTAGCGCGCGCGCTGCGCTTCGGTGCCGTGCACGCTCAGCAGCGTGCCCACGAGTTCGAGCAGCCCGCACTGGTCGGCGACCGAGGCGTAGCCGCGCGAGAGTTCCTCCATCACGATTGCATAGGCCGTTGCGTCGAGGCCCACGCCGCCGTAAGCCTCCGGCACGGTAATCCCGAAGAGACCCAGTTCGCCCATCTGCTGGTAGATCTCGGCGGGAAAGCGCTCCTCGCGATCGAGCGCCTCCGCCACCGGGCGAATCACTTCATCGGCGAAACGACGCGTCGTTTCGCGAATCTGCTGATGAATATCCGAGAGTTTCATGCTGTCTCCATGTCCGATAAAAATGGGGTGTGAGCAAAGTTGTCCGCTCAGGTAAACCCGGCTGCGCTAAAAACACCCCTTGAATTAAGCAGTTTCCTGTGCCAACATTCGCAGCAAGTAACTAACCGGTGCGTTATTTAAGACCAACGAAGCGCTGCTGTCAACGAGGGTTGCAGCCGATCTGGACGGAGGGGCGAGTTGAAAAAATGTATGGATGTCGCGAAGGCGGTCGAGCAGATCTTCGACGGCGCGACGATTGCACTGACAGGTTCGGGCGGCGGTCTGCTCGAAGCGGACGCGGTGCTGGCTGCCTTGGAGCAGCGCTTTCTGGCGACGGGGCATCCGCGCGATCTCACGATCGTGCACGCGCTCGGCATTGGCGACGGCAAAGGCAGCGGGCTCGGACGATTCGCGCACCAGGGCATGGTGCGGCGCGTGATCGGCGGTCACTGGAGCTGGTCGCCCGCGATGCAGCAACTGGCGAAGGAGGAGGCCTTCGAGGCGTACAGCCTGCCCGCCGGGGCGATTTCCACCTTGCTGCGCGAGATTGGCGCGGGCCGTCCGGGCCTGATCACGCATGTCGGCCTGCGCACGTTTGTCGATCCGCGCGTCGAGGGGGGAAAGCTCAATGCGCGCGCCACCGAAGACCTCGTGGAACTGGTCGAACTGGACGGGCGCGAGTACCTGCGCTACAAGCCGTTCAAGGTGGACTTCGCGATTGTTCGCGGTTCGAGCGCCGACGCGCACGGCAACGTCACGCTGCGCCGCGAGCCGGTTGATCTGGACACCTATGCAGTGGCGCTGGCCGCGCACAACAGCGGCGGCCGCGTCATCGCCCAGGTCAAGGCGTGCATGCCCGAAGGCGAGTCTGTGCCGGCGCGGCTCGTGAGAATACCCGGCGTGCTGGTGGATGCGGTTGTCGAGGCGCCGTCGCAGGTGCAATGCACGGTCGCCGACTACGACCCGGTGCTAAGCGGCGAGACGCGCGACACGCAATGCGCGGTGGCGCCCGAAGTGCCGACCGGCATTCGCTATCTGATCGCGGCACGCGCGGCGCGGGAACTGGGCGAGGGGTGCTCGGCCAACTTCGGCTTCGGCATTCCGGGCGGCATTCCGGGCATCCTCGCGCAACAGGGGCGGCTCGGCACGTTCTGGGGGTCCGTGGAGCAAGGCATCCACAACGGCGAAATGCTCGACGGTCCCATGTTCGGCACGGCGCGCAACGCGCACGCCATTCTCTCAGGCGTCGATCAGTTCGACTTCTACAGCGGCGGCGGCATCGACGTCACGTTTCTCGGCATGGGCGAGATGGACGGCGAGGGCAACATCAACGTGTCGAAGCTCGGCCCGACCGTGGTGGGGCCTGGCGGCTTCATCGACATCACGCAGGGCGCGCGCAAGATCGTGTTCTGCGGGGCGTTCGAGGCGAAGGGGCTGGAGGTCGAGCAGCACGGCGAGCGCGTGACCATCACGCGCCCGGGCAGCGTGCCGAAACTCGTGCAACGCGTGCAGCAGATCACCTTCAGCGGCGCGCAGGCACGCATTGCCGGCCAGGAAGTGTTGTACGTGACCGAGCGCGCCGTGTTCCGGCTGGAGCGTGATGGCGTGCGCCTCATCGAGGTGACGCCGGGCATCGATATCGAACGGGACGTGATCGCCCGCATGGGCTTTCGTCCGCTGGTCGATGCGGCGCTGCTCGCGCGGCGCGGTGCGCTTTCGCAGGAGCGGGCGGCATGAACGCCCACGCGCGCCCGCCGGTTCGATGCGCGCCTCGCGGCGCGCATGGCCTACGGGTGCACGAGGCGAAGGATCGTGTCGATGTTGAACGCGAGACGATTCTTCAACGCATCCTTGCTCATGAAGTCGATGTCGAAGATGACGCCGCTCGTGTAGCGGTTGGTGAGGTAGTAATAGCCGATGGCCGCCATCGTGATGTGAAGCTGGCGGGCGTCCACGCCGCTGCGGAATGCGCCGGCCTCGACGCCGCGATCGAGAATGCGTTGCAGCATCGAAATGAAGCCGTGGTGCAGTTCGCGGAATCGTTCGGACTTCTTGACGTGTCGCGCCTTGTGAAGATTCTCGCTGTTCACGAGCGTCATGAACTCCGGGTTCTTCAGGTAGTAGTTCCACGTATGCGTGACGAGCGCGACGAGCGCCTCTTCGGGCGTGAGGTGGTCGAGGTCGAGTTTGAGTTCGGCGGAGCGGATGTCGGCGTAAGCCTCTTCGAGCACGGCGACGAACAGTTCCTCCTTGCTGCCGAAGTAGTGATAGATCATCCGCTTGTTCGACTTCGCCCGCGTGGCGATGGCTTCGACGCGCGCGCCCGCAAGGCCGAGTTTCGCGAATTCCTTGGTGGCCGCTTCGAGAATGCGGGCGCGCGTGACTTCGGGGTCGCGCTGGCGCGGCGGCGCCTTGGTGACGGGGGCCGATTTCGCGGCTCGACCTCGGGTCGGGGTTTCAAGGCTCATGGGTAGTGGTCGTATAGGGGTGAATTTGGGCACCGGCAACGGGTGCTTCTTGTCAGCGAATATAGACCAAAAAGGCGTTGTCAGGAAGTAACCGGATGGTGCAGAATGTGCAAAAAATCGGAGTGCCGGAAGCGATTGACCCGGCCTTCCGGGCATCAACACGGAGACGTTACATGAGCAACCTGAGTGAACTCGTCGCCGCCTCGCGGCTGCCGGGCGAACCGATCCACACCCCGATGTTCATCGGGGGAAAACCCTGGCGCGGCTCGCAGGACGAGCGCGTGGTGCGCAAGAGCCCCGCGCACGGCGTGGCCGTGACCAGCACGCAGCGCGCGAGCGTGGCCGACCTGGACGCCGCCGTGTCGGCCGCGCGCCAGGCATTCGACGACGGCCGCTGGTCGCGCCTCCCGGCCGAGCAGCGCGCCACGGTGCTGCTCAAAACGGCGCAATTGATCCGCGAGCAGGCGGACACCCTGGCGTGGTTCGAAACGCTCGAAAGCGGCAAGCCGCTTGCGCAGTCGCGCGGTGAAATTCTCGGCGCGGCCGGCATCTGGGAATATGCGGCGGGCCTCGCGCGCATCGTGCACGGCGACACGCACGACTCGCTGGGCGAGCGCATGTTCGGCCTCGTGCTGCGTCAGCCCGTGGGCGTGGTCGGCATCATCACGCCGTGGAATTTTCCCTTCTTCATTCTCTCCGAGCGGTTGCCGTTCGCGCTGGCCGCCGGTTGCACGGTGGTCGTGAAGCCGGCCGAACTCACACCCACGACCACGCTGCGGCTGGCTACGCTGCTCGCCGAAGCGGGCTTGCCCGAGGGCGTGGTCAATGTCGTGACGGGGCTCGGTTCGGTCGTGGGGCAGGCGCTCGCCGACCATCCGGACGTCGACATGATCTCCTTCACCGGCTCCACGTCGGTGGGTCAGTCGGTCATGCGCGCGGCGGCCGGCAACATGAAGAAGGTGGGGCTCGAACTGGGCGGCAAGAATCCGCAGATCGTCTTTGCCGACGCGGATCTCGACGACGCCGCCGACGCCATCGCGTTCGGCATCTCCTTTAACGCCGGTCAGTGCTGTGTTTCCGGGAGCCGCCTGGTCGTGCATCGTTCGGTCGAGGCCGAACTGGTCGAGCGCGTGCGCGCGGTGCTGGCCAGGGTGCGCGTGGGCGACCCGCTCGACGCGGCGAACCATGTCGGCGCCATCGTCGAGGCGCGCCAGTTCGCCAAGATTCGCGGCTATATCGAAGCGGGCCGCGAATCGCAGGCGCAGCTCGTGTGCGGCGGCGAGTCGAGCAGCGAAGGCGAACGCTATTTCGTGAGCCCGACGGTGTTTCGCCATGTCGATCCGCGCGGCGCGCTCGCGCAGGAAGAAATTTTTGGCCCGGTGCTCGCGGTCACGCCGTTCGACACCTTCGACGAAGCCGTCGCGCTCGCCAACGGCGTGCCGTTCGGCCTCGCCGCGAGCATCTGGACGCGCGACCTCGAAGGCGCGATGCAAAGTTTGCGCGCCGTGCAGGCGGGACGCATCTGGGTCAACTGCACGATCACCGGCGGGCCGGAACTGCCGATCGGCGGCTTCAAGCAATCGGGAATCGGCCGCGAAACGGGCCGCTACGGCCTGGAGGAATATACCGAGCTGAAGTCGGTGCACGTGCAACTTGGCGCACGCGCACGCTGGATGGCCTGAACCGCGGCGGCAGGACGGCCGCGTCTCGCAACGGGCGCGGCCGGTTGAAAAAAGCAATGGAGACAGTGATGTTTGACTACGTGATCGTGGGTGGAGGGCCGGCCGGCTGCGCGCTGGCAGCGCGGCTGAGCGAAGATCAGGCCGTGCGGGTGCTGCTTCTCGAAGCCGGCCCCGCGGATACCGACCCGTACATCCATATGCCCGTGGGCTTCTTCAAGATGACCGGCGGGCCGTTGACGTGGGGCTACAAGACGGTCGCGGGCAAGCCGACGCAGCAACGGCAGATCCCGTTTGCGCAAGGGCGGGTGCTCGGCGGCGGCGGCTCCATCAACGCCATGGTCTATACGCGCGGCCAGCCCGCCGACTACGACGGCTGGGAGCGCGAGGGCTGTGCCGGCTGGGGATTTCGCGAGGGCGTGCTGCCGTATCTGCGCCGCATGGAGGACAACGAACGCCTGTGCAACGAGTACCACGGCGTGGGCGGCCCGCTCGGCGTCTCCGACCTCATCACGGTCAACGAGATGACGAAGGCGTTCGTGCGCGCGGGCCAGCAGGCGGGCATGCCGCACAACAGCGATTTCAACGGCGAGCAGCAGGCGGGCGTGGGCGTCTATCAGGTGACGCAGCGCGGCGGGCGTCGATGCAGCGCGGCCGTCGGCTATCTCAACCCGGCGCGCGGGCGGCCGAACCTGACGATCCGCACGGACTGCTTCGTGTTGCGCGTCGTGATCGAAAACGGCCGCGCGGTGGGCGTCGAACTGGCCGACAAGGACAACCGCGCGAACACCAGCGTCGTGCGCGCCGAGCGCGAGGTGATCGTGACCGCGGGTGCGATCGGCTCGCCCAAGCTGCTGATGCTCTCGGGCATCGGACCGGCGGCGGATCTCGAACGCGCGGGCGTGAAGCCGCGTCTCGCACTGGAAGGCGTCGGCCAGAATCTCCAGGATCACTTCGACATCGATATCGTCTACGAGCTGAACGGCCCGTACAGTCTCGACAAGTATGCGAAGAAGCATCTCATGTTGATGGCGGGGCTCCAGTACAAGCTCTTCAACTCCGGGCCGGTGACGTCGAATATCGCCGAAGGCGGCGCGTTCTGGTATTCGGACCCGGGCGTCGCCACGCCCGACCTCCAGTTCCATTTTCTGCCGGGCGCCGGTGTCGAAGCCGGGGTGCCGCCGGTGCCCTCGGGGTCCGGCTGCACGCTGAATTCCTATTTCCTGCGCCCGCGCAGCCGCGGCAGCGTGGCGCTGTCGAGCGCCGACCCGGCCGCCGCGCCGCTCATCGACCCCGCGTATATTCGCGACCCCTATGACCTTCAGGTCGCCGTCGAGGGCATTCGCCAGAGCCGGGAGATCATGAGCCAGTCCGCGATCAGCAAGTACCTCAAGCGCGAGCACTTTCCGGGGCCTTCCGTGCGCACCCAGGCCGACTATGAGGCGTATGCGCAGCAGTACGGCCGCACGGGCTATCACCCGGTGGGCACCTGCAAGATGGGCGTCGACGCGTTGTCGGTCGTCGATCCCGAACTGCGCGTGCACGGCATCGAGGGACTGCGCGTGGCGGACTCGTCGATCATGCCGCGCATCGTGAGTTCGAACACGAATGCGCCCACGCTGATGATCGCCGAAAAGGCGGCCGACCTCATTCGCGGACGCTGCGCGCCGGCGAGCGTGGCCGCGCCCACGAGCCTCGCGCGCACGGCTTCGCGCGAACCGGTTCCCGCAGCAACAGCCGCAACAGCATAAACAACCGTACCCGGCCAGCCGGGTACCACACAGTCAGTAACTAACCAGTTATTTACGTTGGCGCTTAACAGGTGCCGAATCCATGGAGGAGACATCATGTCCAGTTTTGATCGTTCGACCTTGAGCCGGCGTCAGTTCATGAAGCTGGGGGCCGGCGCCGCGGTCGCCGCGGCAAGCGGCGGACTCTCGTCGCTCGCGTTCGGCGCGCAGCCCGTCACGCTGGCGTGTTCGTTCCGCTCGCTGACGAGCCCGTACTACGTGGCGTTCAACAAGGGCGCGCAGAACTTCGCGAAGAACGCCGGCCTGTCCTACGTGCCGCTCACGACGGAAGGCAGCTCCGAAAAGGGCATTGCCGACGTGCGCGCGCTGTTGCAGAAAACCGGCGGCAATCTCGTGCTGAACGTCGACCCGAACGATTCGGCCGACGCGCGCGTGATCGTCGAAGCCTGCGCGAAAGCCGGCGCGTTCGTGACGACGATCTGGAACAAGCCCAAGGATCTGCATCCGTGGGACTACAACCCGAACTACGTGGCGCATCTTTCGTTCGATGGCGTCGCCAACGGCGAAGCCACGGCCACCGAACTCTTCAAGTCCATGGGCGGCAAGGGCGGCGTGGTGGCGCTGGGCGGCATCTTCAGCAACGTGCCTGCGATCGAGCGCAAGGCGGGCCTCATGGCGGCGCTCAAGAAGTTCCCCGGCATCGAACTGCTCGACTTCCAGGTGGCCGACTGGGACTCGCAAAAGGCGTTCCCCATCATGCAGGCGTGGCTCACGCGCTTCAACTCGAAGATCAAGGGCGTATGGGCGGCCAACGACGACATGGCGCTCGGCGCGATCGAAGCGTTGCGCGGCGAGGGTCTGGCCGGCCAGTTACCCGTTTCCGGCATGGACGGCGACCAGCAGGGACTCGCCGCGCTCAAGGCCGGAGAGATGAATTCGACGGTCTACTTCGACCCGTACTGGCTCGGCGGCATCGGTCTTTCCATGGGCCTTGAGGCGAAGCAGCAAAAGCTTCAGGTCGCCTCGCTTTCGAAGGACAAGCGCGAAATGTTCTGCAAGCCCACGCTCGTGACGAAGGCCAACGTGCAGCAGGTCATGGCGTTGCAGGCCGCGCCCACGGCCGACTGGAACAATCTCTATGCCCGCGTGGCCGGGCCGGTGGTGTATCGATGAACAGGCTCACAGCAGCGCCCGGCCGAGGGGGCGTTCATGGCTCGACACCCGGCGTTCATGCGCTCGTCGCCCCGCAAACGTTGAGGCGGCTCGCGCCGCTCATCGTGCTGATCGTGCTGGGCCTCGCGATCGGCGCGGTGAACCGCGACTTCTTCGATCCGATGAACTTCGCGCGCATCGCCGTGGCGGCGGCCATCCCGCTCACGATCGCGCTTGGCGGCACCTATGTGATCCAGCTTGGCAGCATCGACCTGTCGGCCGAAGGCATCGTCGCAGTGGCGGCCATCGCGGTGTCGATGCTCGTTGAGAACTCCATCAACGATAACCACTTCGGCCTGTGGACGGTCGGCGTGGCGGTGGCGGCGGGCCTGGCGCTCGGGCTCGCGAATGGCGTGCTGCATGTGCTGCTGCGCATCCCGTCGTTCATCACGACGCTCGCCGTGGGCTTCATCGCGACCGGCATCGGCACCGCCTGGCTCTCGGGCAACACCATCCGTGTGACCGACTCGGGATTGCGGGGCCTCGCCATCACGCGCTATCTGGGGCTGCCGCTCACGGTGTGGATCGCCATTGCCTGCCTGGTCGTCGCATGGGCCGTGTCGCGTCACACGCTGCTCGGCCGCCACGTGCTCGCCATTGGCGGCGGCGAGGAACTCGCGCGCCTGAACGGCGTGCGCGTGCGACAAGTCCGCATCGCCGTGTTCGCGCTCGCGGGCGCCTTCTATGGCGTGGCCGGCGTGCTCGCCGTCGCGCAGTACGGGCAGGGGCACGCGCTCATCGCGAACGGGCAACTGTTCGTCGCGATCACCGCCATCGTGGTGGGCGGCACGTCGCTGGCGGGCGGCAACGGCGGTCCGCTCAATACGCTGGTCGGCACGCTGATCGTCGTCGTGCTCGCCAACGGCATGGTGCTGCTCGGTGTTCCGCCGTACGTGCAGCAAGGCATTCAGGGTGCGTTGATCATCCTGGCGGTGACGCTCGCGTTGAACCGCTCCCGCAAGCACATCGTCAAGTAGGGGAAAGACATGCTCTCCTTGAATCACATTACCAAGCGCTTTCCTGGCGTGCTCGCGCTCGACGACGTCTCGATCGAGGTGCGACCGAACGAGATCGTCGGCCTGATCGGCGAGAACGGCGCGGGCAAATCCACGCTGATGAAGCTGTTGACGGGAGCCTATCGTCAGGACTCCGGCGAAATTCTGCTCGGCGGCGAGCCGCTCGTCATTCGCAACCCGCGCGAGGCCACCTCGAAGGGTATCGCCATGGTGTACCAGGAGCAGTCGATCCTGCCGAACCTCACCGTGGCCGAGAATCTCTTTCTTGGCCGCGAGCAGGCGTTCGTGCGCTTTGGCCGCCTCGACTGGGCGAAGCTGCGCCGGGCGGCGCAGAAAGAACTCGAGATGGTGCACCTCGACGTCGATCCGTTGACGCTGTGCGAGGACCTCTCGTTCGGGCAGCGCCAGATGGTCGAGCTTGCCCGCGCGTTGTCGCTCGCGAGCCACGCCGGGGGCATGCCCGTGATCCTGCTCGATGAGCCGACTTCCGTGCTGGAGTCGGCCGAGATCGAGATACTCTTTCGCCTCGTGCGCGAGCTGAAATCGCGCGCTTCCTTCGTGTTCGTTTCGCATCGTCTGGATGAGCTGCTGTCGTTGAGCGATCGCGTGTACGTCATGAAGGACGGGCGCACGGTTGCGCAGATGAACAGCGCCGATGCTTCGGTGGCGAGACTTCACGAGTTGATGGTGGGGCGCTCGCTGCACGGCGAGTACTACCGCGAAAACCTGCAAAAGCCGCCGCGTAGCGAGGTCGCGCTCGCCGTGCGCAATCTGTCCATGGGTCATGCGCTGAACGACGTGTCGTTCGAAGTCCGCTGCGGCGAGGTGTTCGGCATTGCGGGCGTGGTCGGCTCCGGGCGCGAAGAGTTGTGCCGCGTGATCGCGGGACTCGAAAAGCCCGATGCGGGCTCGGTGCAGGTGGGCAGCGTGCGGCTCAAGCCCAACGCCCGCCATGCGGTGAGCCTGGGTGTCGGTTATGTGCCGCGCGAGCGCAAGGTCGAGGGCATCGTCACGCCGATGAGCGTGGCGCAGAATCTCACGCTCTCCCATCTCGGCGGCGTGAGCCGCGCGGGCGTGATGCGCCGTGCGAACGAACGCGAGATCGCGCAGACGTGGATCGAGCGCCTGCACATCAAGACGCCGGGCCCCGATGCGTCGTGCCGCAACCTCTCCGGCGGCAATCAGCAGAAAGTGGTGCTCGCGAAATGGCGCTACGCCGGAAGCCGCGTGCTCGTGCTCGATCATCCCACGCGCGGGCTGGACGTCGGCGCCAAGGAAGAGGTGTACCAGCTGATTCGCGAGCTGAGCGCGGAAGGCGTGGCCGTGGTGCTCACCGGCGACACCCTCGAAGAGATTCTCGGCCTGAGCCATCGTGTGATGGTGATGCGCGACGGCCGGGCCCAAAAGACGCTTGACTGCGAGGTCGGCCGCAAGCCGGCGCAGGTCGAGATTGTCGAGTACATGATGTAAGGAAACGCCATGTCGACTTCCCAAACCGCACAGGGTCACGCGCCGCAGGTTTCGTTGCGCGCGAAACTAACAGACTACGCACCGATCATAGCGCTCGTCGCGCTCTATCTGCTGATCGAGATCGTGCAACCCCACTTCCTGATGCCTTCGACGCAGCTGGGCCTGCTCGCGGACAGTTGTACCTTGTTCGTGATGGCGGCCGGGACAACGTTCGTTATCCTGATCGGCAGTATCGACTTGTCGTTGCAGGCGGTGGCGTCGCTCGCGAGCGTCATTGTCGCGCTGCTTGTGCCGCGTTTCGGGCCCTACGCCGCCGTGATCGCGCTGGCGGTGTCGTTCGGCATCGGCATCGTGAGCGGCATGATCCAGACCGTGCTGCGCATTCCGTCGTTTATCGCGACGCTTGCGGTGGGCGGCATCGCTTCGGCGGCGGCCCTCGTGCTTTCGGGCACGCGCTCGATCGGCATTGACGACGACGTGCGAAAGTCAGCGCTCGGCTGGACGACGGGGAGCACGTTCGGCATTCCGCATGAAATCCTCCTCTCTATCGTGGTGTTCGCCATCTGCCTGTTTCTGCATCGGCGCACCGTGTTCGGCCGGCACGTGGACGCCATTGGCGCGGGCGAACCGGCGGCCATTGCTTCGGGTGTGCGCGTGGCGCGCAACAAATGGCTCGTGTTCGGGACGTCGTCGCTTTTCGCGGGGCTGGCGGGCGTGATCATGGCGGGGCGGCTCGGTAGCGGCTCGCCGACGCTCGCGGACCAGTTTCTGCTGCCGGCCATCGCGGCCGTCATCGTCGGCGGCACCGCGCTCACGGGCGGCGCGGGCGGCATTGGCCGCACGCTGATCGGCGCGCTGCTCGTTTCGGTCACGCGCGTGGGCATGACGTTCGTGGGCGTGAGCGTGTTCGCGCAGCAGATCGTGTTCGGCGTCATTCTGGTCGTTGCCGTCACGGTGGCGTTCGACCGTTCGAAGGTTCTGGTCATCAAGTAAAGGGTGCGACGTATGAAGGTGCTGGTGTGTGTCAAACGCGTGGTGGACTACAACGTGAAGGTGCGGGTGAAGTCGGACGGCACGGGCGTGGATATCGCCAACGTGAAGTTCTCGATGAATCCGTTCGATGAGATTGCCGTTGAAGAAGCGGTGCGGTTGAAGGAAGCGGGTGTTGTTACGGAGGTGATCGCGGTTTCTTGCGGTCCTTCGCAGGCGCAGGAAACGCTGCGCACGGCGCTGGCTATCGGTGCGGATCGCGCCGTGCTGGTCGAGTCGAATGAAGATCTGCAACCGCTGGCCGTGGCGAAGCTCTTGAAGGCGCTGGTCGATAAGGAACAGCCCTCGCTCATCATCCTCGGCAAGCAGGCGATCGACGACGATTCGAACCAGACCGGGCAGATGCTCGCCGCCCTGGCTAATCTGCCGCAAGCCACGTTCGCTTCGAAGGTTGTCGTGGCCGACGGCAAGGCCACCGTGTCGCGTGAAGTGGATGGCGGCGCGCAAACGCTCGCGCTCACGTTGCCCGCTGTCGTCACGACCGACCTGCGCCTGAACGAGCCGCGCTATGTCACGCTGCCGAACATCATGAAGGCGAAGAAGAAGCCGCTGGAAACGGTCAAGCCGGAGGACCTGGGCGTTGACGTTACGCCGCGTTTGAAAACGCTGAAAGTCGTTGAGCCGGCCAAGCGTAGCGCGGGCGTGAAGGTGCCCGACGTTGCGGCGCTGATCGACAAGCTGAAAACCGAAGCCAAGGTGCTGTAAGGGAGCGATTGAGAAATGACGATTCTGGTTATTGCCGAACACGACAACACAAGCGTCAAGGCCGCGACGCTGAACACCGTGGCTGCTGCGCAAAAGATGGGCGGTGATGTTCACGTGCTGGTCGCGGGCCACAACGCGCAGGCCGTAGCCGATGCGGCAGCGAAAATTGCAGGCGTTGCGAAGGTGCTGCTGGCCGACGCGCCGCAACTCGCACAAGGTCTCGCCGAGAACGTCGAAGCGACGGTCCTGGGCATTGCGGGGCGCTATTCGCACATCCTTACGCCCGCAACAGCATCGGGCAAGAACGTCACACCGCGCATTGCCGCGAAGCTCGACGTCGCGCAGATCAGCGATATCACCGCTGTGGTCGCGTCCGACACGTTCGAGCGTCCGGTCTACGCTGGCAATGCGATTGCAACGGTCCAGTCCAACGATCCGGTCAAGGTCATCACGGTCCGCACGACCGCGTTCGACGCCGTCGCGGCCGAGGGCGGCAACGCCATAATCGAAAAGCTCGAAGCCGCAGCGGACAGCGGTCTTTCGCAGTTCGTGAGCCGCGAAGTCACGAAGCTCGACCGGCCCGAACTCACGAGCGCGAAGATCATCGTCTCGGGCGGTCGCGGCCTTGGCAGCGGCGAAAACTACACCAAGGTTCTGGAACCGCTCGCCGACAAACTCAACGCAGCCCTGGGCGCATCACGCGCCGCCGTGGACGCGGGCTACGTGCCCAACGATTATCAGGTCGGCCAAACCGGCAAGATCGTCGCGCCGCAACTCTACGTGGCGATCGGCATCTCCGGCGCGATCCAGCACCTCGCGGGCATGAAGGACTCGAAGGTCATCGTCGCCATCAACAAGGACGAGGAAGCGCCGATCTTCAGCGTGGCCGATTACGGCCTCGTGGGCGATCTGTTCGAGGCGACACCGGCGCTGGTTGCCGCGCTCCCGCAACGCTAGACCCGAACGTGACCAGGAGCCTGCCCGGATGAGCACACTGCGCGTTGCCATGATCGGCGTCGGACTGGCGGCCGCGCCTCACGCACTCGCCCTGAAGGATCTGGCGCGGGAGGTGGAGGTGGCCGGCGTGACCGGGCGCAGCGCCGTGCGTGCTGCAACGTTCGCGCGCGAGCACGGCTTCGCTCTCGCGCCCTCGTTCGACAGCGTGGTGGCCGATGCCTCGATCGATGCGGTGCTCATCCTGACGCCGCCGCATACGCATCTCGAACTCGTCGAAGCGGCTGCCGGAGCTGGCAAGCATGTGCTGCTCGAAAAGCCGCTCGACGTCTCGCTCGCGCGCGCCCAGCAGTTGACTGCATGCTGCCAGCGAGCGGGCGTGCGCCTTGGCGTCGTGTTCCAGAACCGCTTTCGGCCGGCGGTCCAGCAACTGGCCACGCTCGTGCAAAGCGGCGCGCTCGGGCGGCTCGCGAGCGCGGGCGTGGAGGTGCGATGGTGGCGCGATCAAGCGTATTACGACGAACCGGGCCGGGGCACCTACGCACGGGACGGCGGCGGCGTGCTGCTCACGCAGGCCATCCATGCGCTGGATTTGCTGCTTTGGCTCGCGGGCGATGCATCGGTCGTTAGCGCTGCGTGTTCGACGACAACGGTTCACCGGATGGAATCGGAAGATTACGCTTGCGCGGCATTGAAATTTCGAAGCGGCGCGGTGGGCCGCGTTTTCGCCACGACGGCGGCGTATCCGGGCTTTCCGGAACGACTGGAATTTGTCGCGGAGAACGGCACGGCGGTGCTCGAAGGCGGGCGGCTCGACATCTACTGGCGCGACGGGCGGCGGGAATCGTTCGAGGAGAAAGAGGCCGCGTCGTCCGGTTTCGGCGCACAGCCGATGGCGTTCGATCATGGTCCGCATCGCGCGCTCCTGGCCGGCTTTATCGCCGCCATACGCGAAGGCCGGCCGGCGCCCGTGACGGGAGACGACGCGCTCAAGGTGCAACGGCTCATAGCCGCAATGACGGCGAAGGGAGGGGCGGAACATGACGCCGGAAATTGACGGAGATACCCGCATCGTGGCCATTCTGGGCGACCCGGTCGCCCAGGTGAAATCGCCGCAGTTGTTCAATCGGCGATTCGCGCAACGGTCGCTGAACGCGGTCCTGATTCCTTTTCATGTGAGCGCGGACAAGCTAGGCGTGGTGCTCGACGGACTGCGCGCGATTGCCAACGTGGCGGGCGTGGTCGTGACCGTGCCGCACAAGGTCTCTGCCGCGAAGTACGCCGCCGCTCTCACGCCCGTGGCGCGCGCGGTCGGCGCGGTCAACTGCTTGCGGCGCGAGCCCGATGGCGCATGGACAGGCGCGATGTTCGACGGCATCGGCTTTGTCGATGGCCTGGCTGCGCGCGGCCATACCGTGCGAGGCCGGCGCATCTTGCTCGTGGGCGCGGGCGGCGCGGGCGCCGCGGTGGCGCATGCATTGGTCGAACGGGAGGCGGCGAGTCTGGACGTGTGCGACGTACGCGCGGATTCGCGGCAAAATCTGCTCCATGCGCTGCGGGCGTATGCTTCGAATACGGCCGTTAGGGAAGGGGAAGCCCGCGCTTCGAGCACGCACGATCTGATCATCAACGCTACGCCCTGTGGCATGCGAGAGGGCGACCCGATGCCCGTAGACCTCGGCGAGGCACGCCAGGGCGCGCTGGTTGCCGATCTGATCATGAAGCCCGCCACGACGCGCCTGCTTGCCGAAGCGAAAACGCGCGGCCTCGCGACGCACGAGGGGCGGCATTTGCTAGAGCACTCCGTGGGCTCCATCGCGGACTTTTTTCGCTTGACCCCGGCATGCGCAGGAGGCGGGGAAAAGCGGGGGGAAAACGGGGAAAACCCGATTGTGACGAGCGGGCAAGCCCACTACCATCGCCAATAAGTAACCATCCGTAGAGTTACTTTCTACGTCGAGTTCACAGGCTTTTACCATCGTTGGCCAGGATCGATGCCTGGCTCAGGAGAGACGAATGAACCCAGCAGCGAAACGCAGGTGGCCCCGATCGGGGCTGGAAACCACGGTCATGGGCTTCGGCGCGGCGCCGATCGGCAACATCTTCAGGCCGATCAGCGAAGAGGATTCGGCCGGGCTCATCAAGGCCGCGTGGGACGCGGGCGTGCGCTACTTCGACACCGCGCCCATGTACGGGCACGGACTGAGCGAAGCGCGCTGCGGCCAGGGGCTGCGCTGGTATCCGCGCAACGAGTTCGTGCTATCGACCAAGGTCGGCCGTTTGCTGCGCTCGCGACCCCGCGCGGAGATCGACTTCACGCCTTGGGTTGACGGCCTGCCGTTCGAGATGCGCTTCGACTACAGCTACGACGGCGCGATGCGCTCGATCGAGGACAGCCTGCAACGCATGGCGCTGGAGCATATCGACATCGCGTTCATTCACGACATCGACAACTACACGCACGGGCCGCAGCAGCCCGCCATGTTCGAGCAGGCGATGACCGGCGCGGCCAAGGCGCTGCTCAAGCTGCGCGACGAAGGCGTGGTGAAGGCGATCGGCGTGGGCGTGAACGAGTGGCAGGTGGCGCAGGAGGCGCTGGTGCGCAACGACTTCGATTGCGTGCTGCTCGCGGGCCGCTACACGCTGCTGGAGCAGGACGCGCTCGAAAGCTTCTTGCCCCTTTGCGTGGCGCGCAACGCATCGGTCGTGCTGGGCGGCGGCTACAACAGCGGCATTCTCGCGACAGGTGCGGTGCCTGGTGCCAAGTACAACTACGCACCGGCGCCGGAGCCCGTGCTCGAACGAGTACGCCAGATCGAGCACGTTTGCCGCGAATTCTCCGTGCCGCTGAAGGCCGCCGCGCTCCAGTTCGTGCTCGGACACCCGGCGATTCCCACCAATATCCCCGGCGCGCGCTCCGTCGCTCAACTCGACGAGAACATCGAAACGTTCCGCACGGAGATTCCATCGGCCTTCTGGGCCGAACTCAAGCGCCGCGAACTGATTCGCGAAGACGCACCGACCCCTTAGTCCACGAGCGTGCCGGGCAACGTCCCGGCTCAAGGTCGATCGGCATGCCGCGCGCGCTCCCGCGCGTGGCAGGGGCGCGGTCGTCCGTTTTCTTCCCGTCGTATTCACCGCGAGAGAGTCACGCCATGAAAGCAGCAGTCCTGGTTGCGCCTGGCCAACTGGAAGTGCGAGAGGTACCGGTTCCAGCGTGCGGTCCGCACGATGTCCTCATCAAGGTCGAACGCTGCGGCATTTGCGGGACCGATCTGCATATCTATCACGGCAACTATTCGCGTGACCGGTTGCCGCTCATTCCGGGCCATGAGTTCGCCGGCACGATCGCCACGCTGGGCGAAGCCGTGACCGGCTTGCGCGTCGGCCAGGCCGTGACCGCCGATATCAACATCGGTTGCCGCGAATGCTTCTATTGTCGCAAGAACGAAGTGTTGAATTGTGCACGCGTGACTCAATTAGGTATCCATATCGATGGCGGGATGGCCGAGTATATTCGCGTGCCGGCGTACGCCATCGTGCCGCTGCCGGCGGCCATGCCTGTGGAGACGGGGGCGCTCGTGGAGCCGCTCTCGTGCATCGTGCGTGCGCTTCGCAAGAGCCACGTGCGCGTGGGCGAGAGCGTGCTCGTGATCGGCGGCGGTCCGATCGGGCAAATGCATCTGCAACTCGCGCTGCGCGTGGGCGCCGCGCCTGTGATGCTGGTGGAGCCCAACGCCGAACGGGCGGAACTGGCGCGAACGCTGGGAGCCGATATCGTCGTCGCCGATCTGGACGAAGCGCAAACGGCCATGCGCGCGGCAACGGACGGTCGCGGCGCCGATGTCGTGGTCGAAAGTGTCGGCTCGACCGACCTGTATGAGCGCGCGTTCACGCTGATCCGGCCGGGCGGGCGCGTGATCGCGTTCGGTCTCGCCAAGCCGGGTCACACGTTTCGTATCAGCGCGCTGGACTTCGTGCTGCGCGAGCAGGGCGTTCAGGCGAGCGTCGCCGGAATGGGCGACGACATGCACGAGGCCGCCACGCTTCTTGGCTACCGGCGTATCGAAACCGCACCGTTCCTCACCACGGTCTACCGGCTCGACGACGTGCAAGCGGCGTTCGACCGGCTTTCGGAGGATCGCAGCGTGCTGAAGATCCAGGTGCAGGTCGCCTGAGGCGGGCGCGTTCCCTAGGGCAGGCGCGGGAGAGACAGAATGAAATGCAGGAGTACGTAATGGTCGCACTCGAAGTCAAGGGCATCGGCAAATCATATCCTGGGGTGCGCGCCCTGGATGGCGTGTCGTTTTCGTGCCGGCGCGGCTCCGTCCATGCGCTCGTTGGCGAGAACGGCGCCGGAAAGTCGACGCTGATCCGCATCCTGAGCGGCGCGGCGGCGCAGGACGAAGGTTCGCTGGTGCTCGACGGCGAGCCGTTCAATCCGTCCACGCCCCGCGACGCGGTCAGCGCAGGTGTGTCGACGATTTATCAGGAGTTCAATCTCATTCCGGAGCTGAGCGTGGCCGAGAACATATTCCTCGGGCGCGAGCGCACGGTAAGAGGCTGGCTGGACAGCGCGACGATGCAACGCGACGCCGCGGCATTGCTCGAACGCATAGGCGCGCCGATTGACGTGCGCCGCCGCGTGGCGACGCTCTCCGTCGCGCAGCAGCAGCTTGTGGAAATTGCACGCGCGCTTGCGGTATCGGCACGCGTGCTGATCATGGACGAGCCGTCCGCAACGCTCTCCGAGCACGAACTCACGCTGCTCTACGAGATCGTCCGCAGCTTGTCGCGAGAGGGCGTCACGATCCTGTACGTCTCTCACCGCATGGACGAGATCTTCGACCTTTGCGACACCTGCACGGTGCTCAAGGACGGCCGCGCGGTTTGCACGCGCGCGGTGGCCGATCTGGATCACGCGTCGCTCATCGGCCTGATGGTCGGCCGCGAAGTCGATACGCGCTTTCCGCCGCGGCGTGAGGCGCATGGTGCGCCGATCGTGCTCGATGTGCGCGGCCTGACGCTGGAGAGCGGCGTGCACGACGTGTCGTTCACCGTGCGTGCGGGCGAGGTGGTCGGACTCGCCGGGCTCGTCGGCGCGGGGCGCACCGAAGTCGCGCGGGCGCTGTTCGGGCTAGGCGGCGTGACGGCGGGAAGCGTGACGCTGGCGGGGCGCGCGCATCGGCCAAAGTCGGCGGCCGAGGCCATCGAAGCCGGCGTGGCGCTCGTGCCGGAGGATCGCAAGGCCCAGGGCCTCGTGCTCGGCCTGAGCATCCGCGAAAACGCCATGCTGCCCACGCTGGCGCGCGTGAGCCGGTTCGGCTTCGTCGACAAGCGCCGCGAGCGCTCACAGGTCGATGCCGTGTGCCGGCGCCTCGCGGTGTCGGCTGCGGGCTCCGAGGTGCCTGTGGGCACGCTTTCCGGCGGCAACCAGCAGAAAGTCGTGTTCGGCAAGTGGATGGCGCATGACACCACCTTGCTGATACTCGACGAACCCACGCGCGGCGTGGACGTGGGCGCGAAGGCCGAGTTCTACCGGCTGATCGACGAGATCGCGCGCAGCGGCAAAGCGGTCTTGCTGATTTCCTCCGAGCTTCCCGAACTTCTCGGGCTGGCCGATCGAATCGTCGTGTTGCGCGATGGCCGGGTTTCCGGCGAACTGCCGGGCCGCGACGCGACGGAAGTGTCCGTTCTTCAACTGATGGCGAGGTGAACCATGGCAATTGCAGAACCGGTCCCCCAGGGTTTGGCGACCGCACGTTTTTCGGATCGGAGCTACCGCCGCATCCAGCTTATCCAGCGCTACGGGATCGTGGCGATATTTCTGCTTTTATGCGCCGCCGCCGCGTTGTCTTCGCCGGTGTTTCTGAGCGTCGACAACCTGCTCAACGTCGTGCGGCAGGTCTCGGTTGTCGGGCTCGTTTCGCTCGGCATGACGTTCGTCATTCTCACCGCCGGCATCGATCTCTCGGTGGGTTCGATTCTGGGTCTCGCCACCCTGGCGGTGGCGAGTCTCAAGCCGTACGGCGGCGTTGCGGCCTTGTTCGGCGGCGTGCTCGTCGCGCTGGTTTGCGGCTGGGTCAACGGGGTCATCACGACGCGCGGGCGCATTCAGCCCTTCATCGTCACGCTCGGCATGATGACCGCGCTCGTGGGCGTGGGGCTCGCATGGTCGGACGGTCAGCCGCTGATCGGCGTGTCGCCGGGGCTGGCGTGGATCGGGCGCGGCAAGCTCGCGGGCGTGCCCGTTCAGGCGATCGTGTTCGTCGTCATGACCGCGTTGAGCGCGCTCGTGCTGCGCAAGACCCGCTTTGGGCGGCACATCTACGCCGTGGGCGGCAATGCCGAGGCGGCGCGCCTCTCGGGCGTGCCGGTGGACCGCGTGCGCGTGATCGCCTATTGCATCTCGGGCGCGTTCGCGGGAATTGGCGGCGTGGTGATGGCCACGCAGTTGAACATCGGCGAGGCGAACCTGGGCAAGGGGCTGGAGCTCGATGCCATTGCCGCCGTGGTGGTGGGCGGCACGAGCCTGATGGGCGGTTCCGGCAGCATAGGCGGAACGGTGATCGGCGTGATGATGATCGGTGTACTGAATAATTTGCTGAACCTGTTGAACATACCCGCCTATACGCAGTTGATTGTGAAGGGCGCGATTATCGTGGGGGCCGTCCTGATCCACGCCCGGATCGGCCGCACAAAAGGGCGATAAGTGCCCGAAAAGCGGCCGTTGAATTCATTGAACCATCCATACGATCAAGCAAGGAGACGATGATGCTGCAATCCAGATTCGTACGCTGCGCGGTGGCGCTTTCGCTCGCCGCAGGAACCGCCGTGGGCGCGCATGCCGCCGATACCGTGGGTCTTTCGCAGGAGAGCCTCGACCATCCGTGGCTGGCCACCGAGCGCCGCCAGATCGAGGCGGTGGCGCGCGCGGCCGGCGTGAACCTGATCGCGACCGACGGCCAGGGCAGCGTGGCCACGCAGATCGCCGGAATCGAGGACATGGAGTCCAAAGGCATCAAGCTGCTCCTCGTGCAGGCGGCGAAGGCAGAAGGGCTGCGCCAGGAACTCGAATCGCTCAAGGAGCGCGGCGTGCCCTACATGTTCGTTGGCAAGCCCATCGAGAACGCGGGCGCGGTCACCATGGTTTCCGGCGACAACCGGGCGCTCGGCACCGATGCGGGTCATTTCATCGTCGAGACGCTCACGCAGAAAAACGGCAAGCCCAAGGGCAATCTCGTCGTGCTGGAGGGCATTCCCGGCGACGAGACGTCGCTCAATCGCGTGGGCGGCATGGAGGCGGTGACGAAGACGTATCCCGACATCAAGGTGGTCGCACAACAGCCGGGCGATTATCGCCGTCCGAAGGCTTATTCAGTCATGCAGAACATTCTTCAGGCTCACCCGGCCGGGACGGTCGATATCGTGTTTGCCGCCAATGGCGAGATGGCGCTGGGTGCGATTCAGGCGATCAAGGAAGCGGGACGCTCGAAGGAAATCAAGGTGGTGGGCCTGGATGGCCAGAAGGAAGAGTTCGACGCGATTCGCGCAGGCGACGAACTGGCGACCTGGCTCTACCCGCCCGCAGGCACGGAGGGCATGCAGGTCGCCCTGCGCATTCTGAAGGGCGAGAAAGTGCCGCCGAAGATCACGCTGCCCACGGTGCGGGTGACGAAGGCGAATGTGGATTCGGTCAAGCCGGCCTTTTGACGACGCGCGCCATAGGACCATCAGGAGGCAAGGCATGAAAGTGCATGGACTGGAGCACATCGGTTTCACCGTCCCGGATCTCGACGAGGCGGTGGCGTTCTTCGCGAAGGTATTCGGCGCGGTGACCGTGATGGAGACGGGCCGGATCGAGGCCGACGACGCCTTCATGAAACGGCGGCTCGGCGTGCCGGAGCACTGCCGTATCGAGGACATCAAGGTCCTGCGTTGCGGCAACGGGACGAATCTCGAACTGTTTCGCTACTCAGGCGATTCGAACGACGCCCCGCTCAAGCGCAACAGCGAAGCGGGCGGCTTCCATCTGGCGTTTCAGGTGGACGACGCGCATGGCGCGGCAACGCGCCTGCGCGAAGCGGGCGTGGACGTGCTCGAAGGCCCGACCGACGTCGAGACCGGTCCGATGGCCGGGCTGACATGGGTGTATTTGCGCGCGCCGTGGGGGCAATTTCTCGAACTGGTCAGTCACCGGCATGCGCTCGCTTACGAGCGCGAAGGCGCTCCGAAGCTCTGGTCCCCGGTGGGGCCCGCGCAATGACCGGGGCCACGAGCACGAAAAGGAGGGGTGAGCCGATGCAGGAGCGGGAGATTGTCTTTCCGGCTCGCGGCGAGATCGTCTTTGAGCCGTGTGCGCAGCCGGAAAACCTGGGCGAGCATGAAGTGCGCGGCAGGACGATCGCGACGCTGGTGAGCCCGGGAACCGAGCTGGCCTGGTCCGACAACGGGCCGTTTCCCGTGCGGCCCGGCTACGCCGCGGTGTTCGAAGTCGAAGCGGCGGGTAGCGCGGTGTCCGGCGTGGCGCAGGGCGAACGGCGGCTTTGCATGGGGCCGCACCGCAGCTTTCAGCAAGTGGATGTCCGCTACACGGTGCCGATCGAACCGCACCTGGCGGTGCGCGAGGCACTGCTCGCCAGGCTGATCGGCGTTTCCATGACGACGCTGATGACGACGCGCGCGCGCCCCGGCGACTGGGTCGGCATAGGCGGCGCGGGCCCGGTCGGCTATCTCGCGGCGCATCTGTTCCGTCTTGGCGGCTACCGGGTCTTCGTTGTCGAGCCCGATGCCGTGCGCCGTGAGCGGGTGCTTGCGTCGGGTATCGAAGCGGCGTTCGCGGCGATGCCCCTCGATCACGCGAAGCTGCTCGGGAACGTAGCGCTGATGGTGGACTGCTCGGGCCACGAGCAAGCCGTGCTGGACGCATGCCGCATGGTGCGCCAGGGCGGCGAGGTCGTGCTGGTTGGCGTGCCCTGGCGACGTCGCAGCGACGCGAGCGCGCACGAACTGCTCGACGCGGTCTTCGGCGGCTTCGTTCATCTGCGCAGCGGCTGGGAATGGGAGTTGCCCCTTCTGCGCCAGCCGTTTCGCTGGGAGGCACTCACCGGAGGCTACAACAACAGCGCCCACAGCATCCTCTCGGGCCTCACGCACGCGGTGCGTTGGCTGGGCGAGGGACGTTTTCCTGTCGAGGGGCTGTTTCGCCACGCGAACCCGGAGCACGCCGGCGACATTTACGGCGCGCTGCGTACGGGCGAAGTCGACCCACCGTTCGTGGTGTTCGACTGGCTTGACGCCGCCGCCCACTGACGACTCTGTGATGCTCTCGCTCGTAACATGACAAACGCAACCTACGACTACATTATCGTCGGCGGCGGTTCTGCGGGATGTGTTCTCGCGAACCGGCTGAGTGAAGATCCTTCGGTGACGGTCCTGCTGCTCGAAGCCGGCGGTGGCGATCGTCATCCGTTTTATCGCATGCCCGCCGGGTTCGCCAAGATGACGAAGGGGATCGGCTCGTGGGGGTGGCACACGGTGCCGCAGAGGCATCTCGGCCAGCGCGTGTTGCGCTTCACGCAGGCGAAGGTGATCGGCGGCGGCTCGTCGATCAACGCGCAGGTGTACGCGCGCGGCGCCGCCGCGGACTATGACGAGTGGGAAACGCTGGGCGGCGCGCGGGGATGGAGCTACCGCGACGTGCTTCCCTATTTCAGGCGCTCGGAGCATAACCAGCGGTTCGCCAACGAATACCACGGTTATGGCGGCCCGCTCGGCGTATCGAATCCGGTTAGCCCGTTGCCCGTGTGCGAAGCCTTCTTTCAGGCGGGGCAGGAGTTGGGTATTCCCTTCAACGCGGATTTCAACGGCGCGAGCCAGGCGGGGCTGGGCTACTACCAGCTCACCCAGCGCGACGCGCAACGCGCTTCCGCTTCCGTCGGTTTCCTGAGACCGGCACTGAGCCGGCCGAATCTCTCGGTGCGCCTTCGCGCGACCGTGCTGCGGCTCGATCTGCAAGGCTCGCGCGTGACCGGCGTCACGATGACCGGCGGCGATTCGCAAACACCGGTTGCGTTGCGTGCCGCGCGCGAAGTAATCGTCAGTTCGGGGGCCATTGGCACTCCGAAGCTATTGATGCAGTCCGGGATCGGGCCCGCCGATCATCTGGCTTCAGTGGGCGTGCGAGTCGCGCACGATCTGCCGGGCGTGGGGGCCAATCTCCAGGACCATCTCGACCTGTTCGTGATCGGCCAATGCACGGGGGACCATACCTACGACAAGTACAACCGCGCGCATTACGCGGCGCTGGCGGGGCTCGAATATTTGCTGTTCAAGCGTGGCCCCGCGGCTTCGAGCCTGTTCGAAACGGGCGGCTTCTGGTACGCGGACGGCAGCGCGTCGGCGCGTTCGCCGGACATCCAGTTCCACCTGGGGCTCGGTTCGGGAATCGAGGCGGGCGTTGCGGCGCTGAGCGGCGCGGGCATCACGTTGAACACCGCCTATATGCGGCCGCAATCGCGCGGCACGGTGAGGCTGGGCAGCGCCGACCCGCTTGCCGCGCCGCTGATCGACCCGAATTACTGGGCCGAACCGCAGGACCGCGAGAAGGCGCTCAAGGGGCTACGCCTTGCACGAGAGATCATGGCGCAACCGGCCTTGGCGAAATATGTGTCCAGGGAGGTCTTGCCCGGGCCGCAACGGCAAACGGACGACGATCTGTTCCAGTACGCCTGTGCGAGCGCCAAGACCGACCACCACCCCGTGGGCACCTGCCGGATGGGGCCGCCTGACGATCGCGAGAGCGTCGTGACGCCCGATCTGCGCGTGATCGGTCTCGACGGCCTGCGTGTCGTCGATGCTTCGGTCATGCCGTTCATTCCCTCGGGCAACACCAACGCGCCGACCATCATGATCGCGGAGAAAGCGGCGGACCATATCCTTGGCGTGACCTGACCTCACACGCGCGGCCCGGTCAACTCATCGCGCCGCTTGCCATCTGCGCGCGCTTGCGCAGCCAGTTCATGCTGGCGAGCAGCGCGACGGCGAAGATCATCAGCAGCGTCGCGACGGCGAGAATCGACGGATCGATCTGATCGCGAATGCCGCTCCACATCTGGCGCGGCACGGTGCGCTGATCGGGGCCGCCGATAAAGAGAATCACGATCACGTCGTCGAACGAGGTCGCGAACGCGAAGATGCTGCCGGTCGCCACGGCGGGCAGGATGAGCGGCAGCGTCACGCGGCGAAACGCCACCCACGGCCGCGCGCCGAGCCCGGACGCCGCGCGCAGGAGGCTTTGATCGAACGACAGCAGCGACGCCGTCACGGTGATGACGACGAACGGCGTGCCGAGCGCCGCGTGCGAAAGCACCACGCCCAGATACGAATTCACGAGGCCGAGCGGCGCGAACACGAGATAGAAGCCGGCCGCGACCACGACGATGGGCACGATCATCGGCGAAATGATGAGCGGCATGACGATGGCGCGCAGCGGAAAGCCGGGGCGGCTCAGGCCGAGCGCCGCGAGCGTCCCGAGCACGGTGGCGATCAAGGTGGACGCCGCGCCGATGCCGAGGCTGTTCGCAAACGCGCGCTGCCAGTCCGGCGAGCTCAACGCCTGCTCGTACCAGCGCAGCGACCAGCCTTGCATCGGGTACGAGAAGAACGAGCCCGAATTGAACGAGAGCGGCACGATCGCGAGAATCGGCGCGACGAGGAAGAAGAAGATCAGCGCGCTATGCAGTCGCAATCCGGCGCCTGCGATGCGTTCCGAGAGGAGCCTGGGGCGGGCGTCGTTCATGTCGGGCTCGATGGTTCAGTGAGTGCGTGGGTCGTGAACGGTCGCGGTCAACCGAAGCGCAGCCGGTCGATGCCGACGAGCCGGTTGAAGACGAAATAGAACACGCCGGTGAAGATCACGAGATAGCAGGACAGCGCACCGGCGAGGCCCCAGTTCAGTTGATCGTTGGTCTGCTCGGCGATGAGCTGGCTGATCATTTCGTCGCCTGCGCCGCCGAGCAGCGCGGGCGTGATGTAGTAGCCGAGCGCCAGCACGAACACGAGGAAGCAGCCCGCGCCCACGCCGGGGAAGGTCTGCGGCACGTACACGCGCACGAACGCAACGGCCGGATGCGCGCCGAGCGACTTGGCCGCACGCATGTACGACGGCGACACGTTCTTCATCACCGAATAGATCGCGAGAATCATGTACGGCAGCAGGATGTGCGTCATGCCGATCAGCACGCCCGTGCGGTTGAAGATGAGCGCAATCGGCTCATGGATCACGCCGAGGCGCAGCAGCGCGCTGTTGATCACGCCACCCGGTTGCAGCAGCACGTACCACGCCGTCGAGCGCACGAGCAGCGAGGTCCAGAACGGCACGATCACGAACATCATGAGGCGCGAGCTTTGCTTCTCGGGCAGCGTCGCGAGCAGGTAGGCAACCGGATAGCCGAGCAGCAGGCACAGCAGCGTCACGCTCGCGCTGATCGCCACCGTGCGTGCGAAGGCGGCGCGATAGACGGCGCTGCCGGCGGCCACGTGAGCGACGGCGCCGTCGGGCGCGACCTGCGCGTCGACGGCGTTGAGCAGGTAATCGGGCGTGGGCGACTGCGAGGCGCGCTTGAGCAGCCGCCACGTTTCGGTGCTGCCCCAGCGCGCGTCCAGATCGATGAGCGCGGGTTTCCACTGCGCGGGCGTTTGCGCGCGCACGGCCCGCGCGGTCTTGAACAACAGGCTCCGGTACTCGGGCTGATAGAAGTTCATGCGCCGCGCGATATCGCCGAGCTGGCTGTTTTCGCTGGCGTGCTTCAGGTCGGCGGCAAGCGCCGAGAACGCGCTTTCGCCGGGCACGCCAACGCCGCTCCAGCTCGCGAGCGCCGCGCTCAGATGCGGCATGCCATGGCGCACTTCGGGGTTCTGCACGCTGCGCGCGAGCAGGCTCGCGATCGGCGCGACAAAGGTCACGAGCAAAAAGACCAGCAGCGGCAGCGCAAGCGCCAGCGCACGAAGGGCCGCCTTGCGGCGCGCGGCGAGAAACGACGCGCGGCCGGCGGCCGTCGCGCCAGGGCCGGGGTAAGCGGTGGTGGGCAGCGGTGTGTTCATCGTCGCGTGGCGCCTGGGCTGTCGATGCGGATAGGCCTCGTGCGGGCTCGCGTTACTGCGTGAGCCAGTTCTGGAAGCGCTTGTTGATCGCGTCGGCGTTGTCGGCCCAGAAGGTTGCGTCGATCTGCAACGGCCGCTTGAAGTTCGCGGGCGCGGTCGGCAGGTCGTTCAGGCGCGCCTTGTCGATCAGCGGAATCGCGTTCTTGCGCGGCGGCGCGTAGGCGATGTACTTCGACAGATCGGCGTAGGCCTGCGGCGTGGACGACGCGACGATGAACTTGCGCGCCGCGTCGCCATGCTTCGCACCGGCCGGCACGCCCCACCATTCGTAGTCGTACACCTGTGCGTCCCACACGACCTTGAACGGCTTCTTGTCCTTGTGGACGGCGTCGTCGATGCGGCCGTTGTAGGCCTGGGTCATGACCACCGCGCCGTCGGCGAGCAGCTGCGGCGCCTGGGCGCCCGCGTCCCACCAGACGATGTTCGACTTGATCGTGTCGAGCTTCTTGAACGCGCGATCGACGCCGGCGGGCGTGGCGAGCGTCTTGTACACATCCTGCGGGGCGACGCCGTCGGCGATCAGCGCCCACTCCATCGCCACCTTGGGCGACTTGCGCATGCCGCGCTTGCCCGGGAATTTCTTCAGGTCGAAGAAGTCGCCGATGGTGGTCGGCGCGGCTTTCAGCTTGCTCGTGTCGTAGGCGTAGACCGTCGACCAGACCATCGCGCCGACCGCGCAATCGCTGATCGAACCTGGCAGGAAGTCGGCGGTGTTGCCGAGCGATTTCTTGTCGAACTTTTCCAGCAGGCCTTCGTCGCAGGCATTGATGGCGTCGTTGGTTTCGAGGTCGATCAGGTCCCACGTCGGATTCTTGGCCTGCTCCATCGCCTGGAGCTTGGCGAGGCCGCCGTCGTACGATTCGGTGCTGAACTGGTCGCCGGTCTTCGCGGTGAAGGGCTCGAACCACGCCTTTTTCGCGGCCGCTTCATAAGCGCCGCCGAACGTCACGACCGAGATCGTGTCGGCCGCGTGTGCGCCGGTCATGGCGACCACGCCGAGGCCGCAGGCGGCGAGGGCGGTGCGGATCATAGAGCGATTCGTTTTCATGCTTGCTTGACTCCTGCGATGGATGGCGAGGCGGATGGAATGGACTGAGGGGATTGCGGGGACGGCGGTGACGACGCGGCGCGCGCGCCGGATTCCCCGGCCGGCGCGTGCGCGCTGGAAGTGACGGTGACGGGCAGCACCTTGCAGTCGTCGCGCCGCCAGGTCACCACGGTCTGGTGGCCGAGCGCGGGCAGCTCGTGATGCTGGGTGTTCGGCACCTTGACGACGAGGGCTTCGCCGTTCGCAAGTTTCAGATGCACGCGGTGGTGATCGCCGCAATAGACGAGTTCGTGGACGAACGCGTGCACGGCGTTGAGGTTCTGCCGCTGCGCGTCGAGCACGCTCGCCTCGGTCGCGGCGATATGCGCGCGCTCGGGACGCAGCGCGAGCATCGCCGTGTCGCCCGGCTTGAGTTCCGCTCCCGCGCGGCCATGCACGGTGCCGCCTTCGGCGAGTTGCAGCGCGGCCCATTCGCCGTCCGTCGAGGTGACGCGCCCCTTCAAGCCGTTGTTCTCGCCGACGAAACTCGCGACGAACGCGTTGGCCGCGTTCTCGTAAAGCTCGGTCGGCGCGGCGGCCTGCTGGATGCGGCCATCGGAAAACACGGCGACGCGATCGGACATCGTCAGCGCTTCATGCTGATCGTGCGTCACGTAGACGACGGTCAGCGCGAGGTCGCGATGCAGGCGCATGATTTCGTACTGCATGGTTTCGCGCAGGCGCTTGTCGAGCGCGCCGAGCGGCTCGTCCATCAGCACGACGCTCGGCTCGAACACGAGCGCGCGCGCCAGCGCGACGCGCTGTTGCTGGCCGCCCGACAACTGCGCGGGACGGCGTTTCGCGAGATGCCCGAGTTCGACCATGTCGAGCGCGCGCGCGACGCGCGCCTGCTGCTCGCTGCGGCTCACCTTGCGCACCGAGAGGGGAAACGCCACGTTTTCCGCGATCGTCATATGCGGAAAGAGCGCGTAGTTCTGGAACACCATGCCGATGTCGCGGCGGTGCGGCGGCTTGTCGTCGAGACGCTTGCCGGCGAGGCGAATCTCGCCGCGCGTGGGCGATTCGAAGCCCGCGAGCATCATCAGCGTGGTGGTTTTTCCGGAGCCCGAAGGTCCGAGCAGCGAGACGAATTCGCCGCGCACGACGTCGAGGTCGAGCCCGTCGACCACGCTGTGCACGCCGTCATACGACTTGCTGACGCCTTGAAATGAAATAAACGGTTCGCTTTGCATGGGACGGCATCAAATGTCGGTCGGCGAGGAACGAGGCGCGCGGCTCACGACGCGCCAATGCGGCGCGCGAGATAGCGCGCGAAATCGTAATTGGGCCGCTCCAGGTGGCTCAGGTGCCCGGCGCGCGCGAGCGGCGCGTGCACGCCGCGGAACACGGACTCCACGCCGTGGCGGTCTTCGGCGTTGACTTCGTCGAGCAGTGTTTTCAGCGTGGCCATGTAGTCGGCCGCTTTCGGGTCGTCGATGAACTCGGGCGCGAGGCCCCCGCCAAAGCGGATATGCACCTGGCCCACGCCCTTCGGTTGCAGGATCAGGTACCAGAAGTAACCGGGCGTGAGCGTCACGAGGTGCGTGGGATAGATCGCGAGCAGCGCCGTGGTGCGCCGCCAGTGGCCCTGCAAACGCTGGTTGGCCGGATGCGCGTTGCCGATCGGCAGCGTCGCTTCCTTCGTGATCCAGTGATAGTTGAACGCGGGCAGGCCCGGCGGACATTCCATTTCCTCGAGCTTCGAATGCGGGCCCACCGTCGCGCGATGCAGCATCGGCAGGTGATAGCTCTCCATGAAGTTCTCGGCGAGGAGCTTCCAGTTCGTGTCCCACACGTGCTCTTCGTGGAAGGTCTGCACGTAGTCGGTCATGCCGTACGGCTCGATCAGGGCGGTGAGCCCGGCGAGCTGCTCGGCGACGGGCGGCGCGTCGTCGTTCAGCGTCACGTAGATCCAGCCTTGCCACGTTTCGCAGCGCACCGAGGGCAGCTTGTAGTGCTCCTTGCAGAAGCCGGGCTGGCGGTCCATCAGCGGCGCGCCGGCGAGCGCGCCGTCGAGCGTGTAATTCCAGGCGTGATACGGGCAGACGATGCGCCGGACGTTGCCGCTGCCTTCGAGCAGCACCGACATGCGATGCAGACAGACGTTCGAGAACGCGCGCAGTTCGCCGTTCGTGTCGCGCAGCACGGCCACGGGCTGGTCGTCGATCTGGGTCGTCAGATAGTCGCCGGGTTTCGCCAGTTCGCTCACGCGGCCGACGCAGAGCCATTCGTTGCGAAAAACGTCGCGCTGTTCTAGTGCGAGAAATGCCTCTGACGTATAGACGCCCGGCGGCATGGAGCGGGCGTCTTCGAACGGGCGCTCGCAATTGGCGCGCAGCGCGCCGAGCAATTCGTGTCCGTCGGCGGGGGACGAGAGGAGTGATGCCATGCGGCCTCCATGACCTGATGGGCTGTGCATGGACTCCAATCTAACAATCCAAATTACCAGTCAAAATATTGTTTTCCCATGTAAAGGATAGGGAAAACTTATAGGCATGGCTCCCGGGGCTGGCTGGAGGCGCCGCTACTCCTGCACGTCGAGCTCGCGCACATAGGCTTCGCAGAACGCCGCGAAGTGCTGCACGATGCGGCGCGAGCGCATGCCGCTCGACTGCGCGATGCCGAGCGTCGTCGCGCTCACGTTGTCCTTGAAGTGCTTGATGACGAAGTGCTCGCCGTCCACAGTGCGCGTGGATTTGAGCGGGAAATTGAGGATGCTGTAGCCCAGGCCGTTCGCCACCATGCCGCGCACGACTTCGGGTTGCGACGAGCGAAAAGTGGGCACCGGGCGCGTGCCGACCGAATCGAACAGCGCGGAAAAATATTCGCGGCTGTGCGGCAGATCGAGCATCACATAGGGTTCTTCGAGCAGCTCGGCGAGCGAGACCTTGTGCGCGCGCGCGAGCCGGTGCGTTCTCGGCAGCAGCACATAGGGCGGCAGCGAAAGCAGCGGCGTGAAGGCGATGCCGTCCGCGATATCGAGGCTATAGGTGAGCACGATGTCGAGCGAGCCGTCGCTCAGGCCCCCGAACAGCACGTCCTGATGCGCCTCCGTGGTGCGAAACCCGATGCCCGCGTGCTCCTTCACGAAGCGGCTGATGATGCCCGGCATGAGCGGCGGCGCGAGCGACACGAGGCAACCCAGCGAAATCGAGCCGCTCATGCCGCCGTCCATTTCGCTCGCCGCAAGCTGCAATTCCTCGGCGTTCTTGAGCAGATTGCGCGCATGGCCGAGCAGATCGCGTCCCGAATGCGTGAGCGAAAGCCCGCTGGCGTGATGCCGGATGAACAGCTGCACGCCGAACGACGCCTCCAGGTCCGCGAGCGCCGTCGAGATCGACGGCTGCGAAATGTGCAGGCGCCGCGCCGCGGCGGTGAAGGACAGCGCTTCCGCGGCCACGACGAAATAGCGCAACTGGCGCAGCGAATAGCGCAACGGATTGTGATCCATCGCCTCTCCTGAGGATTGCCGACCAAAACATTGTCGATCACGCGGGGGATGCTTGCATAGCGAAAAACAATGCAACGCATTTTTTTTAAGTAGTTTGTGGGCGCAAGCGCCGGGCGTAAATTTTCTCCCCTGACACGGCCGGATCTCTCGGACCCTCTCCGGTCTCCGCTATCCGCGGGCCCTGTGCGGCCCGTCCCGCATCGCTTTTCAGAAGGAGGCAGCCATGACGGCTGACACGACGTCAATCGACACGCTCATCGTCGGGGCCGGGCAGGCCGGCATTGCGATGAGCGAGCATCTCAGCCGCATCGGCGTGCCGCATCTCGTGCTCGAACGCGATCGCGTTGCCGAGCGTTGGCGCACCGCGCGCTGGGATTCGCTCGTCGCGAACGGTCCGGCGTGGCACGATCGTTTTCCCGGCATGGAGTTCGAGGGGCTGGACCCGGACGCCTTCGCCTCGAAGGATCAGGTCGCCGACTATTTCGAGGCCTACGCCCGCAAGTATCACGCGCCGATCCGCACCGGCGTGGAGGTCACGCGCGTGACCCGTCACGCGGGCCGCCCCGGTTTTCGCGTGGAGACGTCCGATGGCGTGATCGACGCGCAACGCGTGGTGGTCGCGACCGGGCCGTTCCAGCGCCCCGTGATTCCGCCGATCGCACCGGCCGCACTTGGGGACGCGACGCTCACGCAAATGCACTCCGTCGATTACCGCAATCCCGAGCAGTTGCCGCCCGGCGCGGTGCTGGTCGTGGGCGCGGGCTCCTCGGGCGTGCAGATCGCCGACGAACTCATGCGCGCGGGCCGCAAGGTCTATCTTTCGGTGGGCGCGCACGACCGGCCGCCGCGCGCGTACCGCAATCGCGATTTTTGCTGGTGGCTGGGCGTGCTCGGCGAGTGGGACAAGGAAGTCGCGGGGCCGGGCCGGGAGCACGTGACGATTGCCGTGAGCGGCGCGCGCGGCGGGCAGACCGTCGAATTCCGCGCACTGGCGCACCAGGGCATGACGCTCGTGGGCGTGACGCAATCGTTCGAAGGCCACGTCGTCACCTTCGCCGACGATCTCGCCGCCAATCTCACGCGCGGCGATCAAAGTCTTTTCACGCTGCTCGACGCCGCCGACGCCTATGTCGAACGCAACGGCGTGGCGTTGCCGGAAGATCCACACGCGCGCGATATTCCCGCCGATCCCGAGTGCGTGACGCATCCGATCCTCACGCTCGATCTCGCCGAAGCGGGCGTGAGCACGATCATCTGGGCGACCGGCTATGCGCAGGACTATGCGTGGCTCGAGGTCGACGCCTTCGACGAAAAGGGCAAGCCGCGCCATCAACGCGGCGTCTCGAAGGAGCCCGGCGTGTATTTCCTCGGCTTGCCGTGGCTGTCGCGGCGCGGCTCGTCGTTCATCTGGGGCGTGTGGCACGACGCGAAGCATCTGGCCGACCAGATCGCCACGCAACGCAAATATCTCGACTATCGCGACGCCGCGCAGCGCCGCGCGGCATCCGCCGGGCACGACGCCGTGCAGGCGCCGGGCGAGCCGAATCTCAACGAACTGGGAGTGAATTGATGCCTACGCATACCCGTATCCGCATGTTCAACACGAAGGACACGTACCCGAACCAGTCGCTCGACAACGACCTGTGCCAGGCCGTCCGAGCGGGCAACACGGTTTACGTGCGCGGCCAGGTGGGCACCGACTTCGACGGCAATCTGGTCGGCCTCGGCGATCCGCGCGCGCAGGCCGGGCAGGCGATGAAGAACATCAAGCAACTGCTCGAAGAAGCGGGCAGCGACCTCACGCACATCGTCAAGACGACGACGTATCTGATCGATCCGCGTTATCGCGAGCCCGTTTATCAGGAAGTCGGCAAGTGGCTGAAGGGCGTGTTCCCGATTTCGACGGGGCTCGTCGTGAGCGCACTCGGGCAGCCGCAATGGCTCATGGAAATCGACGTGATCGCCGTGATTCCCGATAACTGGAAGCCGGTACAGGACTGAGGAGCGGGCCATGACCTTCTCGATCGTGGGACGTTGCCCGCAGAGCGGGCAACTGGGCATTGCCGTCAGCTCGTCGAGCATCGCCGTGGGCGCGCGCTGCGCGTGGGCACGCGCGGGCGTGGGCGTGGTGTCGACGCAGAATGTCACGCTGCCCGCGCTCGGCGCGCAGGTGCTCGACTTGCTGGAGCGCGACAAGCTCGCGCCGGAGGCTGCGTTGCAACGCGCGCTCGCCCTGGACCCGTATAGCGCTTACCGGCAGGTCACGGCCGTGGACAGCGCGGGGCGCACGGCGCTGTTCACGGGCGAGCGCACGCTCGGGCGCAACCATGCGCGCGCGGGCGATCAATGCGTCGCGGCGGGCAACATGCTCGCTCACGAACAGGTGATCGACGCGATGGCGCAGGCGTTCGAGAGCACGCCGGGCGTGCTCGCGGACCGTTTGCTGGCGGCCATGCACGCGGCGCTCGAGGCGGGCGGCGAAGCGGGGCCGGTGCATTCGGCGGCGCTCAAGATCGTCGATGCGCAGGTCTGGCCCATCGTCGATCTGCGGGTCGACTGGGCCGACGAAGCACCCATTGCCGCGCTGGGCGGCCTGTGGGAGGCGTACCGCCCGCAGATGCAGGACTACATCACGCGCGCGCTGAACCCCACGGCCGCGCCAAGCTACGGAGTGCCAGGCGATGAGTGAGCCGCGCGAGACGACGAGCCGCGCGATGCTGGAGCGCCTGATCGGCTTCGCGACCGTGAGCCGCGATTCGAACCTCGAACTCATCGCATTCATCGAGGCGTATCTCGCGGGTCTGGGCGTGGAGTGCGAGCTGTTCTACAACGCGCAGCGCACCAAGGCCAATCTGTTCGCGACAATCGGTCCGCGCGATCGCGGCGGCATCGTGCTTTCGGGCCACACCGACGTCGTGCCCGTGGACGGCCAGGTATGGACGGTTGAGCCGTTCCGCCTGACCGAGAAGCACGGACGCCTCTACGGACGCGGCACGGCCGACATGAAATCGTTCATCGCGTGCGTGCTGGCGGCGGTGCCCGCCTTCCAGCGCGCGCCGCTCGCCATGCCGGTGCATCTCGCGTTTTCGTACGACGAGGAAATCGGCTGCCTCGGCGTGCGGCCCATGCTCGCCGAACTCGCGCAGCGCGCGCACGCGCCGCGCGTGTGCCTGATCGGCGAGCCGACGGAACTCAAGCCCGTGCTGGGTCACAAGGGCAAGCTCGCGATGCGCTGCCATGTGAAAGGCGCGGCGTGTCATTCGGCTTATGCGCCGTACGGCGTGAACGCGATCCAGTATGCGGCGCGCCTCATCAACAAGCTGGAGGCGATCGGCGACGAACTCGCGCGGCCCGAGTATCGCGACGCGCGATTCGATCCGCCGTTTTCCACGCTGCAAACCGGCGTTGTGAAGGGCGGCCGCGCGCTGAACATCGTGCCCGCCGAATGCGAATTCGACTTCGAAGTGCGTACGGTGCCGGGCTTCGACGCGCTCACGGTCGCCGACGATCTGAAGCGTTACGCCGAGAGCGAACTCGTGCCGAAAATGCGCGCGGTGCACGCCGATACCGGCATCCGCTTCGAAGCGCTCAACGCGTATCCGGGGCTGGCCACGCCGCCTGAGAGCGAGGTTGCGCAACTGCTCGCGCGGCTGTGCGAATCGAGCGACTTCGGCACGGTGGCATTCGGCACCGAGGGCGGTCTCTTCGCGCAGGCGGGCATTCCGACCGTGGTGTGCGGGCCCGGCAGCATGGATCAAGGCCACAAGCCGGACGAGTTCGTCACGCTCGATCAACTGGATCGCTGCGATGCGATGTTGTTGCGTCTCGCGCAGCACCTGCAAACGGCCGGTTAAGCGGCGCTTTCTAAGCGGCTCAAAAAGGGCGTGTGCGTTGATTCGCACGCGCCCTTTTCATGCGCCGCATCGAGTCTGCGCATTTAGTCCCGATAAGACGGATCTTCCGCGTCGAGCACTTTCTTCATTTCTTCGAAGTGCGCGATCGAGAAGTCCGCAATGCTTTCCCAGTCGCGCGCGGTGCGTTCGGCGACGGCGTCGGAGAGCACGCGCAGTGGCTTGCCTGTCGCATAGGCGTTCACGAGAATCTGGCAGGCGCGCTCCAGCGTGTACATGTCGTCGAATGCTTCGCCGATGGTCGGCGCGCACACCATCACGCCGTGATTGCCCATCATCAGGCGCGACTTGCCGTCGAGCAGCGCGACGAGGCGCGCGCCTTCGTCTTCGGAGTCGGCCATGCCGGAGAATGCCGTGTCGAGCGCGATGCGGTTGAAATAGCGCGCGGTATTCTGTTCGATCGGCAGGACCACGGGATCTTCGAGCGTGGAGATCGTCGTGGCATAAACCGGATGCAGATGCATGGCGACGCGCACGTGCGGCAGGCGGCGGTGCAACTGACCGTGAATCGCCCATGTCGTCGGATCGACCTTGCCGCCCGCGAGGCTCGCGGGGTCGTCGGCGTCGAGCAGCACGAGGTCGCTCGCCTTGATGCGCGAGAAGTGCATCCACTTCGGGTTGGTCAGGAAGCGGCGGCCGTCGTCAGACACGGCCACGCTCAAATGATTCGCGACCGCTTCGTGCATGTTCAGGCGTGCGAAGCACCGGAAGGCCGCGGCCAGATCGATACGCAGTTCAGATTCGCTCATGGTGAAAGGGAGTGGGGGATTCGAGGGGGATCACGCTGGATTGCGCGCGCCCGGCGCGCCGGACCAGAAGGCATTGCGGTCCAGATAGTTTTGCAGGAACTGCTTGAAACGCGGGTTCTCCGACTCGCGAAACACGTGTTGCGGCGCGCCGCGCACGGCAACGCGACCTTGATCGATGAAGACGACCGTGTCGGCCATCTGCGCGGCGAAGCCCATTTCGTGCGTGACGACGACCATCGTCATGCCGTCGCGCGCAAGCTGCTTCATCACCTGCAACACCTCGCCGACGAGTTCGGGATCGAGCGCCGAAGTCGGTTCGTCGAAGAGCATGATGTGCGGCGCCATGGCGAGCGCGCGCGCAATCGCGACGCGTTGCTGCTGGCCGCCGGAAAGCCGCGACGGGTACGCGTCCGCCTTGTGCGACAGACCGACCATCTCCAGCATCTTGCCCGCGCGTTCGTCCGCCTGCTGATTCGACAGGCCGCGCACGCGCAAGAGCGCTTCCTTCACGTTCGCCAGCGCCGTCATGTGCGGCCACAGGTTGAACTGCTGAAACACCATGCCGACATTGCGGCGCACGCGGTTCACCTCGCGCGCCGCCGCGCGCACGCGCCGGCCGCCGCGATCGACGTAGCCGAGCAGTTCGCCTTCAATGCGCACGTCGCCGTGATCGTAGGTTTCGAGCCCCGCGATGCAGCGCAGCAGCGTGCTCTTGCCGGAACCGGACGGCCCGATGATGCACACGACCTCCGACTTCGCGATGCTCAGATCGACGCCGCGCAAGATGTCGGTGTGTCCAAAGCGCTTGTAGAGATCCCTCACCTGGATCAGCGGCGCGCTCGAAGCGTGCGGGGCGCCCGCGCCCAGAAAAGCGCTCGCGTGTTCGCCGGGTTCGGCCGGATTATTCATGCGGATCTCCAGGGTTCATGCCAGGAAGCGGCTCACGCGCCGTTCGGCCCAGTTGCCGGCGAGTGTCGCCGCTTCGACAAGCAGCAGGTAGCAGACGCACAGCACGAGCAGCGTTTCCACGAAGGCGAAGGTCGCGGAGCCGATGCCGGTCAGCACGAAGGTGAGTTCGGGCACCGTCACGATCGAGAGCACGGCCGTTTCCTTGCTGAGCACGATCGTGAGATTCGCGAGCGCGGGCGTGATGAGCGCCAGCATTTGCGGCAGCTCGATGCGCCAGATCGCCTGCCAGCGGGTGAGGCCGAGACACACGGCCGCTTCGAGATGGCCGCGCGGCACGCAGGCGAAGCCGCCGCGAAAGACTTCGGCAAAATAGGCGCCCGCGTAGAGCGCGAGGCTCGCCACGCCCGCGCTCGCGGGCGTGAGCATCAAACCCAGCGCGGGGCCGCCGTAATAGAGCAGGAAAAGCTGCACGAGAAAAGGCGTGCCGCGAAAGAGTTCGATATAGGCGCGCAGCAGCGCGCGCAAGGCGCGGCCGCCGCTTAGCTGCGCCAGCGCGACCGCGAGGCCGATGGCCGCGCCGAGCGCGACACCCGCGAGCCACATGCCGACAGTCGTGGCGAAGCCCGCGCCGATTTGCGGCAGATTGTTCGTGATGACATGCAAGTCGAACTGGGACATGGTCGGCTCCGTATGCGCGCTCGCGTCAGGCGGCGCGCAGGCGCCGCTCCGCGCCGTGCGCCAGCAACGCCAGGGTGCCGCACAGGATGAAATAGATCAGGCCCGCCGCGGCATACGCTTCGAGCGGCTGATAGGTGCTGGCCGCGATGTTCTGCGCGGTGCGCGTGACTTCCGCGATGCCGACGACCGAAATGAGCGACGACGCCTTGATCAGCAGCACCATCTCGTTGACGAGCGACGGCAAAGTCGAGCGCAGCACCAGGGGAATCTGCACGCGCCGAAGCTGATCGAATGCCGAGAGCCCGAGCATGCGCGCCGCCTCGGTTTGCCCGCGAGCGAGATTCGCAAAGCCGCCGCGCAGGATTTCGGCGATATACGCTGCCGAACAGAGCGACACGGCGCTGATGGCCGCCGTGAGCGGCGGCACGTTGATGCCGACGAACGGCAGCAGGTAATAAACCAGAAGAAGTTGCACGAGCAACGGAATGCCGCGCAGCACGCGCACGTACACCGTGGCGGCAATGCGCAGCGCGGGCTTCGGGGAAAGCCGCGCCGCGCACACCACGAGCGCAATGAAGAAGCCGATCACGAGCCCGGCCGACGAAACGGCGAGCGTCATGAGCGACGCGTGAAGCAGCAGGGGCAGGGCATCGCAGAACGCGCTCAGACTGAACATGTCGAATCGCCTTGTCGAAGTGTGAGGTGCGGACGGCGCGCTATGGGTGCCGCGACTGTTGGCGCGACTTTTCCCGCGACTTTTGCCGCGCTCAGGTATTGGGCGTCGGCACGGCCATCGGCAGGCTCACGGCCACGCCGAACCACTTCTTTTGCAGCGCCGCCAGCTCGCCGTTCTTGTTCAGCGTGCTGATGGCGGCGTTGAAAGCGTCGTCGAGCGACTGGCTGTCCGCATCCTTGCGCATGCAATAGGCGAAATACACCTTCGAGCCGAACGCGGGCTGCACGACCGCGAACACGGCCGGGCGCTGCTTCGCGACATAGGCGATATTCGTGAGCGAGTTCGCGACGGCGGCGAGGCGCCCCGACGCGAGATCGGCGTAGGCCTGGTTGTTGTCGACGTATTCGCGCACTTCGGGCGTCTGCTTGAGCGTCGCGGCGTAAGTCTTCAACTGCTCGTTCTGCGCGCTGCTCTTTTGCGCGCCGACGACCTTGCCCGCGATATCCGAGGGCTGCTTGATGCTCGCGTCGCTGGCGCGCTTGAGAAGCGCGTCGGTGGCGTCGGCGATCGGATAAGTGAAGGCGTAGCGTTCCATGCGCGCCTTCGTGACCGTGAGGGGGCCGGCGACCATGTCGAACTTCTTCGCGTCGAGGCCGGGCAGCACGCTGTCCCAGGGCAGGTCGATGAAGCGCACCTTCACGCCCATGATTTTGCCGACGGCGGCGAACAGATCCTTGTTGAAGCCGGCTTGCTGGCCGTTCTCCAGGAAGTCGAACGGCGCGAACTGCATCTCGGTTCCGACAACGAGTTCGCCTTGCTGCCTGACGCGGCCAAGCAGGTCGTCGGCGTGGGCGGGCAGACTCGCGGCCAGGCTCGCGGTCAGCATCATGGCGGCACAAACGTGGTGTTTCCAGCGTTGGAAAAGATTCATGGGTCGTCGTCCTGAAGCGGCGGGGAGGGCCCCGACATAGCGGGGTGCGGTGCGGCCACCCAGGCAATTTACCTGGTCACAATCCCGAGAAAATATTGTTTCCCGATGAAGTGGAAAGGTTTTGCCTATGACTGAAACGGGTCGATGTCAGCAAACGTCGGGATGCCGGTTTCAAGCTGCGAGTGCGCCACCACGGGCGTGTCGCGGGCGGACGGGCGGCCGTGCACAGCTTCGATTGTGCGGCGCAATAAATTTGATATAAATCAATGCGCCTTCTTTTCAGAAGGTGCTTAATCTTTGTCTGTGTCGTTCTCTGTCAGTGCGTGCGATGCCGACGCCATTTTCCCCAGATCCACCGCCTGTTCCCCGCCCTTTGCCGAAACTCGTTTGATTTCCACACGCTGCCCCAAGCATGGAGAAATGCTCTTGAGCCCCACTCGTCAAACTCAAAGCCCCGGTAGTACGTCGATGCTCGCGCTGCCGATCTTCTGGCCGATGGCGGCCACCGCCGCGCTGATCGAAGCCGGCGCTTCGCTGTCGGCCAGAAATCTCGCTTTCCTCGCGGAAGAAGAACGGCTCCATTTCGAGCTGCATCCCGCGCTCGCCACGGCCAGCCGGCCGCTGCTGGACCTGCGCACGATGGTGCTGCGCGACTACTCCGGCGACAACCCGCAGGGCCTGCCGACCATCGTCGATGCGCCGTACGCGGGCCACCGCGCGATGATCGCCGACTTCCAGCCGGGTCAGAGCCTGATGCAAACGTTGCGCGAGCACGGACTGTCGCGGCTTTTCCTGACCGACTGGAAGTCGGCGACGGAGGACATGAAGGATCTGGAGATCGACCAGTACCTCGCCGAGATCAACGTGTGCGTCGACGAACTCGGCGGCCGCGTGAACCTGGTGGGCCTGTGCCAGGGCGGCTGGATGTCGGCCATGTACGCCGCGCGCTTTCCGCACAAGGTCGCGAGTCTCGTGCTCGCGGGCTCGCCCATCGACACCGACGCGGGCGACGGTCCCATCAAGCGGATGGTGCACACGTATCCCGAGTCGTTCTACGAGGAGCTGGTGAAGCTTGGCGGCGGCCTGATGCGCGGCCGTTTCATGCTGCGGGGATGGAAGAACATGCACCCGGACCAGCACTACGTGACGGAGCACGTCGATCTGTACGAGCACATCGACGACCCGGTGTACGTGAAAAAGGAGGAGGCCTTCCAGAGCTGGTACGAGAACCCGCTCGACCTGCCCGGGCGCTGGTATCTGCAAACCATCCGGCAGATTTTCAGGGAGAACCGGCTCGCGAAAGGCACGTTCGTCGCGCTCGGCCGCACGTTGAACCTGAAAGCGATTACATGCCCGGTTTATCTGCTCGCGGGCGAGTCGGACGACATCACCACGAAGGAGCAGGTGTTCGACGCCGAGAAATACCTGGGCACGCCGCCCGAGCGCATCGAGAAGCGTCTCGTGCCGGGCGGCCATATCGGCCTCTTCATGGGCTCGCGCACGCTCAAGGAGACCTGGCCGGCAATCGCCGCCTGGGTGGCGGCAGCCGCCTAGACCGGGTAGAGCCGGTAGAGCTGCGGGCATCGGCGATGCGCGGATGCCCGCGCTTCAATTTCATGCAGTCCGTCAAGCGAAGAGGCCCGATATGGCGAGTGTGACTTCCCGTTCCGCGCAGGCCCAGACGGCTCGCGAGCCCATGCATATCGGCTTCGTGATCGCGTGGCTCTTTTGCATCGTCTTCTACTTCATGCAATATGCGCTGCGCTCGGCGCCGGGCGTGATGGTCCCGGAGCTTTCGGCGGCGTTCGGCCGCGACGCGGTGGGCGTGAGCACGCTGGTCGGGCTGTACTACTACACCTATTCGCTGTTTTCGATCCTCGCGGGCGCGGCGCTCGACCGGCTCGGCGGCAAGAGCGTGATTCCGGTGGGCATCGTGCTGGTCGCGATCGGCGCGGGGCTGTTCGGGCTCGGAAGCGCGGAGTCCGCGCAGATCGGCCGTCTGTTGCAGGGCGCCGGTTCCGCCTGCGCGTTCACCGGCGCGGTGTATCTCGCCACGCACGGCTTTCCGCCGCGCTACCTCGCGACGGCGGTGGGCTTCACGCAATGTTTCGGCATGCTCGGCGGCTCCGCGGGCCAGTTCGCGGTCGGGCCGCTCATTCACGAGCTCATCACGTGGCGGCAGTTCTGGTGGCTCTCGGGCGCCGGTCTCTTCGTGATCGCGGTGCTCGTGTTCCTCGCCACGCCGGCCGGACACGACGAGGGTCCGGCAAGCCGGGGTTCGTGGGCGAAGATGTTCGCGCCGTACAAGGTGGTGCTGACCAATCCGCAATCGTATCTGTGCGGCTTCTGCGCGGGCCTGCTGTTCCTGCCGACGACGATCGGCGACATGATCTGGGGCGTGCCGTTCCTGCGCAACGGGCTGGAGGTCGGCTACGCCGAAGCGGTCAACCGCGCGAGCATGGTGCCGCTCGGCTGGGTGATCGGCTGCCCGCTGCTGGGCTATCTGTCTGATCACATCGGCCGCCGCAAACCGGTGCTGCTCGCGGGCGCCTTGCTCATGCTCGCCTGCGCCGCGGCCATCCTCTACCTGCCGCCCGGCGTCGCGCCGCATTACGTGCTGGGCCTGCTGCTCGGCGTGGGCTCCGGCGCGGCCATGCTGCCGTACTCGGTGATCAAGGAAGTCAATCCGGACAACGTGAAAGGCAGCGCAACCGGCGCGATCAACTTTCTCGTGTTCACCTTCAGCGCCTGGCTCACACCCGTGTTCGGCCGGCTGCTCGCGCACTACGCCCACGGCGGCCCGATCGACCTCGCCGTGTTCCGCGCCGCAGGGGCGTGGCTGCTGGTCGGCATTGGCGTTGCGATCGTGCTCGCGCTGTTCCTCAAGGAAACCGGCTCGCGCACCGGCGCGGGCGCCTAGGCCCGGCGCCGACATAAAAGCGGAGCGCGACTCCGCGAACCTCCCCACCCCATACGTCTGGCTGGAGTTCCCATGAACGTTCGACTGGAAAACATGAGCCCCGTCGTGGACCTGACCCGCCGTCAGGCGATCGGGCCGGTGCGCACCCGGCACCCCGTCTGGCATGACCTGCTGCCGCCCTGCAACGACGCGTGTCCGGCGGGCGAGGACATTCAGGGCTGGCTCGCGCTCGCGCAAGCGGGCAAGTACGAAGCCGCGTGGCGGCATCTCGTCGCCGACAATCCGTTTCCCGCGATTCACGGCCGCGTGTGCTATCACCCGTGCGAGAGCGCCTGCAATCGCGGCGAACTCGACAGCGCGGTGAGCGTGCATGCGGTCGAGCGCTTTCTCGGCGATCTCGCGCTCGAACACGGCTGGACGATCACGCCCGCGCCCGCCACCGGCAAGCGCGTGCTGATCGTCGGCGCGGGGCCGTGCGGTCTGTCGGCCGCGTGGCATCTCGCGCGGCGCGGCCATGCCGTGGAAGTGCGCGAGGCCGGCCCGGTGGCGGGCGGCATGCTGCACTTCGGCATTCCCGCGTACCGGCTGCCGCGCGACGTGCTGAACCACGAAATCGGGCGGCTCGAAGCGCTCGGCGTGCGTTTCGTGCTGAACCACAAGGTCGGCGACCTGGCGGCGGAAAAGGCCGCGGGCGGCTTCGACGCCGTGCTGCTCGCGATCGGCGCCCAGGTGGCCCGCCACATCGACATCCCGGCGCGCGACGCGGCGCGGGTGTTCGACGCCGTGAGCGTGCTGCGGGCAACGGGCACGGGCGAGCGCCCACAGCTCGGCCGGCGCGTGGTCGTCTACGGCGGCGGCAACACCGCGATGGATGCCGCGCGCACCGCCCGCCGCCTCGGCGCGCAGGAGGCGCTGATCGTCTACTACCGCGATCGCGCGCACATGGGCGCGCTGCCGTTCGAAGCCGAAGAGGCGCTGGAGGAGGGCGTGCGCATCCGCTGGCTGTCGAGCATCCGGGACATCGACGGGCAGTCGATCCGCGTCGAGAAGATGCGGCTCGACGAGAACGGCCGCGCGCAGCCCACCGGCGAATACGAGACGCTGGAGGCCGACTCGCTGATTCTCGCGCTCGGCCAGCAGACCGATACGGCGTTCCTGCGCGAGGTGCCGGGCATCGGCTTCGAAGCGGACGGCACGGTGATCGTCGGCGACGACTTTCAGACCGGCTGCGCGGGCGTGTTCGCGGGCGGCGACATGACCCCCGCGAACCGCACGGTGACGACCGCCACGGGCCACGGCAAGCGCGCCGCGCGCCATATCGACGCGTGGCTGCGCGGCGAGCCGTTCGTCACGCCGGCGCGCCATGCGATCGTCGGCTTCGACGCGCTGCATCTGCCGCTCTATAGCGACGCGCTGCCGTCGGCGCAGCCGGTGCTGCCGGTGGCCGGGCGCAGCGGCTTCGAAGAGGTGCTAGGCGGCCTCGACGAGCGGGCGGCGCGGCATGAGGCGCGCCGCTGCCTGTCGTGCGGCAACTGCTACGAATGCGACAACTGCTACGCGGCATGCCCGACCGGCGCGATCGAGCGGCTCGGCCCGGGGCGCGGCTACGAGGTCAACCTCGGGCGCTGCACCGGCTGCGCGGTCTGCTTCGAACAATGCCCGTGCCACGCCATCGACATGACGCCGGAGGCGAGCGCGGCAGCGATCCCGAACGCGAACCCGAACACGGAGGCCGTGCGATGACCCGCAGCACGATGGATGGCAATACGGCGGTCGCGACCGTCGCCTACAAGCTCAACGAGGTGTGCGCGATCTACCCGATCACGCCGTCGTCGGCGATGGCGGAGCTGGCCGATCAATGGACGGCCCAAGGCCTGCCGAACCTGTGGGGCAACCTGCCGCTCGTGCAGGAAATGCAGGCCGAGGGCGGCGCGGCGGGCGCGGTGCACGGCGCGCTTCAGTCGGGCGCGCTCACGACCACGTTCACGGCGTCGCAGGGGCTCATGCTGATGCTGCCGAACATGTACAAGATCGCGGGCGAGCTGACCTCGACGGTCTTCCACGTGGCGGCGCGCTCGCTGGCGACCTCGGCGCTGTCGATTTTCGGCGACCACTCGGACGTGATGGCCGCGCGCATGACCGGCTTCGCGCTGCTCAACGCGGCCTCGGTGCAGGAGGCGCACGACAGCGCGCTGATCGCGCAGGCCGCGACGCTCCAATCGCGCGTGCCCTTCCTGCACTTCTTCGACGGCTTTCGCACCTCGCACGAGCTGAACACGCTGGAGCTGCTCGGCGACGACGTGCTGCGCGCGATGATCGACGATTCGCTGATCCGCGCGCACCGCGCCCGAGCGCTGAGCCCCGAGCGGCCGTTCGTGCGCGGCACGGCGCACAACCCGGACACCTACTTCCAGGCGCGCGAGGCCGCCAATCTCTACTACGACGCGGTGCCGGGCATCGTCGAGACGCTGATGGAGCGCTTTGGCCAGTTGACCGGCCGGCATTACCGGCTGTTCGAATACGACGGCGCACCGGACGCCGAGCACATCGTCGTGCTGATGGGGTCGGGCGCGCAGACGGTGCGCGAAACCGTGCAGGCGCTCGCGGCGCAGGGCCGCAAGCACGGCGTGCTGCAAGTGCGGCTGTACCGGCCGTTCTCCGCGGCGCATCTGCTGGCGGCGTTGCCCGCGTCGGTCAAGCGCATTGCCGTGCTCGAACAGACCAAGGAGCCGGGTGCGTCGGGCGAGCCGCTCTACCAGGACGTGCTCGCGACGCTCGCCAGCGCGTTCAGCCGTGGCGAGCGCGCGTCGCTGCCGCTCGTGACCGGCGGCCGCTACGGGATTTCGAACAAGGACTTCACGCCCGCGATGGTCAAGGCCGTATTCGACGAACTCGGGCGCGAGCGGCCGCGCCACAGCTTCACCGTGGGCATCGACGACGACGTGACGCACCTGAGCCTCGACTACGACCCGGCGTTCGACATCGAACCCGACGACGTGACGCGCGCGGTGTTCTACGGACTCGGCGCGGACGGCACGGTCGGCGCGAACAAGAACAGCGTGAAGATCATCGGCGAGGACACCGCCAACTTCGCGCAGGGCTATTTCGTGTACGACTCGCACAAGTCCGGCGCGCAGACCGTCTCGCATCTGCGTTTCGGGCCGCGGCCGATCCGCGCGCCGTACCTGATCGCCCGGGCGGGCTTCGTCGCATGCCATCGCTTCGACTTTCTCGAACGCGTGGACGTGCTCCAGTACGCCGCGCCGGGCGCGATCTTCCTGCTGAACGCGCCGTATCCCGCCGACCAGGTCTGGGCGCATCTGCCGCGGCCGGTCCAGCAGACGATCATCGAGCGCAAGCTCAGTCTCTACGTGATCGACGCTTCGGCGGCCGCGCGCGAGCTGGGCCTGGGCTTTCGCGTCAACACGCTGCTCCAGACCTGCTTTTTCGCGCTGTCGGGCGTGCTGCCGCGCGACGAGGCGATCGCGGCGATCAAGAAGGCCATCCGCAAGACTTACGGACGTCAGGGCGAGCACGTGGTGCGGATGAACGACGCCGCCGTGGACGGGGCGCTCGCGCGCATGCAGCCGGTGAGCGTGCCGGCGAAGGCGGACGGCGGCGCACTGCCGCCGCTCGTGCCGGCCGATGCGCCCGCGTTCGTGCGTGACGTCACGGCCATGATGTTCGCGGGCAAGGGCGATGCGATTCCCGTGAGCCTGATGCCCGTGGACGGCACCTTTCCCTCGGGCACGAGCGCCTACGAGAAGCGCAACGTGTCCGACACCGTGCCGCAGTGGCGCGCCGACCTGTGCGTGCAGTGCGGCCAGTGCGGCTTCGTGTGCCCGCACGGCGTGATCCGCGCGCGCTACTTCCACGAGGATCGCCTGGCCGGCGCGCCCGCTTCGTTCCCGTCCGCGCCCGTGAATGCGCGCGGCTACCCGGAAGCCCGCTTCTCGTTGCAGATCTACGTGGAGGACTGCACGGGCTGCGGGCTGTGCGTCGAGGCGTGTCCGGCACACAGCGCCGTGGAGCCGGAGACGAAGGCGCTCAACATCGCCGACAAGCTGCCCGTGCTCGAAGCGGAGCGCGAGAACATTCGCTTTTTCGAGTCGCTGCCGGTCAACGACCGGGCGCGCGTCGATTTCGCGAACGTGCGCGGCGTGCAGTTCCTCCAGCCGCTGTTCGAGTTTCCGGGCGCATGCGCGGGCTGTGGCGAGACGCCGTATCTGCGCCTCCTGAGCCAGTTGTTCGGCGACCGCCTGCAAGTGGCCAACGCCACCGGCTGCTCGTCGATCTACGGGGGCAATCTGCCCGTCACGCCCTGGACGAAGAATCACGAAGGACGCGGGCCGGCCTGGTCGAACTCGCTGTTCGAGGACAACGCTGAGTTCGGCCTCGGCTTCCGGCTCGCCGCCGACCAGCAACTCGCGCTCGCGCATCGCCGGCTCAAGGAACTGGCGCCGCAGGTCGGCGAGGATCTGGTGCAGGCGATCATCGGCGCGCCGCAGGCGCAGGAGTCGGCCATCCGCGCCCAGCGCGAGCGCGTGGCGCTGCTCAAGACCCGCCTGCTCGCATTGCACGACGACGCGCGCGCGGCCGATCTGCTCTCGGTCGTCGATCATCTGATCCGCCGCAGCATCTGGCTCGTCGGCGGCGACGGCTGGGCGTACGACATCGGTTATGGCGGGCTCGATCATGTGCTCGCGCAGGGCCGCGACGTGAACGTGCTGGTGCTCGACACCGAGGTCTACTCCAATACCGGCGGCCAGTCGTCGAAGGCGACGCCGCTCGCGGCCGTCGCGAAGTTCGCGGCGGCGGGCAAGCGCGTGCCGCGCAAGGACCTGGCGCTCCAGGCGATCGCCTACGGCAACATCTATGTCGCCCAGGTCGCGATGGGCGCGAATCCGCAGCAGACGCTCCAGGCGTTTCGCGAGGCCGAGGCGTACGAGGGACCGTCGCTGATCCTCGCCTACAGTCATTGCATCGCGCACGGCATCGACATGCGCCAGGGCATGCACCAGCAGGCGCTCGCGACCGAAGCCGGTTACTGGCCGCTGTTCCGCTATAACCCGTCCATGCGCCGCGTGGGGGCCAACCCGTTCCAGCTCGATTCGATGCGACCCGCCATTGCGTTGAAGGATTACGCATACAACGAGATCCGCTACAGCTCGCTGGCGGAAACCGACGGCGAGACCGCCGCCAGTCTGCTCGACGCCGCGCAACGATGGGTCGAGGAGAAGTACCGCCAATACGAGGATCTGGCCGCGCGCGACGGCAGTCGATTCTGGAGCGGCGCACCCGCGGTTGCCGAGCGCGACGGGAGCCGGGCATGACGATCAGGATTCCTCAGTCAATCGCGCATCAGGGAGGACAGCAATGGATCTGACGACGCCCTACCTCGGGCTGACGCTCAATAACCCGCTCGTGGCGTCGGCCTCGCCCGCGAATGCGCAGATCGATCATCTGCGGCGGCTGGAGGACGCGGGTGCGGCCGCCGTCGTGTTGCCGTCCCTGTTCGAGGAGCAGGTCGGCGTTGCGGGCACGCGGCGCGAGGCGATACTCGCGACGGGCATCGACAGCAATCCCGAGATGCATCAGCACTATTTCCCGCCCGCGCACATTGCCTCGGGCCCGTATGGGCTCGTTCCGGACCGTTACCTGGACCTGCTGCGCCGCGCACGCGAAAGCCTGTCGATCCCCGTGATCGCGAGCCTCAACGGCACGACGCCCGGAGGCTGGCTGGACTTTGGCAAGCAGATCGAGCAGGCCGGGGCGCAGGCGCTGGAAGTGAACCTGTACGCGGTGCCGACGGACCTGTTCGAAAGCGGCGCCGCGATCGAGGAGCGCTACGTGCGGATCGTGCAGGAACTGCGCGGCCAACTCGGCATTGCGCTGTGCGTGAAGATGGGACCGTACTTCACGAACGTCGGCAACATGGCGCAGCGCTTCGTGGAGGCCGGCGCCGCCGGGCTCGTGGTGTTCAACCGCTTCGTGCAGCCAGACATCGACCTGCACCGGCTGAAGCTTTCGAGCGAGCTGACCCTGAGCCAGGCCATCGACATGCGCCTGCCGCTACAGTGGATCGCGCTGCTTGCGGGGAGAATACGCGCATCGCTGGCTGCGTCCACGGGGGTGGAGAACGCCGAACAGGTGATTAAATACCTGTATGCGGGCGCCGACGCCGTGATGGTGACGTCGACCGTGCTGCGCGAGGGGCCGTCGTGCTTCGAGCGGTTGCTGGGCGGGCTGAGGGCGTGGCTGGAGGCGCGCGAAGTCGACTCGCTCGACGCGATTCGCGGCGCGATGTCGTTTGCGCGGCTGAAGGACCCGGTGGCATATACGCGCGGGCAATATCTCGACCGGCTTCAGACATGGAGCGGGCGGCATCTGGACGCCTAGCGCGGGTACGGAGCGCGGGCCCGCGCTGCATGGCGCGTCATCGCATCGCATCGCTTCGGTTGCGCTTCGATGACGCGCCATGCAGGCGCGGGGAGGCGGCTGGCTGTCGAGAGGCTTGTGCCAGTCGTTGCGGTTAAGGTTGTCGAAGAATGGGGCCCGCGTGGCAGTTCAGTGCGGCGCGGGCCCTTGTGGTGGAGTACCGTCAACGGCTAGACGACGGTGAGGCGACACATATATCGTTATCCTGATGATATCCGCAGTGGTCTTTCTTTAACGCGCCGCCATTGCCGATTCGCCTGGCGTTGCGCCAATGCGGAACTTTCCGGGTCGCGTGCCGAGGCTCTCCGACCTCGTGCTCGCAATCATTTACGAAGGCATCGACGACGCGGCGGACGCCGCCGGTTACATGACCTTCGTGGCCAACACACACGACGATGCGCAGCGCCAGCGGCTGCTTGGCGAGGCGGCGCTGCACCGTAACGTGGAGGGACTCATCTTCGCGGACGCGCGCCGCGACGAAACCGCGTTCATCGACGAACTGGCCAAACGCGGTGTGCCGATGATTCTCGTGAGCCGCCACCAGGGAAGGAAGTATTGCTCCATCACCTGCGACGACCTCGCAGGCGGGAAAATGGCGGCCGATCACCTGGTTGCCCTGGGGCACCGCGACTTTGCCGTGCTGGCCGGGGAGCAATATTCGAGCAGCGGCTGGGACCGGTGCGTGGGTTTCGTGGAGCGATGCAAGGCGCTCGGCGTCGAGATCAGGCCGGACTCGATCCTGCATGGTCCGTTCGATACGGCGGCCGGCCGTGAGGCCGGCGAGCAACTGTGCGCGAGGAAGCGCAAGCCGACGGCCATCTTTGCCGTCAACGACTTTCTCGCCATTGGTGTCATGGGTGCGCTGCGGGACTCGGGCATGCAGCCAGGGCGGGACGTGGCGCTGGTCGGGTTCAACGACACGCCGCTTGCGGCCCAATTGCCCATCGGTCTCACATCGGTGCGCTCGCCCATGCACCCCATGGGTTTTCGCGCGATGGAGTTGCTGGTCAAGCAGCTCGGAGGCGAAAAGCCAAAGTCGGAACGCCTGCGCCCCGAGCTGATTGTGCGTATGAGCAGCGGCGGGCCAATCGGCTGATCGCTGTTTGATCAGCGCGCTCGACGTTAGCGACCTGGCGCGCGGCAAGAAGCATATGTTCTATTTCCAGGGCGTGCAGATGCCGACGGGCCAACACGGGTATGTGTCGGCCGTCGTCGTTTGCGGTGCGAAGCCGGGCAAGCGTGTCGCGCTGATCGACGTGGGCATTCCGGCGATCACGCCGGAAATCGGCTCCGAGCGCGTCTTCGATTTCGACATGATCCCCTTGTTCGTAGAAGGGACGATGAATGTGCTCAAGCGCTATGGCGTCGTCACCGGCCCGATGGGCCGCACCGGGCGGGACGTCGGGATCTTCGTCGGCAACAGCGCGCATGGCATCCTGAGCACGCATGGCGGCTTCGTCGAATTGCTGGTCAAGCTGAACGACAAGGTCAAGGCGGGGCAGAAAGTCGCCATTCAGCGCAACGCCTTTGGCGAAGTGGTTGCGGAATATACGACCGGGGTCGCCGGCGAGGTGACGGGACGCCGCATCGATGCCACGGCGGAGCCCCGTATTCCTCTCATGATGATTCTTTATCAGAGTCCGGGCAGGGAGAATCCGGAAGACTACGTCGAGTAATTATGGATTCCGAATTAATATAGACCTGCCTACTGCACGGTAATGGTTGCCTTCATATAGGGATGTATCCCGCAGAACACCTTGTACACGCCTGGCTTGTCGAACTTGAACTGATACGTGTCGTTTTGGTCGAGCGCGGCCGAGTGGAATATGCCCGCGTCGTCGACGACGGTGTGGGGTTCGCCATCCATGTTTTTCCACGTCACCGTCGTGCCCGCCTTGACCGTGATGGCCATGGGCGAAAACATGAAATTCTTGATGACGATCTGACTGGGCTCCTGCGCCTGCGCGGCAGGCAAACCGGCGGCCAGCGCGGCCGCAAGCATGCCGGCCCCGGAGCAGAAGACGAACGCGCGACGAAATGGGTGGGAGAGCATGGCTCGGTTCCTTGTCGAATGGGCGGGAGGCAAAGTCAGGCGAGCGTGGTGTCGGAGAGCGTCGCCGCGAGGGGATGTCGCGAGACGCGAATGCTGGTCACGCCCAGCATTTTCGGCAACTGCTCGCTTGCCACCTTGAGCGGGCCGGGCCCCGGTCCATCGCCGGCTGTCGGTTGCGGGTAGGCCGTCGAGCGTGCGGTGTGGAACGTGATATTGCCCTCGACCTTGGAAACGATCTGATGAATGTGACCATTGAGGACCGTCACGGAGCCGAATCGCTTCAGATAATCCATTGCCTGGCCCGCGTCGCCGGTGCCCCAGCCCCACGGTTCGTAGATCGTCCACATGGGCATATGCGTAAAGACGACGATCGGCGTGCTGGACGTGCGCCCCTTGAGATCGTCCTTCAGCCAGGCGAGCTGGTCGTCGCCCAGGTTGCCCAATCCGTTCGGCTTGAAATGCATCACGTTGACGAGCGCGACGAAATGCACGCCGTTGTGGTCGAAGCTGTAATAGCCCCGGTTGTCGGACGCCTGGCCGAAGCGTTTGAAGTACTCGCCTTGCGGGCCGTCCGTCACGTCGTGCTCGCCGGGCACGGTGTGCAATTCGGTGACGTTGAGCCCGGAGAGCAACTGGGCCGCGAGATCGAATTCTTCCGGTTTGGAAAGGTGGGTGATGTCGCCCGTGTGAATCGCGAGCGCCGGTTTGACGGGCATGGCGTTGACGAAATCAATCGTCTGCTTGAGCGTGCCCGCGACATCGGGATTGGCTTCCTTGTTGAAGCCGATATGGGAGTCGCTGATCTGCAAGAACAGCGGCATGCCGGATACCGCCGGCTTGTCCTTGCTGCCGGCGGCAAGCGCTAACTGCACCGGCGTGAGGACGCCTCCGGCCAGGACGAACACGGTGCCCGCCCCCCCGAAGGCGAGGCATTTCAGGGCACTGCGGCGCGAAGGTTGGGAAGGAAGATCTGACGACATGATGTCCTCTCGACTGGGTTCGGGAAGCCGGTTGCCGGTTCGATCCGGCGTGCTTCCGGGGCGGGCTTCACGTGCAATACCGCCCGCCTCGCGGTTTTATTCCCGGTCGTCGTCAGAGGGAGGAGGAAAGGGGAAAAAGCGCCGCCGATGAAACGGACCCGGTCGCGCGCCGCCGTGCGTCGAGCAATGCGCGCGTATAGGCGTGCTGCGGCTGCGCGAACACGGCCGCGGTCGGCCCCGTTTCGACGATCTCGCCCGCGTTCATGACGAGCGCGCGCGAGCAGAACAGGCGCACGACGTCGAGATCGTGCGAGATGAACAGCATGGCCATGCCGCGCTCGCGGCGCAGCCGGTCGAGCGTGGCGAGCACGCCCGCCTGAACGGACACGTCGAGCGCCGCCGTCGGTTCGTCGAGCACGAGCAGGTCGGGGCCGCTCGCAATCGCGCGCGCGATGCATACGCGCGCGGCCTCGCCGCCCGAAAGCTGATGCGGCCGCAAGGCGAGGCGCGACAGCGGCAGGTCGACGGCGCGCGCGAGGGCCTCGACGCGCTCCCGGCGCGCCTCGCCGCCCACGTCATGGGCGAGCGCGCCGGCAATCGCGTCGAACGCGCGGCCGAGCGGATCGATGCTGTCGCGCGCGTCCTGAAACACGAACTGGATGCGCCTGCGCCACGGCGCTCGCGCGCACCGTCGCGCGGGCAGCGCGCCGATGTCGACGCCGTCGAAGCGGATCGTGCCCGCGTCGGGATCGTCGAGCCGGACCACCACGCTCGCGAGCGTCGACTTGCCGCTACCGGACTGCCCGATGACGCCGAGCGTCTCGCCGCGCGCGAGCGTGAACGACACATCGCGCAGCGCATCGGTGGGCCCCGCCGAAGTCCGATACCGCTTGCTCAGGCCCGCCACTTCCAGCAAGGCTGTCATCGTCGCGCTCCGGTTTCGATGCTGACCGGCTGCCAGCACCAGACGAAGCGATCGGCGCCCGACGTCACGACGGGCGGTGCGTCGGTCGCACAGCGCGCCTGCGCGAGCGTGCAGCGCGAATGGAAGCGGCACGCGGGCAATGGGCCGCGCAGATCGGGCAGGTTGCCGCGCACGCCTTGCAGCGCATGCAGATCGGCGGCGAGCACGGGCGTCGCGGCGACCAGCGCGCGCGAATACGGATGCCGCGCGCCGTGGAGGAATTCGGCGGAAGGCAGCACCTCGACAAGCTGGCCCGCATGCATCACGGCGATGCGGTCGCTATAGGCCAGCGCGGCCTGGAGGTCGTGCGTGATGAGCAGCAACGCCATCTCGCGGGTACGCCGCAACGCGAGCAGCAGGTCGAGCACCTGATGCTGCGTGAGCGCGTCGAGACCGGTGGTGGGCTCGTCGGCGATCAGCAGCCGCGGCTCGCGAGCGAGTGCCAGCGCGATCACGACGCGCTGGCACAGCCCCCCCGAAAGCTCGTGCGGATAAGCGCGCAGATAGCGCTCGGGCGGTGTCATCGCGACCTGTTCGAGCAGCGCGACCGCGTTCGCACGCCACAGGCGGCGAGGCAGGCGACGCGCGGCGAAGACATCGTCGAACTGCGCGCCGATCCGGCGCACGGGGTTCAACGCGCTGCGCGGACTCTGGAACACCATCGCCGCCGGGTGTGGCGACGATGCGTGCGTATCGGTATCGGCCCAGCGCAACTGGCCGGCCGTTTGCCGCAGGCCGCGCGGCAGGAGGTTCATGAGCGCGAGCGCCGTGAGCGACTTGCCCGAGCCGCTTTCGCCGATCAGGGCCACGACTTCGCCCGCCGCGATGCGAAGATCGATGCCGTCGATCAGCGCAGCGTGAGTCGCGTGAGCCGTGTCTGTTGCGAGTTCGACGCGCAATTGCTCGATGTCCAGCATCGGTGGGGGGGCGGTTCGCATCATCGGGTACGCGGGTCGAAGGCGTCGCGCAGGCGCTCGCCTGCGCCGTTGAGCGCGAACACGGCGAGGGCGAGCGCCAGGCTCGGAAACGTCGCGATCCACCATTGGCCCGTCATCATGTACGGCGCGCCTTCGCCGACCAGCACGCCCCATTCGGCTGCGGGCGGCCGCACACCCATGCCGAGAAAGGACAGTCCCGCGCTGTTCGTCATCGCCCAACCCAGGTTGACGGTCATCTGCGCGCACAGCGCGGGCAGCGCGTTCGGCAGCAGCAGGCTGAACAGAATGCGCGTGTTGCCCGCGCCTTGCAGCCGCGCGGCGCGCACATAGTTCGCGTCGCGCCGCGTGGCGATCTCGGCGCGGGCGAGACGCGTGTAGAACGGCACGTTGATGAGCGCGGTGGCAACAACGACGCTTTGCACGGAGTTGCCGAGCACGGCGACGAGCGACAACGCGACGACGAACAACGGAAACGCCATGCAGACATCGACCACGCGCTGCACCAGGCGGTCGATCCGTCCGCCGGCGAAACCGGAGGCCGCGCCCAGCACGCTGCCCGCCAGCGCCGCGGCGAACACGGCGCTCAACGCGATCGCCAGGTCGAGACGGGTGGCGACCACCACGCGTGCGAACAGATCGCGGCCGAGCGCGTCGGTGCCGAACCAGTGTGCCCGGGAGGGCGCAGCGAGCATATGCGCGACATCCGGTGTCGTGGGGTTCTGCACGACCCAGGGACCGGCGAGCGCGACGAGCGCCAACGCGGCGAGCGGCCATAGCGCGAGCGCGCGGCCCCGCGCCGCGTGGCGCACAGCGGCGCTTGCGGAGGGCGTGGACTGGCGCGCGAAGAAAAAACGTACGAGTTGCATCAGGATATCCGCGTGCGCGGGTCGATCCACTGCACGAGCAGATCGATGCAGAGGTTAAGGAGTGCGAAGGCAATGGCGACGAACAGCACGAAGCCCTGTAGCGGCGCATAGTCGGCGTTGCCCAGCGCATCGAGCGCGTAAGCGCCGATGCCGGGCCACGCGAAAATCTTTTCGACGACCACGTTGGCCGCGAGCATGTACGAGAACATCATGCCCGCCGCCGTGACGATGGGCGCGGCGGCAGGCGCGAGCGCGTAAGCGGTCAGTGCTTTGGCTCGCGGCAACGCCAGGCTGCGGGCGGTGCGCATCGGGTCGGCGGCGAGACTGGCGAGCAGCGCGGAGCGGGTGATCCGCACGATCGGCGGCAAGCCGAACAGCGCCATGCTGATGGCGGGCAGCATGAGCCGGCGCAGTGCGTCGAGGGTCGCGGCGGGGTCGCCCGCGAGCCATGCATCGAATGCGACGACGCCCGTGCGCACGGGCGGCGCGCTCAGCATCGGGTCGAGCCGCCCGGTCGGTTCCGGCGCCCAGCCGAGCCGGAAATAGAACACATAGATGAGCAGCAGCGCGACGAAGAAGGTCGGCAGGCAACTGCCCGCGCTTGACAGCGCGCGCGCGAAGCGGTCGATGGCGGAGCCGGGGCGGCAGGCCGCGGCGACGCCCAGCGCGAGGCCGCTCGCGAGTGCCAGCACGAAGCCGCTGATCGTCAGTTCGAGCGTGGCGGGCAGACGGTCGAGCAGTTCGTCGAGCGCGTCGCGCCCGGTCGTGAACGAGCGCCCCCAGTGACCGTGCACGAGGCCGTCGAGATACTGCCAGAGCTGGGTCGCGAGCGGCGCATCGGTGCCGAGGCGATGACGCAGTTCGGCGAGCCCTTGCGCGTCCGACTGCATGCCGCTCGCCAGTTGCGCGGCGGGGTCGCCCGGCAGCAGCCGCACGAGCATGAACGTGAAGATCGCGCAGACGAGCAGCACGGGCAACGTGACGAGCACGCGCGCCAGCAGCCTCGTGAGGAACGGGTTGCGCTTCATCGTGCGGACTCAGGCGCGCGTGAGCGTGCGAAAGTCCACCTGGCCGTGGATGTAGTAGGTGAAGCCGCGCAGGTCGTCGCGCGTCGCGACGTCGAACGAAGGCTGCCACAACGGCACGAGCGGCACATCCCGCGTGACGATCTGCGCGGCGTCGCGCATCAGTCGTTCGTAGCGGCCAGCGTCCGTTTCCCAGCGGGCGGCGTCGGTCAGCTTGACGAGTTCGGGGCTGTCGAACGAGCCGAAGTTCCAGCGCCAGTCGCCCTCGAAGAAGATCCGGTAGTAGTAGTCCGGATCGTTGAACCACGCCGACGACGAATCGATGAAGAACGCAAGGCGCTTTTCCGTTTCCAGCGCGCCCCACTGCGCGCCCGCCGCCTTGTCGAGCGTCACTTCCACGCCGATCGCCTTGAGCGCGTCCTGGATGAGCAGCGCGGCGGGCTCGGCAATCGCCGTGTCGGTCGCGTTGTAGCTGAGCGTCGTGCGAAAGCCGTTGGGGTGGCCCGCCTCCTTGAGCAGCGCCCGCGCGCGCTCGACATCGGTCGCATAGGGGTAGCGCTGCGGATAGTCGGCGCTCGGGGCCGCGCCCGATTGGGCGCCGAAAAGCGGCGTGCCCTTGCCGTGGTTCACGCCGTCGAACAATGCCTGATAAGGCAGCGCGAACGCGATGGCCTGACGCACTTTGGGCGAATCGAACGGCGCCTGCTTCGTGTTGAACGCGACGAAGCGAAACGTATTGGTGACGGGCACGGAGAGCGCGGCGACGCCTGGCTGCCCTTGCAGCGAGGCGAATTCGCGCGGCGCGAGCCCGAGCACGACGTCGGCATCGGCGCGTTGCAGCGCCGCCAGCCGGTTCGAAGCGCTCGGCACGGCCTGAACGAGCGCGCGCCGCACGAACGGCTGCGGGCCGCTGCGCCACGCGTCGAAACGCTCGTACGTCACCTGCTGGCCCGTTTGCCACGCGCCGACGCGGTACGCGCCGCCGCCGGCGGCATGGTTGCGCAGCCAGTTCGTGCCCCACGGGTCGGCGGCGTCGGCGTGCGCCTTGACGTCCGTTGCGTTGAGCACCGAAGCGAAGGTGAGCGCCAGGTTGGGCAGCGCGTAGCGGTCCGCGCGCGGCAGATCGATGCGCAGCGTTTGCGCGTCCACGACGACGAACTGGGCGGGATCGGTCAGCGATCCCGTGGCGAGTTGGCGTTTCGACGCCGGCAGCGTCACGGCCCGATCGAGCGACCATTTCACGTCGCCGGCGGTCACGGGGCGGCCGTCATGAAACGTCGCGTCGCGCCGCAGATGGAAGACGAGCGAGCGAGCGCCGTTGGTGCTCTCGAACGATTCGGCCAGTTCGCCTTTCAGGCGCGCGTAGTCGTAGCGATACGCCTGCAACTGACGGCCCGTGGACGAGTCGAGCGGTTTGCGCTCGAAGGCGACGAGGCGGTCGTACACGTTGGTGAAGACGCCGAGCGACTCCTTCGCGACACCGTCGCCATGCGGGTCGAGCGAGTTGCCCGAGCCCTCCGCGAGCACGCGAACGATTTCGCGCCGCTGCGGGGCGGGCGAGGGCGCGGCGTGGCCGGACGACGGCAGGAGGCCGCTGAAAGCGGCGCCCGCCGCGAGCCCCGCGTGGCCCGTTTGAAGCAGGAAACGGCGTCGATGCATCGATGTCATGGTCGTTTTGATGGCGCGTGTTTGCCGTGTAGCCGGCGTGTGAATGATGAAAATCGAAGCCGTCGCGGCGGGTTACAGCGAGGCGTGGCGCGCGGGTTCCGCGCCGTTGAGCCAGTGCGAACCGACCGCGTGATACTTCCAGCGCACCGGGTCGTGCACGGTGTGAACGCGCGCGTTGCGCCAGTGGCGGTCGAGTGCGTGGCTGCGCAGCGCCGACTGGCTGCCGCCGAATTCGATCAGCGCCGTCGCGGCGTCGAGCGCGAGTTCCGTCGTCAGGATCTTGGCTTCCGCCACCGCAATGGAGGCGGCCGTCACGCCTTGCGCACCCGTTTCGGGGCACTCGCGTGCGGCGTCGAGCAGAAGCGCGCCGCGCGTGAGTAGGGCTTCCGCCGCGTGCAGACGGACCACGAGCGCGCCCACCTTGCTGAGCGTGAGCGGATCGTCGCTTGCGCGCGTCACGCCGCTGTCCGCCCACGGGCGCGCCTTCTGCGTGAGCCACGCGTGCAGGTCGCGCAACGCCGCCCGCGCGATGCCGAGATCGATGGCGGCGTGCAGCAACTGCGCGAACGGACCGTGGATGGTCGGCGGCGAGAACAGGCGGTCGCGCGGCAGCACATGGAGGGCGTCGACACGGACGTTGTCGGCGAGCACGGTGCCGCTCGCCGTGGTGCGTTGCCCGAAACCGTCCCAGTCGTCGATCACGTGCAGCCCCGCGCTGTCGCGCGGCACGTAGGCGAGCCACTGGCGGCCCGCGTCGTCGGTTGCCGCAACGGGCACCCAGTGCGCGAACAGCGCGCCCGTCGAGTAGGCCTTGCGGCCGTTCAGCCGCCAGCTACCGTCGGCGTCGCGTGCGATGCGCGTATGCATGGCTTTCGACGTCGGCGTGCCCGTCTCCGACACGGCATTGCCGATACGCTTGCCTGCAAGCACTTCCGCGAAAAAGAACGCCTGCTGACGCGCGTCGCCGATCAGGCGCACGGCATCGACCAGGCAATAATGGTTCTGCGGGATCTGGCCGATCGACGGGTCGGCCTCCGACACGATCGCGACGACCTCCGCGAGCGTGACGTGCGAGACGCCGGCCCCGCCGTGCGATGGCGGCACGGTGATGCCCCACAAGCCGGTGGCCGTGAACGCCTCGATCTCCGCGTGCGGCAGCCGGCGCTCGCGGTCGCGCGCCACGGCTTCGCCCGCAATCGACTCCGCGAAACGGCGCGCGGCTTCCAGCGCCTCGACATCGCTTTTGATGGTGAGAGGCGCGACGGCCCGCGACCGGTCGAGATCGGTGGAACCTTGGGAGAACGAATCTTTGGCGGGAAGCGTGGAGGTGGTCACGGAATGTCTGGGGTGGAAGTCGGGAAAGCGGCGTGCTGAGGGGCCGTGCGGCCAGGATGGTGGTGCGGCAGACGGTTCCGGCCGTGGCCGAACAGCTTCTCGCGGTACGTACCCGGCTCGTAGGCGGTCTTGAAGCGCCCGCGCGTCTGCAATTCGGGCACCAGCAGCGAAGCGATATCGCGAAAGCACTGCGGCGTCACGGTGCGAACGAGGTTGAAACCGTCGATGCCGGTTGCGTCCGCGTAGGCAATCAAGGCGTCCGCGACTTCGGCCGCGCTGCCGACGACGGGATCGAACTTGCCGCCGAGCGGCATCCGTTCGAGCAGCCCGGCGACGGTGACGGGCTCGCCCGCGCGAGACAGCCCGGCGACGGCGGACTGGATGGCGTTGCCCGCCTGCGCGACGATGGGTTCGTCCGGTGCGTAGCGCGAGAAGTCGATGCCCGTGGCGCTCGCCAGTTGCGCCAGCGCCGCCAGCGGTTGCGCATAGCGGCGATAGCTGGCGTTGCGCGCCTGCGCCTCCTTGCGGGTCGGCGCGACGATCACGACAACGCTGGAGAGCAGCCGCACGTCGCGACGCGAACGTCCGTGTTCTGCCAGCAGCGTTTCGATGCGCCGCACCTTCGACGCCGTGGCTTCGACACCGTTGTTCGGCAGAAAGAGGCACTCCGCGTGACGCGTCGCGAAAGCGAGCCCGCGCGGCGAAGCGCCTGCCTGATACAGCACGGGCGTGCGCTGCGGCGACGGCTCGCTCAGATGAATGGCTTCGAACGGATAGTGCGGGCCCTCATGACGGATCGCACGAATGCGCGAGGCGTCGGCGAAGCGCCCCGTGGCGCGGTCGCGCAGCACGGCGTCGTCGGCCCAGCTGTCTTCCCACAGGCGATACAGGCCGCTCACGTAATCGTCGGCATGGTCGTAGCGCGCATCGTGCTGACCGGCGCTTTGCGCGCCGCTCGCACGGGCCGCGCTGTCGAGAAAGCCGGTCACGATATTCCAGCCGATCCGCCCTTTACTCAGATGATCGAGCGTGGAGAACCGGCGTGCGAACAGATACGGCGGCTCAAGACCCGTTTGAGCGGTCACGCCGAAGGCCAGATGCCGGGTGGCGGCGGCCATGGCCGCCACGATCGGTATCGGGTCGTTCACGGGCGTCTGGACAGCGTGCGTGAGGGCCGTGCGCGGGCCGCCGCCGTAGACGTCGTACACGCCGAGCGCGTCGGCGAGAAAGAGACCGTCGAACAGCCCGTCTTCGAGCGTGCGCGCGAGATCCAGCCAGTAGTCGATATCCGTATAGCGCAGCGCCTGGTCGTCGGGGTGCGCCCACAGACCATGCGAAAGATGACCCACGGCGTTCATCTCGAACGCGTTCAGTATCAGCTTGCGCGACGCACGATGTTCAGGCGCGTTCAAAACGGACGGCTCCCGGCCAGGCTGATGCGCTTGAGCACGCGCCGCTCGCCCGAGTCGAAGTCGTCGCGGCCATGCAGCGTGATCTGGTTGTCCCAGAACACGATATCGCCGACGCTCCAGCGATGCCGGTAAGCAAAGCGCGGCGACAGGATGTGCTCGCGCAGTTGCGCGATCAGGTCCGCGCCCGCATCCGGATCGTAGCCGACCAGTTCGACTTCGGTGCGCGCGCCGAGGTACAGCAGCTTGCGTCCGCTGTCGGGATGCGTGCGCACGAGCGGGTGGTCGATGAATGGCCGCAACGGTTCGATGCCGGGACGCCGATAGAGCGGAAACCCCTCGGGCAGCGGATGCTTGCGGCGCAGGAACGGGTTGTAGGTGATGAGGCGCAGGCGGTCGAGGCGCTCGCGCAATGATTCGGATAACGAATCATAGGCGGCCGCGAGGTTGTACCAGGTGGTGTCGCCACCAGCCTGGGGCACTTCGAGCGCGTACAGCAAGGAACCCGACGATGGCAACGGCGTCCAGTGATGGTCCGAGTGCGCGGGCAATTCGATGTTGCCGAGCACGCCGTCGTCGACGTTCGAGACGAGCACGATTTCCGGCACGGTGCCGTCGTCGCTGGAAGCGAGCACGGGAGCGTCGGCCGGCGGCGCGTAGACAGACCCGAACGAGGTCGCCAGTCGTTTGAACGCCGCGTCGTCGAGCCGCTGATGCTTGAAGATCAGGATGTGATGATCGAGCAGGGCGCGCTTGAGCGCGAGGATCTGCTCGGGGCGCGCGTCGAGGCTGCCATCGAATCCCAGTACCTGGGCGCCCAGCGGCGCATCGACAGGCGCTATCTGAAATCCGGCGTTTGCTGCGTGATCGGCAATGTGCGTTGTCATGTCGGGCAAAGCGGTGCAAGCGTGGCGAGAAGGAAGGCGAGTGTAAAGAGCCTGCCGCGCGCGTCCAAATGACGGATCGCGATATCTAAACAGGCAAAATGCGGCAAAACGTCCACGGTTGCGCGACTGAACGTCCGATACGCAACGATGGCTGCGGCGATGGATTGCACGAACGCGAATCCGGCGAAATAACGCATGCAGGCGACGCTGCGGCGTCGAAAATGCATCTGGGAATTTTGCGGGCGCCTGTTGTAAAAGCGGCGCCGTATATGCTTAGCAGCTATCGTTCGTTGCGCGAAGCATCGTGGCGTGGGTATGCTGGACGGTTTCATTCGTCAATTCACGATCATGAGTATCGACCGATCAGCAGGGCAGCCGTTGGCGCAGCGCTTCGATCCCGTGTTTGCGCGGATCGAATCAGGCACCGTGGCGCGGGAGCGCAGCCGCGAACTGGCGCACGACGCCGTGCAGTCGCTGAAGGCGTCGGGGTTCACCGCGTTGCGCGTGCCGCAGGCGTATGGGGGGGCGGGCCTGTCGTTCGCGCAGTTTTTCCCGTTGCTGAGCCGGCTTGCCGCGGCGGATTCGAATCTTCCGCAGATCCTGCGCGCGCATTTCAGCTTCATCGAACAACGTCTGGAGTCGAACGACGAGACGGCTCGCAAGCGTTGGTTCGAGCGCATCGCGCGTGGCGAGGTGATCGGCGCGGCCACTTCCGAGCGCAGCGGCGTCACGCATAACTCCGTGACGCTGCTGCCCGACCCGGTGTCGGGCAAGCTGCAACTGAATGGCGAGAAATACTATTCGACGGGAACGCTGTACGCGGACTGGATCAGTGTCGCCGCGCACGACGACCAGTCGGACCTCAACGTCGTCATCCCCGCGCAAGTGCCGGGTGTCGCGCGCCTGGACGATTGGGACGGCTTCGGGCAGCGCCTCACCGCGAGCGGGACGACGCGATTCGACGCCGTCGCCGTCGACGAAAGCTGGATCGTCACACGCTATGACGCTTCGCAGCCCCGGCGCAATTCGCTGATCACGGCGTTTCTGCAAACGGTGCATCTGGCCACGCTGGCGGGCATCGGGCAGGCGGTGCTGCGCGACAGCATCACGTTCGTGCAGGGCCGCACGCGCACGTTCGGTGTGCCGGGCCAATCGAGCCCGCGCGAGAATCCGCTGGTGCAGCGAACCGTGGGTCGGATCGCGAGCCTGGCTTATTCGACGCAAGGCATCGTCGAGCGGCTTGCGCGCAGGCTGGACGAACTGCAACGCAAGCGTGCGGAAAGCACCGCGACGACGGACGACTACATTGCCGCCGACGTCGAGACCTTTCAGGCGCAGCAAATCGTGATCGAGCAGACGCTCGAAGCGGCGACGTTGCTATTCGAAACGGGTGGGGCGTCGGCCACGAGCGAAACGCTGCGTTTCGACCGGCATTGGCGCAATGCGCGCACGCTGGCTTCGCACAATCCGGCGGCGCAGCGCGAGGCGGCGATCGGCGACTACTACCTGAACGGCAACGCCCCCGAAGAACGCTTCAGTCAGGCGCATGCGAGCCAGGGGCGCGGCGCGCGCGTAAGTGCGTAAGTGCCTAAGTCCCCAAGTCCCCAAGTCCATAAGCGACGGGGGAGGCGGTGAAGCTTGCCCGTCCGTCCGGGCCGATCTGGCACAGACGGACGGCAAGTCTCACGCCACTGCGGGCGCGATCATTTCGTCGCGATGTGGGCGGCAGGCGGAACGAAGGCCGGCATCGAGTCTTCCCAACGGCTGTCGGTCAGCATTTCCTTGTCCGAGCCATCGGGGTTCATCGACCACACCTGCCCGTACGGCTGGAACGAATTGTCGTAGAGCGCGGATTCGTCCTTGAAGCCATATTCGCTGCTGTTCCACAGGATCTTCTTGCCGTCCCAGCTCCAGACCGCATGCGCGTCCGATGCCGGGAAGTTCGTCAGGCGGCGCAGTTCGGTGCCGTCCGACTTGATCGTGAAGATGTCGAAGTTGCCATCCTTCTGCTTGCGCGTGAACACGATGCGGTCGTCGGCGGGCGACCAGCCGGGCACGTTGTCCCAGTCGGTCGTCAGCACGCGCACCTTGCGGGTTGCGAGGTCCATGATGCGCAGCCCCTCGTCGCCCTTGGCCCAGGAGCGGTACACCATCTGCTTGCCATCGGGCGAGACGCTCGCAAAGCCGGTGTTCGAGGTGGGCGAGGTGAGATCCTGAACGCCGGTGCCGTCACGGTTGATCAGCTTGACGTTGGCGACGTTCTGGTCGCGCGTGCGCCAATAGCCGCCGAAGCTGAAGACGAGCGACTTGCTGTCGGGCATCCATGACGGGGTGAGCGCAACGCCGATCATGTCGCCGCACTGGCCCGACGGGTTCTTGCCGGCGGCGCATTTCGTGGTCGACTGAAACACCAACTGCTTGTTGGTGCCGTCGGCATTCATGATCACGAGCGACGTATCGATGTCCTTGTTGGAGAGGGCCAGCGTGCCGTCCCTGGCGAACATCGGAAAGACGTCCGTGTAACGGTATTCGTACCTGGAATTCCAGCTATAGAGCGGCGTGTTCTGCGCGAGCGGCAGGTTGTCGATCCGCTCGTAGACGACCTGCTTGCCGTCCTTGCTCCACGACGGCTCGCGCAGGTTCGGGGGGAACGGCTTCGGGCCGTCGGAGTACATGATCCCGGTCGTTTGCGCGGACTTGGTGCTGTAGCCGAAGCGGCCGTCCGGCAAGAACTGCGGATTGAGCTTGACGCCCGGGCCCGAGGTCAACTCGCGGGACTGGCCGGTTGCCACGTCGATCGCCACGATCTGCGAGGTCGCCTTCATCGACAGTTGATCCACGCGCGACAGCCAGCTCACCTCCACATCGCCCTGGTAGGCGATTAGCTGCTTGCCGTCCGCCGACCACCTGGGCGAACCGGTCATCACGCCCTCGGGCGACAGCCGCTTCAAACCGGTGCCATCGGGATGCACGATATACACGGAGAGTGCTTGCAGATGCTCCCAGGCGGCGCCCTTGTCGTGCGATTTCCATTCGGTGTTGCGATCGGACGAGAAGGCGATCCACTGGCCGTCGGGCGACCACGAAGGGCGATAGAAGCCGTCCGGCTTCATCGGGTCGCCTTGAATCGGCGCTGCGCCGGTCAGGTTGGTCAGCTTGCGGGTGGCGAGGTCGAGAATCCAGATATTGGCGCGATGCGAGCCGCGGTCCGACATGAAGGCGACATAGCGATTGTCGGGCGACATCGACGCCTGGTCGTCCACGGCCGGATCGTCGGTGAGGCGCTCAAGCGCGCTGCCGTCAGTGCGCATGCGATAGATATCGGACTGCCCGCGTCCTTCGCGCTCCGAAGTGAAAACGATCCACTGGCCGTCATCGGAAAAGCGCGCGTTGTAGTCGAATCCGGATGAGCCCGGCAACGCGTGCGCGCCGGTGCCGTCGGCATTTGCCACGTACAGCACGGACTTCGTCGGGCCGATGCGGTTGAACAGCATGACGTCCTTGGCCTGCGCCACAGCCGAGGCGAACAGGCCGATCGAACAGGTGAGACCTATGATCAAATTTTTCTTACGCATCTGGGCATACTCTTTTTGAAGTGATGGGATTTCATGCTGAAACGGGGTGAAACCGGCGCGCCGATATCACCGGCCTGGCTTGTGGGCGCAAGGTGATTTCGTTTGCAGATCGGAGCGCCGGGCAACGCAGCGGAGCGAGCCGTACCGGCATCGGTGTGCGATTGGCGCCGGATGGATGGCGGCGCAACCGCATTCACCGAAGCAATCGCCGGGCGATTAACTGGAAAAAATAGTCGGCATGTCTCTTCGTTCGTTCTTGTTGACGCGATGTGGCATCGGTCTTGCCGCACTTTGCGCTGAGGGAAATGAAAAGGCCCGGTAAAAAAAGTACATTTGCCAGGACTTTTCTGGCTGGCCAGTTGGCTTTTTGATATTTCGCAAAAATCGGGGCCGCGACTTCCCCGCCCGCCAGGGCCCGGCGCGCTGCCGGTTGGCGTCCGCGCCGATTTGAAGGCGCAATCCTAAAGTTCCCTGCATTGCCGGCCGTAAACGTAGCTGGGCGTTCACGCGGCTGCGGTTCCGTCATCGCCCGGGTCAGGTGGAAGGACGCTGCCTGGAACGGGAGAGCCGGGCTGGGCGGGTCGCTGCTCAACCCTTGAACACATGATTGACACGACCGGCCACGCGGCCGGGGCGCGGCATGACAGGCGGTGATACAGGTGAATTACCGGAAGGAAATCTACTCTTTGCCGCGCGGCAGACTGGCCCGCTGGCTGACCGCACCCGGTCAGGACGCGCCTCACGAGATTCGCGTCGCGCTGGTCGGCACCCTGTTTGGCACGCTGCCGATCTTCTTTGGCGGCGTGTCCAACACGGTGGCGGTGGCCTGGGTGCTGGCGCGGCGGCATCCGACCTTGCCGTTCAAGCTGTGGTTCATCGCGGAGATCGCGGTATGCGCGCTACGGCTGGTCGTGCTCGTGTATTCGCGGCGTCGCGCGGTGCAGGGCCAGACAACGCCCACCGACCTCTATGTTCTGCTCGCGCCTTTGTGGGGCGCGACGGTCGGCTACGGCGCGTTGGTCACCGCGATGAGCGGGGACTGGGTATCGGCCACACTGGCCTTTCTTTCCGCTGCCGCGATGGTGGGCGGAATCTGCTTCCGCAATTTTGCGGCGCCTCGACTGGTGGCCGTGATGATCTGCCTGTCGCTCGGTCCGTGCTGCATTGGCGCGCTGCTGGGCGGCGAACCGGTTCTTCTGCTGACGCTGCTGCAAATTCCCTTCTACGTGTTCGCGATGAGCGTGGCCGCGCGCCATCTGAACGCGTTGCTCATTTCGACGATGAAGGCGGAGCGCGAAAACAGCCACCGCGCACGGCACGACACGCTGACCGGACTCCTGAATCGGGACGGCCTGTTGAGCGCGGCCTGCCGTACGGGGGCGTCGCCCATCAAGGCGGGCATGACCGCGTTCTTCGTCGATCTCGACGGCTTCAAGTCGATCAACGACGCACACGGCCACGAGGCGGGCGACCTGCTGCTCGCCCAGGTGGCCACGCGTCTCACGACGCTCGCGAGCAAGGGCGCGCTGGTGGCGCGTATCGGGGGCGATGAATTCGTCATCGTGGACCCGCGCGTGGATGCCGCGCCGGACGACTGGGCCACGCTGGCGGCGGATGCGATCGAGCGGCCCTTCGACCTCGCGCCGGGACTGCGCGTGAGCGTGGGGGCGAGTGTGGGCTTCACACAGGTGGCGGCGGACGAGCCCGATGTCGATCTCGTGTTGCGCCGTGCCGATCTGGCCATGTATGCCGTCAAACGCAAGAAGGCGCTCAGGGAGGAGCGTTGCTAGTGGCCTTGCCGGACAGCTTGCCTTTGCGCGCCTGAGCGTTCGATGGCTTGACGGTGCCTCGGCCATGAAGCGGCCATGAAGCGCGCATTTCGTCGCCGGTCGTTGACGATGATGAGCGCCGACGGCTTTTTTTTGACGCGTTGACGTCAAAAAATTTTTCCCTTAACTTCGAAACCGTCAAAGGCAGCGCTCCTCTGTTCACATAGAGGATATCGGGTTGGCGTGCCCGTCCAGCAAAAAGGTGATCGCGATGAGCGACAACCCTGTTGGGCCGGCGAATGCTTCTACGGCCCCGACAAGCGACGGTGTGGCACCCCTGACCGTCATCAGGAATGCCTGCGTACTGACGATGGATCCTGCATGCCCGCAGTATGGCCGCGCGGACATCGTCATCGAACACGGCAAGATCCGCGAAATCGCCCCGGATGCGTCACGAGGCATTGGCGATGCGCATCTCGTGATAGACGGCAGCGGACAGCTTGTCATGCCGGGCCTGATCAACGCGCATTTCCATTCGCCGACGAACTTCCTGAAGGGCGCGCTGGACAGTCTGCCGCTCGAACTCTTCATGCTCTACGAAGTGCCTGCGATTCCCGACGCAGCGGTATCCGCCCGCAGCGCCTATGTCCGCACGCAGATCGGCGCCGCGGAAATGCTGAAGATCGGCGTCACTTCGGTGCAGGACGATGCGTTCTTCCTGCCGACCCCGAGTCATGCCGAAATCGACGCGGTGATGAGCGCCTATCGCGATATCGGTATTCGGGCGACGGTGGCGCTCGACCAGCCCAACCTGCCTGAAATCGCCAAGCTTCCGTTTCTCGGCGACCTCGTTCCCGCCGGACTCCGGGCGCGGCTCGAAGCCCCCGCGCCCATGCAGACGGACGACCTGCTGCGTCACTATCGCTATCTGATCGAGACGTGGCATCAATCCAGTGACGGACGGCTGCGCGCCGCGGTGTCCTGTTCGGCGCCGCAGCGCGTGAGCGTCGATTATCTGCGAGCGCTCGACGCACTCAGCCGCACACACGATCTGCCGTTTTACATCCACATGCTGGAGACTCGCTTGCAGCGCGTGTTTGGCGAAGTGTGCCTGAACGGCCGCTCGCTGATCCAGTATGTCGACGACCTCGCGCTGCTGTCCGAACGCATGAATGTGATCCACGCCGTGTGGATCGACGACGACGATATTGCGCTGCTGGCGCGATCTCGTGCCCAGGTGATTCATAACCCGATCAGCAATCTGCGGCTCGGCAGCGGCGTCATGCCGTTCCGGCGGCTTTCGCAAGCGGGGGTTCCGATTGCGCTCGGGTCCGATGAAATCATCGCGGACGATGCGGTCAACCTGTGGTCGGTCATGAAAACGGCGGCGCTGATTCATACGATCGGCGATCCGAATCCCGAATCGTGGCCCGTAGCGAGCGAGATCCTTCAGTGCATGTTCAGGGGCGGCGCGACCGCGATGCGTCAGGCACACCGGCTTGGCCGTCTTGCGGCGGGTTTCCAGGCCGATCTGATCATGCTGGATCTGGATACGCTGCCGTTCACGCCGCTCAACGATATCGCGCGCCAGCTCGTGTATGCGGACGCAAGCCGTGCGGTCGTCATGACGATGGTCGCGGGGCAGGTGGTGATGCGCGACGGCAAGCTACAGACCATCGACGAATCGGCCCTGAGACAGGAGGCCCGCGCCATCATGGCGGCCGCTGCCGGGCAGCGCGACACCTTGATGCGCGACGCCGCCGAATGGCTTCCCCATTACCGCGCGATGTACCAGAAGTCGCTTGCTGTCGATGTGCGCATGAATCGTTGGGTCGGCGACGCCGATCCAGCGCGTAGCTGATCTTTCCCCTTCGCCGTTCCCATTCTGCTAATTCGTTAGGAATACCACTCATGTCAAAACGACTCAATCATCGGGGCAGCGCTCGTGCGGCGATGCTCGCCTTCGCACTGGTCGCCGCCAGTCAGGCCGCTCACGCCGAGGACAAGACGATTCGCGTGATCTGCAATAACTGGTCAGGCTTCGCGCCGGTTTTTGTGGCGAACGATCTTGGCTACTTCAAGAAGCTGGGGCTGAATGTGTCCGTCAAGTTCGACGATGAACAGGCCGACGCGCTCGCAGGCATCGCACACGGCGATATCGAAGTCGACATGCGCACCGTCGACGACTATCAGCGTCGCCCGCGCAGCCCCTCGACGCCGGGCGTCATGATCGGCACGATCGACGAGTCCAACGGCGGCGACGGCGTGGTCGCGGACGGCTCGATCCAGAAGGTCAGCGACCTGAAGGGCAAGGTGGTGGCGATGGAAACGGATATTCCCGCGTATCTCCTGCTGCAACTCGAACTGAGCAAGACCGGGCTGAGCTACAAGGACATGACGGTCAAGCAGACTGCGGGATCCGATGCGCTATCGGTGTTTTCGGACCGCAACGTTGCCGCGATAGGGACGTTCCAGCCGTTCATGAACAAGGCAGTCACACTGGGCGAGAAACGCGGCGCTCATATTCTGGTTTCATCGGCAAGCTATCCGGGTACGATTGTCGATGCCATTATCGTCAACCAGTCGAAACTCAAGGCCGACCCGCTCGCCTACAAGAATTTCCTGATCGGCGTGTACAAGGCGATTGCGTATTACAACGCCAAGCCCGCCGACTTTATCCGTCTTGCCGCGCCGCACTTTAGCCAGAGCGAAAAAGACTTCAAGGCGAGCATCGATGGAAGCCTCTCCTATACGTCGCTCGACACCGCGAAGCAATATTTCGGCGCGGCCGGGCAGCCGGGTTCCATCTACAAGACTTTCGATACGCTGATGAAGCTGAATCTTGCGAACGGCGCATCGGACCATACGCTGTCGGCCGCCGGTTCATTCGACGGTTCGGCTCTGCAATCCATTTCGGCCGCCGACCTCAAGTGAACAAGCCGCTTCAGAACGCCTTCGCCTTTCGTGGCAGCATCAGCCGCCTGGCCAACGTTCTTGTTGGCCTGGGCGCCAGCTTCGCAGTCTTGCTGGTGTGGCAGGTGTCGTCATGGAAAGGCTGGGTCGATCCCACTTTTCTGCCGTCGCCCATCGAGATCGCCCGCAGCCTGTGGACCATGACCCTCGAAGGGCAGATCGTCGGCAACGCGCTGATTTCGATCGGGCGCATTCTCGCGGCATTTGCGTTGTCGGCGGCAATGGCGATTCCCATCGGCCTGTTGATGAGCAGCTATCGTCCGATCAACGCCGCGCTGGAACCGATCGTGGACTTCATCCGGTACTTGCCGACACCGGCGCTGGTGCCGATCAGCATTATCTGGTTCGGCGTCGGCGAGGAAACCAAGATCTTCCTGCTGTGGCTGGGAACGTTCTTCCAGCTGGTCCTGCTCGTGGTCGACGACGCCAATCGCGTTCCCCACGAATACATCGAGATCGCGCGTACGCTCGGCGGCCGTCCGTTCCAGATTCTCACGGATATTGCCTGGCGATCGATGCTGCCCAATCTGGTTGACAATTTGCGCATTACGCTCGGATGGTGCTGGACCTACCTGATCATTGCTGAAATCGTGGCGTCCGATAGCGGCCTCGGCTTCGTCATCTGGAATGCGCGCCGTTACATGCAGACAGATCAGGTCATGGCCGGCGTCTTCGTGATCGGCATCATCGGGCTCGTGAGCGACCAGATGATTCGCGCGCTACATCGGCGGATGTTCCGCTATCTCAAGAGTGCTGATTAATGAACATTCGAACGACAGAGTATCTGGTTTTCGACGGGGTCACGAAACAGTTCGGTGGCTTGCCGGTCGTCGAAAAACCCTTCGATCTGACGATCCCGAGAGGCCAGTTCGTTGTATTTCTCGGACCTTCCGGTTGTGGCAAGACGACCCTGATGCGCATGTCAGGCGGACTCGACACGCCGAGCACCGGCGAAATCCGTCTTGAGGGTGAGCCGGTCGGCAAGCCCGACCAGCGGCGCGGCATGGTGTTTCAATCGTATTCGTCGTTTCCGTGGCTGACCGTCGGCCAGAACGTGGCCTTCGGCATGCGCTACCGGGCCGACCTTGGCAAGGAAGAGAAGCGTCGCCGCACCGATTATTATCTGCGCCTTGTCGGCCTTCATGAATTCGCGGACACCTTCCCGAACAGGATATCGGGGGGCATGCGCCAACGGGTGGCCATCGCGCGAACGCTGGCCGCGGGCTCCGAAGTGCTTCTGATGGACGAACCGTTTGGCGCGCTTGACGCGCAGCGGCGCGAGCAGCTTCAGGTGGAACTGCGCCGTATTCAGAGCGAGGAGGCGCGCACCGTGATCTTTGTCACTCACGATGTCGAGGAAGCCGTCTTCCTTGCGGACCGGATCATCGTGTTTTCACGGCGACCCGCACGGGTGCTGGAGGACATCGATGTCACGTCTCACCTGGGCGCCACGCGCACGTTGGCGTTGCGAGACAGCGACACGTTCTTTCATATGAAGACGCGGATCAATCAGACGGTGCGTGCGATGGCGGAGAACATCTAGCAAAGCGACAAGTCAGGATCGGGCCTGTGTAAAAATACATTGGTGTCCTGAACGTATTCAGCGCCTGGTTTCCGTGTGGCGTTTGCGGCGGTTCGTTGAAGACGTTGACCGCTTGCGCGATATGCTGTCCACCTTCTCCAGCGCGAAAATCTGCTCGCGCAGCCACCTCACCGCAGGATCGTTGTCGTCGCGAATATGCCACGCGAGAGATAGCCGATACGGTTCGCAGGGGAACGGCAGATCGAATATATCGACGACATCCAGGCAGCGGGAGAGGAGCATGCGCGGGAGCGTGCACACGCAATCGGAGCCGGCCAGGATGTCCGGGATCATGCCCGCCTGCGGCACGGCAAGGATCGTATTCCTGCGCTGGCCAAGCGCTTCGAGATAACCGTCCATATATCCCCGGAAATTGTCGCGGTCGGGCGAGACGACGACGTGACGCATCGCGCAATACGTCTTGAGGTTCAGCGGCCGCTTTCCACGAGGGTGGTGCTTGCGCTGCGCCATGACGAACGGCTCCTCGCGCAGCACTGCCGCAAGCAGGCCGCCTGGAATGGCGCGCTCCGAGTCGATGAGCACGTCGAATTCGCCTTCTTCCATGAATCGCCCGATGCGTTCGGGCTCGCTCATGCTGAAGGCGATCCTCACGTTGCCGCTCGTCTGCGACGCCATGTGCGCGGCAAGCGGCGCGCCCACGGCGATCATGGCGTTGTCGCCGAGCGCGATGCGGAACACCCGTTGGTCTTTTGCGGGATCGAACGTAAGTTCGGTTTGCACCACCGCGCCCAGCGTCTTGAGCGCCGAGCGCAGGGGGCCGTGCAACGCCAGCGCGCGTGCGGTCGGATTCATGCCCCGGCCCTTTTGCAGCGGGACCAGCAGCGGATCGTCGAACAGGTTCCGCAGGCGGGCGAGCTGCGCGGAAAGCGCCGGCTGGCTGATGTGCAGCCGCGCTGCCGCCTTCGTCACATTGCATTCGGCGAGCAGCACGTCGAGCGAGACCAGCAGGTTGAGATCAATGCGCGTCAGATCCATGACCTATCCATCACAGTTATGCGAGTGATAATAACAAACGATTTCATGGATTGATGTGCGCCGCCTATAGTGAGTCGTGTCAAGCGAACACGAGGAGGGCGACATGGGAAGCCAAAGGGTTTTGATTACGGCGGGCGCATCGGGCATTGGACGCGCCATGGCGCATGCCTTCGCACAAAACGGCGCGAGCGTGGCGGTGATCGACATCGACGAAGCCGCGCTCAAGATGCTCGCCGCGGAGTTGCCAGGCGTCGAAACATTCAAGTGCGATGTGTCGAGTCGAGTCGAGATCGAGCAGGTGGTGCCGCAAGCCATCGGCGTGCTCGGCGGTCTGGACGTGCTCGTGAACAACGCGGGCATCTCGGGACCGACGGCCCCGGTCGAAAGCTTCGATCCCGACGCGTGGGACAAAGTCATGCAGATCAATCTGGGGGGCACGTTCAACGTGACCCGTCTTGCGATCCCGCATCTCAAGCAATCGGGTGCGGCGTCGATCATCGTCATGTCGTCGGTGGCGGGCCGGTTCGGCTATCCCAATCGCAGCGCGTACTCGACCAGCAAGTGGGGACTCATCGGCTTCACGAAGACCTTGTCGCGCGAACTGGGGGAATGGGGCATTCGCGTGAATGCGATTCTGCCGGGCGCCGTGGCGGGGCAGCGCATCGAGAACGTACTCGCGGGGCGCGCGAAGCTCAGCGGCCGTCCGGTCGAGGACGAGCGGCGCGAGGCGATGTCACTGCAATCGTTGCAGCGTTTCGTCGACCCCAACGACATTGCCGCCCTCGCGCTCTTTATCACCTCGGACGCGGGCAAGTCGATCTCCGGCCAGTTGCTCCCCATCGACAACGACATGCAGCAGGCGTCGTAAATCTTCGAACACAGGAAATGATGTGATGAAAGCCACTTTGCGTGAACAACTGATCGGCGCCTGGAAACTGGTCTCGTACGTCGAGGAACCTGTCGACGGCTCCGGCACGCTCTATCCTTTTGGCGAAACGCCCCAAGGCATCATCATGTACACGCCGGACGGCTACATGTCCGCGCAATTGTGCCGCCAGGAGCGCATGCCCTTTGCTTCCGGCGACTGGTTCAAGGGGAGCGCGCAGGAATACGAGGCGCAGGGCAGCAGCTATATCGCCTATACCGGGCCGTTCGAGGTGGACGAAGCGACGCAGTCGCTCACCCACTCGATGTTCATATCGCTGTTCCCCAACTGGATTGGCCAGACGCAGCCGCGTGTCGTCAAGATTGAAGGCAACGTGCTGAGCCTGAGCACGGCCAGGCCGATCAACTCCGGCGGCAAACTGGTCAACTCTTATTTGCGCTGGCGGCGCGCCGGTGCGAACTGAGTGCGCGAGACCGCGCGTTGGCTGCGCTCAGCAGGCAATGCGCGCCCGGCAAAAAGCCCTTCTCCGTCTGGAAGAAGGGCTTTCGATAAAACGGTGCGTGAGCGCAATGGCTTACTGACCGAAGTACACGGGCTTCAGGCCGGTCACGGGCGCGGGGGGCGCTCCGGATGCCGACGTCCCGCTGATCACGCCGCCATAACTGCTTCCGCCGTTCTGCGCGGCCACGCGGGCTTCGGCCGCCTGGATCTCGGCCGGATACGTTGCGTTGTCCCCGTCGCCGACGCGATAGCCGGCCTGTTCGAGCTGGACGAGCTCGGCGCGGACTTGCTCAGTCGTCACTGGGCCGTTCGATTGAGCGAGCGAGATGGCCGGAGCGGCCATGACAGTCAGGACAACGACAGTTTGAACAAGGGTTTTCATGATGCGCTACCTCCAGCGATTGCCACGTAGGGTGCGGCGAGCGCTCTTGCATGCAACCGGCTTCAACGATCCATCGATGCCGTGAAGCAGGAGACATTCAGGAGAACTGGCCGCACTTCCGACCGACCTGGGCGGCCGGAAAGCCGCCCAGTAACGGGAATGCAAGCGACGAATACAAGCGACGAACGCGAGCGGCGCCAAGGCAAGCCGTTTCGCTTCGCTGATTTCCTCCTGTATCGAACGGGCCTCGCTCGGGGCGTGTATGGCAGCTTCGAGCGAGACGGGGTTGAACCTATGCAAACGATGGGCGGTTGAGGGGCGCTACAGCGTTGGCGTCACGCCCGGAAACTCCACGTGGCTCTCTACGCGCTTGATGCCGGGCACGCCCTCGGCCGCGATGCGGATCGCGCGCTTTTCCTCGTCGGACTCGATCACGCCCCACAGATGCGCGACGCCGTCCTTGACGAGCACGCCCTGTTTGGGCAATCCCCAGCGCTGCCCGCGCATTTCCCGCACGATCGCGTCGCGCAGGCTCGCATCGTCATGCGCTTGAGCGTCCACGCGCGATTCGACGCTGGCGAGCGCGCGAATCAGATTTGCCCGGCACACGATGCCGACGAGCTTGCCTTGCCTGAGCACCGGCACGCGTTTGAGGTGGCGGCGCTCCATGAGGTCGGCGATCTGCTGGAGGGGCATGTCTTCGGCGATTGAGATCACCGCGTCGCACATGACGTCGCCGACGAAGCGACCGTGCTCTTTCACATACCTCGCCGCCTGGTCGCGCGGGGACGACGCAAGCGCTTCTACCCACCACGGGCGCCTGCTGTGCGCTGTGCCGTTCTCCACGCGATGCAGCAGGTCCCGATGGCTGACGATGCCCACCACCTGTCCGCGGTCGTCGACGACCGGCATGCCGCCGATATGGTTGTCGACGAACAGCTTTGCCGCGTCGTGGATCGTCATGTCCGGTCTGGCGGTGACGACCGACGTAGTCATGATGTCGAATGCGCGCATGATCGCTCCTTCGGCGTGCCGAGGCGTTCGGGTTCAACGAGCTGATGCGATATTCCGTTTGAGGGCGCTTCCCTGGTGAAAGGTGCGCGGTGAACGGTAATTTGCATACCGTCGACGGATGACGGGTGGTGACGTCGCGGGTAGTCACGCCACCAACGGGTCCACGTGGGTGCATGGACAGTGCCAGCTGGCTGGCACGCCGATAGTTACGACTATATGCGCCGACCCCATGCGCATGAATCAGGTGTCCGTCCTAAAAGCGTCTAGGGGATCGCCTTATTCGACGCACGGGCTCAGCCCGAATGGCGCTTTAACCGTATTGGCGTGATTCACGCTATTGGCTCTCGATCCACTGAATGGCGAACCGCGTGAGCTCCTTGCCGTTGCGGATATTGAGCTTCTCCTTGATATTGGCCTGATGCGCTTCGATGGTCTTCACGCTGCGGCTCAGCTTCTCCGCAATTTCGCGGGTGCTGAAGCCGAGCCCGATCAGGTGCAGCACTTCGAATTCCCGTTCCGAAAGACTGGCGATGGGACCTTCGGGTTGTTTGCGAGGGACGGCCAGCGCGCGCGCCAGCTTCTCATGCATGGCGGCGCTCATGTAGATATTGCCGGCCAGCACGTCGCGAATGGCGCCCACGACATGATCCGTGGCCTCGAGTTTCATCAGATACCCGTTTGCCCCGCAGCGCAGGGCGCGTTCGGCAAACAGGCTTTCGTCGTGCATGCTGAGGACGAGAATGGCCAGGTCCGGATATCGATGACGCAGCGTCTTCACCAGTTCGAGGCCGGAGTCCGTTTGCAGGCTGATGTCCACGATGGCGACATCGGGCCCGCACTCCATCGCCGCGAGCGCTTCTTCGGCGTTGCCGGCGGCACGGCAAACATGCAGGTCCTCTTGCAGATTCAGCAACAGCGTCATGCCGTCCCGGATGATGGGGTGATCATCCACGATCAGGATTTGAGTCGCGCGTTGAGAGCTAGCGCGTTGCCTGGGCATGGCCGGAGCCCTCCGGTAGCGGATAGCTGATGGCGACGGTGGTGCCGCCCAGACCGTTGCGGGACACGGTGCAGGAGCCGCCCAGCAGGCTCGCGCGGTGACGCAGGTTGTGCAGCCCGAGACCCGAGGCGCGCTCCATGTCTTCGTGGTCGATGCCGACGCCGTCGTCACTGATCGACAGCGTCTGCTGACCGCCCGAGCGCTCCAGGTCAATCCAGATGCGCTGGCCGTGACAGTATTTCAGCGCGTTGTTGACGGCTTCCTGTGCCGCACGGTACAGGTTGATTTGCAGCAGCGGGTCCAGCAAGTCCACATCCGGCGCGATGCTCAGCACGCAATCCACGCCGTTGAGCGCGCGCGCCGTCTCGGCCAGTCCGTGCAGCGCGGCCGCAAGGCCTCCGTATTCCATCGCCACGGGGTCCAGTCCGTGGGCGATCCTGCGGGTCAGCAAGGACGCCTGCTTCACCAGGCCGACTACGATGGTGGCGTCGGCGGCGGCCGGGTGGCCCTGCGTCTGAAGCTTCTGGTTCAAGGCGGCGCAGTACAGGCCGAGGCTCGTCAGGTGCTGCCCGAGTCCGTCGTGCAACTCCTGGCCGATGAGCCGCTGTTGCTGGTCGCCGATGCGGATCAGTTCCCCTTCCAGCAGGCGGCGGCGCACGATCTCTTCCTTGAGTTCGTTGTTGGCTTTCTCCAGGTCCTCGGTTCGCGCCTGCACGCGTTGCTCCAGTTCGATATGGGCTGCCCGCAGCAGGTCATGGGCGCCCCGCTCCTGGGCGCGCGCCGCCGCGAGCAGCAGTCCCGTTGCCGCCACGACGTTGGCGAAAGCGCACCACCTCACGAGGCTGTCCACAGCCGATGCGGCGGCGAACGGCCCGGTGCCGTGGGTGGTGCCCCAGATGGCCACGGCCGAGATCGTCAGGGTCACGATGCTCGCACCGAGGCGATCGAAGCGCAGCGCCGCCCAGATGATGAACGGGAAGATCGCGAGCGCCGCGGGATAGTAGCCGTGCCCGGCCAGTTGCGGCGCGCCGAAGATGAGGTAGCTCACCCAGCAGGTCACGGCAAGCAGTCCGCACGCTTCGACGGCCCGCTGCCTGGAGCGCACCGGGTTCGAATAGGCGAGGACGCTGAAAAGGGACGGCGCCATGACGAGAACCCCCATCATGTCGCCGAGCCACCATTTCAGAAAGGCCGCCCCGTAGCCCTCGGCCGGCACGAGGCCGCCTCCCAGCAGGGCGGTCGTGCCGATCACCGCACTGATCGATGTGCTCGCCACGGCAGCGAGGCCGATGAACGCCAGCACGTCGTTGATGCGGTCAAGGCTGATCTGGAATCGGGTCGCGCGCGTCAGCAGCAGGGTTGCCGTCAACGGTGCGAGCATGGACCCGATGCCGATTGTCGCGGCCACAGCGACCGGCACGCCCACCGAGACATTGGCGAGGAAGGAGCCGACGGCAATGCCGGGGGCAACCGCCATGCCCATGGCGAGCAGCGCAACGAGCGCGATGCCGCTGGAAGGCCATACCAGAGAGATCGCACCGCCCACTACCGCATAGGAAAGGCCTAGCTTCGCACCTGCGAAATACGCCGATGCAACAATTCCGGTGTGCAGGAAGAGGCCGAACCTGGAATGGTACCGAATGGTAATCATGGTTCGCTTCAAACGCAGAAGCCGGGGGACCAGGAGCGTGAATGTGCCTTTCAACGAACGTTCGAACTTCGCGTCGCTGTTGTGTCGCTTGTTCTATTCACTCCCGGCCGGTCTTGTTCGCGACCTGACATCTTGATTGTGGTGGCACCCACCGCGTTAATCAAACACTACAGAGCGCGCCTCGTGCATCGAGGTCATGCATGCATCGATGCATCAAGCCCGCACACGTTCGGCACGCCCTGCGCACGCACGGAATCATCACGGTCGCGATATCGCGGCGAGCGCCGTCATTCACACGGCAACGGACTTTACATGTTGTTACCGTCGCGCGGCGCACGTGCGCGCGGGCTTTCCGTATACTCCGGCGCAACCGCTTTTCCAATTGCGCTTGCCATGCACGGCGCGGCGGCAATGCAAACTACACCGTGATGCCCATGCTCTCTACCCGTTCCGTTCTCGCCGCAGCGCTGGTTGCCGCTGCAAGTCTTTCGTTGTCCGCATGCGTTGCTCCGGGCTACACGCCTTACGGCGCGCAGCAGGGCTATCAAGGGCAATATGCAGCGCCGGCGTATAGCCAGCCCGCGTACGCGCAACCCGGCACCGTGCAGCAACCCGCCTATGCACCGCCGCCCGCGCCGCAACAGCCATATGACACGCAAAACAATGGTCAGTACGGTTCGCAATACAACTCGCAATACGGCAATCAAAATGGCTCGCAGTACGGCGCCCAGTACGGCACGATTTCGAGCATCCGGCCCCTGAGCAACGCCACGGGCACATCGGGCATTGCGGGAACGGTAGTCGGCGCGCTGGTTGGCGGCGTGCTCGGCAATCAGGTCGGCGGTGGCCACGGCCGCGACGCCGCGACCGTCATCGGCGCGCTCGGCGGCGCCTACGCAGGCAACCAGATCGGCCAGCAGATGGGCCAGCCCGCGGGATTCCAGATCGACGTGCAGTTGAGCGACGGTTCAGTGCGCGCGTTCAATGTGCCGACGCCTGGCGACCTGCGCCCCGGCGACCGCGTGCAAGTCAACGGCAGCCAGCTTGCGCGCTACTGATTGCGGCTTGCGGATACCGCCGGCCATGCGCGTTGTCGTGCCGTTCAGCGCGTAATGTGCAGCCCGCCACGCAGCAACAGTGAGACGAGTTCGGCCTGCCGGTGCGTGGCGGTCTTCGCCAGAATCTGCTTAAGATATCCGCGCGCCGTTCCGATTGCGATACCGGATTGCGAGGCGGCTTCTGCAAGCTCCATTCCTCGTGCGAGCAGCGCGGCGAGCGCTGCTTCACGTCGCGTCAATTCAAAAGTCGCGGCCAGCACCATCGGATCGATTGCCACTTGCCTGTCCGGCTCGATCACGAACAGGGCGGCACGGGTGCTCGCGCTGATGCCCTGTAGCAGGTCCGACGCACTGACGGGCAAGACGCGGACAACAAGTGGAAGACGCGGCGGACTGCGCGAGAGATAACAGCGCATCGGCGCTTGAGGTCGAATAGCGGTTTCACTCGCGTCGCGGCCCGTGTTGTTCAGCGCGATGGCCGCCGCGATCGCCGCTCTCAGGCTTCTCGCATCGGATGGGCGCGATGCGGACACCGACCTCCCGGAAAGCAGCAAGCCGTCGCCGGAACGCGCCAGCGCCTCGGCGCAGCGATTGGCAAAAATAGGCCGCATTGCGGCATCGAACAGCACCACGCCGATATCCAGGTGAGTCAGCACGTCATACGCACCCTTCGCGCGAAGGTCCGCTGCGTCAAGACGTTTTCGTACCTGTAGCGCAGTCGTCAAATGCGGAACGATCAGCGTGAGCGCGCCGAGATCGTCGTCGCTGAAGTTGGCCTTCCCCAGCTCACGCCCCATCGAAAAGAGCACCTGCCGTTCGGGCTCGCGAACCAGCGGCGCGACGATGCCGTAAAAGCCGCCGGCGGGCCGGATCGCTTCTCTGTAGATGTCCGAACGTTTGAAATCCGTATCCGAGATCGCCGATGACTGGCGCAGCGCCTTGCCCACGGGAATGGCCTTGATCCAGTCGGGCATGCGGGTTTCGATTTCCCGTTGCAGGAGCCATGCGCTGTTCGCATCGAAGCCGATGGAGATCGCAAGGCCTGGCGCTTCGCGTTCCTGCGCATGCAGCATGGCCTTGCCGGCTTCACCCGCCTCGGCAATAGAGGCAATGGCGCGTGGCCAATCCTCCGGCGCGAGCGCGGCCTCATAAACGTGCCGGATAGCCCGGTGAATCGTCTCGACGCGCGTCATGCCCGCTCCCTTGCGACGCTGATTTCCCTCCCAAATGGGAGTGTCAAGCGCACGTAAGTTAGACGAAAGTATAGGCAAAGATTCACGCTGCGTTTGATTAAACCAGAGGCTCAGCCGACAGCCATTTTCCTTGCCACCCATCCCGCCATCGACCGTCAAGGCGTGAGCCTGCCGTGCCCTCTGCCACCACGACTACCACTACCACGCCGACGCGTGCCCGATGTTCTCCTCAGGCGCAGAGCGTCGTGCATGTCGACGTTCGGGCGAGGTCGGGCGGCGGACGTTTGAAGGCGCGTTGTTGAACGGATGCCAAACCGCGCGGAGAAAAAAATGGCGATGCCCGACACGATGTTTCAACCCGCCGCTTACGAGGGCCACGACAGGCTCATCGCGGGAATCGTGCTCGCAGTCGTGACGTTCTGGCTGTTCGCCCAGACCACGCTCAACGTGCTCCCGGTCATGCGCACGGAACTGCGGATCGACAATGGCATCGGCGATATAGCCGTGAGCATTACGGCGCTGTTTTCCGGGGTCTTTATCGTCATAGCGGGCGGGTTGGCCGACCGCTTCGGCCGCGTGAGGATGACTTACGCGGGACTGGCGCTGAGCGTGATCGGGTCGGTTCTGATCGCGGCTTCTCCGTGCGGTACCGCGATATTCCTGATTGCCGGACGCATCATTCAAGGCATATCGGCGGCCTGCATCATGCCGGCAACCCTCGCCCTGATGAAAGCCTATTACACCGGCGCGGCGCGGCAGCGGGCGCTGAGTTTCTGGTCGATCGGCTCGTGGGGCGGGTCGGGCCTGTGCGCGCTGCTGGGCGGTCTGGTCGATGCGACGATGGGGTGGCGATCGATCTTCTGGATGTCAATTATCGTTGCAACGGCAAGCGCGATGCTGATCCGCGGAACGCCTGAGAGCCGCGGCGATGCGCGAGTCGCGACGCAGTCGTTCGACTGGACCGGTTTGATCGCATTGCTCATTGCCATGGTCGCTTTCAATGTCGTGGTGGGGCAGGGGGCGACACTGGGCTGGTCGAGTCCTGTCGTGCTCGCGCTGGCGGTCGCATTCGCGGGGGCATTGGGCGTATTCATTTACGCCGAACGTCGCTGCGCTCACCCGTTCGTCGATTTTCGGTTCTTCGAGAATTCGATCTACCTGGCCGCCACCTTGTCGAATTTTCTTCTCAACGGCGTCGCCGGGGCTTTGCTGGTCGTCTTGATTCTCGTTCAGGAGGCCTATGGACTTTCCTCGCTTCAGTCGGGCTTGCTGACAACGGGCTACCTGCTGGCCATTCTGGTGGCGATTCGCGTTGGCGAGAAAATGCAGCAGCGCTGCGGCGGCCCACGCCGCCCGATGTTGCTGGGCTGCGCGATGACGGCGGCCGGCATCGCGCTCACGACCTTCACATACGTCACGGCGACCGGCTACGTCATGATCGCGGTTATGGGGTTCACCCTGCTCGGCACCGGGCTGGGCATCTACGCGACGCCTTCCACTGACGCTGCGCTGTCCAGCGTCGCGGACGCCAGGGCCGGTGCGGCTTCGGGCATCTACAAGATGGCGTCGTCGCTCGGCACGGCGTTTGGCATCGCGATATCGGCCGCGATCTTCACCGCGCTAACGGCGCCGGGCGGTCTCTCGCCGGTGCGCGCCGTGGCGGCCGGTCAGCCCGACCAACTCCGGTTCGCCGCGGCAGTCGCGTTGTGGTTCAACGTCGCCATGGTGCTGCTCGCCGCATTGGCGATCAGGATCGGGGTGCCGAAGCCGCACGACATCATGGAAGGGCCGGTGACGGCGAGCCCCTGAGCGTCGTTCAGGACCGTGTCACTGTCATGCGCGCCTTCAACGTGGTTCGCCCCGGTTCCGAAGCGACCTCCAGCGCACCGCCTGCACGACCGATACGCACCGACATCGAACGCATTCCGATGCTGATATCGGCCTGGCGGACCGCGTCCACGTCGAAGCCGACTCCGTCGTCCTCGATCCCGACAACCAGTTCGTCAGCAGCGGGTTGCGCGAGCCAGAGCCGCACATGCCGCGCGCGGCTGTGCTTGATCACGTTGGTCAGCGCCTCCTCGACCAGCCGTGTGAGCGCCAGATACTGCATCGCATTCGGCGGCGTGCGCCAGGCCTGTGGAAATTGCCAGTCGGAGTCGACGCCCAGCTCGTCGAACAAGGTCGTGAACCGGTGGCGCAAGGGCGCGATCCACTTTTGCGGCGATGCGGGCACGGCGACGCCCGCCGACGAGTTGCTGTCGATGGTCTGCCGCAAGTCGTCGCGAATGAACTTCAGCATGGAGAGAACCTGCGCCCGTTGCAACGCCGCGGCGCCCTGTTCGACCGATGCCATCATGTGGACGAGCGAGCCGCCCAGGCTGTCGTGAAGATCGTGGGCGACCTGCAACCGGTCCTGCAAGCGCGTGTTGGCGAGCGCCAGCGCATGATCGCGCTCCAGGGTCCTGGCAAGCTCGCCGCGCGCCTGCGCGATGCCTTCGGCAAGCTCCTGCTGGAAGCGCTCGATGCGGCGCAGATTGCGCGCATGACGAATGCCCATGATGGCCGCGAGGGACAAGGTCAACGCCGTGTTGGCATACGGAAAGACCGGGTGCGTGTGGATGATCGCCTTGAGCACGAGCAAGTCGTGGATGTTGGCGACGGGCAGGATCAGGAGAGCAACGGCGAGATACGTATGTTCGAGCCGGCGCGTGCGCCACGCATGAAAGGGGAATTGCAGGCAGTTGATGAGAAAAGCGGCCGTTGCGCTGAAAAAGCCCGCTTGTTGCGCGTAACCGACCCAGGCGTCGGGGACGACGACCTGCGCCGCGAGCAACGCGGCGCTGGCCGCCCACAAGGCATGTTCGAGGCGCGGCCGGGTTTGTCCGCCAAAGCGCCAGGTGAACACGCAGAAGCACGCGACGCTCAACAGCGCCGCCATGGTGTTCACGCGGGTCACCATCAGGCTGTTTGAAAACGGCCACGGGCTGGTGGCCAGAACGTTGGCGATGAAGATCGTCCAGAACAGCGACGAGAAGGCGTACCAGCCGTAGAAGCTCTGGTCGCGGCGCAGGATCCAGATGCCGAAGAACAGCACGCCGATGACGCCCGAGACGATGAGGTTAATCTCGAACAGGGTGCGGTGGCTCCACTGGAGCGCTTCGTATTGTTGCTGGATGCGTTCAGGCTCGCCGAGAAAGAGCGGCCCGAGACCCACGGACTGTCGCGCGTCGCCACCGACCACGCGCACCCACAGCGTGTTCGTTCCGTCGTGCAGCCAGACGTCGGGCAGGAGCCAGGTGCGCGGCTTGTTCCAGCTGCGCGAGAGCGGCTCGCTCAGGTGCTTGTCGCGCCAGAGAAAATGGTCGTTGACGAAGATCTCTCCGGCCATGACGATGGACTGCGACAGCAGGGCCACCGGGCCCGCCGCTGAAGCGGGGCAGCGCCGTTGCCAGTCGATGCGATACCAGAGGCTGACGCCGCCAAAGTCGGGGTGGCGGCGACTCCACTCGTCGGGCAGCGTGACAGGCTGCCATTGCGAAGGCGCCGGTTTGCCGCCGTCTGCGGTGGCCTCGGCCGCATGAACGGCCAGAATCTGCACCGTGCACGTCGCGGGCGTGGTCTGCGCCTGCGCCCAGGCGGTCGCGGTGCAAAGCCACAGCGGCCAGAGCGACCACGGCAACCAGCGGAACCATCGCGCGAGCGCGCTCAATCCAGCAGGCCTCGCTGACGCGCGGCACTCGCGGCCTGGGTACGTGACGAAACGGCGAGCTTTCGGTAGATGTGCTTGATGTGGCATTCCACGGTGTAGCGCGACAGGAACAGCCGTTCGGCGATATCGCGATTGCTCAGCCCGTCGGCCACGAGGCGAAGAATTTCGCTCTCGCGCTGGCTCAATCCGGCGTCTCCCGGCTGCGCCGCCGACTTTGCGGGCAACTCCTCGATGATGCGCCGTGCCATGAACGGGTCGATCGGCGCGCCGCCTCGCAGCACGCTGCGCAGCGCGAGTGCGATCTCCATGTCGTCGCGCTCCTTGAGCACATAGCCGACCGCCCCGGCGCGCAGGGACGCCAGGATCGCGTCCTGCGTGCTCCAGGCGGAGACGACCAGAACGGGCAGGCCAGGGTCCGCCGCATGCAGTTCGGCGATCAGGTCGACACCGCTGCCGTCGGGCAGGCCGAGGTCCACCAGCGCCAGCGCGACCGGCTGATCGGCCAGCCACGCGCGCGCCTGAGCGAGCGAACCGGCAAACGCCAGCGCATCTTCCCGGTAACCCAGTTGCGTGAGCAACGATTTGAGCCGGCGGCACACGAGCGGATCGTCCTCGACCAGCAGCACGGGCGCGGGAAGCACGAGATCGGCCGCAAGCGTGCGCACCAGCATGGATTCGGCACTGTCTTCAGGAGAGGTCGTCATGACGATTTAGTCGAGTCAATCTATCGGATCACGATAATCGCTGTCCCTAACGGGTTTTTGAAGGGGGTGGTCGCAAAATACCAGGTTTCAGTGATATGTGCGCTCGCCCACACTTTGCATAATCTTTTCGGAACCCGGGGGTGTGTGCATTCTACCTGTGCTGAAGCCGTGTCAAGCCCGATTCGATCCGGCGGGAGACACGCGAGACACGCGCGATGCCAGCGCTTGATCGTTGCATGCTCCCGTATTCCTCGCGCCCCGAGTCGACGATTGAAGGGCGTGGAAAGCGGTAAAGCGTCGGTGCGCGTTCCCGCGTAGCGGCGTGTGTGTTGAAAAACCCGCTGGGCGTGCTGCTTGTGCGGGTTTCTTTTTTCGGCTCATCAACAGCGAACCCTCGAACGTGAATACGGCCTGCATGGAATGCGACGACCGGCGTATCGCCTGTTCGATCCGGTCAACGGATTGCGGCCCGTGGGTTCACCACTTTCCAATTGAACGGGGAGCAGCACTCACTTTCTCATGACCTCATCCAATCCACACGTCAAGCCGCTGTCGCTTTTCATTTTCAGCTCGCGCTGGTTGCAGTTGCCGCTGTACATGGGCCTGATCGTGGCCCAGTGCGTCTATGTGGTGCTGTTCCTGAGGGATCTCTGGCACCTGGTATCCCACGTCGCCGGCTTCAGCGAGCAGGAAACCATGCTGATGGTGCTGGGCCTGATCGACGTGGTGATGATCTCGAACCTGCTGATCATGGTGATCGTCGGGGGCTACGAAACCTTCGTCTCGCGTCTTCGTCTGGGCGGCCACCCCGATCAGCCCGAATGGCTGAGCCACGTGAATGCAAGCCTGCTCAAGGTCAAGCTGGCCATGTCTATCGTGGGGATTTCATCGATCCAGTTGCTGAGCACGTTTATCGAGGCCGGCAGCCTGGGTACGCCCGCGGCGCTCATCACCCCGGCCGGCATCATGTGGCAGACCATCATCCACGGCGTCTTCGTCCTGTCGGCCTTGGGCGTTGCATTCATGGGGATCGTGGAGCAACGAAACGGGGTGGTCGCGCCTCGTACCGTTCGGAGTACCAATGACTATAACCGGGAAATGAAGGCAGAGGTGTCGCACGCCGGCTCTGCATGAGCGGCTTTGCTTTCCAGTAAAACATAACGCATAACAAGCTTGTCGGGGCCATGAATAAAAAACTAGAAAGCCTGGGATTCTTTGCTCTTCTTCTCAGTGTGTCTGGACTGTACGGTTGCAGCGGGGGATCAACCGACACCGGCGCCGACACGGCGCTCGCGCCGTACTACACACAGGCGGTCGCGTGGCATGACTGTAGTTCGGACTATTTCAGCGGACTCGACCAGGGGGCGCTGAGCCAGCTATCGGCTAGAACACGTTGCGCGACGATGAATGTGCCGCTCGACTACGACGACCTTTCGAAAGGCAGCGTGGGCATTGGCGTCCTGAAGGTGAGCGCGGGCAAACCCGAGAGCCGTCTGGGCGCCATCTGGACGAATCCCGGCGGCCCCGGCGTAAGCGGCCTCAACGAGGCTTTGGATGTGAGTCAGTTGCTGCTGATCGGTAACCCGTCCGATTCGGTGGGCGCGAAACTGCTGCAACTTTCCGACTCCTATGACGTGATCGGCTTTGACCCACGCGGCGTGGGGTCCAGCGTTCAACTGGTTTGCAGCTCGATAGCGGCCGGCCCTGCCCTTACGGTTTACACGGATCGTTCCGCTGCGGCTATCGATGCACTCGTTGACGACGCCCGCGCGGAGGCGGCGGCGTGTGGCGGTACGCCATTGACGCCGTATATCAATACCGAATACACGGCACGGGACATGGAGGTGATGCGTGCCGCGCTGGGCTACGACAAGCTGAACTACTTCGGTACGTCGTACGGGACGACACTGGGGGCGGGCTATGCGAGCCTGTTTCCAGATCGCACTGGCCGGATGGTACTGGACAGTGTCGTGGATATCACCCTTCCTCTTGTCGAGTATGCGCCCGCGCAGGCCCCGGCGTTGCAGCATGTTCTGGATGGGATCGTGGCGCCCTACGTGGCATCCCATGACGATCTCTTTGGACTGGGTGCGAGCGTGGATGATGTCAGGAGCATTTCCAGGCGCGGTCCGGCGTGGCTCACAAGCTGGCTCGGAGGCGCCGTGTATCACTCGCTGTTTGCTCAGAGCCAGATTGACGGGGTCGTCACTTATATGGCGGTGGTCAACGGGATAATCGACTTGCTTGCGGCGAACCCGGCGATGTCTCCACGCGAGCTCAAGAGTGCAGTCGACGGGCGGCAATTCCTTCCACAGGCAAGCGAACGCATGGAAGCGCGCGCGCACGAGATCGCCGCGGGCGCAGTCGACGCGTACGTTGCATCTTCCTCGGGCAGCACAAAGCCGGTAGGACTGGCCGTTGGCGCGGCTGCCAATGCGGCGGTCACCTGCAATGACGGCGCCTTGACCCACCGGGATCAACAGTATTGGACGGATCTGGGAAATTCGCTCGCACAGTCTGCTCCACTGAGAGGCGGCAGTGTTTCCTCGGTTCCCTGTCTGTACTGGCCGTTCACGGCGCGAAAGGCATTGCCCTTCGAGCGCGCGGCGAATTTGCCGATGCTTCTGCTGGAGGACGAGAACGACGGCGCCACGCCGCTGGCGGGGGCACGCGCGACGGCCGCCCTGTTGAAGGGTTCAAGGCTCCTGATTCAGGACACCGATTACAGCCACGGCGCACTGTTTACCGATAGCACATGTGTCCTGGGCTACGCGGTTGATTACCTGCTCAACGGTTCGTTGCCTCCGGCCGATACCATTTGCGTGGGGAAAGGCTTGCCCGCAGGCACACAAACTGCAACGGCGGCCAGCGGCGTGGCGGCGAACGCGCAAACGCAAACGGCGACGACATACACCGATCCCGCACAGGCAGAAGCGGTGCTGAAGAAGTTGCGCGACATGGTCCAATAACAAATCGATGAATACGCCGATCTTTTGGGTCGGCGTATCAGGGGTATCAGGCGTACAAGGGGGTATAAGCATGAGACCGGATTTTTCCCGCAAGCCGTGGTTGCTGATCGGCAAAGCCTTCGTTTGCCTGTGCGTGAGCGGATCGGCCGCCGCGCAGTCATATGGCGACCTGGAGAGCATTCGCAATTCGTCGCCTGGCACGTACGGCCGCGGCACAGACCCCACGCGCGCGCCGCACGCGCCGCGCCAGGACCACACCGGAAGCTTCAGCTCGCAGTTCAATCAGGGGATGGCGAAGGGCGAGCGACAGACGCAGCAGCAACGCGAGACCTCCGCGGCAGATGCGATGCGAACGCAGAACATGATCGATCGCCCACGTTCGTCGGCGCGCGCCCCCGGCGCGCGTGGAAACGACCGCGCGGCCGTTCATTTTGACAACCACGGACCGATGGCCTGCAAAGCGGACCCGCTAACTCACCGGTACGAATGCGGGGCGGTAGGCAAGGAGGCCGCAAGGTAAGCCCGCATTCCGAAGGCGGTGTGCCCATCACCCGTCCAGAAAATGCATGATGGCGCGCGCACCGCCCATTCCAACCACAATAACAAGGAATCCGAACATGTTGCGACTTCGCATGATCGCGCTTGCGGCGCTCATGACGCCGCTGCTCGCCCAAGCCTATGCGAATGGCCCGGCGGCCTACGACCAGTGTGTATTGCACGCATTAAAAAACAGCCGGAATTCTGCCAACGTAGGGGTGCTGCGCAACGCCTGCGACAAACTGTATCGCGGTGGCGCGATGACGCTGCCGCGCGAAAAGAAGTATTACACGTGCCTGCTGCATGCTTTGCCCGGCGTGGAAGACAACGGTGCGGTTCAGCAGATCATGACAATCTGCTCCCGGCAACGCAGTATGTAGTAGTCGCTTTATATCCCGGCTTTGGCCGCCGGGCGCCATGTGAAGGCGTATCGAAAGAAAAATGGAAGCGCGATGCCAGTCAATGGCGGCAGCGGCGCATTTATTACGGAAAGCTAACTGAAGGGGCGTATTTCACGCGGGGAAGCCGGGTCAGTTAAGGCTTTCCTAAGCCTTCCTCGCATAAGATCGGCATCCTTGAAGCAATAACCGACGCGATGAATCGTCTGCTGATCGTCTTTGGCGTGTCTCTGTTCGTACTTTCCCTCATATCGCTCATTGCGATGCTGCTTCTCGAAAGCGGACGGACGTAGCGCTCGCGGTCACGGGAAAAGGTGACACGCGCACGCCAGGCAGCCTGGAAAGCCCCGGGCAATGCAGATTTTCGTGATGGGAAGGCATCCATGCATAAATGCCATTTTCGGTTTCTTTGGCGCACGTCGGAGAACGAGGTGCGCTGGATTTGCGTGACCTGCGCGACGTTGATGGTGCGTGGAAAGACCTACGCGCCGCTGTAATCCTGCAAGGCGCCAATTCGCACTACGCAGTCGATGCCTTCCCGGGCGAGATCGGGCAAAAGATATGGCCCGCCCTCTGTCCTGTGCTGCCGGCTGGATCCGACCGTCAGGCGTTAATCCACGCGCGCGCCTGTTCCAGCTCGTCGACGTGGAACGCCTTGATTTCAGCCTTCGTAAAGAACCGCGCCAGATGCATCGAGGCGCGAATCCATGCCGCGTCGGCCACCACCGCGGCGCGTGAAACCTTGCGGGCGACGGCAACGCCGAGCGTCATGTCGGTCCACAGCGCCTTCGCTTCGATGCCGCTGAAATGCTCGATGCGTTCGAGCACGCGGGTCTTGCCATTCAGTTCGAGATCGCCACGCATGTGCTCGATGGCTTCGCGCAGTTCGTGGTCGGTGATTTTGCCTTCGACGGATATTTCAATAACCGGCGAATCGGGCGTGGAGTGATACAGGATCATGGCGGAACTCCTGGCCAGTGAGACGTTCCACGCGCAGGCAGGGATGAGCCAGGCGTTCGACGTCTTTCCCATGGTACCCCTTTCGTATGACGCCAGCAGGGCGCCGGAAGGGCGCCGGAAGGACGCCATCGCATCAAAAATCAACCGAGGCGGAGGCGAACACGGTGCGCGGCGAGCCGAGCGAAATCGTGCCGTAGGAAGCCACGCCCGACCAGTACTTGCGGTTGAACGCGTTGAGCAATCCGGCGCGCACGGTCGTCGTTTTGCCGTGAACCGCGGTCGTATAGCGTGCGCCCAGATCGACCGTTGTCCACGACGGCACCGACTGCGTGTTGGCCTGGTCGAAGTATTCCTGGCCCGTGAAGTTCACGCCGCCCGTCAGGGTGAGTCCGCGCACCCACGGCAAATCCCACTCGGTGCCGACATTGGCCATCCAGCGGGGCACGCCGACCGGCCGGTTGCCCAGCGTCGACGCGCTGTTCGTCTTCGTGAGCTCGGCGCTGAGGTACGTGACGCCGCCGAGCAGACGAACGCCCTTGACGGGTTCCCCCGCGAACGTCATTTCGAGCCCCTGATTGCGCTGCTCGCTGTCGACCGCGTAGACGGTGCCGTAGAGCTGGCCGCTCGGCTTCGTGATGCGGAACGCCGCGAGCGTCGCCAGCAGGCTGTGGTAGTCGAGCTTCACGCCGACTTCCTCCTGGCGGGCCTTGTATGGCGCGAACACCTGACCGGCGTTCGACGCCGTGGTCGGGGCGATGTCGCCGCGGCTCAGGCCTTCGACATAGTTGGCGTAAAGCGAGACGTGCTCGATCGGCTTGAAGACGATGCCCACGAGCGGCGTTACGGCGCCCTTGTCGTACGAGGAGGTTTTCGCGCCCGTAGTCGTGTTGAAGTTGTCCGACTGGACCTGTTGCTGCCGTACGCCGGCCGTCAGTTGCACGCGGTCGTTGAGGACGCTCAGCGTATCGGCGAGCGCCACGCCATAGAGCAGCGAGGACGAGACCTTCGCCACGCGGGAGGGCGAGGCGATGGCCTGCTCCGGGCTTGCGACCGGCGCATAGATGTTCGAGAGAATGGCCGAGCCCGAGTTGCTGCCGTTGGCGATGCGATCGCCGTAAATGCTCGCCATCAACGTGACCGAGTGCGAGACCGGGCCCGTGTCGAAATGCGCGCGCGCGCCCGTGTCGGCGCTCCAGCGATTGACCTGGAATTTCCAGTTTTGCGGGGTCGAGCGCGTGTCGCCCGCCGCGTTCAGGATCGTCGGCGTCTGGTCGGACAGACGCGAGACATCGGTTTTCGCGGTGCCCGCGTCCGCGAAGACGGTCACGCTGCGGCTCGCGTCGTACTCGGTGTGCAACAGCACGGACTGATCGAGCGACTTCCACCAGCCCCACGCCTGCGTGACGTTGCGCGCGCCATCGGGCGCCTGCGGCACCGCAAGGCCCGATGCGATCAGGAACGGCCGTGTGGGCGCATCGATCCACTGGTACTGCTCGATGAAGTCGAGTGTCGCGCGCAAGCGTTCGCCCTGGTAGTCGAGCGAGAGCGCCCCGACCTCCGAGCGCGAGGACTGGTTGTCGAGCGCCGTGCCGCCCTGACGATGCAGGCCGTTGAAGCGAACGCCAAACTGCTTGTCGTTGCCGAATCGCCGGCTGATATCGACATTCCCGCCGACCTGCGCATCCGAGGTGTAATCGATGCCCACACGCGTCAAGTCCTGCGCCAGCGGCCGCTTCGGGACGATGTTCACGACGCCGCCCACGCCGCTGTTGGGCGACATGCCGTAAAGCAGGGCGGCGGGCCCCTTGATGACTTCCACGCGCTCGACGTACTCGGGAAACACGTGATAGTTCGGCACCACGCCGTAGACGCCGTCGAACGCGAATTCGCTGATGTTGCCTTCGTTGACGGGAAAGCCGCGGATAAAGAACGAATCGGTCACGCCGCCCGTCTGGCCCGTGAAGCGGATGGACGGGTCCTTGTTCAGCACGTCGGCGAGCGTGGCGGCCTGTTGGTCCTGCACGCGCTTCGCGGTGTAGGTGCTCACGCTGAACGGCGTGTCCATCACGTTCTTGTTGCCCAGTAGCCCGACACGGGCGCCCTTTGCCACCTGGCCGCCCGCATAGGGCGCGGGCAGTTCGTCGGGCTGCGCCTGGGCCTTGACGACGACAGCGGGCAACTCCTCCTGCGTATCCTTCGCGGCCTGGGTGGATTCCTGCGCATGAACGGCCGTCGCCGTGGCCAACGTGAGTGCGCTGGCGAAAGCGAGCCGCACGGCGATCGTGTGTGCCGAGAGGCGGGGAAGGCAGGGGAGGCGCGTGGCGATGTCTTGCTGAATCATTTTATTGGTAGTCCTGATCGTAGACGTGTGTCCCGGCTGTGATTCTGTTTCTGGCGTAACGAGAGCGTGTGCGGTTGGCCCGCGCTGCGGCAGCGGGTCGATGCGCGAAAGTTGCTCGTGCAACGAGCGGCGAGCGCACCGGCTGAAGCGGTGAATGCGAATTATTTACATATGTAAGATTGTGTCAAGCGATTTGAGAATGATTCTCAATTAACTTGACAGAATGCGGCAAACGAGAATAAGTTTCATTCTATTTCCGGGGCGACGCGCTTTCGCCCCCCCTTTTCGGACCCCTTCGCTGCCGCTTCATGACCGCCGTCGAACCCATCGAGCACTGCGAGGTGCATGCGCTCTACGAGGCGCACCACGGCTGGTTGCAGGCGTGGCTGCGCCGCCGCCTCGGGGACGCCGCCGATGCGGCGGATCTCGCTCACGACGCCTTCCTGCGCCTGATCGTGAAGCCCGCGCCCCGGCGCTTCGGCCATCCTGGCGAGGCGCGGGCCTATCTGCGCACGATGGCGCAAGGCCTGTGCGTGGATCTGTGGCGCAGGCGCCAGGTCGAGCAGGCATGGCTCGACACGCTGGCGGCGCTGCCCGAGCCCTTCGAGCCCTCGCCGGAGCATCGCGCCATCGTCGTCGAATCGTTGATGGAAATTGGCGCGCTGATTGGCCGTTTGCCGGAGAAGGTGCGCACGGCGTTCGTCATGGCGCAGATCCACGGCTTGTCCACGCGCGAAATCGCCGGCGAGCTTGGCGTCTCGGAACGCATGATCCAGAAGTACCTCGCTCAGGCGATGCTCCATCTGGCGCTGATCGAAACGGGCCTCGCGCGCTAGGGCATGCGTTCCACGGCATCGTCTTCTGCCGCCGACGACTGCGTCGAAGCCGATTTCGACAGTCTGGAGCAGGCCGCCAACTGGTACGCCGCGCTCTACGCCGAGGGCGACAACGACGAGCGGCGCGAAGCCTGGGCCGCCTGGCTCGAAGCGCGTCCCGAACATCGCCGGGCGTGGGCGCATATCGAGTCGGTCAGCCGCCGGTTCGCGCCGCTGCGCGTCCAGGCGCCGGGCGAGCGCGAGGCGGCCGTTACGGCGTTGCGCGTTTCGGCACGGCATGCGGCAAAGCCTTCGAGCGGCCGGCGGCGGACGCTGGCGAGTCTTGCGGCGCTCGGCGCGACGGGCGCGGCCGCCTGGCTGGGCTGGCGGTGCTCGCCGCTGCCCGGTCTCGTGGTGGCATGGCGGTCGGACTATCGCACGCAAACGGGTGAGCGGCGCGATGTCGTGCTGGCCGACGGCACGCGCGTGTGGCTCAACACGGACAGTGCGCTCGATGTCGATTACAACGCCGAGCGCCGCCTGCTGACCCTGAACGCGGGCGAAATCCTGGTCGACACGGCAAAGGATGCGCGTGGTCGCCCCTTCTACGTCGAAAGCCGTGACGGGACGATGCAGGCCCTCGGCACACGCTTCACGGTGCGCGAGACGGCCGCGTTCACGCGTCTGAGCGTCTTCGACGGGCTCGTGGAGATCCGCACGCGTTCGGGCATCACGGCGCGCGTGCCCGCCGGTCAGCAACGGCAGTTCACGCCCGACGCGATATCGGACGCGGTGGCCGCCGATCGCGCCCGCGAAGCGTGGTCGCGCGGCATCATCCTGGCGGAAGACATCCCGCTGAGCGACCTGATTGCCGAGCTCGCACGCTACCGGCGCGGCCACATTGGCGTGGACCCGCGCGTGGCGGGCATCCGGGTCGTCGGCCGCTACCCGGCCGGCAATCCGGATCAGGTGCTCGCCATGCTCGCGCGCGATCTGCCGGTTGCCGTGCGCAGAACGCTGCCCTGGTGGACGACGATCGAGCCTCGATAACGCCCGGTGCAAAAAAAATTCCGAAATCGAGTTCGCATTTGCTGGCCTCGTTCGATGTGTAGATGAAAGAGGACTCATCGGACCTTCAACGACACGCTCGCGACGCAACATCGCGGGCGGCGCGCAGGGGCGATGGGTTTCCTGAATCCATCTCCATCTTGAGGACCCAGCGTTCCATGCGTCGCCAGCCGTCACACCAGGACCGGACTTCGTCCGGCCCGATTTTTCGCACCCGAAACCCATCCCGCGTGCCCGCCATGACGCGCCGCCCGGTTCCCGCCGTCATGAGCGCGGCCGTGCTGAGCGCGCTGCTCGCGGGCTCCGCCACCTGCGCCTGGGCCGAGCCCGCCGCGAGCGCGGCCACGTCCGAGGCCCGTCGTCACTACGATGTGCCGGCGGGTCCGCTCGCAGGGGCGCTGAACCGCCTCGCCGACCAGGCCGACGTGCTGCTGGGCGCGCCGGGCGAATTGACCGCCGGGAAAGTCAGCGGCGGTGTTGCGGGCGCGTATTCCGTCGACGAAGCGTTTCGCAGGCTGTTGTCGGGCACGGGCCTCGAAGCGGTCCGCCAAAACGACGGCAGCTATTCGCTGCGCGCCGTGTCGGCCACGACGCCCGAGGCGTTGCTGCCCGCCGTGGTGGTGGTCGGCAAAGGCGCCGGCGATCCGCTGAGCGCGCCCTTCGCCGGCGGTCAGGTCGCCCGTGGCGCGAGCCTGGGCATGCTGGGCGAGCGCGACTACATGGACACGCCGTTCAGCGTGGCGAGCTACACGGAGAAGCTCATACGCGACGAGCAATCGACGAGCGTGGCGGAACTGCTCACGACCACGGACCCCTCCGTGCGCGCGGCGATCGACAGCAGCAACCGCTACGACGCACTGACGATACGCGGACTGCGGGTCGAGAACAGCGAGATGTCGCTCAACGGTCTCTACGGGCTCGTGCCGAACTACCGGGTCGGTCCCGATCCGGTGGAGCGCGTGGAGATTCTCAAGGGAGCGGGCGCCCTGCTCAACGGGATGTTGCCGCAGGGCAGCGTCGGCGGCAGCGTGAACATCGTGACGAAGCGCGCGGACGACACGCCGCTTACGCGTGTGACGGGCGAGTACGTGTCGGACTCCGTGTTCGGCGCGCACGCCGATATCGCCCGGCGTTACGGTGCGAACGGCGAGTTTGGCGTGCGCATCAACGCCGCGCATCGCGACGGCGACACGGGAATCGACGAGCAGTCGAGGAGAGGCAACGCGCTCTCGCTCGGCATGGACTATCGCGGCCAGCGCCTGCGCGTGTCCGGCGACGTGATTTATCAGGAGGACTACATGCGCGCGGCGGCGCGTGGCTATACGCCGCTCGCCGGGATTGCGATGCCGGCCGCGCCGGACCCGCGGATCAATCTCGCCCAGAACTTCTCGTATTCGAACTCTCACAGCCTGACCGCGATGGGGCGTGCGGAGTACGACCTGACTTCGAATGTGACGTTGTTTGGCGCCGTGGGCGCAAACCAGTTCGGCTATGACAAGCTAGAAGATCCGGGCGCGACGCTGCTCGATGCGCAAGGCGACGCGCTGTCCACCTCGCGCTATCAGGAAGGCAGGTCACGCGCCGTTTCCGCCGAAGCGGGCGCGCGCGCGAAGTTCCGGACGGGCGCGCTCGATCATCAGTTCGTGGTGAGCGGGAATACCTTGCAGCAGACGACGTGGTTCGGGCAGACCGTCTACGGCAGCTATCTGACGAACATCTATTCACCCACGCGCCTCGCGGACCCAGGCCCCGCGATTTCGTCTTCGCCCGAGGCCAGGAACAGTTCGCAGACGCTGCGCAGCGTTGGCGTGGCCGATACCGTCTCCGCCTGGCGCGGACTCGTGCAACTCACGCTCGGCGTGCGGCAGCAGTGGATCGACAGCAACAACTACGCGACGTCGGGCGCCACGACTTACCACTACAACCAGTCGGCCACGACGCCCTCGGTGGCGCTCGTCGTTCAGCCGCTCGACCGGTTGTCGTTCTACGCGAACTATATCGAGGCGCTGACGCCCGGCACCGCGCCGCCCGCCGACGCGGCCAACCCGAACGCCGTGTTCGCGCCATACAAGTCGAAGCAGGTCGAAATCGGCTCGAAACTCGATCTCGGCCATTTCGGCGCGACCTTGAGCGTTTTCCGGATCAAGGTGCCGAGCGGTATCGTCGATCCGGTCACGAAGATCTACAGCCTCGATGGCGAACAGCGCAACCAGGGCATCGAGCTGTCCGGCTTCGGCGAGCTTGGCCCGCGTGTTCGCGTGCTGGGCGGCGTGACCTGGCTCGATGCGAAACTCGAGCGCACGCAGGGCGGCGCATATGACGGCAATCACGCCGTCGGCGCACCCGCATGGCAGGCCAACGTCGGGGCCGAATGGGACACCCCTTTCATGCCGGGATTCACGCTCACGGGCCGGCTGATTTATACCGGCGAAGCCTATGTGAGCCAGGATAACCTCCAGCACGTGCCGAGCTGGACGCGCGTCGATCTGGGCGGCCGTTACACGACGAGGATCGGCGGTCGTGACATCACGCTCCGGGCCAACGTCACGAATCTCTTCAACCGGTATTACTGGCAGGCCAACCCGACCGGTTATGTGATCAGCGGTATGCCGCGTACGTTCTGGGTGTCGGCGTCAGCGGACTTCTAGACGCTTGCCTTGTAGGGGGCGCCCCTACCGACCCACTGGCTGCTCAAGCCGTTCGATATAGGCGTCGCCCCATTGCTTCATCGCATCGAGAACGGGCGCGAGCGTTTTTCCGAACTCGGTGAGCGTGTACTCGACACGCGGCGGAACCTCCGCGAAGACCTCGCGGGTCACGATGCCGTCCAGTTCGAGTTCGCGAAGCTGGAGCGTCAAGGAGCGCTGCGTGACCGTTCCGATCAGGCGGCGCAATTCACCGAACCGTTTGGTGCCGTTCATCAAGTAGTGAACGATCAGCGGTTTCCATTTTCCGCCCGCAACGTCGACGGTGGCGGCGACCGAGCACTGATACGTGGTGACCGAAGAGGCCATGCTGGCTCCCAATAGGATACTTTTTATCCCTATATATCAAAGATGTGCCTTCTTGTACAAAAACGGTCGGCCTCCGATAGTTTCGGCTCAATTGCGCTGGCAGTCGCGCAGCGCATGACCGTGATGATTCAAGGAGTCGGATAGATGAAGGCCGCATATTACGAACGACAGGGTAAGGCTTCCGAAGTGCTGAGGCTGCGAGATTTCCCGGTCCCGCAACCGGGGCCTGGCGAAGTCCGTGTGCGCATCCATGCGTCCGGTTTGAATCCCAGCGATATCAAGGCGCGTACCGGCTTCTCCAGCCCGGCGACCTACCCGTTGATCATTCCGCATCAAGACGGCGCCGGAGTGATCGACGCAGTGGGAAGCGGTGTTGCGCCGACACGTATTGGCGAGCGGGTATGGCTGTTCGAAGCGCAGTATCGTCGCGCGTTTGGCACGGCGGCCGATTATGCCGTCGTGCCGGTATCGCAAGCGGTTCTTTTGCCCGACAACGTTTCGTTTGAGATTGGCGCCTGTCTGGGCGTTCCCGCACTCACGGCTCATCGCTGCCTCTTTGCGGACGGCGACATCAAGGGGCGCGCCATACTCGTTCAGGGCGGCGCGGGGGCCGTCGGAACCGCGGCAATCCTGCTGGCCAAATGGGCTGGCGCCTGGGTCGCGACGACCGTTTCAACGCCGGACCAGGCGCACGCCGCGCGACGCGCGGGTGCCGACCTTGTCATCAATCGACGCTCGGAAGATGTGGCGGAGATCGTGAAGTTGGCAACAGGGCAGCGCGGGGTCGATCGTATCGTGGAGGTCGGTCTGCAAGAGAACCTCGCTACCGATATGGACTGCCTGGCTAATGGCGGCGTCATCAGCGCCTATGCCGTCGGATCTGCCGATGACCAGTTGGCCCTTCCTCTGCTCAAGGCGATGATCGCAGGCTGCACATTCCGGTTCGTCTACATTTACACAGTGCCGACGGCTGCAAAGTCCGCAGCCGTTTCAGCGATCAGCCGCTGTCTCGCGGACGGTGCGTATGCACCGACGATAGGGATGCAGTGCCGCTCGACGACATTGTTCAGGCACACGAATCGCAAGAATCCGGGCGGGTTATTGGCAAGATTGTTGTCAAGCCAGGTCTTTGAGCCTCTATGGATGCTCGACTAGAAATCTAACTACCGCTCGTGACCGGCTGCCGCGCACTGCCGCCGCATTTGCCATGACGTGTCAGTCGTATTGACGACCTGAAATCCCAGGCGCCGGTAAAGGTTGATTGCAGGATTCCCTTTTAGAACGCTTAACGCAACAGGCACACGTGCATCGTCTGCCTGTTCCAGAAATTCACCGATCAGACGGGCCGCGATGCCGCGGATTTGCGCCTAGCTTCCGTTTGGGTTGATTCGCAAGGTCAAGGCAGTGAAGGCCGATCACGTCTATTGACGACGCGCACGCAGGCCGCCCTCGCATGGAGCGCGGCGGTGCGCGAATGCGAGGTCGGCGCTACATGCCCATTGCGCCTCCCGTGCCCGAGCCGGTGCTTGAACCTGTGCCTGAACCTGTGCCTGAACCCGTGCTCGTCCCTGAATTCGCTGTCGTATTCAGATCGATTCTTCCGTAGACGCCATTGGCTTCGTTATTCGGCCCCGCCGCGAAAAATAGCGTATTGGACGGTTGATTGCTGAGGTCGTTGCCGAACGCGATACCCCACACGCCGTTTTCGACAACCGGGCTCCCGTTCGCCCCGTTGAGCGGCCCCATGAACAGGCCATTCGATGCATTGAATGCGTTGATCGTCCCGTCGCCGAAGTTGCCGATCAGTATCGCGCCGCTCATCGTGCCGAAGTTGCCGGGCGCTTGCGCCACGCCCCACGGCGCGTTCAACGGGCCGCCCGTTACGAAGTGTTGCTTGAGGTTGCCTGCGGTGTCGTACACATCGACCATGCCGCGCCCCGCTCCCGCGACATCGTCATGCCTGGCCGGGTCTTGCATGGCGTAGGTGACGAACAGATTCGCGCCAATCGCCTGAATGCCGAACGGCGCGAAACCCGCCGGAATCGCCGGGTCCGTGAACGCGCCGGTCATCGGGACCTTCGCGAAGGACGCATTGAAGACATCGATCTTGTTGTTATGGAAGTCGGTGGCGTAAAGGAAGGTGTTGTTGTTCATCGCGGCGAGCGCGAGACCCTTGTACACGGCGCCGCCCGCGCCGTCGTCGTACATGACGAACGCGCTGGTTGGCGCCACCGTGGGCGCCCACGCGGTGATGGTGCCGCCTTCCCCCGCAAAAATGAACGCGGCGACGCCGGACTTGCCGTTTTCCGCGACGACGAAGCTTTGCGTGCCGTTGAAGACGATGCCCGTGGGCGATGCCGTGCCGTTCTTGCCGTCGGGAATCACGACGACGAGCGATTGTGGCGTGCCGCTGCCGTCATAGAGCGTCGCGACGTTGGTGCCGTTGTCCGCGACCCAGGCGAACCCTTGCGGATTGAAGGCGACGCCCCAGGGGTTTTTCAGATGCGCGTCAATGTGAGCGGCGGGCACCGCACCATCGGACACGAGGGCCGTTACGGCGAACGACGACTGAACGGGCGGTCCGGCATTGCTTGAACCGGAGCCGCCTCCGCATGACACGAGCGTCACGATGGCCGCGCAGCATGCTACGACGCCGGATACATCTCCGAATGTTTCCGTTAGCGACTTCATGACCGTATCCCTCGCTCTGTCCAAAGACCTTGACGGTCAAAGAACGATCCACGCGCGCGGTTTATTCCCGCGAAGCAGGGCGCGTCTCCCGTGTGATCGTCCGTGCCTCAATGGTTGAACTGGATAGATAAAAGAGAGCGCCAGGCAACGCCGTTTATTCAGCCGCACAGGCATCGTTGTTGCTCACGAGGAATAAGGCGCCGGTGTGCCCCGTTTATGGCGATGTAGACGTTTTCATTCGCGACGAGCCGCGCAATGCGTCCACAATGTACCGGCGGTTCGGCATCCTCACCAGGAGATCACCATGAAGCGGTATCGGATTCTTCTAGCCTGTCTCGTCTGCCTCGCAATGAGCGCGGTTTCAGGGCTCGCGGCCGCGGGCGACATGAACCGGAACGCCGACAGTGCATCGAGCACTTCAGGCAATTCCTCGGGCGGCGGTTACTGAGCGCCGCGCGCGCGATCCCGCACCCAACATCCCCTCGATCATCGCGAGCCCGATTTCGGGATCGCGATTCTTTTCTGTCGCGCAGGCTCCTTTGATAAGCTTTCCAACCATGCCCGACATCAAGCCGAACATGACGCTGGACCAAAGCCTCGCGATGGCGCCGGACGCCGCGCTTTCGCGGGCGGATCGCGTCTACTACACGCTGCGCGACGAAATCTTCGACATGCACCTCCTGCCGGGCGACCGGCTCACGGAAGGCGCGATCGCGGAGCGCTTCGCGGTTTCCCGCACGCCCGCGCGCGAAGCGTTGCAGCGCCTGCAAAGCGATGGCCTGATGCAGGGCTACGTGCGCGGCGGCTGGGAAGTCGTGCCGATCGACAACAAGCGCTTCGACGACCTCTACGAAATGCGCCAGATGATCGAAACCTTCGCCGTGCGCAAGCTCTGCAACGGCGAAGCGCCGCAAGCCGGGCTCCATTTACTGCTCGATGCGCTCGATCGTGTCTGGAAGGTCGGCCGCACGCAGCGCATTGCCGATGGCCGCAAGCTCGTCGAACTCGACGAAGCGCTGCATCACGCGCTGGTCGAGGCCGCGGGCAACGACGAACTGACCTCGACGATGCGGCGCGTCACCGACCGCATCCGTGTCGTGCGCCGCCTCGATCTCGTGCACGGCGACGGCATTGCTGAAACCTACGAGGAGCATGCGGCCATTCTCGACGCCATTCGCCGTGGCGACAGCGCGCTGAGCGTCGAACTGGTCTCGCGTCACATCGGCGGCAGCCAGGCCAGCGTGAACGGCCTCACCATGCAGCGGCTGCTCGCGGCGCGCACCGAGACGGGGCGCAATGCCACCGCTCAGGCACCGGCGCGGCCTCGGCGCACCATCTGACGGCATTGCACGGCGACGCCACGCGTCTCGTGCCGTGGCGCTGAAAGCCTTGCCTGGCAGGCCTTATCAGGGTTTTTACGAGGGACTGGCACGGATCTGGCTTTGACGAATTTCGTTGTATACAAGGAAACGTCAATGCCTCTCGAAGTCTCCGCAGCAAACGCGCACGGCGCGGCCAGCACACTCAATCCCACACGCGGTTCGCGCGGCATGGCGGTCGCCCCGCATGCGCTTGCGTCGCAAAGCGCGCTCGCCGTGCTGCGCGAAGGCGGCAACGCGGTCGAAGCGATGATCGCCGCCGCGGCGACCATCGCGGTGGTCTATCCGCACATGAACAGCATCGGCGGGGACGGCTTCTGGCTGATCTCGCGCCCCGGCCACGCACCCGTCGGCATCGAGGCGTGCGGCGCGGCGGCGATGCGCGCGGACATCGACACGTATCGCTCGCTCGGTCTCGCCGCGGTTCCGGCGCGCGGCCCGCTCGCGGCCAACACGGTCGCGGGCACGGTCTCCGGGTGGGACTTCGCTCAGCGCTTCTCGCAAGACGCGCTCGGCGGCCGGATGACCGTCGCGCGCTTGCTGGAAGACGCGATTCACTACGCCCGGCACGGCGTTCCGGTCACGCGCAGCCACGCCGACTGCGTCGCGGGCAAAGGCGCTGAACTGCAAGGCGTGCCCGGCTTCGCGCAAACCTTCATGCCCGCTGCGCGCGCGCCGCAAACCGGCGAGCGCTTCTCCAATGCGCGTCTTGCCGCGACGCTGCAACAACTTGCCGATGCCGGGCTCGACGACTTCTATCGCGGCGATCTCGCGCGCAGCATCGCAAGCGACCTGGCGTCGCTGGAAACGCTCATCACGCTCGACGACCTCGAACGCCACCGCGCCCGTGAACGTACGCCGCTCGCGCTCAAGCACACGCTCGGCACCGTGTACAACATGCCGCCGCCCACGCAGGGCCTCGTGTCGCTGCTAATTCTCGGCGTGCTGGATCGCGTGCTGGCGCACGGCATGGACCCGCTCGGCCCCGAGTTCGTGCACGCGTGCGTTGAAGCGACCAAGCTCGCCTTCAAGGTGCGCGACGCGCATGTGACCGATCCCGACCACATGCGCATCGACCCGGCCGCGCAACTGGAACCCGCCGCGCTCGACGCGATGGCACGCCAGGTGTCGATGTCGCGCGCCGCGCCGTGGGGGCAGGGCCGCGGCCCCGGCGACACGGTCTGGATGGGCGTGATCGATCGCGACGGCGTGGCCGTCAGCTTCATCCAGAGCATCTATCACGAGTTCGGCAGCGGCATCGTGCTGCCGAACGCGGGCATCAACTGGCAGAACCGCGGCTGTAGCTTTTCGCTCGATGCGTCGTCGCTCAATCCGCTCATGCCGGGCCGCCGACCGTTCCACACGCTCAATCCGGCGCTCGCCCAGTTCGCCGACGGCCGCACGATGGTCTACGGCAACATGGGCGGCGACGGCCAGCCCCAATCGCAAAGCGCGGTGTTCTCGCGCATCGCGAACTTCGGCTGGAATCCGCAGGCCGCAATCGATGCGCCGCGCTGGCTGCTCGGCCGCACCTGGGGCCAGTCCACCGACTCGCTGAAGCTCGAAGCGCGTTTCCCCGCACAGACCGTCGACGCGTTGCGCGCGCTCGGCCACGACGTGGAAGTGCTCGCCGCCTACGACGAAGCGATGGGCCACGCCGGCGCAATCGTTCGTTATCCAGATGGATTGTTCGAGGCCGGCCACGATCCTCGCAGCGACGGCGCCGCCGCAGGCTGGTAGCGCACACAACAGCAGCACACAACAGCGGCACAAAACAGCAGCACGCAACTGAAGCTGTCTCACCATCCGGTCCGGCATTTCGCCGGACTGGAGGGGGCTTTTCGTCCTTTTAATTCCGAATCAAACCGGGGAGTGCATATGAACACACGCATCCAGACGCTGCAAGACCATGCGGCCGCCAATGCGCCCGCTGTGGCCGCGCACAATCGCTGGCTTCAGCTTGGTCTGGGCCTGCTCTGCATGATGGCGATTTCCAGCCCGCAATATGTGTGGACGCTCCTGACCAAACCGTTGTCGGCGAAGCTCGGCGTGCCGCTGCCCGAATTGCAGGTGACGTTCTCGCTGCTCATCATTTTGCAGACGTTCTTTTCGCCGTTTCAGGGCAAGCTGATCGACCGCTTCGGACCGCGCCTGCTGATCTCGCTCGGCACGGTGATGTCGGGCCTGAGCTGGGTGCTGGCGTCGATGGTCACGAGCACGTCGATGCTGTATCTCACGTATGGTCTCGTCGGCGGGCTGGGCACGGGTATCGTCTATGTGGGTGTGGTCGGCCTCATGGTGCGCTGGTTCCCCGATCGCCGCGGCTTTGCGGCGGGCGCGGTGGCGGCGGGTTACGGCATGGGTGCCATCGTCACGACCTTTCCGATCTCGGCGTCGCTCGCGTCGCGCGGCCTCGACGCCACCCTGTGGATCTATGGCATCGCCTTCGCCGTTGTGGGCTTTCTCGCGTCGCAGGGCTTGCGCGTGCCGCGCGATGTCGCGCCGGCGCATGCATCCGCTGTAGCGGCATCGAGCGTGCCGAACCTGCGTCCCTCGCAGATGATGCGTTCGCCGCTTTTCTGGCTCATGTTCGCGATGATGACGATGATGTCCACGTCGGGCCTCATGGTCACCTCGCAGATGGCGACCTTCGCGGCCGACTTCGGCATCACGAAGGTTGTCGTGTTCGGCATGGCGGCGCTGCCGCTCGCGCTCACCATCGACCGCTTCACCAATGGTCTCACGCGTCCGCTGTTCGGTTGGGTGTCGGACCGCTTCGGGCGCGAAAACACCATGTTCTTCGCCTTCGCGCTCGAAGGCGTTGCGATGGCGCTGTGGCTCCTGACGCGCGAGAACGCCGTATTGTTCGTGCTGCTCTCGGGCGTGGTCTTCTTCGGCTGGGGCGAGATTTTCTCGCTGTTTCCCTCCACGCTGACCGACACGTTCGGCACGCGCCACGCCACGGAGAACTATGGCTGGCTGTACATTTCGCAGGGCATCGGCTCGATCTTCGGCGGGCCGCTCGCCGCGCTGCTGCATCTGCATGCGGGAAGCTGGGTTCCGGTGTTCAGCGTGGCGATCACGCTGGACATCGTCACCGCGGTGCTCGCGATGTTCGTGCTCAAGCCGATGCGCGCGCGCTTTCTTCAGAAGGCGACCAGCACGGCGGTTGGCAGCCGTTGATTTGATGTGCCGCGCGCCGTTCCGGTTCGGAAAGGGCGTGCGGGACATCGTTGGCAACGCGGTGAAACACAGCGCGTTCGAAGGGAAAAAGCAAAGCACGACGTGCCTGGCTCAGAGCGCGCTGGCTTCTACTCACGCGTCACAGGTCTCGCCTCGTCCCGCAATCTCGCGCGCCGCCTTTGCGCCTTCGACCTGTAGCAGTTCGGGCAGCGACACGCCGTTCTTCGCCGCCGTGACTTCCGCGAGTATCGACACGGCGATTTCCGGCGGCGTGCGGCTGCCAATGTAAATGCCCACCGGCCCGTGCAGCCGCGCGAGTTCGGCGTCGCTCAAGTCGAACTCCTTCAGCCGCTCGCGGCGCGCGGCGTTGTTGCGGCGCGACCCTAGCGCGCCGACATAGAACGCGGGCGTTTTCAGCGCTTCCATCAACGCGAGATCGTCGAGTTTGGGATCGTGCGTCAGCGCGATCACCGCGCAGCGCTCGTCGAGCTTCATGTCCATTACCGTGTCGTCGGGCATGCTGCGCACGACCCTCGTGCCCGGCACTTCCCAGCCGTCCGTGTATTCCTCGCGCGGATCGCAGACGGTCACCTGGTAGTCCAGCCCGACCGCAATGCTGCACAGGTATTGCGACAACTGCCCCGCGCCAATCACGAGCATACGGAACCGCGGGCCGTGGAGGGTCAGCAGCGTGCGGCCGTTGAAGCTCACGCCGTCCGCCGCCCGCGCGGATTCGATGCGCGCCGCGCCTGTCGTCATGTCGAGCGTGCGCGCGACGAGCCGGCCGCTTTCCACCGCCGCGCACAATTCGGCGATGCCGCTCGCGCGCGTCAACGGTTCCAGCACGAGCTCGATCGTGCCTCCGCACGGCAAGCCGAAGCGATGCGCTTCTTCCGCGCTCACGCCGTATCGCACCGCTTCGGGCGTGTCCTGCGTGATGCCGCGTTGCCGGACGCGCTCGATCAGATCGTCCTCGATGCACCCCCCCGACACCGAGCCCACCACGCGGCCGTCGTCGCGCACGGCGAGCATCGCGCCTTCGGGGCGCGGCGAGGAGCCCCACGTTTTCACCACCGTCACCAGCAGCACGCGACGGCCTTCGTCGAGCCAACGCGCGCTTTGCTTCAGGACTTCGAGATTCACACTGTCCACGCGTTCGCTCCGCTATCGCTTGGGGCATCCATGAGGGGGGCCATCGGACCTGGCTACGAGCCGTCCACGCGCATCACGGGACGTCGCCGTCAGCATACATTGAATTGACAGGCCTGCTGATTATCCATGGCAAAGAATCTCGCGCCAATCAAGCGGCGATCGATTGAACCTCGACCGTCAAGGCGGGCATGTCGTATATCGGTGCGCGCATGCACGAATAGCAAGCCTGGCAAACATATGTGGTGCACCACATATTTGCGACGCATTCGCACGATCGACCCGCGCCGCCACGGCAACGGGTCTGCGGCGGCAAAGGAGATCGTTGGCATACCCCTTGCATGATCCACGATGAATCGTGAGTACCAGGACGAATTATCGATTCGACGGTCATCATCCAACACCTAAGGGGTTCTTCATGTCAGTCCGTCTCACCCGCCGCGTTCCCGGTCAGCCGAAACCGCGCACCACTGTCACGCTCTTGCGCACCTGCACACTCGCACTCGTCGCCACCTTCAGCATCAGCCATGCGAGCTACGGGGCCAGCGCCGAGGAAATCAAGGCGCGCGGCTATCTGAGCGTCGCGACCGAGGATGACTACAATCCGTTCGAGTTCGTCGACAACGGCAAGAACACCGGCTACGACAACGAACTGCTCGCCCTGGTGCGCAAGAAGATCGGGGTCGATGTGAAGCAGCAGGTCATGCCGTGGTCCGGCATCCTGCCGGGCGTGACGACCGGCAAGTACGACATGGCGCTCACGGCCGTGCTCGTCACCGACGAGCGCAAGAAGACCTTTGACTTCGCGTCGCCGACCTGCGAGGCCGTCACGTTCTATGCGACCCGCAAGGGCTCGCCGATCAAGACGCCGGACGACCTCGTCGGCAAGGTCGTCGGCGCGGAAACGGGCAGCGCCATGCTCGCGGACCTCAAACTCTTCGACGAGCAGTTGAAAAAGAAGCACGGCGGCAACGGCCTCAAGCAGATCGTCGAATATCAGTCGTATCCGGAGGCCTATCAGGACCTCGGCCTCGGCCGCGTCGACGCCGTCGCCAACACGCAGATCAGCCTGAACTCGCTCGTGAAGACGCGCCCCGACGTGTTCACGGTCGGGCAGGCCATCGGCAAGCCGACCTACATCGCGTGGGCCGTGAAGAAGGGCAACACCGACGTGCTGAAGATGGTCGACTCCGCGCTGCTCGAACTGCGCAAGAGCGGCGAGATGTATCAGCTTCAGCAGAAGTGGCTCGGCGCGAGCTACAAAGACATGCCGCAGTCCGTCAACTGACCTCTGAACGCCTTTACTGTGCATCGATGAACGCCTTCGATTACTGGAGCATCGCTCAGGGCGCGCTGGCGACCGTGGTTCTTTCGGTCGCCAGCATCGTGGTCGGCGTGCCGCTGGGCCTCGCGCTCGCGCTCATCCGCTGGGCGCGCGTGCCGTTTTTCCACCGCCTCGTGGTCGCGTACGTGAGCCTGATCCGCTCGTGCCCCGCCGTGACGCTCACGCTGCTGATCTTCTTCGCGCTGCCGCAGTTCGGCATCTCGCTCGACCCCACACCCGCCGCGATTCTCGCGCTCACCATCAGCACCGCCGCGTTCAACTGCGAAATCTGGCGCGCGGCGCTCATGAACTTTCCCCGCGATCAATACGATGCCGCGCTCGCTTTCGCCATGCCGCGCGGCCTGCGCTTTCGCCGCATCGTGATGCCGCAGATCTGGCGCGCGAGCCTGCCCGGCCTCGTCAACGAAATGACCTTGCAGATCAAGTCGACGCCCGCGGTGGCGGTCATCGGCATCGTCGAGATCACGCGCGCGGCCCTGCGCGTCGGCGCGCGCACGTATGATCCGCTGCCGCCTTTCATTTTTGCACTGCTCATTTACGGGCTGATCGTGTTCGTGCTCATCAAGGCGCAGCGTATGATCGAGCGCCGCCAACCCGTGGAGGCCCGCGCATGACGGAGAACTTTCTGATCATCTGGCAACAGCGCGCGGACGTGTTGTCGGGCCTGTTCGACACGCTCGGCCTGCTCGCGGTGGCGGCTGTCGCGTCGCTGGTTCTGGGCGCGCTGCTCACGCCCGCGTTGATGTCGAAGCGCCCGGCGATTGCGCGGCTTGCCATGCTCTATGTGGACGCCATGCGCTGCGCGCCTTTCCTGTTGTTCGTCTATCTGATCTATTTCGGCCTCCCGACGGTGGGCATTCGCATGTCGAACTGGTGGGCGGGCGCCGTCGCGTTGATCCTCTACAACACGGCCTACATGGCGGAGTTGCTGCGCGGCGCCTGGGCGGGCTTGCCCACGCCGATGATCGAAGCCGCACGGGCTTATGGCTTTCACGGTTTCGGGCTGGTCCGGCGCATCGTCCTGCCGCAGGTCGTGACGGTCGCCTTGCCGATGATCGGCAATCAACTCGTGCAGATCGTCAAGGACAGCGCGTTCCTCACGGTGATCGCGGTTGGCGAACTCACGCATCAGATGAACGGCATTCAGGCCACTTATTTCATTCCGTTCGCGGCGTTCATCACGGCGGTGCTGCTGTACTGGGCCATCTGCCTCGTGATCGAAGGCGGCAGCGGCTTACTGTCGAGATTCGCCGAGGAACGCAGAGCATGAACATTTCGAACGATGTCCCGCCCGCCATCATGCACGCAGCCGTTGCGGAACATGTTGGCGCGCAAACGGTGCTGCGGCTCAACGGCATTTCGAAGTCGTTCGGCGAGAACCCTGTGCTGCGCGACGTGTCGCTCACCGTGCACAAGGGCGAGACCGTGTGCCTGCTCGGGCCTTCGGGTTGCGGCAAGTCCACGCTGCTGCGCTGCGTGAACTGGCTCGAAGTGCCCGACGCGGGCACGGTCCACGTGTCCAACCAGCGCATGGGCGTGCGCGAAGGCTCGTCGATCAAGATGAGCGACGCCGAGCTTGCGCGCTCGCGCGCGCGCATCGGCATGGTGTTTCAGCATTTCGCGCTGTGGCCGCATTTGACGGTCCTGCAGAACGTCATGGAAGCGCCGTTGCACGTACTCGGCCGTCCACGCGAAGCGGTGCGCGCGGAAGCCCGGGAATTGCTGGAGCGCGTCGGGCTGGCGGGGAAGATGGATGCGTTTCCCTCGCGCCTGTCCGGTGGCCAAAAGCAGCGCGTGGGCATTGCGCGAGCGCTGGCGATGAAGCCCGACATCCTGCTGTTCGACGAGCCGACCAGCGCGCTCGACCCGATGCTCGTCGGCGAAGTGCTGAACGTGATGCGCTCGCTCGCGCAGGAAGGCGCGACCATGGTGATCGTCACGCACGAGATGGAGTTCGCACGACAGGTGGCGAGCCGCGTTGTGTTCATGGACGCGGGCCAGGTGATCGAGAGCGCGCCGCCCGAGCGCTTCTTCGGTGCGCCGCAGACGGCTCGCGCGCGGGAGTTTCTGGCGCGCTTTCGTTCGCCGCATCAGGCCTCCGGTGACTGGAGCGGGGCGCCCACGCTGGCTTGAGGTTTGCCTGAGGTTTAACGGAGGTTCAACTGAGGCGCACGCTTATCGCCGCGACCGGCGCGCGGCGATGAGCGTTGCCTGAATCATCGCGGCGACGTCATGTCGGCGGCCTGCTTCACTTCCCCATCCTTGTATTTGCCCCACGTTTGCGCGAGTTCGCTCATCGAGCGCGGATCGCAGTCGTATTCGGGCAGCGTGTCGGCGTCCCAGTGACCGAAGCGGTCGGTGCCGCGCACGAGCGTCGCGCGCCGGCGGCCCGTAGCCGATTGCACATGCGCGGGCACATAGAAAAATGCGAAGCCGATACGCCGGTCGTCCGAGCGGTTGGGCAGCGAACTGTGCGCGGTGCGTTCGTGATGCATCGAGAACTCGCCGGGCTGGAGCGGCATCTCCACGGCAAGGTCCTCATCGATATCGACAAGCGTCTGGCCCTTCGCCAGCATGTTGTCTTTCGCGTAGGTCTCGACATGCTTCAGATCCGGGCCGCTATGCGAGGCCGGCAAGACGCGCAGCACGCCGTTGACGGAATTCGCGGGCGTGAGCGCGACCCAGACCGTCACTTCCTCGTGCGGCGTGAGCCCGAAGTAGGTGGAGTCCTGATGCCACGACACGTAGCGAGGATCGCGGCCGTTCTTTGCGAATATCGACGCGCCGAACAGCATGATGTCCGGCCCGATGAGATCCTCGACCGCATCGAGAATGGCAGGGTGGCGCGCGAGTTCGACGATCGCAGGCAGGGCCAGGTGGCCCTTGATCTTCAAGGTCTTGTTGACGTCCTCGCCGGAGGCGGCCTCGTATTGCTCGATCACGCCGCGATACGCCGTGGCCTCCTGCGCGCTGATCGCCCGCATCGGAAAGACATAGCCGTATTGTTTGAAATGCGCCACCTGCGCATCCGTCAAGTGCTTCGTCATAACGTTCCTCTGGTGTGGGTTCGTGCGGGACAACGCGTGCATCATCTGGACGCCAGGGTCGACCTGGCCGGAAACTTATCGCTCAGCCATGCGCATGGCTTCGTGCACTGCGTGCGCGACGCGCAACACGCCTTCGTCCTCACCACGCGCACCGATGATCGAGAGGCCGACGGGCGCGCCTTCGAAGCGCATCCACGGCATGCTCACTTGCGGCAGACCCGCGAGGCCGGCGACGCAAAGCATCTGCTGCGCACGCGCTCGCGCATGATCGACCGTTTGCGCCGAAGCGTCCGCGCGCGGCGCGACGCCCGGCACCGTCGGCACGAGCCAGAACGTTGCGTGCGCAAGTGAATGGGCCATCGTTCGGATCGCTTCGATGCGCACACGCTGTGCTTCGGCGATCTGCTCGCAGGTCACCGTGAGGCTCGTCGCGAAGCGCGCGCCCACATCGGGGCCGAAGCTCCCGGCATGCTCGCGCACCCACGCGCCGTAACGTTGTGCGATTTCCGCCGCCTGCAACACGCGAAACGCCTGCGCCCAGTCGGCAAGCGAATCGCCGGGTGCGACCCACTTCACCGCGCCGCCAAGCGTGCGTAGCGACGACTCGAAGTGCGCCGCCACTGGCGCATCGAGGCACGCGAGCATGGTGCGCGGCACGTGCAGTGCGAATGATTCGTCGCCCGGCGCGACGACGCTGCGCGCCAGCACCTCGAACAGGTCCGTTAGCGTGCGTGCGTCGCGCGCAAACCAGCCGACCGTGTCGAAGCTGTGCGCGAGCGTGAGACAGCCGTCCGTCGCGATGCGGCCATGCGTGGGCCGCATGCCCCACACGCCGCAATAGCTCGCGGGCAGGCGCACCGAGCCGCCGCAATCGGTGCCGAGCGCGATGTCCGCATGACCCGCCGCCACGGCCACGACCGAACCCGACGACGAGCCGCCCGGAATGCGCGTGGGATCGGCGGGATTGACGGGCGTGCCGTAGTGCGCGTTCACGCCCGCGAGGCTGTATGTGAGTTCGTCGGTCACGGTCTTGCCGATCCACTGCGCGCCTTCTTCGAGCAACGCGCGAACGGCGAGCGCGGTGCGCGCGGCGACCGGCTGGGCTTCGCGCCACGCGGGATTGCCGCTGCCCGTACGCAGCCCCGCGATATCGAACACATCCTTCACCGCGAGACGTTTTCCTGCGAGCTTGCCGCCCGTGCGCGCGGGCAATGCGCCGGCGGGCAGGGCGTCGAAGCCGTCGGCCACGAATGCGCCGTGCAGGCCGGGCTGGAGAAGATCGCTGCGGGTCATGACGGCTCCATCCAGCTGACATGCGCGGCGACGACACGCCACTGACCGTCAATGCACGCCCACGTCTGCGACTGTCGGCCGATACGCGACTCGCCCGCGCGTGCAAACGTGATGTTCGCCACCGCGAACTGCGTGCCGAAGGTCGTCACCGACCGGTCGATGATCGTGCGCGTCAGGCCTTTTCCCGGCCGCTGCGCGCGAAACGCGCGAATCGCTTCGTAGCCCTGCAAATTTTCCGTCGCGCCGTAGCGCAGGGTATGCGGACTGTTCCAGAACAGCGTGTCGAGAACCGGAACGTCGTTGGTCGTGAGCGCCCGCTCGTATGCATCGAAGGCGGCTTCGACGGCGGCGAGCGTCGCGGGATCGTTGATCGGCTCCGTGCTCATTCGGTTTCACCGTGGAGGCTGTTCAAGGCGCGCGCGAAGAGTTCAGGGGGCGCGGTGTAGATGCCCCGCCCCAGCAAGCCCGAGCGCCCGTCTGCGGCGATCATCGCAATCGCCGCGCGCGCCGCGATGTCTTCGCGAACGACGCGCGCGGCGTCGAGCACGCCGGGCAACCGGCTGAACGCGGGGTGAGGCGCTGTGTGGATGCGCGCTTGCCGATCATGCGCGGCCGCGGGGAACCAGGCCTCGAAGGCCTGCGCAGGCTCGGGGGCATGGGCGAGCGCCTGTGCACCGAACCCGGCCGCGTCGATCACGCCGCTGTCGCCCGTGAGCGGCGCGGCCGCCGCCACCTGGTCCGGATCGATACGCGGTCCTTCCGGCGCGCGCGCATCGGCGGTGATCCAGCGCGAGGGCGCGCCCGCGAGCCGGATGCCCACGCGCTCGCCATTGCCCGCGAGCGCCACCACCAGCGTCGACGCCGGCTCGCCCGCCTGCGCCGCCGCCGCAAGCATCAACGCGCACGCGGCCATCCATGGCGTCAGGAAGAAGAGGGGCGTTTGCGCGAGCATCGCATCGACCTCGGCGTGATTCAAACGCGACGCCAGCAACGCGCGCAGCGCGGCGGTCGCGCCGGTGGTGCGCGCATGCAGGTCGTCGCCGCTGTCGAGACCGGCTTGCGCGAGTGGGAACAGGTCGAGCGCACCGTGCGCGAGCCCCTGATCCAGCACCGGCGCGAGCACTTCGTCGCGCCACTTCATGCGTTCGAGGATTCGCGGGTCGCGGCTGCCGAAGCGAATCTGCGGGCCCGCGCCGCTGCCGAGCAACGACCACGCGCGTGCCGCGGGGGCCTGCGCATCGGCCACTTCGACAAGGCGCGTGCGCGGCGAGATTACGGCGGCGAGCGGCGTGACCACGCCATACGACTGGGCGCTTTCAAGGCGTACCTCACCTTGCGCGATGAGCCGTTCGGCGTGCGCTTCGTCCTTTGCCCAGCCTTCGTAAAGGCAGCATAGGACTGCCGATGAAATCACCACAGCGGAAGGCCTGCGTGCGTCTTCGAAAGGCGGCCCGGCGTGCAACAGCGTGAACGCCGGCAAACGCACCGCGTCGCGCGCGGCAACGACGCCGCGCCATTGCGGGCGCACCGCATGCACGCGGCGCAGGGCGCGCGCGTTGGCATCGTCGGCGCGCATCGTCAGCGGCTCGCGAAACTGAAGAGTCCGCGCAGCCGCGACCAAAGCACCTTCCAGAACAGTTGGCCGACGTCGAGCGGTGCGTTAACCGGCTGGGCGCGCGCAGGAGCGGGGCGAGGTGCGGCGGGCGCGTCCTGTGCGGTGTGCGCGGTTTGCGCATACTGCGCAGGAACGTCGGTGGTGTGCGCAACCGGCTGCGCCGCCGCGACGCCTTCGGGCTCGACGGGCACCGCCTCGGCTGGCGCATCCACGCGGATTTCCGCCGCGCCCGCCTCGTCGAGTTTCGCCTTGAGGTTTGCCGCGAACGCTTCGGTCATGCGCGTGGCCAGTTCCTTCACGATGCCGCCGCGCGAGAACTGCGCGAGACTGCCGCTGATCGCATAGTCCACCTTCACATCGACGCGCGTTTCCCCCGCGCTCACCGGAGCGAGCGCGAACGACGCCACGCCCTTCACGCGCGAAGCACTCTTGCGGTCCACGCCCGTGCCGGTGATGCTGCCGCGATGCCCGGCGTCGTCGAGCGTCATCTCGCCGTCGCCCGCGAACGAGGCGACGATCGGCCCGAGCTTGACGGTCATCGCCAGCTTGAGCAGACCGTTCTCGACCGGCGCGGTGAGCGATGCGCCGGGCAGGCACGCGACGATGCCGGGCGTATCGTGAAAGTGCGCCCAAACGGCGTCGCGCGGATAGGGCACGGTGAAGCTTTGTTCGATTTCCATGGCGATAGATTCCGTATTCGATGCTTCAAGCCGTCACGGCGAGCGCCGCAAGCGGGGCCGCCGCGCGCGCGCGGCGTGCGTCGAGCACGCGGCGGATGGCGCGCACGATGCCCACGTAGCCGGTGCAGCGGCACAGGTTGCCGGAGAGTTCGAGGCGCACGCGGGCGTCGTCGGCGTCGGGCAGGCGGGTGACGATGTCGCGCGCGCTCATCAGCATGCCCGGCGTGCAGTAGCCGCATTGCAGCGCGTGTTCGGCGCTGAAGGCGGCGCGCAGCTCGTTCATGGTGGCGTCGTCGTCGAAGCCTTCGATGGTGCGCACCGCGCTGCCCGCGCAACTGATCGCGGGGGTGATGCAGGAACGAGTCGGCACGCCGTCCACCTCGATCGTGCATGCGCCGCAAACGCCTTGTTCGCAGCCGATGTTGGTGCCGCACAGCATGCGCTGCTCGCGCAGGAAGTCGGCGAGGCTCGTGCGCGGCTCGACGCGGTCGGCGACCGTCGCCTGATTGACGACGAGCTCGATCGTCTTGACGTAGGCGTCGCTCATGATGCGCTCCCTTTCTGATTGCGAATGCCCGCCGCCGCGCGCACGAGCGCGGCGCGATGCACCTCATGTTCGTAGCTGCCCGCTTCGACGCCCGCCGCTTCCAGGTGCGCGTCGAAGCACGTTGCGGCCGGATCGGCGGCGAGCAGTTCGCGTGCGTCCGTGATCGCGTAGGGCGGCGCGTCGAGCGCGCCGATCACGGCACGGCACACGCCGCGCACCGCGTCGTCGATGAACACGGCGATGGCTTCCGCGAACTCACCCGGCTTGCGGTTGACCTTGTAGTAGCTCCAGCGCGCCGTTGGCGAAAGGCGTGTGAAGCGCACGGCGGTCAGAATCTCGTCGGCTTCGAGCGCGGTCGTGAAGGCGCCGGACATCCACTCGCTGTTGCCGATCGTGCGTGCGCCGCCCGGACCGCTCACCAGGCATTGCGCGTCGAGCGCGCACATCGAGTTGATCCAGTCGGCGGCCGGATCGGCGTGCACGAGACTGCCGCCGAGCGTGCCGCGATTGCGCACCGCGCGATAAGCGATGCCGCGCGCGACGTGCTCCATGAACCCGCGCGTGCCGGTGTCGATCTTGCCGTCCTCGATCTGCGCATGCGTCACGCACGCGCCGAGCGTGACGACCTCGTTGTCGATGCGGCACGCACGCAGCGCCTCGATGCCGCGCAGATCGACGAGTTTTTCCGGCTGCGCGAGGCGCAGGTTCATCATCGGTCCGAGCGACTGGCTGCCGGCCACGAATTTGCCGCTGCCGTCGGCCGGGCCGATGAGCGCAATGGCCTCGTCGCAGGCGGCCGGCTTCGCGTAGTCGTAGGGCGCGGCTTTCATGCGAGGAGTTCCTTGAGTGAGTTGGCCTGCTGCGCGCGGCGTCTGGCGAGCGCTTCGACGATCAGGCGCGGCGTGACCGGCAACTGGTCGATGCGCACACCGAGACCGCGCAACGCATCGTTGACGGCGTTGGACAGCGCCGCGGGCGGCCCGATTGCGCCGCTTTCGCCAATGCCTTTCTGCCCGAACTCGGTATAGGGCGCCGGCGTTTCCATGTGCTCGATGCGAATCGCGGGCACCTCGGTCGCGCCAGGCAAGAGATAGTCGGCGAGCGTCGAGGCGAGCGGCTGGCCGTCTTCGCTATAGGGCATCGCTTCGTAAAGCGCGGTGCCGATGCCTTGGGCCGCGCCGCCGTAGACCTGCCCGTCGACGACCATCGGATTGATGAGCACGCCGCCGTCTTCGACAATGGCGTAGTCCAGAATTTCGGTCTGGCCGAGCACCGGATCGACGGCGACGATCACCGCGTGGCATGCGTAGCTGAACGTGCCCGAATCGCGCTTCGCCTGATACGACGTCGAGACTTCGAGGCCGCGCGGATCGACATCGGGCGGCAGCAATTGCGGCGCGAGATACCAGATGCGCGCAATTTGCGCCAACGTGCGCGAATCCTGCTTGCCGACGACCGCGCCGCTTTCCCAGCGCACGTCGTCCAATGGTTCCTGGAGCAGGTGGGCGCCGATCTTCAGCAGGCGTTCTTTGAGCTCCTTCGAGGCGCGGCCCACCGCGCCGCCCGCCATCACGATCGAGCGCGAGCCCCATGTGCCCGTCGAGTACGGCGTGACGCCCGTATCGCCGAGCACGATGCGCACGCGGTCCGTGTCGATGCCGAGCACTTCGTGGGCAATCTGCGCGAGGGTGGTCTCCATGCTTTGGCCGTGCGAATGCACGCCCGCACGCACTTCGAGCACGCCGTCGGGCGTGAGGCGGATCACGGCGGGCTCGTAGCCCGGCACCATCGGGATGCCCCAGCCGTGGTACACCGACGTGCCGTGCGCGCCCTGTTCGCAGAAGACCGCCATGCCGAAGCCGATGCGCCGTCCGTCCGGTTCGCCGCGCTGCTGACGCGCGCGCACCGCGGGCAGATCGATCGCGGCCATCGCGCGGCGCACCGCCTCGGGATAATCGCCGCTGTCGAAGTGCTTTTTGGTGATGTTGTCGTAGGGCATCTCGTGCGGCTGGACGAGATTGCGCAGACGCACTTCATAAGGCTCGATGCCGGCTTCGAGCGCAATCGCATCCATGACGGTTTCGATCGCATAGCACACGCCCGTTCTCGCCACGCCGCGATAGGGCAGGATCGGCGGCTTGTTGGTCGCGACCGACCACGTCCGGCAGCGGAAACGGTCCATCTTGTACGGACCCGGCAGAATGCTGCCGACCTGCGCCGCCTCCAGGCACGCGGAGAACGGATACGACGAGTACGCCCCGGAATCCACATGAGCTTCGCACTCCACAGCAAGCAGGCGGCCGTCGCGATCCGCGTAGCCGGTGATGTCGTAATCGTGCTCGCGGCAGTTCGCGTTGGCGGTGAGCTGTTCGCGGCGGTCTTCGATCCAGCGCACCGGCTTCTCCAGGTGCATCGCGAGCCAGCCGCAACACACTTCCTCGGGCAGCAGAATGCCCTTGTAGCCGAAGCCGCCGCCGACATCGGGCGCGATCACGCGCACTTGTCCCTCGTCGAGGCCGAGACATTCCGCGAGACCCGTGCGCGTGATGTGCGGCATTTGCGCGGACGTGTGCACGATCAGCTGTGAGAGGCGGCGGTCCCAATGGGCGACGACGCCGCGCCCCTCCATCGGCGCCATGCTTTGCCGCGCCGTGCGCAGCTTGCGATGCACGCGGATAGGCGCATCGCGGCGAATGGCGTCGAGATCGATGTCGGGGTTCGCATCGACGAAGGTCTCGAGAAACACGTTGTCGCCCCAATGCTCGTGCACGAGCGCGGAGTCTTCGCGGCGCGCATCGAGCATGTCGACGACAGCGGGCAGTTCCTCGAAGTCGACGAACACTTGCGCGGCGATATCTTCGGCTTGCGCGCGCGTGGCGGCCACGCACATCGCGACGGGCTCGCCGACCTGGCGCACCTTGCCGCTCGCGAGCACGGGCTGCTCGGAGCGCTTGAAGCCGGGCAGGCCCGAATTGGCGACGATGGGCTTCACGCCCTCCAGATCGGCCAGCGTATACACCGCCTGCGCGAAAGACTCCGGCTTCTCGATGCCGACGATATGACCATGCGCGACCGGGCTGCGCACGAACGCCACGTCGAGCATGCCGACCATGCGGATGTTGGGAACGTACTCGCCGCGCCCGTGCATGAAGCGCTCGTCTTCCTTGCGCCTGAGCGATGCGCCGATGCCTTGCGGACCCTTGTCGCCGCCGTTGGTGTGGGGACGTTTGATCATCGTGTTCGGCTCGCGTGGTCAGGCCGCGCGTGCGAGCGGCAGGGTGGGCGAAACGGCGTCGTGACGCACGCCGTCTCTCAGGCAGAACAGCGGCGACAGCATGCGGTCGGTGATGATCTGGGTGCCTTCGTTGTCTTCCAGCACCCAGCGGCCTCGGCGGTCTTCCAGCACGCTGATGTCCGCGCCGCGTCCCACTTCCAGCGAGCCGATCCGGTCTTCCATGCCGACCATCTTCGCGGCATTGCAGGTCGCCATCGCGACGACGTGTTGCAGGGGCAGCCCGAGCGCGAGCATGCTGGTCATCGCGCTGACGAGACTGAACTGGGTGCGGCCGAGGAACGAGTGTTCTTCGTCGGGATGGCTCTCCGGCGTGCCGGCGGGGGCGGGAACGTGCGTGTTGTAGCCATGCATGTCGGCGCCGAGCGTGTCGGGCACCACGCCCGCATCGAGCACGATACGCGCCGTCTTGAAGCTGAAATGCGAGCCGTGGCCCACGTCGATCTTCAGGCCGCGCGCAATCGCTTCGTGCACGAGTGGATGCAGTTGTCCGTTCTCCTCAACGAAACCGCCCGGATGGCGGCTGAACGGATGCGCGAGAATATCGCCCGGCTTGAGCGTCTGAACCACCTGATCGAAGATCGTGTCGGGCTCGACAGGCAGGCCGCCGCTGCGGGGTTTCGGCCACAACTGTCCGAAGTGAATATACAGGGGCAACTGCGCGCCACGGCCGATCTGCGCGGCGATCTTCATCACATCGAGCCCCCAACGCGCGAAGCCGCCGATCTCGGCGTGCGCCTTGATGCCCTTCACGAGATCGGCATTCGCCTGAATGGATTTGATGGTCGCTTCGGCATCGAGACAATCGGGGCGATACAGGTCGGGGTAGTAGTGCCCTTCGAGGCCGCCGACCAGATACGCGGAGATGAAGGCCAGCACGCGCGTGGCTGAACGCTCGGCCACGTAGTGCCGAAAGCCCGGAATCGTGATGCAGCTCGGTCCGCCCTGATCGATGATCGTCGTCACGCCCGACTGCACGCCGCACTGGTCGGCGTTCAGGCCGAAGCGGCCGGTCACGTACTGATAAATGTGGCCGTGCGTGTCGATGAGGCCGGGCAGCACCAGCTTGCCGCCGCAATCGATCCGTTGCGCCTGAGGCGCCTCGTTCGCGAGGTCGGGGCCGATGGCGGCGATCACGCCGTCTTCCACCAGAACGTCGAGCGTGGCGTCGATTTCGCGGGCGGGGTCGATGACGCGGCCCCCTTTGAGCAGAACTTGTGACATGTACGGGTCGATAGCCGAGTGGGGAGATGCGTGGTGTACCGCAAATAGTGTGCCGGTTTTTTCGCGCGGCTTTCCGCGGGCGCATTTTCCGCTTCGGATCAGTGACTTATGGTCGCAGCCACGGGCCGATGCGCGCCATGCCGCTGAGGTTTGAACGGCCGGTTCGCACCGATTCGGCGAGTGCCGGCCGGCGCGTGCACCAAGCGCAGGCGCGATGCCTTTTTATGGGGATTCGTTGGTGTACCGCGTATTTGCGATGAGCGGCGGTTACGGCCTAGAATGCGCATCGGGGCGTTCGAATTTCACCCATTTCCTTCTGAGCCGACTTCATGCCAACCACCGTCACCGATTCCATTGACATTCAAAGCGTCCGCGCGGAACTCGCCGGGCGGCAGGCGCGTTCGCCGCTGTTTTCGCGGCCGGGCTTTCTGATACGGCGCATGCATCAGATCCATACCTTCCTGTTCGCGCAGGAAACGAGCGAGTTCAATATCACGCCGGTGCAGTACAGCCTGCTTACGGCGCTCGAATCGCTCGGGGAGATGGATCAGAACTCGCTCGCCATCGAAGTCGGGCTGGAGCGTTCGAGCGTCGCTGAAGTCATTCCGCGTTTGAATGCACGGGGGCTCGTGAGCCGCACCCAGGTCGAACACGACAAGCGGCTGCGGCTCGTCAAGCTGACACCTGCGGGCAAGCGTCTGGTCCGGAAGATGGCGAGCGCCGTGCAGCGCGCGCACGATCGCACGATCGAGCACCTGTCGCCCGTCGAGCGCGATGTGTTCATGTTGCAGTTGATCCGGCTGGTCGAGGCCAATAATCCGGACAGCGCCGTGCCTTTCCGGCTGCCCGACAGCCAGTTGCTCGCGCAGGATGAAAGCGAGGCGGGCGCGGCGTGAGGGTTGCTCGTCTCGCTCGGCGGGGTGAGCGCGCGCACTTCGCATAGGCCGCGCCGCCCGCTGCGAGCGACAACGTTCGCCTCGCTCCTCGGATTGCAATCAGGCACTACAATATGCCCCGCACTCGCGCTCGTGTCATGACGCGTCACGAGACGGCGCCCCTCCGACCACCCGCAGCCTGACTCCATCAACCCCTCGCCCATGCCGATACATCCGCCGCGCTTGTCGCACTCGCGTCGCCGATTCCTCGGCGCGGCTGCGCTGGCCGCTTGCCTGCCTCTTGCTGCGTGCGAGCCCACTGCCGCGACGGGCGGCACGTTCGTGCAGCTCTGGCGAGAGCATCTGGGCTGGACGCGCGAGCAATGGCAGCAGCGCCTCGTGGCTACGCATGCGCTGGGTTGCACGACGATCTTCGTGCAATGGGTGGGTATCGACGGCGACGCGGATCATACCTGGATCGCGCCGGACGCGCTCTTGCAGGGCTTGCTCGACGACTGCGCGCAACTCGGCATGACGGTGCATCTGGGTCTGCCTTACGACGAACGATGGTGGAAGGTTCTCGGCGGTGCCGATAGCGACGCCCTCGACGCGTATCTGGCGAGCACCGCCACGCGCACGACGGCCTGGATGCGCGCTGCGCCGTGGCCGCGCCATCGCGCGTTCCGGGGCTGGTATTTGCCGTACGAAATCGAACAGTACAGTTGGGGGGATGCCACGCGCGTGCAAAAGCTGGTGCCGTGGCTCAATACCCTTGCCGAAGTTGCGCGCGCAACGAGTGGCGAGACCGCACGCATTTCGACGTTCCACAGCCGCCTGGACACGGACGCCACGCTCGAAGGCCTGTGGCGTGTGCTGATCGAGCAGGCGACGGTGCGTCCGATGATCCAGGACGGCGCGGGCGCGCAAGGCGTCGCCGCCTATGCGCCATTGCAGCCGCTGCGCGATCTGTTCGTCTCGCGCGGCGTGGCGTTCGACCTGATTCTGGAACTGTTCGAGAACCTGCCGCCCGCGCAGCCCGGCGCCGATACCTTCACCGCGCGCTCGGCGAGCTACGCGCGTGTGAAGGCGCAATGGGCCATCGCGCGCGACTACGGCGCGCACGACATCGTGGCCTTCGCGATCGACCCGTGGGTGATCGGCGACGAGCCCGGCGCGAAGGCGTTGCTCGACGCATGGCGTGCCGCGACCGCCTGAGCGCGGCGCCCTGAATCAGGCGGCTTCGATCAACTCGATGATGTTGCCGTTGAACAGCAGCACGAACACGATGCGCTTGCCGCCAAAAGCGACGGCGGGGGCGGGCTCCGCGGTGCGCCGCGCGCCAATCGCCTCGATCGCCGCCAGCGCGCGGTCGAAGGCGGGCGTGACGAACGCCTGGTGATAGAGCTTGGTGCGCCGCTTGATGACGCCCTCGACCGGCGAATTTTCGGCCGTTGGCGCGAGCAGTTCGAGGCGCGGCCCGGGGCCGGTCAGAAAGCGGCCGCGTACGCGCTGAAGCGGGTCTTCGAACTCCGGCCCTTCCTGCGCGTAGCCGAGCGCGGCCCAGCCGGACTGCTCTGCGTCGAGGTCGCGGCAGGCGATGCCGATGTGATGGAACGTGCAATCGAATTCGGTCAGCATGGGCGGGTAAGCGTCAGAACTGGAAGTAGAGGAAGCGCGCCGTGTGCTGGAGATTCAGCATGGCATAGCCGAGCACGAGCATGCATACGCCTGTCCACGCGAGCGTCGGCCGCCATTGCAGCCAGCGCGGCGCGCCCTCGGCCGGGCCTTCCAGCGCGGGCGAGTAGACGTTGGCGATCTGGTTCGAGTTCGGCGCGCACCACACGAGCGCGAGTAGCACGATAATCAGGAGTCCTTCGCCCCAGCGCTCGAACACGAGGCGCATGAGGTCGCCGACGCCCCAGGCGTCGCCGTAGGCGAGCGCATGCAGCGGGAACCCGAGCGGCGCGAGCGGCTCCATGCCGTGCAGGCCGAGCATGCCGGCCGCCACGCGCAAGGCGTCGGCCGTGCTGTGCGCGCGGAAAAACAGCAACGCGAACACGACGCAGAGGAACGTCAGCAGCACATAGCCCGCGCGCGTGAGGCCGCGCGTCGGTGCCGTGCGTTTCGGGCCGAACTGGCGCCACGCGTGGTTCACGCTCAGGTAGGCGCCGTGCAGCAGGCCGAAAATGAGGAACTGAAGCCCCGCGCCGTGCCACACGCCCGCGAGTCCCATCGTGAACATCGTCGGAAAGAGAATCATGCTGGCGAAGCCGCGCGCCGTCGCGGTCGCCTTGCGGCCGACGGGCAGGCCCTTGCGCGCCCGCGCGCGTGCGATCGCCATCGCCACGGGGTTGTAGAGGTACGCGGTCAGGTAACGCGTGAGCGTCATGTGAAAGCGCGTCCAGAACTCGATGATGCCGGTGGACTTGTACGGCGAATTGAAGTTGAGCGGGAAGCGGATGCCGAACATCTTCGCGAGCCCCATCGCCATGTCGGAGTAGCCGGAGAAGTCGAAGTAGAGCTGTAGCGCATACGCGAGCGCCGTGCCCCACGCGGCGAGGAATTGCAGCTCGCCCGTGCGCTCGAAGCCGGCCTCAGCCCAGGGCGCGATGGCATCGGCGAGCAGCACTTTCTTGGCGAGCCCGATGATGAAGATCAGTGCGCCGATCGAGAGGTTCTCGGGCTTGAAGCGATAGCTCTCGCGATCGGCGAACTGCGGCATCATTTCCTTGTGATGCAGGATCGGCCCCGCGATCAGATGAGGAAAGAACGTCACGAAGAGCACGTAGCTCACGAAACCGCGCTCGCGCACGACCCCCGCGCGGCAGTCGAGCAGGAAGCCCAGTTGCGTGAACGTGAAAAACGAAATCCCGAGCGGCAGGATCGTGTCCGCCATGGCGTGCGCCGTCAGGCCGTGCGTCGCCAGAAAACCGAGCAGCGCCGCGAGATACTTGTAGTAGAACAGCAGCGCGAGATTCGCCGCGATGCCCGCGCCGAGCAGCCAGGCCTGGAGGCGCGGTCTCGCCTCGGTTGCGAGCATCGCGCGGCTCAGCGCGTAGTTGAACGCGATGGAGCCGAGCAGCAGCGTCACGAACACGGGGTTCCACCAGCTATAGAACGCGAGCGAAACGAGGCACAGCCATGCCGCCGCCACCACGGGGCGCAGCGCGCCCGCAAGGTAGTAGCCGCCCAGCGCGACGGGCAGGAACAGCAGCAGGAAGGGCAGGGAATTGAACAGCATGGCGGTGCTTTTCTCTCGGACGTGAGCGGTGGAGGCGGTCGTTCAGCGCCGGGCCGCGAGTTGGCGCTGGATCAGTGCAATGAGTTCGCCGACGTTGCGCAGGCCCTCGACCTCCGAGGCCTTGAAGCGCACGCCGAAGCGCATTTCCGCGGCGACCATGATGTTCACGTTCGAGAGCGAGTCCCACGCGTCGTATTCCGCCGCCGTGGAGGCGGGCGTGATGACGACGCTGTCGTCGTCGAAGACGTCGCGGAAGATGTCGGTCAGGGCGTCGAGAATGTCTGCTTCGGTCATTGCATGCTCCGGATTTCGATGGGAGTGTGAGAAGGAATAAAGTCGCCCAGATCCAGCACCCATTGCGTGGCATCTTGCGAGCTGGCCAGCGGCGCGAAGCCGAGGCCGGGGTAATGTCCCTGCACCATGCCGTTCTTCGGCGTGGGCCGGTATTCGCCGATCAGGCGGCGTGCGCCCGCCTTGCGCGCGGCGTCGGCGAGCACGCCGAGTGTCGCCTGCTCGACGTCGCGCCCGAGCACGCGGCAGCTCATGAGCCACGTGTCGATGCGCCAGTCGCCTTCGCGCGCCGTTTCGTTCGTATCCGGCACGGCGGCGACGATCGCGATAATGCCGTTGTCGCCGAAGCGGTCTTTCAGGCGGAAGTGGAGCAGCACCGCGAGCGGGTCGCGCATCATGGCCTGCACTTCGGCTTCGCCGTGTCGGTGCGTGGTGAGATTGAACTGGTTAGTCTTGCCGATCAACTGCACGATGCGCGGCAAGTCGGTCGTATTGAAGGTATTCCACTCCAGCACCATGTCGAGACTCGCCAGATACGAGGCGAGATCCTGGCCGCTCGTGCGCAGTGCTTCGCGCGCCTGATTGGCCTGGTACTGGGTCGCGCGCTCGCGATCCTCTCCCGTGAGCGCGACGCTCTCGAACCAGCCCGCCTGCGCAAGCGTGGCGGCGTAGAGCGCGGGGTCCTCCGGCATTTCGGGCACGCGCACCATCGGCAGTTGCTCGCGCACGAGGTTGCGCTCGAAGGGGTTGTCGTCGGCGAACACGAGGGCGTCGAGTCCGATGTTCAGGCGCTGCGCGATCATGCGCAAATTCGTGGCCTTGTCCTGCCAGTTGGCGACGAAGCAGGCGATGTCGCCGCGCTTGAGCACCATCTCCGGGTGCTGCTCGAACGGCAGCAGCGCGTTGGCTTCATCGTTCTTCGAGCACACGGCGAGAATCACGCCGCGCCGCGTGAGGTCACGCGCGTAGCGCTGGAACGCAACGTAGGCTTCGCCTTCGGCGCTGCCCTGGCCGAGCACGATGCCGCAGAGGCCGTCGTCGCCGATCACGCCGCCCCACAAGGTGTTGTCGAGATCGAGCACGAGGCATTTCGCGCTCGCGCCGCGCCGCGCGGCGATGAGGCGCGCCACGCGCTCGCCGTACAGGGGCGCGGCGGACGGCGAGACGTCCTGCTTCGCGCGCAGCCACAGGCGCGCGTCGTGCCAGGCGGCGAGACCGTCATGGGCGCAGGCGTCGTCGAGCGCGAGCAGATCGACGCCTTCGGCGTTCGCGGCTTCGCGCAGGGCGGCATTCACGCGGCGCAGGAGCGTGAGCGGCGCGCCGGGCAGGCGCGACTCGTTTTCGCCCATCAGCGGCAGCAGCGTGGGCATGAGCGTTTGCTGGATCACGTGCGCCTCGGTGCGCTCGCGCACGCGCTGCCACAGCGCGCGCAAGTCGCCGACGATGCGCGCCACGCGTACCTCCGCTTGTTCCGCGCTCAGGCTTGTGGTGTCGTCGCCGATCAGGTGCGGCGCATCGAACGCGCACAGCACCACGTTCGGCGCGAACGCGTACAAGCCCGATGCCGCGTCGAGCGACTCGCGCATCGCCTGGCCGTAAGCGGGCACGTAAAGTTGCGTCCACAAGCCGTGGCGCAGCGCGCCCACGCGCAGCCCCGGCAGCAGTTGATCGACCGTGGAGGAACCGAGCACCGCCAGGCGCACGGGCTGCGTGTCCAGCGTCTCGGGCGGCGTGCCGCCATAAGCCTTGACGAGCCGCTTGTCGAGCTTGCCCGTCTGCACGAAGTCGAGGTTCTCGTTGGCGAGGCGCACGAGCGCGTGCCAGTCCGGCGTGTGCTCGCGCGGCAGGGCGTTCAGGCGCTTTGCCCAGTCGGATGTGCGCGGCAGCCAGGTTAATTCGGACATCTGATGGTTCCTCGTTAGCGGATCATGGAGCGCGTCACAGGTCGGCGTGCACGCCGTCGCGCAAGGCGGCTTTTTCCTGGGCCGAGAGCGGCTGCACGAGCGACATCTCCGACATCTCCCAGATCACGAGCTTGAGCGTGGGCGGCCACTGCGCGCGGTCTTCCATCGACTGCATCAGCGCGTCGGCGAACTTGCCGCCGTCGCGGCTCACGTTCCAGACCGGCGCGCCGAGCGACTGGCCGAGCTGTTCGGCGAAGTTGCTGCGGCGCGAATTCGAGCTGCCCGCAAGCATCACCGTGACGGCCGGCCCGGTGTCGAGCAGGCCGCCGCTCGCGGGCTGCGAGAACTGCTCGGGCACGTAGCGGTCCGGCGCGGGACGCCACCCGGCGGGTGCGTTCGCGAGGCCCGCGAGCGTCAGCAGGTCGCCTATGCGCGGCGTGGCCGCGGCTGCGCGCGTGACGTCGTAGCGCAGCGCGCCGCGGCTGCCGACGAGCGGCAGCGCCGCTGCCGCCACGGCTTGCGCGGCGGCCGCCGCGCCGGGCTGGTTCAGGTGCACGTCGGTGCGGTAGAACGGTGCGGGCACGCTCGCCAGCGCGCTCGTCAAATCGGCTTGCGGCACGCCGGCTTCGGCAAGCGCGTGCTGCCAGCGCGGCAGTTGCGCCGCCGTTTCGGCGGGGCGAGAGAGGCCGCAGAGCGCCCCGGTTTCGCGGCGCGACTTGTCGGGCACCGTCACGGCCAGCACGGCGACATGCTCGGCGCGCAACCGGGCGACGAGCCGGCGCATCAGCGCGATGCGCGCGGACATGACCGCGCCGGCGTCGGGCACGGGCGCGCGCAGGCCGTCCGTGTAGAACAGCCAGCCGGGGCAGCCCTGGCGAACCTGCGCGCCGAGCTGGCCGAACACGCGGTAGCGCCACGCGGCGTCGGCGGTTTCGAGCGTTTCGCGGTACGGCACGCGTAGCGTCGCGCTCAACTGCGTGCCCGCCGCGCCGCTGAGCCATTGGGCGGGCGCCAGCGAGCCGAGGCCCGCGCGCGTCGACTGCTGCACGCCGAGCAGCAGCCCGGCCGTGAGCAGCGCCGCGAAGCACAGCGCCGCGCGGCGATGCGAGCCGGGAGTCGTGGGACGAGGCACGGTCATGACGCGTTACTTCGCAATGGCGGCCTGGACACGGCGCTTCCAGTCGGCTTCACTCATCAGCGACGCGGCGTCCCATTGGCCGCTCGTGTTCGGGCCGTACATCATCTGCACTTCGTTGAGCTGCCACACGACGACCTGCGGACGCGCCTGCTGGAACGCGGGCGATTCGAGGTATTGCAGGAACACGGCCCACGGACCGAAGTTGCCGTACTTCCACGTGAGACCCACGCGCCGGTCGAGCGCATGTGACAGCGCCTGCGGATAGCCCAGATACGGCTGCACGAAGCTGTTGCCCACCACGTGCACGGGCGCGGCGGCGTCGCCGCCGAGCAGATCGCCGGACTGCGGCTGGCTCGCGCGCACGACATAGATTTCCTGGCCGACTTCCTTGCGCTGCGCCGCCGTCATCAGTTCGGCGAAATCGGCGAAGCGGCGTTCCTTGATCCAGTTGCCGGGCGGCGTGCCGGTGCCGGCCTCGCCGCCGAGCTTCCAGTTCTGGCGGATCACGTCGGCGGTCGCCGCGGCGGCCGCTTCGGCGCTCCAGGCGGTCCAGTGCGAGTCCTTCTGGAAGAAGGCCGTCTGGTCGTCGTGCTCGACGCTCTTGAGCACGGGCATCAGGTCCACGGTCTGGATACCGGCGCCATGCAGCCCGGCGACGATGTTCGCGTAGCGCTCGCGCGCGGCGGGCGAGATGGCCGTGCCGGCCGGCAGCTTGTCTTCGTAAAAGCGCGCCTTGAGCGGCGCGACCAGCACCACGAGGCCGATGCCGCGCGCCTGGAGCGCCTCTTTCGCGGCGCTCATGAGCTGCACGGCGTTGTCGATGCCGGGCTTGCCGGCGTCGGTCAGGTTGTCCTGCGCGTAGAACAGCCAGTTGTCCTTGCCGATCAGCACCGCTTGCGCGTGGGCGGCGGTGGCGGCGAGGCAGGTGCAGGCGATCAGCAGGCCGGCGAGTCGTTGTTTGAGTGTCATGGTGCGGGCGGAAAGGGCGTTGCAGTCGTGAGAGGACACACGGCGCGTCAGTGCGCGTGCCAGGGTTCGGTGCGATTGAGCATGCCGACGAGCGCGGGATGCCCGGCCGTGCCGACGAGGAACAGGCTGTAGCGGTCGCCGGCCTTCAGCGCGGGCAACGCCTGCGGCGCGGAGACGTGCGCGCCGCAGGCGCCGTCGAGCGAGGCCGAAACCGGATTGATCGCGCGCGCCGCGCGTGCGCCGTAGGCGAGCGCGCCGAACACGGCCGGGCCGCCGACCACGCGGATCGCGGCGGTGCACGCGGGCACGAGGTTGTACGCGGACAACTCGGCCTTCAGGCCGTCGGCCGCGGGGCTTTCGTCGACGACGGGCTGCACGCCCGCGCCCGGCTGGCCGACGATCAGCGTGACGAAGCCGCCGCGCGGCAGGGCGCCCGCCACCCCGGCCGGCTTGCCGTCAACGAGGAGCGTGAGCGCGCCGCCGGGGATCGCGCGATAGTCGGTGCCGATGCGGCCTTTCGCGCCGATCGTCTCGGCCTTCGCGCCCGCGCCCAGTTGCACGGCGACCGGCGTGTCCGAAGGATTGACGACGCGCACGTACACCGAACCGTCCGGCGGCAGCGCGTAGAGGTGCGCCATGTCGTCGGCGGGCGCGGCGTGGGCGACATGGGCAACGAAGGTGACCAGGGGGCCGAGCGTCAGCCGCGCGGCGGCGAGGGAGAAAGCGCGAAGGGGCGAGCGGAAGGGCATGGACGGGCTCACGACTCAGTATGAGAAATAAAGACCGGCGAAGATGCCGTCCGAGCGATCGTCGCCCGCCACGCGGACACGGTACTGGACGTTCAGTTCGACGAACGATTGCGGCGCGTGATGACGGTCCTCGCGGAACCACAGACGCATCGCGACGCCCGGCCCGACGCCTGCGGTCGCGTGGCGCGCGAGCAGGCTGTCGTAGCCCGCGTTCAGCGCGAGATAGGGCATCGCAACGAGATTGTTCGCGGCGGCAAAGGCACGGCCGTAGCGCGCTTCGAACGTGCCGAGCGTTTGCGGATGCTCGATGAAGTAGTCGCCTTCGGCGTAGATCTGCCAGTACGGCCAGTTCGGGCGGTCCACGCGCAGGCTGCCGCCTTCGCCGGCGGACCAGGCGCCGCGCAGCAGCCAGTCGGCGCGGCTGTCGCTGCCGATGGGCACGAAGCGCTCGACGGCGAACACGAAGTTCTGGCGTGCGAAGGGTTTCCAGCGCGCGCCGAGCACCCCCTGGTTCGTCGGCAGGCCGGTCGAGCCGCCCGTGCCGTCGTAGAGCGCCTGGTTCATGCGCGCGTAGACCTCGAACACGCTGCCGTCGACGTTGCCGATGACGGGCGGCCGCCAATACAGTTCTTCCGACGACTGCAAGGTGCGCCGCGCGGAAAGCGACGGCGAGAACGCCGAGTTCATCACGCCCACCGTGCCGTAGCCGAGCGCGCCGGTGAAGCCCCACGTGCGGTCGAGGTCGGACACGGCCTGGCGCACGTTCTGGCGCGTTTGCGCGGCCAGTTCGATCTGGCCGGCGTCGTTCGCATCGACGGCGTTCGCGAACGCGTTGCGCGCTTCGGTGTTGTACGAGAGACGTTGCGCGGTGTAGGCGACGTCGAGCCATTCGCCCGGCGGCACGTCCGTGCGCTGCGTCACGGGCTCGAAGGCCGCGCGCGCGTCCTTGTGGCGGCCCGCGCGTTCCAGCGCGTTCACGAGCAGAAGGCGATAGGCGAGATTGTCGGGCGCGGCCTGCACGGCTTCGCTGGCCGCGCTCGCCGCCGCGCTGAAGTCGCGGTGCGCGAAGTCCGCGTAAGCGCGCGTGGCGGCGTCGTAGCCTGGCCCCGCGCCCGCGAGGCTCGACCCTGCCGGCAGCAGGTTGCACAGTACGTCTTGCGGATCGGAGGTGCAGAACACCACGGGCGCGGTCCTGGCCGGCGAGGCCGACGAGGCCGAAGCCACGGACGTGGCCACGGCGCCCGGCACGCTGGCGCCGCCCGTGCCTGCGTTCGCGCTCATGCTCATGCGCAGCGTATCGGCGGCGATGCGTTTGACGGTCGCCATCTGCGCATCGGAGAGCCAGTCCTGCTTGAGCGCCTTGTTCAGGTCGGTGCGCGCCGCGTCGGTCTGGCCGAGCTGCGCGCGCGCGAAGCCGCGCATGGCGAGCGAGAGCGCGTCGTCGCCGTCCTGGGCGAGCGCGTCGGTGGCGGCGGTGTCGGCCTGCGTGTACTCGCCTTCGCTCAGGAGCGCGCCGGTCAGCAGATAGCGGTAGCTCTGCACATCGGGCGCCTGGTGGATGGCGTCGCGCGCGAGCGTGGCGGCCTGGGCGTAGTCGCCGGTGCGATAGGCGTCCCATGCCGCCTTGGCGGGCGCCGGCGCGAGCAGCCGGTGCATGCGGTCGCGCAACGCCTGCAAGGTCTCATCGTCGGGCGTGAGGCGCAGCGCGGCGTCGGCTTCGCGCGACGCTTCCTCGAAGCGTTGCTGGCGCTCCAGCGAATAAATGAGCAGGCCGCGCAGGCCCGGATTGTCCGGTTGCAGGCGCAACGATTCGCGGGCGTGGTCGGCCGCCTCGGCGTAGCGTCCCGCGGCATAGTCCTTGTAGGCTTCGTCGCCGAGCTTCCAGGCCGGCGTTTGCGTTGTCGGCGTGGCCGTGGCGCCCGCGGCATGAGCACCCGCAAGCGAGGCGCGCAGCGTGTTGCGCGCGGCCGTGAGCGCCGGGTCGCGGCGGCCCTGCGCGAGCGCGGTTTGCGCGACGTCCAGCGCGTCGGCGGGGCGGTTCTGGTTTTGCAGCGCGTACACGCGCAGCAGCCACAGCCGCGTGACGTCGGGACGCAGCGCGAGTGCGCGCGCGGCGAGCGCGTCGGCGGCGGCGTAGTCCTTGCGGTTGTAGGCCGTGAAGGCCGCGTCGCCGAGCCGGAACGCTTCGCCTTCCAGTGGCGCTTCGCGGGTCGCCGCGTGCGGTGCCGCAGCGGGTTTGGCCACCGGGTTGGGCTTAGCCTGGGGCACGGCTTCGACGCCATAAGCGCGCGCCGCGCAGCTCACGGCGAGCGCGGCGCAGCACACGGCGCGCTGCGCGCGGCGGGCGGACTGGCCGCACGCCCGCACGGGGAAGAACGGACGCAACTTCATCGCGCGGCTTCCGCCTGGGCGGCCTCGATCGATGGCGCGGCGCCCTGCGCATCCTGCTGGAACGTGATGGCTTCGTGCAGCGTGGCCTCGTCGAGCCAGCCTTGTTCGACGAGAATCTGGCCGAGCGGCTTGCGCTCGTTCGCCTGGGCCTCCAGCGCGAATGCGAGCTTGCTTTCGTCGATGGCCTGCCAGGAGAGCAGCAGCTCGCCCAGGCGCTGACGCTGCTGCGTGAGCTGATCGGTCGAGGGGAAGTCGTGCATCGTCTTGTCCCATACGAGCCGCTTGCCGGTGAAGACATGCACGAGGAACAGGCGCCAGGCGCGCGCGGCGGCCATCGCGTTGATGAAGTTGCCGATGACCATGCGCGGCACTGCGAGCAGCGCGTGCTCCCAGCCGTACATGCGATGCACGAAGTAGCTGCGCTGGAGCACGCGCAGCGCGAGCGCGAACGCGTTCAGGCCCATGAGCGTGGCGAGCCAGCCATTGGGCGAGAACAGCGACGGATAGTAGAGCGTCCACCAGCCGAGCGCCCCGGCGATCCAGAACGCGATGAAGTTCAGCAGCAGCACATACGCGAAGATGGCAATGAACGACGTGGCGAGGCCCTTGCGGTCGCGAAACAGCAGGTACTTCACCGCGAGCGAGCCCTCCCAGCCCACCTGCGCCCAGCCTTGAAGCCCGATGCCGAGCGTCCAGCGCGCCTTCTGGCGGTAGGCGGTGCGGAACGTATTCGGGAAATACTCGCGAATGCCGAGCGGCATCGAGATCGTCGAGATCTTTTCCTTGCCGAGTCCGAACAGCGCCGTGCGTCGCGTCACGTACTCCACGCGGAACTTGCCGAAGATCTGCTTCATGCCGCTGCGCGAGAGGCGCGCGCCGATGTCGTAGTCCTCGGTGAGCGTGTCGGTATTGAACGGCTGGTTCTGCGTTTCGGCGGCGAGCAATTCGAGCGCGCGTCGCGAAAAGCAGGTGCCCACGCCCGCCGAGGGCACCATCTTCGAGAGGCTCTCGCGCACCACGAGATCCTTCGAGTGCCACTCGGCGAACTCGTCCATATAGGTGCCCGCCACGAGTTCGTACCATTCGCGTTCGAGCGACGTGACCGGCAACTGGATGAAGTCCATGCGCGGCAGCAGGTAGTTGTAGTACTTGAGCTCCAGCGGGTGAAGGACGTCCTCGCTGTCGTGCAGGATCACGCCCGCGAACGGCACCGGCTGCTGCGAGTTCTGCCGGAAAATCGCCTGCACGATCCAGTTCAGGCAGTCGGCCTTGCAGGTCGGGCCGTCGTGCGGCACCTCCACGCGCACGAGCTGCCGGTAGCGGCGGCGCATGCGCTCGACTTCGTTGCGCGTGCGCTCGTCGTTGCGGTACGTGCCCACGAAGATCATGTAGTTCTTGTATTCGAGCGTGCCGACCATGCTCTCCAGCATCGGCGCGATCACGTCGTATTCGAGCCACGCGGGCACCATGATCGCGAGCGGCTGCTCCGGCACCGCGCGCAGCTGCGAAGCCTGCAACGGCGTGTGGCGGCGCCAGACGGTGAGCGAGCGCCAGATCTGCCGCACCCAGTACCAGGCGTCGATGAACAGGTCGTCGAGGCTCGACAGCAGGATGACGACGCCCACCACGGCGCTCACCATCTGGAGCGCGTGGTAGTAGTCGGCGATGAGATAAGGCCAGTAGAGCGAGGAGATCATGGCGCGCTGCGGAGTGGCGTAATCCGGCGTTATTCGGCGTTATTCGGCGTTGTTCTGGTTCTTGCGGCGCGCGCGCGTCGCGAGGATGAACAGCGTCAGGAAGACGAACAACGTGATCGCGATGATCGGCACGCCCCAGGAGACGTAGCGGCGCCATTCGTAGAACTGCGTTTCGCCGGCGCCCGGCGGCATGCTCGCGTCCGGGTTGCCGCTGTCGATCCAGGCGAGCGGGCCGCTGTCACCGAGGATCGCGAGATTGCCGCGGTTCAGGACGAACGGCTGGACGGCGGCCGGCTGCGCGCCGGCGGCCGGGGTCGCGCCGATGGCGTACCACAGCAAGCCGTCTTCGCCGTGCGCGCTCACGACTTCGGCGCTCGAGAGGTGCGTGAGGCCCGTCACGTCGAGCCAGTCGACCGTTGTGCCGCGAATCTGGAGGCGCCGGCCGTCGCTCACGCGCGCGGAAGGCGACGCGCCGTCGATGGCGACTTCCATCGCCAGGAACGGCTTTGCGGGCTTGACGGCCGCGTCGCCGTTGGCCACGGTGAGCTCGGTCTGCGTCGGCGAGAGGCCGCTCGCGAGCGCGAGCCCGATCACGCGCGAGAGAGCGTCGGGTGCGGTGGCGAGATAGCGGCGCGGCACGATCAGTTGCGGGTGGCCGGCCATGAGCGGCAGCAGGCCGATGAAGGTGCCGTTCGGCGCGGCGTCGCCCGCGCTGATGTAGCTCGATGCGGGCAGCACGTTGACCGGATAGGCCTGCGGCGTCTCGTTGCAGTCGGCCGAATACGGCTGGCGCTGCACCGACAGGCGCAGGTTGTTGTTCACGCCCAGGACGTAGCCCGGCACGCGTGCGCGCAGCTGCTCGGGCTGGCCGTCGGCGCGAAGCTGCTTTGCCGCCAGCAGGACGCCGTTCCAGTAGATCGTTGCGACCGGACGCGACGACGAGGGCCCCGGCGCCGCCGCCACATAAAGCGTGATTTCGGCGGGCATGCGCGAATCGGCGGCGATGGCGGCGAGCGGGAAGCTCACGGTCCAGTCGCCGCGCGCCAGCACGTCGAACGCCTGCGCGGAGCCGCCGAGATTCGCGAGGCTCACGAATTTGCCGTTGTTGCGCTGGTCGGGCCGCGCGATCGGCGCGACGACGCTGTCGGTCGTCAGCACGCGGCGCAGCGTGTCGTCGAAGAGGCCGGCGGCCTGCGCGCCCGCGTCGGGCGAGACGGCCAGGACCGTGTGCTCGCCGAGCGTGGCCAGACGGATCTGCTGCGCGGCCAGGGCCGTGTCGGCCAGCGTCGCATGGCTCGCGCGCCAGGCCTTCAGCCCGGCTTGCGCGTCCGGGTCGCTCGCGAGCTGCGCGTTCAGCGCGTCGAGCGCGCCGGCGAGCCGCGCACGCAGCGCGGCGTCGGCCACCACCACGTCGCCGCTCGCGCTCGGGGCGCCCAGCACGATCAGCGCGCCGAGCTCGGCGTCGCTCGCGAGCTTGTGCGTCGCCGTGTTGTCGCGCAGCGCCGCGAAGGCGGGTATGGCGGCGAGCGCGTCGGGTACGGCAAGACCGCGCGTGTCGACATTCTCGCCCACGGCCGGCAGGGTGCGCACCGAAACACGCTTGCCGCCGCGCTCGAGCGCGACGCCGAGACGCCAGGCGCTGTCGAACGCGGCCTGCTCCAGTTGCGCGCCGGAGACGAGCAGCACGGGCGCGCCGGGCAGCGTGCTCCAGGCGTCGTCAAGGCTCGTCACGGCCCGCGTCTCGACGCGGTAGGTGAGGCGTGTTTGCGGCGAGATGACGATCGAGTTGGCCGCCGCGCTCGGATCTTCGCAATGGCGCACGCCGGTATTCGAAAGCAGGTTCACGCCGAGTCGCACGAAGCCGGCGCCGTGCACGCGCGGGGCCACCGCGAGCGAGCGTTGCAGCAGGCCGTCGCCGTCGGCAAGCGCCTGCGAGAGCGCAGGCTGGCCGTCCACGGAGAGCACCACCGAAGCGGTGCCGGTTTGGCCCTTGAGGTAGTGGCCATCGAACGCGATCGCGGCGTTGGCGAGCGTCAGGTTCTTCGGCACCGGCAAATAGAAGTCCTGGCTCGCGCCGCCCGTCAGCACGACCGCATCGGTGATGCCGAGATCGGACAGCGCGACGCTGCGCGTGACGCCCGCGTTCGCCGTGAGCTGGCGCAGGCTGTCGCCCGTCGCGCTGGCGTGGCTGAGCGCGGGCAGCAGCAGGCCGGCTGCAAGGGCGAGTGACGTGAGGGTGGTTCGGGAAGTGCGTTGGCGCGAAGCGAAGGGACGTTGGGGCAGCAGCATGACCGGGCTCGTGGGATGTCGGAAGGGCTCGAAGTGGGGCGATTCGGTTGGAATCGGCTCAGATCGGCTCGAAAGGGCGCGCAGGCGCGTTACACACGCGCGATGGCGTCGAACGGGGCGTCGCGTGACGGCGCGTTGGGGCTTGCCGTCCGGTTTGCTTCGACGCCAGGATGGGCGAACTCGTCGAAACTGCGCCCGGTGAGGCTCGCGACGATGCGCGCCGAGGCGTGGCCGTCACCATAGGGATTGAGGCGGCGCGCGAAGTCGCCGTAAGCCTGCGGGTCGCGCAGCAGCTCGCGCACGGCCTCGACGATCGACTCGCGCGCCGTGCCGACGAGGCGCACCGTGCCCGCCGCCACGGCTTCGGGGCGTTCGGTCACATCGCGCATCACGAGCACGGGCTTGCCGAGCGCGGGCGCTTCTTCCTGCACGCCGCCCGAGTCGGTGAGGATGAGCGAGGCGCGCTGCATGAGCCAGACGAAGCCCACGTAATCGAGCGGCTCGATCAAGTGCACGTTGCGCATGCCGCCGAGCGCCGCTTGCACCGGGCCGCGCACGTTCGGGTTGAGGTGGACCGGATAGACGATCTGGATGTCGTCGCCGAGGGCGAGTTCGGCGAGCGCGGCGCAGATGTTCTGGAACCCGGAGCCGAAGCTTTCGCGGCGGTGGCCGGTCACGAGCAGCAGCGGTTTTTTGCCGTCGACGAAGCGCATGCGCGCTTCGAGCGAGGCGCGCAGTGCCGCGTCGGCGTCGAGGCGGGCGGTGGTTTCGTGCAGCGCGTCGATCACCGTGTTACCGGTGACGATCACGCGCCCGGCCAGCGACTCGCGCGCGAGATTCGCCTTCGAGCCGGCCGTGGGGGCGAACATCAGGTCGCTCACCACGTCCACGACCCGGCGGTTCATCTCTTCCGGCCAGGGTTGCTGGAGGTTGCCTGTGCGCAGGCCCGCTTCGACATGGCCGACCGGAATGCGGCGGTGGAACGCGGCGAGCGCGGCCATGCAGGCCGTGGTGGTGTCGCCGTGCACGAGCACACGGTCGGGCTTGGCGCGCTCCAGCACATCGTCGAGCGCGCCGAGCAGGCGCGAGGCCAGACCGTTGAGCGTCTGGTTCGCGGTCATCAGCGCGAGATCGTACTGGGGGGTGATGCGAAAGAACGCCATCACCTGTTCGAGCATCGAGCCGTGCTGGCTGGTCACGCAAACGATCGATTCGACTTCCCCGTCTGATTCGAGCCGCTTGACGAGCGGCGCCATCTTGATGGCTTCCGGCCGCGTGCCGAAAACCGACATGATTCGTACAGGCATTGTTATGGTCGTCCTTGCACTTATCTTCTGCTGCCTGCTTCGGGCCGTATTCCCCAAAAGGCAGGCGAGAACCGCCGTGGCCGGTGTGATGGCAATACCGGGCCGCAGCTTGTTTTATTTGATTTGAAACCCCGATTGTTACGACAAAGGCATGAATATGCGTCGCCCGAACCATAATGATGGCAGGCGATTTTTATCGAGCCGCGCGGGTTTGGTCTTTACCGTTGCGTGCGCACCTGATATCTGATGAAAAACGGCGGGATTGCCGCGCGTCTTATCTCGATTTGAAGCCGATTATATCGGCGGAAAAATCCGTTGAAAATCTTCTATTTGGCCAAATCCGCTGTATTTGACAATAGTTAACCTTTCAGCGCCGAGTAATATGCTCCACTGGATAGCGCTGCTTGATCGGGTTTCGTTGCCGCGGCGATTTTGAGTCTGGAAAAGACGGATTTGATTAAAAGTAGCATCTTGAATGCTTTTTTATCTCGTCGATGGATGCGCCAGTTAACGATAAAGCGCAGGAGTCTCAGGAACATGCGGACACACCCCCGAATTGAGCGATTTGCCGGATTTTCAACGGATAAAATTGTGCCACCCCAGTTCCTGGTCGCCATCATCGGCTCCGGGAATGAATCGCGCCGCCATGGCCGAAACGGTTCGGGCCGGATGGCGTAGAATCGGCCTTCGAACCGACCCGGCCCCTCTTCAGCCCGCCCGTTGCGGGTGCAGCCAACCCTAGCGGATTTCATTTCGTATCATGCCAACCTCAGATGTTGTTGAGAAATTAGTGGAAGAATGGCGCGTGATTGCCGCCCGTTATTCCGGAACCATTCACGACCACGTTCTACACCTGGTTCGGGATCGAAAGTCGGAACTGGCATCCTCGTTTTATTCGCGCATGATGGCCGATTCGGCCGCGGAATTTTTTCTGTCAAACGAGCTGGTGCATTCGAGGCTGCACGACGCAATGCAAGGCTGGCTGGTCGACGTATTTTCGGCCGCGGTGAGCGGCGAATATCAGGCCGCGGTGCGCAGGCAGCAGGAGATCGGTGAAATCCACGCAAGGATCGGCATTCCCGCCTATCTGGTAATGCGGGGCTCGCGCCGCCTGGACGTGGATATCTTCGAGCGGCTGGCGGGTATCTCATTAACCGATCGCATTGCGTGCGCCGAATACGTTTCGGAGGTCATGGGTTTTGCGATCGAGATCATGTGTCATTCGTATGCCATTTCGCACGAAAGAAATGCGAGATCCGCCGAGTCGTATCGGCTGTTTGCCGCCGCTCAGGATATTGGCGCCGAAAAGGACAGGCAGCGTGCGGCGTTACTCGATTGGGAAAATGAATTGATGTACGCGATCGCTTCAGGCGAAAAGCGCAATCGTTTGCCCGCGCTGTCGAAGTCGGACTTCGGCTTGTGGCTGACCCACAAGGGTGTTCACGTATTCGAAGGCTCGAATGAGGTCTACGCCATCGTTGCGCAGTTGAGCACGGTTGACGAGGTCGTGCTGAGGATTTCCCATGAGGACGATGCGGCGAGGCGCATCGAGCTGTTGCGCGACATCCGGGACCAGACCCGAACCATCGACTTTCTTCTCAACGCGCTGTTCGAGGCCGCCGATCACATCGAATCGGGACGCGACGCGCTTACGCGGTTGCTGAGCCGGCGTTATTTGCAGGTGGTCATGAGCCGCGAGATCGACTTCGCCCGCAAGAACGCCACCCCGCTTTGCGCGCTCACCATCGACGCCGACTCCTTCAAGGAGATCAACGACACGTTTGGGCATGACGCCGGCGACGCAGCGCTGCAACAACTGGCCTTGAGCTTCAGTCAATGTGTTCGTGCCAGCGACTATGTCTTCCGGCTCGGCGGCGAGGAATTTCTTGTCGTGCTGGTGGACACGGATCTCGCTCATGCGATTGAAATCGCGGAAAATCTGCGCCGCCGCGTGGCTTCCCATCCTGTCGCCACGGCGCACGGGCAATCGTTTCAGGTCACCGTCAGCATTGGCGTTGCCGCGCACGACGGTCATCCGGATTACCTGAAGCTGCTCAAATCGTCGGACGACGCGCTTTTTCGCGCGAAGGAGAGTGGGCGAAACCGGGTCCTCGTTTCGGCGACCTGATAGCCGCGCCGAGTGCCCAGGCCGCGTTTCGCGCCACCGCCCATGCGCTGCAATGCGCAACAATGTGCCTCAATGCGCCTCGTGAATCGCGGGCCCGCCCGATGCGGCCGCGTAGCCGTCGTTCAGCGTCTTCAGGAACGCCACCAGATCCTGGATATCGGCTTCGTTCAAAGGCGGTTTCTCACCGGCCTTGTGATTGAGGAAGGGCGGATCGAGCCGGTCGACGTTGTCGCGATACTTCGGCGGCAGATCGTCGTATTGCACGAGCTTGCCGTTTTTCGTCGGGTACCACTTGCGCGGATCGGTGTCGCGCTCGGCGTAGAAGCGCAGCGCGTCGTCGAGCGTATGGAAGCGCCCGTTGTGGAAGAACACGGAGCGCGTGGCGACGTTACGCAGCGTCGCGTCCTTGAACAGGCCGCAAAAGTCGGTCTCGTCCGCGAGGTCTCGCCGGTAGGGACCGCACAATCCCATGTCGTAATACCTCGGGTTGCGATTCGCCGGAATCTCCGGGTTGCGCGGCACGCCTAGCGCCGCGTACTGGAAGTCCGAAAACTGTGCCGGCCGCCCGCCCGGCCCCGGCTGGTCGAAGTGGCACTTCGCGCAGTTCCCCTTGAGCGGATTATTGAAGAGCTGGTAGCCGCGCAGTTCCTGCGCCGTAAACGTCGCGTTGCCCGACATCACGGAGTCGAACTTGCTCGTGTACGGGTGGAAGCTGGCGTCCTCGGTTTCGAAGGCTTGCAGCGCCATGCCGACGCTGTCGAACGCCTTGTTCACGTCCGCGAAGACCTGCGCGCCGTACACCTGCCGGAACGTGTCCGCGTAGCCGCTGTGCGCCAGTTTCTCGATCACGACGGCGCGGCTCGTGTTGGCCATCTCGTTCGGGTCGAGCATCGGGTGGCCCGCCTGCTCGTGCAGCGAGGCGATCGAGCCGTCGCGCATGAAGCCGCCCGCCGGACCTTCGTCCTCGGTGTCTTCTGAGCCGGGGAAGTAGTAGTGGCGCGTGAACGCCGGTGTGTAGGTCAGATAGCGCAGCGAGGGCACGGCGCGCGTGCCGGGGCGCTTCAGGTCCGGGCCGCCGAGCTGCACCGCGAGTCCGTTGGGCGGGCCATACGCGTGCTCGGGACTATGGCACGACGCGCAGGCCATCTTGCCCGAGGCGGAGAGCGAGGCGTCGAAGAAAATCTGCTTGCCGAGCGCGGCCTGGGGGCTCAGTTGCGCGGGCACGGCCGGATAGCGGACCCAGCGTCGCGTGGGTAGTTGCATGCTCAACGATGCGGGCGCGGCGGCGTGCGGCGCGTCGGCGAGGCTGGGCGCGGCCATGCCGGCGCCGGCGGCGAGACCGGCAACGAGCAGCGCCGCGATCCAGGCGCGGGGTGGAAAACCGTTTCGAATCATCGGGAAGGGGCGGCTTGCGGCGGAAAGAAAAACGGCGAAGCGCAAGGCTTCGCCCGGTTGACGGCGGCGGGCGAACGCCACGCGGCTACGCGCATCACGGTTGGCAATGCGCGAAGCCGCACGGCGGCGCGGCGCACGCGATCAGAACGCGAACATCGACATGAGGTCGCCGATGGCCGGCGTGCCGTTCACGGGCACGTAGGAGGCGGACTGCATCGACGGGTTCGGCAGCCGGTCGCGGCTGCGCGACGACAACGACGTGAGACGCCAGTTGCGCTCGATGAACTTCAGGATCGACGCGTGATCGCTGTACGTGTGATCGACCGCGCCCTTGCGCGCATACGGCGAGATCACCAGCATCGGAATGCGCGGGCCGTCGCCGAAGAAGTCGAGCGGCTGGATCGGGCCGGTATCGAAGTGGCCACCGCCCTCGTCGGTCGTCACGAGAATCGCGGTGTTCGACCATTGCTTCGAGGCGCTCACGGCCGTAATCACCTGGCTTAGCCACTGCTCATAAGCCGCCGGCGACGAAAAGCCCGGGTGGCCGCTGAACGTGTTGGGCGGCACGACGAACGAGACGGCCGGCAGGTTGCCCGACTGCACCGCGGTCATGAAGGCCGTGAGGTCCTGGAGATTGTTCTTGAGCGACGAGGTCATCACCTTCTGCGAGCCCACCAGCGGGTCGCCGATGTTGTTGTACTCGGCTTGCTGAAGCAGGCCCGCAAGGCTCGACGCGAGCGCCGTGCTGCCCGTGAGGCTGCTCGAAAGCGAGCTGGCCTGCGACTGCACGTCGGCCGTGTCGCGCGCGGTCGTGAACCAGCCCCACGCCAGGCCCTTCGCCGAGAGCGCTTCGGCGATGGTCGGCACCGTTTGCGGCGGATAGTTGTAGTTGTTCGCGCCGATAGGCTGCGTGTTGCCGCTCAGGTCGTAGCCGGGGTTGTAGTTGTTGACGAGGTAGTACTTGCCTGCGTCGCAGTTGCTCGCCACGTGCTTCGACGAGAGGAAGCCGAGAATCGCGCCCACGCCCGGCTGCGTGCTGTCCGAACAGTTCACCCAGGAGCCGCCCTGATAGCCGTCCTGCGTGTAGAAGTTCGTCGTGCCCGAGAGCGGCTCCGGGTTTTCGATCTGGTTGGCGGGCGGCGTGGCGATCGCGCCGCTGCTGTTGAACCACGGCAGGTCGCCCGTCGCGATCGAGAAGAAGTTCATGCCCGTGCCGCCCATCACCGCCTGGTGATAGTTGTCGCTCAGCGCATATTGCTGCGCGAGCGACTTGAGGTAAGGCGCGTCGCCCGCCGACATGTTCATGAAGCCCATCAGCTCGCCGCCCTGGCCCGGGTTCGTCGGGCTGACCTGCGGGCCGCCCGGCACATTCTCGACCGTGTCGCCGCCCTGGCCCGCTGTGGAGGCCACCCATGTGTAGAGGTCGAGCTTCGAGTTGTCGCCGCCCGTTTGCTGCCACATCTGGAAGAAGCGGTGCACGGGGTCGCCCGTCGTCGCGACGAGGCCGAGCGACGAGTAAAGCGTGCTCAGCATCGTGTAGTTCGCGTTGGTCGCCGAGGTGCCGACGAGCGTCGTGCTCGGCTGGCTATAGTTCACGAGCGAGGCGCTTGCCGTCGACTTCGTGATCTGGAACGGGCCGTTGGGCAGCGTGACCGGGAAGTCCTGGTCGGCGGCGCCGTACAGGTACGAACTGGGCGCCACGGTGGGCGTCTTGCCTTGCGCGACCGTGCCGATATAAGCCGGCAGATTGTTCAGCGTGAGCATGCCGGTGTTTTCCGGCGAGGGCAGCGATTTGTAGGCGCTGCTGCGGGCCGGGTTCAGCGTATAGGCGCTCGGCGCCGTGGCCTGGTTCTGCGCGGCGAGCGCGAAGTTGGGACCGGGCGAGCCGTCCGCGTTGATGATGCCTTCGGAGAGCAGGTTCTTCACCGTCTGCCCCGAGGGCGGCGCATAGGCGCCGAACAGACCGTCGAAGGTCTGGTTCTCGCCGACGATCACGATCAGATGCTGGATCGGCGTGGTTGTCGGGCCCTGGCTCAGCGCCAGCGCGGCCGCCACCGGGCCGCTCGACAGCGGCGCCGGCATGGCGCCCGTGAGCGGCAGTTGCAGCGACTGGTAGGTGGCCGAATTCTGCGCGGGCGCGCCGTTGTTATTGCCCACGCCGACGGTGGCGCTGTGCACGGTGAAGCGCGTGACGTCGAACAGGCTGTCGAGCGCATTCGACGAATTCGCCTGATAGGTGGCCGAGCCGATCGGGTCCGCGACCAGCGCGGCGGGCACCTGCATCGCCGTGAAAAGCGGCTGCAACACGGTGTCGACGGCGCTGACCGCCTGCGCGATGCCCGTCGCGCTCACGTTGGCCGAGGCGATCTGCGAACCGCTCGGCGCGCTCGTGAGCGCCGCGCCGAGCGCGCGCTGCGTGATGAGCGAGGTGAGCGGATTGAGGTTGACGTTCAGCGCTTGCGTGCCGCCTTGCGCCGCCGGATCGATGACGGAGGAGAGCACCGTGGGCGTGCCGTCGGTGTCGGTGACCGGCACGGTCAGCACGAACGGCGCACGGCCCGAGACCGCGACGGAGAACTGGCCGCTCGAATCGGTGACGGCGGACTGCGTGACGGCGCCGCTGCGGTCGGTCACCGTCACCGGCACGCCGACCACCGGCGCGCCCTGTCCCGCCACGCCCGATATTTGCAGATGCGAAGTGTCGTCGTTGCTGCTGCCGCATGCGGCGAGACTTGCCGCGAGGCCCGTAAAAGCCAACCTGCTCGCGAGCGTCAAGGCGCGCTTGTTCATGTCAGGTCCCTGTATTTCTCGTTGAATGTAGGTGTGGTGCGCCGATGCTTGTGGTTGCGTGCGCAAACGGTCGCGCCGCCATGATGTCGGATCGATGTGACACGTTTATGCGGGGCGCTACGAGAAAAAACAGAGCAATGCTTCTACGGGGGCGTGGATCGTTACAGCCTTTCAAAGCTTACAGGTGTGGCTGCGGCATGGAATGAGGAGGCCGTGTTTTGGGGGTTTCGGCTGTGATCGAAGGACGGGAATTTGATAAGGATGCCGATTTAATTGTTATAGGTCAGGTCGATGCCGCCGCGCGGATTCGGCGCGCCGTGTGGCCATGAACCGCCACACAGCGCGCGAGGCCGGGGAATCAGAACGCGCCGTCGATGTCGGTCACGCCGATCAGCTTGTGATTGACGAATTCCTTTAGCCCCAGCGCAATCAGTTCGCGGCCGTAGCCCGAGCGGCGGATGCCGCCGAATGGCAAATCGGCCTTCACCGAGGTCGGGTGGTTGATATAGACCATACCCGTTGAAATCTGTCCGGCTACCTTGATTCCGTGGTCGATGTTCCGCGTGAACACGGAGCCGCCGAGGCCGAACGGCGAGTCATTGGCGATGGCGATCGCTTCGGCTTCGTCTTTGGCCTTGAAGATCAACGAGACCGGACCAAAGAACTCCTGGTAGTAGGCCGGGTTGTCCGGCTCGAGATCGCTCAACATTACGGGGCGTACGAATGCCCCCTGTGCCGGCACCTCGGCTCCGATCACGGTGGCCGTGGCGCCATGAGCGACGGCTTCTCCGATCTGCCTGCGCACTTCGTCGGCCGCGCTTTTCGAAGAGAGCGGCGCGAGCGTGGTGGCCGGATCGAGCGGGTCCCCCGCCTTCAGTGCCAGCACCCCGGCGGTATATCGCTCGATGAACTCGTCGTAGACGGCTTCGACGACGATGATCCGCTTGGACGAGCAGCACACCTGACCGGCATTCCAGTGGCGGCCCATGACGGCCCATTTCGCCGTTTTGTCGAGGTCCGCGTCGGCGAGCACGATGAACGCATCGGCGCCGCCCAGTTCCATGGTGCTTTTCTTCAAGGCCTTGCCGGCCTGCGAGGCCACCACCGCACCGGCGGCTTCGGAGCCGGTCAGTGCCACGCCGTGCACACGTGGATCGTTGATGATTTTTTTGATCTGGTCGCGAGACGCATAGAGGTTCTTGAACCCGCCTGCGGGCAGGCCGGCTTCGAGCATCAGCTTTTCGAATGCGTCAGCGCACTGCGGCACGTTGGAGGCGTGCTTGAGTACGACGACATTGCCGGCCGCCAATTGCGGCGCGATGATGCGCGCAATCTGGTAGTAGGGGAAGTTCCACGGTTCGATCGCAAGGATGATTCCGAGCGGCTCGTGTACCAGCCATGCAGAGGTCACCGCGCTGTCCTCGGACTTGAGTGCTTCGGGCGCCAGTTGCTTCTCGGCATGCTTGACGTAGTACTCGAAGATCGAGGCGGACAACTCGACTTCCGCCTGCGCTTCACTCAACAACTTTCCCATTTCCAGCGTCAGCAGCCTCGCATATTCGGCGTGCCGAAGGCGCAGCAGGTCGGCCGCATTCTGTAGAACCTTCACACGCTGCGAAACCGGCAGGGCCTTCCAGGCCTGGAAGGCGCCATGTCCCTGGTCAAGCGCATCGGCGACTTCGGCGTCGGTAGAGTTCGGGAACGTTTTCAGTGTTTCCCCAGTGTAGGGGTTCGTGGTTGCGTAGGCCATGAAACGACTCCTTTCGATGTGAGGTGCTTGTCAATAGCCGTGTGGATGGTGAGTCCCTGTCGACTACGAGGCGGTAGCGCGTGGATTGCCATCATGCGCTCCCGGAGCGCGACCGATCTAGTTCATTTCAGACAATGCTCTCTTTTGGAAATGGCAAACAAGGGGTTTGAGTCAATTGGCCGCAGTCGCTTATGGCTGCATCGCGATTGAATCCGTTCAATTCGCCATTTATTAAGGATGACGATGTATTAATAACGGAAGGAAAGGCGCTGACGCCATGCCGGCGATTGAAAGCCGTTGCGTTATGCGCTACCCAGCGTCATTCAATGGCGCCAGGCTTTCCGCCAGTTGATCGACGAATAGCGCAATTTTCTTGGACCGCGAGCGATTCACCGGATGGATCGCGTAGAAATGGGCAGGCTCGGGCTCGAAGGCGTCGAGCACGGTGACGAGATTTCCGGCCGCGACGTGCTCCGCGACTTCCCACCACGACTTTTGCGTGAGGCCGAGACCCGCGAGCGCCCAGGTGACGGGCAAGGTCGAACTGGTGCTCGCGAGCGCACCGGCAATGCGCAGCTTGCGCTCGTGCGCGGCGCGCCCGAAGCGCCACTGCGCGAACATATGCGGCTGCGTGTTGAAAACGAGGCAGCGATGCGCGGCGAGATCCTCGGGACAGGCGGGCGCGCCGTGGCGTTCGAGATACGCGGGACTCGCGACGACGACACGGCGCGTGTCGAACAGATGACGGCCGATCAGGTTCGCATCGACGCTCGGACCGCCGCGAATGGCGATATCGAAGCCTTCCGCGACGATATCGGCGTAGCGGTCATCGAGCGTCAGATGGATCGCGATCTCGGGATAGCGTACGGCGAATCGTTCGATGAACGGCGCGATCCACGCATGGCCGAGCGGATTCGGCGCCGTCACGCGCAGCGTGCCACGCACCTCGCGCGCGCTTTCGGTAACGCGCTGCTCCAGCGCCGAGAGGTCCGCCAGAATGCGCCGCGCTTCGTCGAAATAGGCTTCGCCCGCTTCGGTGAGCGACTGGCGCCGGGTCGTGCGCAGCAGGAGCGGCACGCCAAGGCGCTTCTCCAGCCCGCTCACACGGTCGGCGACGACCGAGGAGGCGAGTCCCAGACGCCGCGCGGCCGCCGAGAAACTGCCTTGCTGCACGACCTCGACAAACACTTCCAGTTCAGTGATGGCATGCATGGATTGCACGGAAAAACCGTGGACTGTTTCCGGAATTTAACCATTTATCAGGGCAAGAGCGCATCGGAAAATTAATGCACCGCAGCATTTTTCCGCTCGATGAAGGAGGCAAGAACCGTGATGGACTACCGGAAACGACTGACCGCGCTGATGGCGGGGACGGCGACCGCGCTGCTGATGCCCGCCGCGCACGCCGCGGACTCGAATCTCGTGACCACGCAAAAGCTCCGCTGGCAAACCGCCGAGGCACTGGCCGCCGAAGCCGTGCGCGTGTGCGCGGCCCGGGGCTACTCGGTCACGGCCACGGTGGTCGATCCTTCGGGGCACCAGCAGGCGGTCGTCAAGGGCGATACGGTGCCGTTGCAGTCGCTGTCCGTCTCGTACCGCAAGGCCTACACGGCCTATGCCTATGGGCTGGCGTTCGACAAGGATTCCACGAGTGCGCTGATCGCCGCGAAAGTGACCGGCCCGCTCGACGGCGCCGTGCTCGCGACCGAGCCGCAGGTGCTGTTCATTGCGGGCGGCGTCGCGTTGCGCAAGGCCGACCGCACGGCCATCGGCGGACTCGGCGTGTCGGGCGCGCCCGGCGGCGATAAGGATGAAGCCTGCGCGCAGGCGGCCGTCGACAAGTACCAAGGGGACTTCCATTGAAGCGCCGCGACTTCTTTGCCGCAACGGCCGGCGCGGCGCTCGTCGCCACGCTGCCGAACGAGGCGCTTGCCGGGACGGTGTCGGGCGATTCGGCGCCCACGGGAGCGTTCGAGGTCGTCGCCGCGTTCTCGGGGCCGGGCCCCTCGGGCATTGCCGTGACGCCGTCGGGGCGCATCTTCGTGGGCTTTCCGCGCCACGCCGACAATCATCGCGAGGCGACGCTCGCCGAATTGCGCGGCGGCGCGCTCATTGCCTATCCGAGCGCCGCGCTCAGCCTGCCGTCGGATCTGCCGCCCGCCCAGCGGCTCATCTCCATACACGGCATGACCACCGACCGGCGCGGCCGACTCTGGGCGATCGACGACGGCAAGCTTGCGGGGCAGCCGATCGCGCCGGGCGCCGCGAAAGTCGTCGGCATCGATCCGGCGTCCGACCGCGTGATCGCGAGCATCGTGCTCACGCCGCCCGCGATGCGCCCGGACAGCCATATGAACGACCTGCGCGTGGATCTGACGCACGGTGCGCAAGGCACGGCCTATGTCGCCGATTCGTCGTTCGGCCACACGGGCGCGCTGGTCGTGGTGGACATCGCGAGCGGCAGGCAGCGCCGCGTGCTCGCCGGGCATCCTTCGACGCAGCCCGAGGCGGGTTTTCGCGTGGTGCTGGAAGGTCGGCCGCTCAGTTATGACGCGAGTCACCCGACCTTTCCCGTGGGCGGGGCGGACAGCATCACGCTTGGCGCGGACAGCACGCGGCTTTACTATTCGCCGCTGACGAGCCGCCGGCTCTACAGCATCGCGACCGATGTGCTGGCGGACTTCGGGGCGAACGATGCGCAACTCGCGGCGAGCGTGGTGGATCACGGCGAAAAGGTGATGACCGACGGCCTCGCGACGGACGCCGCCGATCGCATCTACATGACAGCGGGCGAGCACGACGCGATCATGCGCCGGCTGCCAGATGGGCGTATGGAAGTGGTCGTGCGCGATCCGCGCATCGTGTGGCCCGATGGCATTTTCGCAACCGACCATCATGTCTATTGCACCCTGGGGCAATGGAACCGGCTGCCCGGCTTCAATGACGGACACGACTTGCGCGAGCCGCCGTATCTGCTGATTCGCGCGCCGATCGGCGAGCCGCCCGCGTTGTCGTGATTCAGGCGGTGTCCGGCACACGTAACGCATCGAGGAGACCTGTACGATGGCGGTGTCGGGCAAACGGTGACATCGATTGTTTGTCGATTGTTTGTCGATTATTTATCGATGGCCTGTCGATTTCTTGCCACCTCGCGCGTCGTAGTCGTGGAGGCTGCGTCAGCCACCGGGCACCCAACCGGGACACCCCCCATTATTGACAGGAGAAGCGCAATGCGTGTGATGGTCCTTATCAAGGCAACCGATGAGTCGGAGGCGGGGCAGATGCCCAGCATGGAACTCATCACGGCGATGGGCAAGTACAACGAGGAACTGGTGAAGGCCGGAATCATGCAAGGCGGCGACGGCCTGAAGCCGAGTTCGGCCGGTGCCCGCGTGAGATTCTCCGGCAAGGACCGGACCGTTACCGATGGCCCGTTTGCCGAGACCAAGGAACTGATTGCCGGTTACTGGCTGTGGCAGGTTCAATCGATGGACGAGGCGATCGAATGGGTCAAGCGTTGTCCGAATCCCATGGTTAGCGATTCGGAGATCGAGATCCGGCCTTTCTTTGACCCGGCCGACTTCGGCGAGGCTTTCACGCCGGAGCTTCAGGATGAAGAAAAACGCCTGCGGCAACAGATCGAGGAACAAAAACGCTAGGCGTTCGTTCGGCCCCGCGCGGGGCCGATTCTTTTTGCGCCCTGCGATAGAAAAACCGAAGCAGGGCGAGCGCCGCTTATTGCGTTTGCTGCGCCGTAGCCTGCTCCAGCCCGCTGCGGTTGCGCAGGAAGCGTTGCGGCGTTTCCCCCATCGCGCGCCGGAACATCGTGATGAAGGCGCTGGAGTTGCGGTAGCCGAGTTCGGTGGCGATGGTCGAAACCGCCATGCCCCTGGCGAGCCGGGAGATCGATTCCACCAGCCGCAAGCGCTGGCGCCACTGGCCGAAGGTGAGGCCGGTCTCGTCCTTGAAGGCGCGCTCCAGCGTGCTTTCGCTCGCCCCCACGCGCATGCCCCAGTCGTTGAGCGGCGTGTTGTCGGCGGGCGCGTCCATCAACTGGCCGCAGATCTGTTGCAGGCGGCGGTCCTTCGGTAGCGGCAGCAGCCCTTCGGTTGCCAGTTGCGCCTCGTGCATCTCCTGGAGCAGCAGCGGATCGATCAATGCGGAGCGGCGCTCGGGATGGCCGTTGTGCTGATCGAGCACGAGCGCGCCCACCAGCGCGTGCAGCAGCGTCGAAATCATCAGCACGTGGCAACTCGGCTCGTCGCGCGGCGCGACGTCGACTTCGAAATAGACCGTGTACATCTCCACCGGGCTGACCGCCTGCAATTCGTGCGCGACGAGCGGCGCGATCCACAGGCCGCGGTACGGGCCGAGCGTCCAGGCGCCGTCGGGCGTGATGACGCGCAGCACGCCGCGCGTCGTGTAGACGAACTGCGGTTGCGTGTGCGAGTGCCAGCTTTCGCTGTCGCCGGACTCGAAATCGTACCGTTTGGCGATGACAGGACGTTTGAGTTGCCGCCGCTGCGTGCCGGTCATGCGCTGCCAGATATCGGTCATTTGTGAATCTTGAGAGGAAGTGCGGCAAAACCGTCAAATTTCGCGGGCTTTGCGTAGCGAATTGACAGGACGTCGGCAAAGCTTCGCCCGTATTCTATCGTCCGTCCGCCAAGTTATGAATAACAATCGAAATGATTCGCATTCTTAATGTGGCGAAGATTAAATCTTGAACGGGGTGCGTGGGATGAATCGGGGAAGGATCATAAAGTCGTCGAACAACGTCGGTGACGCGGCGGGCAAGACGCGGCGGATCAAGGTGCGCACGATCACCGCCGTCGTGGCGCTCGCGATCGCGAAGATGGCCAGCGCGCAAACGGCGGCGGCGCCCGTGGCGGCGTCGGACGCCGCCGCACAGCCGGGCGGGCAACTGCCGGCCGTGGTCGTGCAGGGCGCGCGCGACGCCGAAACGGGCACGGGCCCGGTGGTGGGCTATGTCGCGAGGCGCAGCACGGCGGGCACCAAGACCGACACGCCGATCATCAAGGTGCCGCAGTCGATCTCGGTCGTTACGCGCGACCAGATGGACGTGCAGGGCGCGCAAAGCGTGGCGCAGGCGTTGCGCTACACCTCGGGCATCAACCCCGAGCAGCGCGGCACCAATACCGATTCGCTCGAATACCTCTACGCGCGTGGCTTCCTCGTGGACGAATTCTGGAACGGGCTGCGCACGCCCGGCCCGAACGGCGGCTTCGGCTTCAACGTCACGAGCTTCGATCCGTACCTGTTCGAGCGCATCGAACTGCTGCACGGCCCGGCTTCGGTGCTGTACGGCCAGGGCTCGCCCGGCGGCACGGTCAATCTCGTGAGCAAGATGCCCACCGCCACGCCGTACCATGAAATCGGTCTGCAAACGGGCAGCTATGGCCGCGTGCAGGGCTTCTTCGACATGAGCGGCCCCGTCGACCAGGACGGCAAGGTGCTCTACCGCGTCACCGCCGACGGCTTCAACACCGGCACCCAGACCGACTACGTGAACCAGCAGCGTTTCTCGATTGCGCCGACGATCCAGTTCCGCCCGACGAAAGACACGACGTTTACGATCTTCGCGAACTATCAGTCGGACCCGGAAGCGGGCATCTACAACTCGGTGCCGTACACGTGGCAGAGCCGCAGCCTCAATCCGGGCGAGCCGACGTGGGACAGCTTCCGCAAAACCCAGGCGTCGATCGGCTATCAGCTGGAGCACCGCTTCAACGACGTGTGGTCGTTCAAGCAGAGCTATCGCTTCCTGCGCAACACGCAGACGATCCAGTACGTGGGCAACGACGGCTTCAAGGCGGGGACCGACACGCTCGCGCGCACCGCGTATCTGAACTACGGAAGCCTGAATGCGCACACCGTGGATAACCAGTTGAACGCGAAGTTCGATACGGGGCCGGTGAAGCACAACGTCACGGTCGGCCTCGATTACCAGAACATGCAGTTCGACCATTACTTCTATGGCAATCTGACTTCCACGCCGGGTCTCACGGAAAGCAACCCGATCTACGGCCAGACGATCCCTTACCCGAACTTCATGTTCGCGACGTCGAACGCCACCTCGATCAAGCAGCTCGGCGTGTACGCGCAGGATCAGCTCGACATCGGCAAGTGGTCGTTCCTGTTCGGCGTGCGCGAGGACTGGGCCAACGAAGATCAAACCTCGTACAAGACCGGCGCGACCACGACGCAGTTCAACCGCGCATTCACGTGGCGTGCGGGCGGCGTGTACCAGTTCGACAGCGGCGTGGCGCCGTACTTCAGCTATTCGCGCTCGTTCCAGCCGCAGTTCGGCACCTCGTATGGCGGCGAAGCGTTCTCGCCGCTCACGGCCGAGCAGTACGAAGTGGGCGTGAAGTTCCAGCCGAAGGGCTTCAACAGCTTCGTCACGGTGTCGGCGTTCCATCTCACCGAGAACAACGTCCAGACCACCGACCCGCTGCATAGCGGCTTCAGCGTGCTCACGGGCCAGGTGCGCTCGCAGGGCTTCGAAGTGGAAGGTCACGCGAGCCTCACCAACAACCTGCAACTGATCGCGAGCTATACCTACACGAACCTGCTCAACACCAAGAGCAATTCGGCGTCTCTCGACAAGGTGCCGGTGGGCATTCCGCGCAATACCGCTTCGCTGTGGGCCGATTACTCGGTCTCCGCCGGTCCGCTCGCGGGGCTGCTGTTCGGCGGCGGCGTGCGCTATATCGGCGGCTCGTATGGCGATACGGCGAACTCGTTCATGACCTCGTCAGCGACGCTCGTCGATCTCTCGCTGCGCTATGACCTTGGCCGCCGCTTCTCCGGCCTGCAAGGCTGGACCACGTGGCTGAATGTCTCGAACCTGCTCGACCGCAAGTATTTCGCCTCGTGCACGGGCACGAACTACTGCTACTGGGGGCAGGGCCGCCTGCTCACGGCGGGAGCGAAGTATCAGTGGTAATTCCGCAATCCTTCTTTCCGGTTTGATGCAATGAAACGCAGGACCTTGCTCGCCGCGCTGTTGGGCGGCGCTTGTCTGAACCTCGTGAGCCCCGGCGCGCGCGCGCGGCCCGCCGTGCCGCGCCGCGTGATCGTGCTCGACTGGTGCCTGGCCGAGCTGACGCTCGCGCTCGGTGTGGTGCCGGTGGGGATGGCGAACACGCCGGGCTTCCGGCGATATTTCACGGCCTGTCCGGTGCCGGATTCCGTGGTCGATCTGGGCCTGATGTTCCAGCCCAACATGGAGTTGATGCTGGCGCTCAAGCCCGACCTCATTGTCATCACGCCCGCGCATGCGTCGCTGCGCGGCGCGCTTGAGCGTCTCGCGCCGACCGTCACGCTCGGCCAGTTTCGCGCAAGCCCGGCGCCGTATACGGGGGCCTGCGAGGAGACGATGCGGCTCGCGCAACTGTTCGGCCGCGAGGCGCAAGGCGAAGCCGCCGTGGCGCAATCGCGGCGCGCGATCGCCCAGGCGCGCGCGCGGCTCGATGCGCTGCCCGCATATGCGAACGCACGCGGCGACGCGCCCCTGTACGTGGCGCGCTTCATCGACGAATCGCGTTTGCGCGTGTTCGGCACGCATAGCCTCTTTGGCGAGTTGCTCGCGCAACTGGGCCTGCGCAATGCGTGGGACGGCGCGGCGGCCGCGGCGATGATCGGCTTCGACGCGCTCGACGCCGATCCGCGCGCAACGCTCGTGTACGTGAAGCCGCTGCCCGCCATGACCGCGATGATGATGCGCACGAGCCGCGTCTGGCAGGCCATGCCGTTCGCGCGCGCGGGCCGCATGACCGGCATGGCCGAGGTGCCGCCCGAGGGCGGCATCCTGAGCGCGGCGTATTTCGCGCACGCGCTCGTCGATGCCCTGGCTGCGTTGCCTGCCACGCTGCCTGCCGCACAAGCTTCGGAGGCCGCATGAGGGATGCCATGACCCGGCCGTTCGTGGCGATGCGCCGCACGCCGCTCGTGCCTGTGTGCGCGCTGTTCGCCATCGCGGCGCTGTTGTTCGCGCAGCACCTGGACGCACGGCTCCCGCCCGCGCTGTGGTGGCAATCGCTCGTTGCGCCAGCGCCCGGCGACGTGACGCAACTGCTGGTGCACTACAGCGATTTTCCGCGCGTCGCCGTCACGCTGCTGTGCGGCGCCGCGCTCGGTCTCGCGGGCGTCGCGACGCAGCAGGTGCTGCGCAATCCGCTCGCCGAACCGATGACGCTCGGCATCTTCTCGGGCGCGTGGCTGGCGCTCGCGCTCGCCACCGTCTACGCGCCGTTCCTGCTCGCCGGCGGCCGCGACGCGGTCGCGCTCGCGGGCGGCGCGGCGGCGCTGGCCGCCGTGTTCGCGCTGGCGGCGCGGCGCGGCATGTCGCCGCTCGCGCTGATCCTCGCGGGCATGATCGTGAACCTCTGCGGCGGCGCGTTCTGTCTCGCGCTCGCGATCTCGCACTACGACCTGTTGAGCGGCCTGCTGGTCTGGGGCGGCGGCTCGTTCGCACAGCACGACTGGCGCGTGGCGGTCTCGCTCGCCTTGCGCTTCGCGCCGTGTGCGCTGTTGCTGCTGCTGTTGCTGCGGCCGTTGGCCGTGTTCGATCTCGGCGAGACGGTGGCGTCGAGCCTGGGCGTCTCGCTGCGCGCCACACGCGGCATCACGCTCGGGCTCACGCTGCTGATCGCGGCCTTCGTGGTGAGCGCCGTGGGCGTGATCGGCTTCGTCGGCCTGGCGGCGCCCGCCGTTGCGCGGCTCGCGGGCGCGCGCCGCCTGCGCGAGCGCGTGATCTGGTCGCCGCTGATCGGCGCGGCGCTGCTATGGCTTGCCGATCAGCTCGCGCAACACGGCGCGGCGCGCTTCGGCATGGCGATCCCCACCGGCGCGATCACGACGCTGATCGGCGCGCCGCTTTTGCTCGCGATGCTGCGCCGCCTGCGCGGCCGTCCCGATCTCGCGCAAACGCCCACACAGCCCGGCGCGCCGCTTTCGCCGCGCGGCCTGCGCATCGCGGCGCTCGCGAGTGCGGCGGCGCTGGCCGCAGTCGTGCTGTTTTCGCTCACGCTCGGGCGCGGCCTCGATGGCTGGCATCTGAGCGATGCACACGAAGCCGCCGCGCTGCTGTTCCTGCGCCTGCCGCATGTCGTGGCGGCGGCCGGCGTGGGCGTGCTGCTCGCGCTCTCGGGCGGCATCGTGCAGCGCATGACCGGCAATCCGATGGCGAGTCCCGATCTGCTCGGCATCTCGGCGGGCGGTGCGCTCGGGTTGACGGGCGCGCTCTTTCTCACCGCGCATCCGGGCCTGCCGACCTTCCTCGCGTGGTGCGCGGCCGGCTCGATGCTCACGCTCTGCGCGCTCGTGCTGATCGCGCGTGCCTCGTCGTTTTCGCCCGCCACGCTGATCCTCGCGGGCATGACGCTGAGCGCGGCGTTCCAGGCCGTCTCCGTGATCGCCGTTTCGAGCGGCGATCCGCGCGTGATCATTCTCTACAACCTGCTGGCGGGCTCGACCTACAACGTCGGGCCGTGGATGGCCGCGCTGGTGGCCGCCTGCGCGCTGCTTGCGCTCGCGGCCGTGCCGCTGTGCCGCCGCTGGCTCGAAATCCTGCCGCTCGGCGACGCGGTCTCGGCCGGGCTCGGCGTGCGTATTGCCGGCGCGCGCCTGGGTCTGCTGATGCTGAGCGCGTTGTTGAGCGCCGTGGCGACGCTCGTGATCGGGCCGCTTTCGTTCATCGGCCTGATGGCGCCGCATATGGCGCGCATGCTCGGCATCCGTCGCGCCATGCCCATGCTGTTCGTCGCCGCCGCGTTCGGCGCGACGCTCATGATCGGCTCGGACTGGCTCGGGCGCTGGGTGCTGTTCCCGCAGGAAATGCCGGCCGGCGTGATGGCCACGCTGCTCGGCGGACTCTATCTGATCCTCACAATGTTCCGGAGACCGGCGCCAGACCGGCCCGGTTCCTGACGCACCGTCTCAAGGAACCTCATGTCTTTGCTCCTGAAGCTCGCACGCCATTCACGCTGGACCTTGTGCGTGGCACTCGTCACCAGTCTCATCAGCGGCTTCGGCAATGCCGGCCTGGTCGCGCTCATCAATCAGGCGCTGTCGGCTTCGGCGGCGCAACTCGCGCAGCTCGGCTGGCAGTTCTTCGCGCTCGGCGTGGTCGTGCTCGCCACGCGCACGGTGTCGCAGACGCTCTTCATGGGGCTCGGCCAGCGCGCCAAGGCGAGCCTGCGCATGCAGACGATCCGGCGTCTGGGCGACGCCTCGTTTCGTCACCTGGAGCAGCAGGGCGCGGCGCGCTCGCTCGCCGTGCTCACGCAGGATCTCGACGCCATCGTGATGCTGTTCGTGCGCATGCCCGCGCTCGCCATGCAAAGCGCGGTCATCGTCGGCTGTCTCGCTTATCTGAGCGTGCTGTCGTGGCAGATTCTGCTGGTGGCGATCGTGACGATCGGGATCGGCGCGGCGGGCTTTCGCGTCGCCAACGGCCGAGCGCTCTTTCACCTGCGCGCGTCGCGCCAGCGCGAGGACGATCTGGTGCGCCACTTCCGCGCGCTGTTCGACGGCGCCAAGGAACTCAAGCTGCATCGCCTGCGCCGCGCCGCATTCATCGACAGCACGCTTTCCACCAACGTGGAAGCGGTGCGCGTGCAGCGTACGCGCGGCTACGTGCTCTACGCGGCGGCGGCGAGCTGGGGCAGCTTCATCCTGTTCGCCTTCATCGGCATCACGCTGTTCGTGGTCGCGCGCGTGCTTCCCATGAGTTCGCACGTGATGTCGGGTTACGCGATGGTGTTTCTCTACATGATCATGCCGATCGAGTCGCTGCTGTCGGCGATTCCGAACATCGGCACCGCGCGCGTAGCGCTGGAGCGCATCGAGGCGGTGAACGCCGAACTGCCGCTCGAAAACGGCCTCGACGCGCCGGAGAAGCGCGCATTCGGGAGCATCGTGCTCGACGGCGTCACGCATCGCTACTTTCGCGAGAAAGAGAACGACGTGTTCACGCTCGGGCCGGTCAGTCTCACGTTCGAGCCGGGCGAACTGGTCTATCTGATCGGCGGCAACGGCAGCGGCAAGACCACGCTCGCGAAGCTGATCGTGGGCCTCTATGCGCCCGAAAGCGGACGCATCGTGCTCGACGGCGTGCCGTTGGGCGAGGCCGATCGTGATAGTTATCGACAGCTTTTTTCGGTGGTGTTCAGCGACTTCTTCCTGTTCGACAACCTGCTTGGCATGCGTTTCGACGGGCTGGACCAGACGGCGCAAGACCTGCTCGTGCATCTGCAACTCGATCACAAGGTCAGCATCAAGGACGGTGTGTTCTCCACGCTCGAACTGTCGCAGGGGCAGCGCAAGCGCCTCGCGCTGCTGGTGGCGTACCTGGAAGACCGGCCGTTCTATCTGTTCGACGAATGGGCCGCCGATCAGGACCCGCTCTTCAAGGAGGTGTTCTATCGCAAGCTGTTGCCGGGGTTGAAGGCGAAGGGAAAAACCGTAGTGGTCATTACGCACGACGACCGCTATTTCCATCTTGCCGATCGCTATATCAAGCTCGAATACGGTCAGCTTGTGCAAACCGGCGCGGGTGCCGGCGAAGTGACGCAAGCGAGGCCCGCCGCACATTGATTCGCTATGCAAATAAATAATCGACGCCGAGAATTTTGCCAATGAATTTGCCGACGAGTTTGTCAACGAATTTGCCAACGAATGTGCCCACGACGCTTTCGCACGATGGCGACGCGCAGGCGCTTTTCACCCTGGAGGGCGTTGCGTTCGAGGCGGGTGGCCGCACGCTGCTCAAGCCCCTGTCGCTGACGCTCGCGAAGCACCGGATGTACGGTCTGATCGGCCACAACGGCTCGGGCAAATCGACGCTCGTGAAGCTGCTCGCGCGCCAGCAGCAGCCCGCCGCAGGCATGCTCGCGTTCGCGGGCCGGCCGCTGGCGCAGTGGGAAAGCCGTGCGTTCGCGCGCAAGGTCGCTTATCTGCCGCAGCAACTGCCCGCCGCCGACGGCATGACCGTGCGCGAACTGGTTGCGCTCGGCCGCTATCCGTGGCACGGCGCGCTCGGCCGCTTTTCGCGCACCGACGCGCAGAAAGTGCTCGCGGCGATGGAGCAGACCGACGTGGTGCGTTTCGCCGATCGCGCCGTGGACAGCCTGTCGGGCGGCGAGCGCCAGCGCGCGTGGCTCGCGATGCTGGTCGCGCAGGACAGCGATTGCCTGCTGCTCGACGAACCGATCTCCGCGCTCGACATCGCGCACCAGATCGACGTGCTCGCGCTCGTTCGGCGGCTGAGCGAGGAGCGCGGCATCGGCGTGGTGGTGGTGCTGCACGACATCAACATGGCGGGCCGCTTCTGCGACGAACTCATCGCGCTCAAGGGCGGCAGCCTGCTCGCGCACGGCCCGTCCGCCGAGTTGATGCGCGCCGATACGCTCAGCGCGATCTACGGCATTCCAATGGGCATCGTTGCGCATCCGGACGGCGGCATGCCGATCAGCTTCGCGCATTGATGGAAAGCCCTGTGTGTCACGGTTGCGACCGGCGCGGCGCGAGACTCGACCCGTGGGCGCGGCAAGCCACCTGACAGCATGAAAGGCCTTGAACCGCTTTCACGCGCAACTATGCTGTAAGAGTCGAAGCGGGCACGCGAAACGCGTCGAACGCTCAGACGCAAAGATCAGACTAATAGGCCCGGGTGAACCACTGACCCGATCGGGGCGCCAGGCCAAAAACGACCAACGGCAATGGTGTGAATCATGCATTTCGTTCGTGCGTGGCTGGTAACGGGGCTCCTGGGTGTGGCGCTGTGCGCGTGCAGTGCAACGTGCGCCGCCGCTGCGCCGGCACGGCCGGCGGCGTCGGCTCCCGCGGCGTCGGCTCCGGCGTCGTCGCCATTGGCGGCTTCCGCGCCCGTCCCCGCGAGTGCGCCGCGCCGCATGGATCTGACCAACAAGCCATGGCGTGGCGACTTCGACGCGATGCTCGATCGCCGGGTGATTCGCGTGCTGGTTCCCTACAGTCGCACGCTGTATTTCAATGATCGCGGGCACGAGCGCGGGTTGACCGCGGACTTCGTGCGCGACTTCGAACGGTTCATCAACAAGACCTATGCCGATCGGCTCGGCAAACGCCCGATCACGGTCGTCATGATTCCCACGACGCGTGACCGGCTGCTGCCCGGCCTCGTGGCAGGCGCCGGCGATATCGCCGCCGGCAACCTGACGATCACGCCGGACCGCCAGAAGGTGGTGGACTTCGTCAGCGCCCATGCGCTCAAGCCAACCCGTGAACTGGTGCTGACCGGGCCCAGGTCGCCCGCATTGTCGACGCTCGACGACCTGAGCGGCAAGACCGTGCATGTGCGCCGCTCCAGCAGCTATTACGAGAGCCTGAGCGCGCTGAATGCCCGCTTCCAGAAAGCCGGCAAGCCGCCGATGCGGCTCGTGCTGCTGCCGGATGCGCTCGAAGACGAAGATGCGATGGAAATGCTCAACGTCGGCCTGCTTCAGATCCTCGTGGTCGACGACTGGAAGGCGCGCATGTGGGCGCAGATCCTGCCGCAGATCAAGGTGCACGAGGACATCGCCGTACGCGAGGGCGGTCGAGTCGGCTGGGCCATCCGCAAGCAGAGTCCGCAGTTGCAGGCCGTGGTCAGCAACTTCTACGACAATTTCATCCGGAAGCAAAGCGTGGCGGAGGTCCGCCTGAAGCAGTACATGCAGGGCATCAAGCAGATCCACAACAATACGGAAAGTGCCGAGCTGGCGCGCTTCAAGGCAACCGTGGCCTTCTTCGATAAGTATGGTCACCAATATGGCTTCGACCCGTTAATGCTCGCGGCGCAAGGGTTTCAGGAGTCTCAGCTCAATCAGGATGCGAAGAGTCGCGTGGGCGCGGTCGGCATCATGCAACTGATGCCGGCCACTGGGAAGGAGCTCAAGGTCGGGGACATCAAGGTCGCGCAGTCGAATATTCACGCGGGGGCGAAGTATCTGGACCAGTTGATGACACGTTACTTCCAGGATGCCCATTTCTCGGAAGTGAACCGGCCGCTGTTTGCCTTCGCCAGCTATAACGCCGGACCCGGCACCATCGCAAAGATGCGCAAACTGGCTGCGGAGCGCGGCCTGAATCCTGACGTCTGGTTCAACAATGTTGAAATCGTGGTAGCCGAGAAGGTCGGCATGGAGACGACCACGTATGTCCGGAACATCTTCAAGTATTACGCTTCGTATCGCCTTCTCCAGCAAGCGCAGGCGCAGCGCGCCCGTGCCGTTCAACAACTGAGTGGCTGAACGCGCTTCGCGAAACCCCGGTTGGTCCTGCCCTGAGCGAACCGGCAACGGCTCGCGGAAGGATTTTTCGTGCTCGCTACAATATTCGCGCGCCTGAAACGTCTTCAGGGGCATGGCACGACCCAACCCGCACCCGATGACCGACCGAGACAGCGACATTACGGCGACCGTGGTGCGTGAGCGCACGAGGCTCGTCAATTTTATCCGGCGCCGAATCGGCGACCCGGACGATGCCGAGGACATCCTTCAGGACGTGTTCTCCGAATTTGTGCAGGCGTACCGGCTGCCCGCTCCGATCGAGCAGGCGAGCGCGTGGCTGTTTCGTGCCGCGCGCAACCGCATCATCGACCGCTTTCGCAAGAAAAAAGAGCTGCCGCTGGTGGACCTCGACGGGGACGAGGAGGAAGCCGGCAGCGAGTACCGCCTCGACCTGGCCCTGCCCGCGCACGATGCGGGCCCCGACGCCCTGTACGCGCGCGCGGTGCTGCTCGAGGCGTTGCAGAATGCGCTCGACGAGTTGCCGCCGAATCAACGCGAGGTGTTTATCGCGCACGAGCTGGAGGGGCGCGCCTTCAAGGACATGGCCGCGCAAAGCGGCGTCACGCTCAATACGCTGCTCGCGCGCAAGCGCTATGCGGTCTTGCATCTGCGCGCCCGGCTGCAAACCGTTTATGACGAACTGGATATTTAGAGGAGTCGATGGATGAAATTTCGAATCAGATGCGCAGGTAAAGCGCTGCTTGTGGTGGTCGCCATCGGCGTGCTCGGGTGGGTGGTCATGACGTTGTGGAACTGGGTGATTCCAGCGCTATTCGTGGGGGCGCGCGCGATCGACTTCGCGCATGCGCTGGGCCTGCTCGTGTTGAGCCGCATTCTGTTTGGCGGATTCCGCGGGCACGGCGGCGGCTGGCGCGAACGGCGTCACTGGCGCAAATGGGAGGCGATGACGCCCGAAGAACGCGAGCACTTCAAGACGGCATGGCGAACGGGGCGCGGTCCGCGCGCGGGAGACTGACCATGCGCGAGAAATCAACGGGCGACTGCAAACAGCAGCCGGGCGTGATTGCGCCGGTCGTCGATCTGAAACGTTGTGAAGGCAAGGGCGATTGCCTGGCAGTCTGCCCTGAGAACGTGTTCGAGATCCGGCGGATCGATGAGGCCGATTATCTCGGCCTCGGCTGGATGAACCGCCTCAAGCTGCGCGTGCATGGCATGAAAGTCGCCTACACGCCGAACGCGGACGCCTGCCGGTCTTGCGGGCTTTGCGTGACGGCGTGCCCCGAGCGCGCGATCAAGCTCGCCAGAATGGCATCGCGTTAGCCCGGTTTCGCTGTGGGTGGGGCCGATTGACGGAGTGACAATCGGCTATATATGTCAGCATAACTAACGATATTGTCCGGGAAGAAACATGACTTCATCGACCTCCGTTCTTTTGCGGCGGCTTCACGAACAGAGCCAGTCAGAAGTGATGGCCCGCGCACGCGCGCAGTTCCAGGGCCCGAGCGAGGAATGGCTCACGCTCGCCGAGGAATACGAAATGATTGCGCCCAGACTGCGTGGGCGCTTTCTCGAAACGCTCGGGCTGTCGAGCGAAGATTTCGAATCCTCGCAAGGCACGCCGCTATCGTTGGCCGTTTCAGCGGAAACGGGGCGGTTCTTGTACAACATGGTTCTTTCGCACAGACCGGCTCGAATTCTCGAGCTAGGCAGTTCCTGCGGTGTGTCCACGCTGTATCTTGCTGACGCCCTGCGCACATTGGGCCGCGGCACCCTTGTCGCGACCGAGCTCGATGCCGTCAAATGCGCTTATCTTCGATCCCACGTCAAAGCGGCGGGCGTGGACGCCTGGGTCGACCTGCACGAGGGCGATGTTTTCCAGACCGTCGCCGAACTCGACGGCGCGTTCGACATGGTGTTTATCGACGTATGGGCCGATGCGTATCTGAAGCTGTTCAGGCAGATCGAGCGCCTGCTACGCCCGGGAACCATCGTGCTCGCCGACAACATGTACACGGCCGAGGACGCGGTTCGGCCTTACAAGCACTACCTCGACAACGACCCGCGCTTTTCGACCACCACGCTGGACTTTGAATCAGGCGTCGAATTTACCGTCGTCGTTTCCTGAGCGCACGAACGTTCGAGTCACGCCGGGTCACCCGGCGGGCAACGATACATTCCATGTTCGCCTCGTTGGAGGGTCGGGTACGCACCTCGCGTTATCAAACCGGTGCAAAGCATGCGGCGGCGCCTCGCGAATCCATAAAAAAACCGCATTGCCAGCGGAGATTTTCGTCTATTCTTTCAGTGGGGTTACTTGAGTTCCCGCTGATCGCCGACCATACTCCCTGTCTACCTGCTCGCCGGACGTCGGCCCGTGATCTGCCTGCTGTATCCATTACTTTGTTTGCAGTCCTTTGTATATCAACAGGACGCGGTGCGTCTGGACGAACCGCGCGTGCCAGAAGGTACACGAGGTGAACACCATGTCTTCCTTCGACCAGTTGCTCCTGCAAACCATTCAGACGCCGGGATTGTTGTCGCCCGACGTGCCGCTCGATGAGGAGCGCAAGCTTTTCGAGAGCGAACACCCCGAACCGCCTTTGCTCGTGCTCGACGTCGCACCGATTTCCGACCGCGCGATCAACATGATCATCGCCTTCGAGGTGACGAGCGAAGCTGCGTATAACAGGCTTTATCAGCACCCGATCTGGCCGAAGGGCAACTCGGGCGTGACGATCGGCATCGGATACGACCTCGGCTACACGAGCGCCGCGCAGCTTGCGAAAGACTGGACGGCGTCGCTCGGCGCGGCGGCCGTCGCGACACTCACGCCGGCATGCGGCAAAACGGGAGCGGCGGCCAGCCAGATCCTGGCGCAGACCAAAGGCGTGACCGTGCCGTTCGCGGCGGCGAACGCGGTTTTCCGGCAGACCGACGTACCGCGCTACACGTCGCGCACGCTCGGGGCGCTGCCGCCAGCCGCGGCCAACCTGAATCCCGATTGCCTCGGCGCCCTGGTGTCGCTCGTGTACAACCGTGGTGCATCGTTCAACGCCGCGGGCGATCGCTACACCGAGATGCGCGCAATCAGCAGTGACATCCAGAATCAGAAGTTAGCGGACATTCCCGCCCAGATTCGCTCGATGAAGCGTTTGTGGGCCGGAGATCCGAATATGGCCGGCCTCGTGCAGCGACGTGAGCTGGAGGCCGTGCTGTTCGAAGAGGGGCTTGCCGCGTGAGTGAAGTGCGAGGCCCCCGCGCAGACAGAACGCGAAGGAGACCACGATGCCGATCCGCAACATTCCCGGTAGCGATATTGCCTATTACCTGATCCTGTTCGACGAGAACGGCCGCGAGCGTGCCGAAGCCGACGGCACGATGCTCAGCGCCGCGGTCATGGCGCGTCTCGCGGCGGCCGATGATCCGGTCACCGACGTGTTCGTGTGCAGCCACGGCTGGCAAGGCGATGTGCCGGCGGCGATCGATCAGTACGATCGCTGGATTGGCGCGATGGCGCAGTGCGAGGCGGACCTCGCCGCCATGGAAGCGCGCAATCCGGCCTTCAATCCGATGGTGATCGGCGTGCACTGGCCGAGCCTGCCGTGGGGCATGGAGACCGTACCCGCGAGCGCCGCCGGTGCTGCGTCGCCGGCCGGTGTGCTGTCGACCGGCGCGGACGCCGCCAGCCGTGACGCGATCGACACGCTGGCCGGGCAACTGGGCGCCGACGCCGACGCACGAGAAGCGCTGCAACGCATCTTCGATTTTGCGGACGGCGCAAGCGACACGAACCTGCCGGGCGATGTGCTGGCGGACTTCGAGACGCTATTCACCGCTTCGAAACTGCGCACGGGCAGTGCCGCCGGCCGGCCGGGCGCCGATCAGGACGGCTTCGATCCGCAGGCGATCGTCGACGCGGTCGCTCCGCAGGCCGCGACGGCAGCGGTGCCCGGCGGTGCGGGTGCAGGCGCGGCGGCCCCGCATGTGCTCGGGATCGTGGGCGCGCTCAAGGATGCGGTGCTCGCGCCGCTGCGGCAACTCTCGTTCTGGAAGATGAAGGACCGCGCCCGCACGTTCGGCGAAGGCGGCGCGCACGCGCTGCTCGGCGCGATGCAGAACGCCAGCGCCAACGCGCGCTTTCACCTGATGGGGCACAGCTTCGGCTGCATCGTTGTCTCGGGCATGATCGCCGGAGAGATCACGACGGGCGCTGAAACGCCGATTCCGGCGCTGCACCGTCCCATTGATTCGCTATTCCTCGTGCAGGGCGCACTGTCGTTGTGGTCGTTTGCGGCCGATGTGCCGTTTGCGCCGGGCACGCCGGGTTACTTCTCGCGCATCCTCGACGGCGCGCTTGTTTGCGGGCCGCTGCTCACGACGCAGTCGAGCTGGGACACCGCCGTCGGCAAGTTCTATCCGCTCGGCGCGGCGGCGAAGGGCCAATTTCTGCTGGGCGCCGATGCATTTCCGAAGTACGGCGGCGTCGGTGCGTTCGGCATTCAGGGCGCGCCCGAAACGGTGGCGTTGACGCTCGGCGCGATCGACGCGCGCTACGACTTCAGCGACGCGCACGTATTCAACTTCGACGCGAGCGGCGTGATCCGCAACGGCAGCGGCCCGGCCGGTGCGCATAGCGACATCGCGCATCCCGAGGTCGCGCATGCGTTCTGGTCGGCGGCGCTCGAAGGCGCGTCGGCGGATGGGGCGGCCGCGGCTGCCGCCGAGCCTGCCAAGCCCGTCGCGCCGCCGGCTGCGCATCCGCCTTTGGGCGCGTTGCCGCCGCGACGCGGCCTGCTCGACATCGAGGACACGTTGCCGTCTCCCGCCGGCGTGGCGGACGTGCAGCGCGGCGGGCTGCTCGATATCGCGGATGCGCCGCCTGCCGATATGGCTGCGGATGGCGCCGCGTCGTCAGGCGCCGCCGCACCGGCCGCACCGGCCGCATCGCCGCCGCCACCACCGCCACCACCGGCGGCCATGGCCGCCGCGCCCGGCAGCGCGCCCGCGCCCGCCGCAACGTCACGCTGGATCAATGCCGAATTCGAGGACATGGAGCCCGCCGATCCGCTCGTCAAAGGGCAGTGGCATACGCTCGCCTTCGGCGTGGACGTGACCGCGCACCACGACGCGCCGGTCAGCGTGCCGTTCGCGGAGCGCGGCGTGTTCGGGCCCGACGATGCCACCGTCGTGCTCACGGTGCAGATCGACACCGACGACTTCGACATTTCGGGGAAGACGGGCTTGATGCGCATACCGCCCACGGGCAAGGGCTATTCGAAGGCGCGCTTCGACATCGCGCCGCGCAAGGACGGACCGTGCGCGCTGAAAGCGACCATCCTGAAGGACGGCCAGTTCATCCAGCAGATCGACCTGGTTTTCGAGGTGGGATCGGCGGCGGCCCCGGCCGTGCAGGTCGCCACGCGCGGCCGCGGACTCGACGGCCTTGCCGTGCTACAGCCGCGCGACCTGAGCCTGCAAATTTATCCGGGCGCGGCGGGCGATTACGAATGCGTGCTGTGCGGCGCGGTCGCGACGCACGTGCGCCTGCCGGTCAACGCCGCATTGATCGACGCCTATATCCGCAGCGCGCGCGACAGCCTCATGAAAGTCGTCATGTACCGGGACGCGGGCGGCAACTACGTGTTTCAGAGCGGCATCGACGCGACACAGGATGCGCTCGACAAGGCATTGCCGATCATGGCGGACGCGGGCGCGCTCCTGCTGAGCACGCTTTTCTATGGTCCCGGCGCGGGCGACGACGTGCGCGCCGTCGGCAACGCGTTGCGGCAACTCGGCACGCGTGCCGACCTGCGGCTGAAGATCCAGATCGTGGCGCAGACGCTGCCGGTGCCGTGGCCGCTGCTGTACCTCGGCGACGTGAGCGGCGACGTACCGTATAGCTGGGACAATTTTCTCGGCATGCGGCACATCATCGAGCAAATCCCGTTGCAGAATCCGATGGCGGTGACCGAGCCGGAGATCACGAGCACGCCGAGCCTGAACGTGAGCCTGAATTTTCATGCGGGCATCGATGCGCAAATGGGCGTCGACGTGGTCGCCTCGCAGCGCGCGTTCTGGCAGGGGCGCGCGGGCACGACCATCGAAGACCGCGAGAGCGGCGACGATTTCATCAAGGCGCTGCGTCAGGCGCAAACGCCCGATCAGATCCTCTATCTCTATTGCCACGCGGTCTCGAAGGGGTTGACCGATCCTGGCGGCCCAGGCGCGTCCTGCATCGAGCTCACCGACCGCCTTGTGAGCCTCAACGATCTGAAGCTGCGCGCGCCGACCGACACGCGACTGGCCGGCAAGCCGCTCGTGTTCATCAACGCGTGCGAGTCGGCGGAAATGTCGTCGACGTTCTATGACGGGTTCGCACCGTACTTCATGGACAAGGGCGCGCGCGGCGTGATCGGCACCGAGTGCAAGACGCCGGCACTCTTCGCGAAGGCGTGGGCCAACCGTTTCTTCGAGGAATTCCTGGCGGGCAAAGCGTTAGGCAACGTCATGCTCGGCCTGCGCGACGAGTTCCTGAAAGCGCATTTCAACCCGCTGGGCCTGCTTTACGCCGTGCATTGCGACGCCGACACGCGGATCGATCCCGCGTTGCAGGCGTCGAAGGCGGCGCCTGCGGCGGCTGCCGAAGGCGCAGCGGCGCAGCGTCCCGGCGATGCGAGCGCGAGCGCGGCAGGAGCGGCGGGATGAGCGTCGTCTATGGCCTGGGCGGCGAGCCGGACCCGGCCGCCCCCCCTTCGCCCGCCGCGCCGCGCGACTCGCCGGACGTCGTGGCGCTGCGCGGCGTCTCGCTCGGCCAGCATCATCCGGTATTGACGAACCCCGGGTTGCGCGACCCGGCGCAAGCCGACGCGTCGAACGCATCCACCGTGTCCAACGCGCCGCTGCGCATCGAGGTCATCAACGCCGACCTGAAATTCGTCGACGAGGCTGTGATGTGCGGCCACTATCGCGGCAGCGTCCTGGCCGGCGCGGAGTGCGTGCTCGACTGGCTGGTGGGCCGCGCGATGAGCACGTCGATCCGGCTCGGGCGCTATCCCCAGGCGCTCAAGGCGCAACAGGTCTTCGTCAACGCGTCGGTCGATCGCGTCAATCCGCTGCGCAGCATGCCGCGTCCGGCGGGGGTGATCGTCGTGGGGCTGGGCGACGAGGGGCATCTGCGCGCGAGCGGCCTCGTTAGCGCGGCACGGCTGGGCGTCATCGCCTGGGCGCAACATGTGGCCGAAGAGGCGCGCAGGCGCACGGGCGCGGTCGGCGTGCCCGCGTGGTTCGATCTCGCGGCCACCCTGGTGGGCAGCGGCGGCACCGGCATGTCGCCGGGCCTGGCTGCACGGTCGGTGGCGGAAGGCGTGCTGGAGGCGAGCCGCATGCTCGCTTCGGTGAACTGGCCGAAAGTCGGCACGCTGACGCTGGTCGAACTGTATCTCGACCGCGCCGTCGAAGGCTGGCGCGCCGTGCAACTGCTGAGCGACTCGGCACGCGGCTGCTATGACGTGCAGCATTACGTGCGCATCGGCACCGGCGCGTTGCTGCGTCCGCTGGAATCGAGCTATCGCGGCGCGGACTTCGACCTGATTTCCGCCGCCACGCAGGTCGATCAGGACGGCGCGTCGTCCATCGTGTATACGCTCGACACGCGCCGCGCCCGTACCGAAGTGCGCGCGGTCGCGGCGCAAGGGCGGCTGCTTCAGGAACTCGTCAGCGTGGCGTCGTCGAGCACGTGCAACGACGCGAGCGTCGGGCGCACGTTGTTCAAGCTGCTCGTGCCCGTGGAGATGCGGCCATTGCTCGACGGGTCGAGCGAAATGCAGATCGAGCTCGATTCCGGCACGGCGGCCATTCCGTGGGAACTGCTCGATACGACGCGCGACCTGGAGAGCGCGGATAACACCGGGAGCGGCGGCCACAAGCCCTGGGCGATCCGGACCAAGTTGCTGCGCAAGCTGCGTACGCAGGAGTTTCGCCGCGAGGTGGAGGATACGGGCCGGGAAGCGCCGATCCTGCTGATAGGCGACCCATGCGCCGACGACCGCCGCTATCCGCTCTTGCCGGGCGCGCGGCGCGAAGTGCGCGCGGTGCGCGATCTGTTGACGAACGGGCTTGCCGGGGCGCGCCGCGTGACGACGCTCGTCGCGGAGACGGACACCGCACGCGGCCCCGACGCGCGCCAGGTGGTGGTCAACTTGCTCGACAGCGACTGGGGCGTCGTTCATATCGCGGGGCATGGCCTGCCGGTCACCGACCACCTCGCGGCCGCCGACACCTTTGCGCCCGGGCCGGCGGCTTTTACCGCGCCTGCCGCCATGGCCACGGGCAGCCCAGGCGCGACGCCCGCCGGCGCATCGGCAAACGGCAATGGCGCGGGGCCTGCCGACGCCCGCCCCAACGAAGGGGCCGCCGCCCCGAAAAGCGCCGCCGCGCGCGCGGGCGGCGTGGTGCTCTCGAACGGCGTATTTCTCGGCGCGGACGAATTCGCGAAGATGCAGCGCGTGCCGGAACTCGTGTTCATCAACTGCTGCTATCTGGCGCGCAGCGACCCGGGCAGTCTGCTCGAAGTCGTCGTGCCGCCGCTGAACCGGCCGTACTTCGCCGCGAGCGTGGCCGAGGCCTTGATCCGCATCGGCGTGCGCTGCGTGGTGGCGGCGGGATGGGCCGTCGACGACGTGGCCGCCGCGAAATTCGCCACGAGCTTTTACGACGCGTTGCTCGATCGCCGCCGCTTTCTCGACGCCGTGGCGATCGCGCGCGAAGCCGCTTATTCGCCCGAGAACAACACCTGGGCCGCGTACCAGTGCTATGGCGACCCGGACTGGTATCTGCGTGCGCCGCTGCTGGACCAGGACAGGCCGACGGCCGACGGCGTGCGTCGGCGCGAGTACGCGGAGAAGGCGCTGACCGACCGCTATGCGTGCATCGCCTCCTCGCATGGCCTGATGATCGCCTTGCGGCAGATCCAGACCGAACTGCGCGTGAACAACGCCGATATCGAAGCGGCCAGAGTCCGGCTGGAATTCCTCCATGCGCAGTATGCGCAACCGGCGCCGCACTGGGAGCGCATCGGCGAAGTGGCCGAAGCGTTCGCCGACGCCTGGAAGGAAACCGGCGATCTGGAGCAGGCCGCGAAGTGGTATCAGATGGCGGTCCAGGCCAACGACGGCAGCGCGACACTGCATGCGACCGATCAGTTGGCCTTCACCCAGGTCCGGCTGTCGCTGCACCGTGTGCGGGAGGCTGCGTTCGAGGGCGATGCGGCACGACTGCAAACGGCCGTCGAGGCGGCGCGCAGGATCTACGTGACGACGACCTCGAGTCTCGGGCACCTCGTCACGCTGTACCCGTCGATGGAGCGGCTTGCGCTATGCGGCTCGGCATGCATGCGGCTGGCGATGGTCGAGCGCTTCGCAGGCTGCCGCGACGCGCAACTCGCCGCGATCGCCCAGGCCATGAGCCACTACGCGAGAGCGGAGGCGACAGGCAGCGACACAGGCGATGCCAGGGTGTACTACGTACGTATTCAGCGCTGTGCGATCGAGCTTGTTGCCCATCTCGCCGGGCAACTGGAGCAATACCGCGAGCCCGACTGGAACCTGATCGGCGCGGATTCGCCGGAGGACGATGAGACCGAGCCTGACTTCTGGAGCCGTTCGGCGCGCAGTACGGTCTGGATTTATCAGAGCGTCGCGCACTGCGCGCTGGCGCAAAACATGCAGCAGGTGATGAGCGATCTCGCGGATCTGCACCGCTGCCTGCCTGCCCGCAACAACTGGAGCGCGCTCTACGATCAGTGCGATTTCGTGCTGGCCGAATACGCGCAGGCGTCGGCCAGCCCCGAACGCGACGCGGCCCACTCGCTGCTCACGCAACTGCACGACTGGACCGCGACCGATACGGCACAGGGGCCGTAATGGCCGCGCTCCCGGCATGCGCCGTCAAAGGTCCGGCAACTGGCTGATATAGCTCTTGCTGTGCTGCGCGACGCGATTGCTGAGATCGGGTTCGAGCGAGTCGAGAATCGTGGTGTCGATCTGCGCCTGCGAAGCGTAGTGTGAGAACTGAACGTCCTCCTGCTTCGCCTTGAAAAAGAGCACCTGCGTGACGACGGCGTTGGCCTTGATGACGAAGGCCATCAGCGAGACGACGAAGCTGCCGTCGGGCTCGGTTTGGGCCAGCGCGACCTGAAAACTCGAAGCATTCACGGCCTGCGTCTCGCGGTCGAAGATCGTGATCCAGGGCTTGCTCGTGTCCATGCTGGCGAGCGCGTTGAGCGTCGTGGTGATCAGCGCGAGGGCGCTCACCGCGCCGGGGCCGAGCAATAGCGTCGCGACAGCGAGAATCGCTTCGTGCGTTTCGAATTCGTTCGCCGTGTTGGCGGTGTGAGTCGTCGTGGTTGTCTGCACGAGCCAGCCGATGTTCGCGAGCACGGAGGTGTATTGCTTGTACCAGTCGTCGAGGTCGCCGCCGTCGGGCACCGCGCGGCGCGCAACGAGTTGCGCGAGCAACAGCGAGTTCGTGACGGCGAGCCGGCGCTCGGGCGGCACGCCTTGTGCGAACGTCACGACACCCGAGCCCACGACGACGGCCTGGTCCTTGCTCGCGTCGAAACTGGGCGTGGTGTCGTCGAGCAATAGCGATGCATGCGATTTGTCGACGGGCGGCAGCGTGACACCGAGCAGATACGTACGCGCGGAATCGATCGTTACGTTGGGCATGAGCGGCTCCTGTGTGGAATACGCCTTCTTCGCAATACATCGTAGTGCATGCGTCGAGGGCGTGCAGGAGAATCCTTGTGGAGCACGCGTGTGCGCATGACATCGTCCTTCAATGCCACGCCATCATTCGAGCTTGTCGTGATGCACGCACGCACCCATGCGCCGGCTCGATTCGTTAGCGACGCGCGTCGCGAGTCAGTTGCATGGAGAACGTGAAGCGGTCGGCCGGGTGAATCGACACACTGATCTCGAAGATCTGGTTTGACGAATCCATGTAGCGCCGGATGATCTTCAGCGCGGGCGTGCCCGCATCGACGTTCAGCTCACCGGCGAGCGTCGCGTCGACGGCAACCGCATGGATCTCCTGCTGGATGTGCGCGATCTGCCGCCCGTAGTGCGTTTCGATCAACGAACTAATCAGCGTATTGGGCGCGGCGCGGATCATGTCGCCCACTTCCTTGTAGCCAGGCTCGATATAAACATCCGTCCAGCCGATCGGCTCCCCGGAATTCGCTTCGTCCATTCGCAGGCTTGAAATCTGGAGCCAGCGCGAGCCGCCGACGCAGCCGAGCTCTCGCGCGGTGTCGAGATCCACGACCGTCTGCTGGATGTTGCGGACCACACGCACGTGCGTCGCGCCAAACAGCGCAAGGTCGTCGACGGTCGCGAGCGCCTGATAGGCGCCGGTCGGCCGGCTCGATTCGACACGCGTGCCGACGTTCTTGCGGCGCGACACGAAGCCGAGCTGTTGCAACTCCTGCAACGCGGCGCGCACCGTGTGCCGGCTCGTCCCGAACTGCTCGCACAGTTCGAGTTCCGTGGGCAGCAGCGCCCCGACCTGGTACCGGCCCGAACGGATCGCCTCCGTGAGCTGCCGCGCGATTTCGCTATGTCGAATTTTTGTCGTTCCGGACATGGACTGGCCTTCGGGTAAATGCATAGGGTTTCCCCTCATAGTGACGAGGTGCTGAGGTGCCTACGATGCATATGTTCGGACATGTAGATATGTCCGTTTAAATATAACATATGCCTACCGACATTCACAATATGAGCAGCAGTACCGTCATCGACTCCGTGTTGTTCCGCAACGCATTCGGTACCGCCGAGATGCGCGACGTGTTTTCCGACAAGCGGCTCGTCGCCCGCTATATCGAAGTGGAAGTCGCGCTCGCGCGTGCGCAGGCGCGCTGCGGCGTGATTCCGCGTGAAGCGGCCGATGCCATCGCGGAGTCGGCGCGCATCGAGCGTATCGACTTCGACCTGATGCGCGACGAAACCGATATCGTCGGCTATCCGATCCTGCCGCTCGTGCACCAGTTGGTCCCTATGTGCGGCGAAGCCGGTCGCTATGTTCATTGGGGCGCGACGACCCAGGACATCATGGACACTGCGAACGTGCTCCAGATTCGCGACGCGCTCGCGCTCGTCGAAGCGGATCTGCGTGCCGTGCGCGGCCATCTGGCGGATCTCGCGCAACGCTATCGCGACACGCCGATGGCGGGGCGCACGCATCTCCAGCAGGCGCTGCCGGTGACGTTCGGCTACAAGGCGGGCGTGTGGCTCGCCATGTTCGATCGTCATCAGGAACGCCTGGCTGAACTAAGGAAGCGTGTGCTGCTCGTCGAGTTCGCGGGCGCGGCCGGCACGCTGGCTTCGCTCGGCGACAAAGGGCTCGACGTGCAGCGGGCGCTGGCGGACGAACTCGGCCTCGGCATGCCGGCGACGACGTGGCACGTCGCGCGCGACGGCTTCGCGGAAGCGGTCAACCTGCTCGCGCTGATTACCGGTTCGCTCGGCAAGGTCGCGTACGACCTGATGATCATGGCGTCGACCGAGTTCGCGGAAATCTACGAACCGTTCGTGAAGGGGCGTGGCGCGAGCAGCACGATGCCGCAGAAGCGCAATCCGATCTCCAGCGAACTGATGCTCGCGGCGGCGAAAGCAGTGCGGCAGCATGCAGGCCTGATGATCGACGCGATGGTGCAGGACTTCGAGCGCGCGACGGGGCCGTGGCACGCGGAATGGGTTGCGTTGCCGGAAAGTTTCATCCTGACGGCCGGCGCGCTGAATCAGGCGAAGTTCGCGCTCGGCGGGCTGATCGTCGATACCGCGCAAATGCGCCGCAACCTCGACATCACGAAGGGGCTGATCGTTGCCGAGGCGGTGATGATGGCGCTCGCGCCGGCCATCGGGCGGCAACAGGCGCATGACATCGTCTACGACGCGTGCCGCACGGTAGCCGGGAAGGGCGGCACGCTTGCCGAGGCGCTGATCGCGCTGCCGGCGGTTGCTCAGCACTTCGACCGCGCGGCGATCGAACGGATGACCGATCCCACGAACTATCTCGGCCTCGCGCCGCAGCTCGCGGACCGCGCGGTGGCCCTCTCGCGGGCGATGGACGAGGCGGCCTGATTCGCCGCGTTCGGCCGGGAACCGATCCAACACAAGCAAGGTGATGAACCGATGACCTCAGAATTGAACGGGAGCGGGCGCGCAGTCGATGCGCCGGGCGGTCCCGAGCAGCGTTATTTCGACTGGCTGGCGTCCGGCGAATGGCGCATTCCTCACTGCACGTCGTGCTCGCGTGCGGTGTTCTATCCCCGCATCGTCTGCCCGTTCTGTAGCGGCCGTGCGTTCGACTGGAAACGCCCGAGCGGACTCGGCACGATTTACGCAAGCACGGCGATGCGGCGTCCCGCCGAAGCGGGCGGCGATCTGAACCTGTGCCTCGTCGATCTCGACGAAGGCGTGCGAATGATGTCGCGTGTGGTGGGCGTCGATCCGGGTGCGCCGCGTTGCGGCGAGCGCGTGCGCGCCTTCGTCGACATGACGGGCGACACGCCGCTGGTGCTGTTCCGGCGCGAGGAGAACAACGCATGAGTACGACTTCCCCGTTGCGCGGCGCGGCCGCGATTGCCGGCATCGGTATGGCAGGGCTCGGCGCGGCGCGCGGCTTCAGCGAAATGGAAATCCTGGCCGAAGCCGCCATGAACGCGGTGGCCGACGCCGGGCTCACGATGGCCGATATCGACGGCCTCTGCACGTGCAGCGCGTCGGCCACCATGTGGGCGATGCCGGTGGCCGAGTATCTCGGCATCCGCCCGGCGTTCATCGACAGCACGATGCTCGGCGGGTCGAGCTTCGTCGCGCATCTGTGGCCGGCGATCCATGCGTTGATGGACGGCACCTGCAATGCGGTGCTCGTTTGCTACGGCAGCACGCAGCGCACCGGCAAGGTCGATCGCGCGGCCGTCGGCAAGATGCGCCAGGTGCTCGACCCCCAGCCCTACGAAACGCCATATCAGCCGATGCAGCCGATCAGTGCGTATGCACTGGCCGCGGCGCGCCATATGCACGAATACGGCACGACGCGCGAACAGCTCGCGGAAGTCGCGGTGGCCGCGCGCGAGTGGGCGAGGCTGAATCCGCTCGCGTACTCGCGCGACCCGCTGACGATCGACGACGTGCTGAACGCGCGTCCCGTGTGCGATCCGCTGACCGTGCGCGACTGCTGTCTGCTGACCGACGGCGCGGGCGCGTTCGTCTTGATGCGTGCGGACCGCGCGCGCCACGGTCCGCACAAGCCGACCTACGTGCTGGGCAATGCCACCGAGGTATGGCACCGGCAGATTTCGTCGATGGACGACCTGACGGTGACTGCCGCCAGTGCGTCGGGCCGGCGTGCATTTGAAATGGCGGGCGTCGGCGTGCGCGACGTCGATCTTGCCTGCCTGTACGACGCGTTCACGATCAACGTGATTCTCTTTCTCGAAGACCTCGGTTTCTGTCCGAAGGGCGAGGGCGGGCGTTTCGTGTCGGGCGGCGCGCTGGCGCCAGGCGGCTCGCTCGCCGTGAATACGAACGGCGGCGGCTTATCGTTTGGACACCCAGGCATGTACGGCGTGTTCCTGATCATCGAGGCGGTCACGCAGTTGCGCGGCGATGCAGGCGGGCGCCAGCGGCCGGTGGACATCGCGCTCGTGCACGGCAACGGCGCGACCCTGTCGAGTCAGTCGACCGCCATTCTCGGTTCGGCCGCCGCGTTGTGAACGATGCAATCCATAGGGACGCGAAAGCGATTCTGAAAAGACGGACCAAAAGACAATGATCAACAAGATTGTTCCCACCCTGCGCGATGCCGTGGCGCCGATCACGGACGGCGCGTCGGTGATGGTGGCGGGATTCGGCGACTCGGGGCTGCCATTCGAGCTGCTCGACGCGCTGGTCGAGCACGGCGCGAAAGACCTCACCGTCATCAGCAATAACGCCGGAACGGGCACGAACGGGCTGGCTGCGCTGCTTCTCGCGGGGCGTGTGCGCAAGGTGATCTGCTCGTATCCGAAATCGTCCGGTGCCGACGTGTTCGCCGAGCTGTACAAAGCGAAGCGGGTGGAACTCGAACTGGTGCCGCAGGGCACGCTGATCGAGCGCATGCGCGCGGCGGGCGCGGGGCTCGGCCCGTTTTTCACGCCGACGGGCTACGGTACGCCGATCGCCCAGGGCAAGGAACAGCGTGAATACGACGGCAAGGGCTATGTGCTCGAAGTGCCGCTGCATGCGGACTTCGCGCTGGTGAAGGCCTGTCACGCGGATCGCTGGGGGAACCTGACCTGGCGCCTCGCCTCGCGCGGCTTTGGCCCGGTGATGTGCATGGCGGCGAAGCACGCGATTGCGCAGGTCGACGACATCGTGCCGCTCGGCGCCATTGCGCCGGAGTCGGTGATGACCCCCGGCATTTTTATCGAAGCCATCGTTCAAAAGGAGAGCGGGCGTGGGCGCTGAGAACAGATTGAGCCGGGAGCGCGTTGCCCAGATCATCGCGCAGGACATTGCACCGGGCAGCTATGTGAACCTGGGACTGGGAATTCCCACGCTGGTGGCGCGCTATCTCGATCCCACGAAGGAAATCGTCCTGCACAGCGAGAACGGCATTCTCGGGCTCAGGGATCTGGAGCCGGGGCAGCCGCAGGATCAGGACCTGATCAATGCGAGCAAGGGCTATGTGCAGATGGTCACGGGAACCTCGATCAGCGACCAGTCACTGTCGTTCGCGATGATGCGCGGAGGCCACCTCGACGCGACCGTGCTCGGCGCGTTTCAGGTGTCGAGCAGCGGCGATATCGCGAGCTGGTCTACCGGCGACGACGGCGTGCCCGGCATCGGTGGCGCGATGGACCTCGTCGCCGGCGCGCGGCGTGTGATCGTGGCGATGGAGCATACGACCCGTAAAGGGGAGCCGCGTCTGCTCGACGCCTGCACGTTCCCGCTGACCGGCAAGGGCGTCGTAAGCACGGTCTACACCGACATGGCGATTCTCGACGTGGAGCGCGAGCGCGGTTTCGTGGTCCGCGCGCTTGCACGCGGGATCAGTCGGGAAGCGCTTCAGGCCGCATCCGGCGCGCGCCTCGCGTTCGCGCCAACTGTCGAGACGCTCGACTAGGCGCGCATTGACGAGGGCCGCCGCGCGCAGCGGGCGGCCCACCAGACGAGACTAATAGAGGAGACCCCATTGAGCACGCATCAACTTGCAGACAACCCGAACGACCCGATGGTGGCGTCCGGGCAGCCTTCGGGCACGGCGTTCTCCGCCGAGCAGACGGCATCCGTTTTCCGGAGAGTGGCGGCGCGGCTCGTGCCGTTCCTGTTTCTCTGCTACGTGATCAATTACATCGATCGCGTGAATCTGAGCTTCGCGCATCTGCAACTGCGCACCGATCTGAACCTCTCGGAAGCGGCGTTCGGCTTCGGCGTCGGCATTTTCTTCGTCGGCTATGTGTTGTTCGAAGTGCCGAGCAATCTTCTCATGCGCAAGATCGGCGCGAGAAAGACGATCGGGCGGATCATGATCTTGTGGGGCATCGCGTCGGCCGGGATGATGTTCGTGCAAACGCCAATGCAGTTCTACACGGCGCGCGTCGTACTCGGCATCGCAGAAGCGGGCTTTTTTCCGGGCATCATCTTCTACCTGAGCTCGTGGTTCCCCGACCACTTGCGCGCCCGCATCATCTCGACGTTCGTGCTGGCCATTGCGGTGGCGGGCATCGTCGGCGGCCCGATATCCGGGTGGATACTCTCTTCGACCGAAGGCCTGCACGGCATGCGCAGCTGGCAGTGGCTATTCCTGCTCGAAGGGATCCCGGCGGTGCTTGCCGGACTCTTTGCGCTGGCGTATCTGCCGGATAGTCCCGACCATGCGCGCTGGTTGTCAGCGGCCGAGCGGGAAGCCATTAAAGGCGAGCTCGCGCGCCACCAGGTGGCGGCGGGTGTGACAAAGGCGACGCATCACTTTGGCGAGGCGCTTCGCAATCCGAAGGTTTATATCTGCACGTTGGGCTGGTTTTCGCTCACGTGGGCCGGAAGCATCCTCAATTACTGGGCGCCGGCGATTATCCGCCAGTCGGGCGTGACGGGCGCCTGGCACATCGGCTTGCTGTCCGCGGTGCCGTTCATTGTCGGCGCGATCGGCATGATCCTGTTCTCGCGTCATTCGGACGCGACCGAAGAACGACACTTTCACTTCGGCGCGCTGGCGTCGCTCTCGGCGTTCGGTGCGATCGGCCTCGGACTGTTGCATGGCGACACCGTCATGGCGATTGTGTGCCTTGCCGTGCTGGCGGTCGGTTATTTGTCGTGCGTGGCGATCTTCTGGACCATTCCCACCGGCTTTCTGACCGGGACGGCGGCGGCAGGGGCGATCGCGCTGATCAGCAGCGTTGCCCAGATCGGAGGATTGATCGCGCCGTCTGTCATTGGCTGGATGGCGAGCGTCACGCATCAACTCAGCGCGGGGTCGTACGTTGCTGCCGCGGTGCTGTTCTGCGGAGCGGCCGCGATCATCTCAATCAGGCCACGGTGATCGCCGGTGCACGTTGAACAACGACGAGGAATGAAGGCAATGAAGCCTGTGTTCGATAGTGACTTCGAAATCGGCGTGATCGGAGCCGGGCTGATGGGGCGGGGCATTGCGCAAGTCGCCGCTCAGGCCGGTATCCGCGTGCGGTTGTACGATGCGAAGCCCGGCGCTGCCGTCGAAGCCTGCGGACAGATCAAACACGCATGGGATGCTTTGGTCGACAAGGGGCGGTTGAATCCGCAAGAGGCAGCGCGCTCATGCAACCGGCTCGCGCCAGCCATGCAACTCGAGGAGGTGGCATCGTGCTCCGTTGTTATCGAGGCGATCATCGAATCGCTTCCCGCCAAGCAGGAACTGCTTCGGCGGCTGGAGTCGATCGTGGGCGAGCACTGTGTGCTGGCGACCAATACGTCTTCGTTATTGGTGACGGAAGTCGCCGCAGGGTGCGCGCATCCTGAGCGCGTGGCCGGGCTGCACTTTTTCAGCCCCGTGCCGCGCATGAAAATCGCCGAGGTCATTGACGGCGTGCGAACCGCGCCGTGGGTCTGCGATCGTCTCGTCGACCTCGTTCGCCGGATCGGACACGAGCCTGTTCGCGCGAAGGACAGCCCGGGCTTTATCGCCAATCATGCGGGCAGGGGCTACGGCCCCGAAGCGTTGCGCATTGCGTCCGAAGGCGTCGCGGATTTCGCCGTGATCGACGAGATTCTCCGTGACGCGTGTGGGTTCCGCATGGGGCCTTTCGAACTGTTCGACCTGACCGGTCTCGATGTGTCGCATGTCGCCGGGGAATCGATTTATCGGCAGTTTTACGAGGAGCCGCGGTTTCAGCCTTCGCTGATCACGCGTCAGCGCCTGGCGGGCGGGCTGCTCGGGCGAAAGACGCGGCGGGGCTTTTACGAGTACGACGAAAGCGGCAGGCGCAACCCTGGCGTACCCGCGAGCGCGCCCGCGCTTCGCGACATTCCGGTTTGGGTCGAGGCAGGCGACACGTCCGGCCACGATGCGATACGCGCGTTGGCGCGCGCGTCGAACGTCCATCTGGAAGCGGGCGAAAAGCCCTCCGCCGGGGCTTTGGCCATCCTGCTTCCCATTGGCGAAGACGCGACGGCGGCTTGCGTTCGCCAGCAAACCGACCCGCGCCATACGGTGGCGGTCGACCCGCTATTCCTGGACCGGCGCCGCACGGTGATGCTCACGCCGGTCACGGACGCCTTGTTTCGCGATCAGGCGAAGGCCATTCTGGCGACAGACGGAATACCTGTTTCGGTGATCAACGATAGTCCCGGTTTTGTCACGCAGCGAATCTGCGCGTCGATCGTGAATGTGGCGTGCAATATGGCGCAGCAGCGCATCGCGTCGCCTTCCGATATCGACAACACGGTAAAGCTGGCCCTGGCGTATCCACAAGGACCGTTTGCGCTTGGCGATTCGCTTGGCGCGAAGGGGGTGTTGCGGATTCTTGAGGCGCTGCACGAACGTTACCGCGAGCCGCGTTATCGACCCAGCCCCTGGTTGTCGAGACGAGCCGCGCTCGGTATTCCGCTTGCTACGCCTGAAGCCAGCACCTGATTGCGCATGCCGCACGGCGCAACCAGGCGAGGCGCTGCGGCGATCACGATCACGCAGGCACGCTCTCCTGCGTCCATCCCTCCACGATCCATTCCTGCAACGTCACCTCGATGGTAATGAAGGAGCGGTTCGCGCCGGGCACGAAATAGCCCGCGTACATGCGGCCCTGCGTGTCGGCCACCATGCCGCTAATGGACGTGCGCGCGCCGTCGTCGAGCGAGACTTCGCCGAACGCGTTGAGAATTTCCACGCCCGGCCCTGGCACGTTGACCGATTGCGCGGCCTCTGCGGACCCGTGCGCGAGTCGTGCTTCCAGCAGACTGCCTACCGCGCTGCGAACAACAGCACGCCGGATTCCATGCGACTCGCACAACTGAATGAGCGCTTCGACGAGATCCTCGCCAGGTTTGAGGCGGGCGACAACGAGACGGCCGTAGTGGCCCGATTCGACGGTGATGGCAGGAGAGGCGGATGTGTTCATGGATTCAGACCGGTTGGAGCAGATCAAAAGTTGTTTCGGCGTCGGGCGAGACCACCAGATCGATGCCGTCGAACAGGCACAGGCGAATATGCAGGCCCGTGGCGGCCGCGAATGTTTCATCGAGAATCACGTGGCCGCCGTGATGTCGTCCCTGCGCGTCGACGAAGCCGCCGTGGCAGTGCAGAATGCGCACGCCATCCTGGCGCCGGCCGATGGTGATGGCCGCGCCGATTAGCGTGTTCTCGCCGCTCGTGACGATGGGCGGTCCATACACATAGGGGCGCGGGCCTTCGGTGGCGTGCGTCATGACGTGGTACTGCACCCGCGCGCACGCGCCGGCCACGATGCGGCCGCAGCCCGCGCCGGCACCCCAGCCATCGAGCAGGCCGCGCAACGCGGCGCCAACCCGCGTGCCGCCGGGCAAGATGACGTTGAACTCGCGCGTGCGATTTCCGGTTGTGGCGTCGAGCACGCGGGGCGCTTGCGCGCGACCCGGATGCGTGACGGGAGCGGCAAAAACCGGCGTGCCGGCCAGATTCCGGCGCGCGGCTTGCGCTTGTGCCGCAAGGCCGTCCGGTGGAAACATCGTTTGAAGCATGGAAGGGGTTCTCCTGGCAATGCCCGGATAGGGCGGCTGCCTTCATGCAAGAACGATGCCGGTGTGAAAACGATGCGTGCGCAACGAATGCGAAGGCCGTGGCGGCGCGCGTTGCGCCGATACGAACGCGCGGCGCGCGGGCATGCAGCGTGTGTCCCGCCATGCGACAGGTGTCGCGCGAAAACGCGACACCTGTCGCGCATGCCCGCGCATGCCCGCGCATATCTTTATCCGCCGGGCTTCAGCTCCGCGCCCAGCTTTTCCGAGAGGGCGACGAAGGTCTGAATGCAGGGATTGTGGTTGAGCCCGTTCCAGGTCACGTTCACGTCGACGTAAGGCGGATTCGCGAGCGTGCGGAATTTCACGTTGATCGGCCGGGCGGTTTTCATCGAACGATGCACGAGCGCGACGCCTATCCCCTGGCCCACGAGGTTGACTATTGTCTGCTGATAGTTGGTTTCCAGCCGGATCTTGGGCGTGAAGCCGCAGCGTTTGCAGTGCGAGACGATCGCGTCGTAGATGTACGGCGCGGCCACGCGCGGCGAGATCAGGAAGGACTCGCCGCGCAACTGGGCGGCGTCGAGCGTGCCGGTGCGCCGCGCGAGCGGATGCTCGGCGGGCAGGGCGACCACGAGCGGCTCGCTGAACACGGTGCGGGTTTCCAGCCCTTCGAGCTCGCTCGGCGGATACATGATCGCGACGTCGGTGTTGCTCTCGCGAATGTCCTGCATCAGCAGGCGCGGAATGGACTCGGTGAGGTGCACGTCCACGCCCGGAAACTCGGAGGTGTACGCCCGCGTGATGGGCGGCACGACGCTATAGGCCGCGGCGAACATGAAGCCCACCGAAAGCGAGCCGCTATGGCCGAGGCTTGCCGTGAGCGCGTTGCGCTTGGCGCGCTCGACCGAGGCGAGGATGTCCTTGGCGTCCTGAAGAAAGCGTTCGCCGGCCGCCGAGAGCTTGACCGAGCGCCGCGTGCGATCGAGTAGCACGACGCCCAACTCCTCCTCGAGCAACGCGATCTGGCGTGACAGCGGCGGCTGTGAGATGTGCAGGCGTTCGGCCGCGCGCCCGAAATGCAGGGTTTCGCCCAGCACCGCGAAGTACTGAAGATGCCGCAATTCCATATGAGGGCCTGTCTCCATGAATAGCGGGCCTGCGATTGCGCCTTGCCGGCTGCGGTGCAAGCCTCTGATGCCCGTGCGAATGCATTGATACCCAAGAGGTATTACAGCGTGACGATTATTGTATTGGAAAATATTAATCGCGCGCACTACTCTCACCGCTACAGCAATGCAGCACGCGAGCGCCACAAGCCGAAGCGGGCAGGCATGCGAAGACCGAAAGCAGGCGGCCACGGCCGCCGCCCCCAAGAACGGAGACATTCGTGAGCGCCCACAAAGCAGCCCACCACGTCCCAGTCTGGCACCAAGGGAACGACCCGCGCCACGATCTGGACGAGCAGGCAGAGATGGACAGCGCCATGCGCGAGGTGATGATTCGCGGCAAGCGCTTTATCGATCGTGGCTTACCCGTATTGATTCTCGGCGAGACCGGCACCGGCAAGGAGCTGCTCGCCCGCGCACTGCACGCGTACGGCGCGCGCCGTGCCGAACCGATCGTGGCGCTGAACTGCGCCTCGATTCCCGAGACGCTCATCGAGAGCGAACTCTTCGGTTATGCACGCGGTGCGTTTTCCGGCGCGCTGCCAGGCGGCATGAAGGGCAAACTCGCTCAGGCGCACGGCGGCACGCTGTTCCTCGACGAGATTGGCGACATGCCGGCCGCACAGCAAGCGCGCCTGCTACGCGCGCTCTCCGAACGCGAAATCACGCCGCTGGGCGCCGCCGCGCCCGTCGCGCTCGACTTCCAGCTCATTTGCGCGACGCATCAGCGGCTCGATGCGCTCGTCGAAGCCGGGCTCTTTCGCGCCGACCTCTATTACCGCGTTGCCGTGGGCGTGCTGCATCTGCCGCCGCTGCGCGAGCGCAGCGATCTGCGCGCGCTGGCCCTCGCCATCGCGCAGGAAGAAAGCGGACGTGCGGTGACGATCACATCGGCCGCATGGCAGCACCTGCTCGCGTGCGAGTGGCCCGGCAACGTGCGGCAGTTGCGCGCCGCGCTGCGCTACGCCTGCGCGGTGGCTCGCAACGCGCATATCGAGGAAGGCGATCTTCCCCACGAACTGCTGCGCGTGCGGGCGCATGCCGAATCACGCCTCCACGCATCTGCACCGCGTAGCGCGCCACCTCAGGTCAGTGCCGATCCGCATACGAAGCGCGGCGCGCAGCGCGAACGCGTGCTTCGCGTGCTCGCGCATACGCGCTGGAACCTCTCGGTGGCTGCGCGCGATCTCGGCATCTGCCGATCGACGCTCTATCGTCAGCTCAAGTCGCTCGGGATTCCTCATATTCGCGACTCGGGCGCCACGCTCGTCGATGGCGAATCGCTCGCGCTGTCCGACGCTCTCGAAAGCGAACGGGCGCAAGCCGGCCTCGGCAGGCCAGGTCGCCCCCGGTTCGCCTGACCCGCAGCGCCGGGGCGCACGCCAGCGCTTTGGCGACTCAACGTCATTTCCGCAGGTTCAAGTGGTGAGCGCCGCCGTTTTGACTGCTGTTCTCACCGCCGTTTTCACATAAGGCCGGCACACCGGCTCAACAGGAGACAACCATGCAGCACATCAGTAGACGTTCGTTCCTTCAGGCGCTTTCGCTCGCCGCCGCGGCTCCCGCGCTTTCGCTCGTCTCGCGGCCCGCGCGCGCCGCCGAATTCACGCTGCGTTACGCGAACAATCTGCCGGCCGCGCACCCCATGAACGCCCGCGCGAAAGAGATGGCCGCGCGCGTGCTCGCGGAGTCGAAAGGGCGCGTGGAACTCCAGGTGTTCCCGAACAACCAGCTCGGCAGCGACACCGACACCCTTTCGCAATTGCGCTCGGGCGCGGTGGACTTCTTCACGCTCTCGCCGCTCATTCTCGGCACCTTCATTCCGGCCGCGCAGATCAGCGGCATGGGCTTCGCGTTCAAGGACTACGACAACGTCTGGGCCGCGCTCGACGGCGACCTCGGCGCGCATGTGCGCAAGCAGATCGGCGCCACCTCGATCTTCGCGTTCGACAAGATCTGGAACGGCGGTTTTCGCCAGATCACGATGGCCGCGAAGCCGGTGGCGCAGCCGAAGGACTTGCAGGGCGTGAAGCTGCGCGTGCCGCCCAGCCCGCTTTGGACCTCCATGTTCAAGGACTTTGGCGCCTCGCCCGCGAGCGTGAATTTCGCCGAGGTGTATTCGGCCTTGCAGACGCATGTGGTGGAAGGCCAGGAGAACCCGCTTTCGATCATCTACACGGGCAAGCTGTACGAAGTGCAGAAGTTTTGCTCGCTCACCAACCACATGTGGGACGGGTTCTGGTTCCTCGGCAACAAGGACTCGTTCTCGCGTTTGCCTCCCGACCTCCAGGCCATCGTGCGCAACGCCGTGAACGACGCGGCGGTCAAGCAGCGTCAGGACGTGGTCCAGATGGACCAGAACCTGCGCGCGAAGCTCGAAGGCGTGGGGCTGAAGTTCAACGAAGTGGATCAGGCAGCGTTCCGCAAGCAGTTGCAGGCCTCGGGCTTCTACGCCGACTGGCAGAAAAAGTTCGGCCCGCAGGCGTGGGCGCTACTGGAAAAGTATTCCGGCAAGCTGGGGTGAACCATGCAGACTTCGCAAACTCTCGCTCAGGGCGGCTCGCAGGCGGGCGCGCCCATCAGTCCGGCCCGCGCGGTGTCGCGCGCCGTGATTCATCTCGTCGAGTTCGCCGCCGCCGCGCTGCTGGTGGCCGAAGTCGGGATCTTGCTGTGCGGCGTGATCTGGCGTTATGCGCTCGACTCGCCGCTCGTGTGGTCCGACGAACTGGCCTCGGCGCTCTTTAGCTGGCTCGCGATGCTCGGCTCGGTGCTCGCCCTCCTGCGCGGCGAGCACATGAAGATGACCGCCGTGGTCAAACGCTGGTCGCCTGCGTGGCAGGCGTGGGCGCAGAGCGTTGCGTCGCTCGTCGTGTGCGTGTTCGTAGCCATGATCGTCGTGCCCGCCGCGCACCATGCGAGCGGCCAGATGGAGATATCCACCCCGGCGCTCGACATGCCCGACGGCTGGCGCGCCATGGCCTTGCCCGTGGGCGCGGCGCTGATGTTCTGCGTGGCCGTCGCGCGCATGCTTGCGTTGCCCGGCATCAGGGCGCGGATCGCGGCCATCGTCACGGTAGGGGCCGTGGCTGTCGCGCTCTGGCTTGCCGCGCCCGCGCTGCTCGCCATGGGCAACCTCAATCTGCTCGTGTTCTTCGTGGCGCTCGTGGCCGGTGCGATCGTTGTGGGCACACCCATTGCCTTTGCGTTTGGCATTGCCACGGTGAGCTATCTCACGCTCGTCACGCATGCGCCGCTAGGCATCGTGGTGAGCCGCATGGACGAGGGCATGGCCAATCTCGTGCTGCTTGCCGTGCCCGTGTTCGTGCTGCTCGGCTCGCTGCTCGAAATGAGCGGGCTGGCGCGCTCGCTCATCGACTTCATGTGCGCGCTGCTCGGGCATGTGCGCGGCGGTCTGCAATTCGTGCTGCTCGGCGCGATCTTCCTCGTCTCGGGCATTTCGGGCTCGAAGGCCGCCGACATGGCCGCCGTCGCGCCCGCGCTCTTTCCCGAGATGCGCAAACGGGGCTCCGATCCCGAGGAGCTTGCCGCGCTGCTCGCCGCATCGGGCGCCATGACTGAGACCATTCCGCCCAGCCTCGTGCTCATCACGATCGGCGCGGTTTGCGGCGTGTCGATCAGCGCGCTGTTCGTGGGCGGCCTGATGCCCGCCGTGGTCGCCACGCTGCTGATCGGCGCGGTGTGCTGGCTGCGCGCACGCCGCGAGAGCGCGGCCAGTGCCGCCCGCGCGCCGTTCGCGCAGATCGCGCGCACCTTCGTCGTGGCGCTGCCCGCGCTGGTGCTGCCGGTGCTGATTCGCGTGGCCGTGGTGGAAGGCATCGCCACCGCCACCGAAGTCTCGACGCTCGGCGTGGCCTATACGCTGCTGTTCGCGCTCGCGGCTCGCGCGGCGGGCAAGCCCGTGCCACTGCGCCGCCTGTACCGCATGCTCGTGGACGCGGCCGCGCTTTCCGGCGCGATCTTGCTCATCATCGGCCTCGCGACCTCGATGGCATGGGCGCTCACGCGCTCGGGCTTCTCGGGCCAGCTCGTCGACATGATGCAGAGCGTGCCCGGCGGCAAGACCGGCTTCCTGCTCGTCACGATCGTCTGCTTCGCCATTCTGGGCAGCGTGCTCGAAGGCATTCCCGCCATCGTGCTGTTCGGCCCGCTGCTGTTTCCCGCCGCGCACGCGCTGCATATCAACGACGTGCACTACGCCATGGTCGTGATCCTCGCGATGGGCCTGGGCCTCTTCGCACCGCCTTTCGGCGTGGGCTTCTATGCGGCCTGCGCAATCGGCAAGGTCTCGCCCGACGGTGTGGGCCGCCGCGTCTGGCGCTATCTGCTCGCGCTCCTCGTGGCGCTCGTCGTCGTGACGTTCGTGCCGTGGATTTCCACCGGCTTCCTTTCCGCCGCTCCTTCTTTCTGATCCGCAATCCGGAGTCGTTCATGCTAGATATCACCGTTTCCGAAACTGCCGCCCGCCGTGTCAACAACGCGCGTGGACGCGTCGCACTCGTCACCGGCGGCGCCATGGGCATTGGCGCCGCCATCGCCCGCCGCCTCGCGGACGACGGCTTCACCGTCGTCGTCGCCGACCTCAACGTCGCGGCCGCCGAGGCCACGGCGCGCGAAGCCCGCGAGCAGGGCCACGAAGCCGTTGCGATGGCGCTCGACGTCGGCAGCGCCGCGTCGATCGAGTCGCTCGTCGAGCAGATCGGCACGCGCTTCGAGCGCTGCGACGTGCTCGTCAACAATGCGGGCATTGCGAAGACCTATCCGTTCGAAAGCTATCCCGTCGACCACTGGCGCGCCGTGATGGAGGTGAACGTGACGGGGCCGATGCTGCTCGCGCAGCGCGTTTCGCACCACATGATCAAGCGCCGCTGGGGCCGCGTGATCAACATCGCCTCGGTGAGCGGCATCCGCGCGAGCGCGGGGCGCACGGCCTACGGCACTTCGAAGTCGGCGGTGATCGGGCTCACGCGCCAGATGGCGATCGAGCTGGCGGATCACGGCATCACCGCCAACGCCATTGCGCCGGGGCCGATCGAAACGCCGATGGTGGCGGCGCTGCATTCGGACGTGGCGCGCGACAACTATCTGCGCGCGGTGCCGATGCGCCGTTATGGCACGCCCGACGAGATCGCAGGGGCGGTGGCGTTCCTCGCTTCCGAAGACGCCTCGTACGTCACCGGACAGACGCTCGCGGTGGACGGCGGCTTCGTCGCGGCAGGCGTGCTCGAAATCTGAGCGGTTTCAACGCGATGCTACGAAGTCAATGACGCCGTAGTGATTAGTCATGCTAATGATCAAGGATATTTCGTGAAAGCAGAACCTCTAATCGTAGGCTGGAGCCACCTGCCGTTCGGCAAGTTCGATGCGCTGGAGCCGGAAGACATGATCGCCCAGTCCGCGCGCGGTGCGCTCGACCATGCGGGCGTCGACGCCGCGCTCGTCGACTCGGTGCATGTGGGCATGTTCAACGGCGGCTTCGTGTACCAGGACTTTCCGTCCACTCTCGTTTTCAACGCCATTCCCGAGCTTCGCTATGCGTCCACGGTGCGCTGCGAGAACGCTTGCGCGACCGGATCAGCGGCCGTTTATTCGGCGCTGGATGCGGTGCGCTCGGGCCGCTCGAAAGTCGCGTTCGTCATCGGCGTGGAGAAGATGAACGGGTTGCCCACCGCGCAAGTGGGCGAAATCTTGCAGAAGTGCTCGTACGCGAAGGAGGAAGCCGGCGTGCCCGGCGGCTTCGCGGGCATCTTCGGCACCATTGCGCAGGCGTATTTCGAACGCTATGGCGACCAGTCCGATGCGCTCGCGGCCATTGCGGCGAAGAACCATCGAAACGGCACGGCGAATCCTTATGCGCATATGCGGCGCGACTTCGGTTTCGACTTCTGCCGCACGCCGTCGGAAAAGAATCCGTTTGTCGCGGGGCCGCTCAAGCGCACCGACTGCTCGCTGATTTCCGATGGCGCGGCGGCCCTGGTGATCGCCGCCGCGGACAGCGCCCAGGGCGCACGGCGCGGCATCGGCTTTCGCGCGAGTGTGCAGGTGAGCGACTACCTGCCGCTTTCGCGCCGCGACCGCACGGAGTTCGCGGGCGCGCGCCGCGCATGGCAACGCGGGCTGGAGGAAGCCCGGGTCACGCTCGATGATCTCGCGCTCGTGGAAACGCATGATTGCTTCACCGTTGCGGAACTCCTCGAATACGAAGCCATGGGACTCGCGAAACCGGGCGAGGGCGCGCGCGTGATTCTGGACGGCGTGAGTGCGCGAGACGGGCGTTTGCCGGTCAATCCTTCTGGCGGCCTCAAGTCGAAGGGACACCCAATCGGCGCAACCGGTGTGTCGATGCACGTGATGGCGGCAATGCAACTCGCGGGCGAGGCCGGCGACATGCAAATCGCCAACGCGGCGATGGCAGGCGTGTTCAACATGGGCGGCGCGGCAGTCACGAATTATCTGAGCATCCTCGAACGGCAATTTTGAAGGCGATTGGCTTCGTCATCCGAACATAGGTTAAAGCATGCTAACGAATGTCATGAATCTCGGCGACCTGCTGACCCAGGTGGCGCAGCGCCACGCCGACGAGCCCGGCTTCATCGCGCACGGCGCGACCTGGAGCTGGTCCGGGATCAACCGCCGCGTGGATGCCGTTTGCGCCGCGCTGCGCGAGCGCGGCGTGCGCAAGGGCGACCGCATCCTGGTTCACTCGCGCAACAACCTGCCGCTGTTCGAAAGCGCATGGGTCGCGTTCAAGCTGGGCGCCGTCTGGGTGCCGACCAACTACCGCATCGCGCCGCCCGAGGCGGCGTATCTCGGACGTTCGAGCGGGGCGCGCGTGATGCTGTACGACCACGGTTTCGAGCACTATGTCGATGCGGTGCGCGCCGCCACGCCCACGCTCGAACACGTGGTGGCGCTTGGCGAACCGCGCGCGGGAGAGTTGGCGTATGAAGCGCTGGCGGCGCAGCCAGGCGGCAGCTTCAGGGCGGAGGAAGTCGAGCGCGACGATCCGCTGTGGTTCTTCTATACCTCGGGCACGACCGGCCACCCCAAGGCGGGCACGCTCACGCACGGGCAAATGGCTTTCGTCGTCACGAACCATCTCGCCGATCTGATGCCGGGCCTCGATGCGCGCTCGCGCTCGCTCGTCGTCGCGCCACTTTCGCATGGCGCGGGTATTCATGCCATCGTCAATACCGCGCGCGGCGCGGCAAGCGTGCTGCCGAACAGCGAAAAGCTCGATCCCGAGGAAGTGTGGGCGCTCGTCGAGCGGCATCGTATCGACAACATGTTCACGGTGCCCACCATCGTGAAGATGCTCACGGAACACGCTGCGGTCGATCAGTACGATCACCGCTCGCTCAAGTTCGTGATCTACGCCGGCGCGCCGATGTATCGCGCCGACCAGAAGCACGCGCTGCGCAAGCTGGGGTGCGTGCTCGTGCAGTACTACGGCCTTGGCGAAGTGACCGGCAACATCACCGTGCTGCCGCCACATCTGCACGAAGCCGACGACGACAGCCCCGGCAGCCGCCCCGGCACGTGCGGCTACGCGCGCACGGGCATCGAAATTGCGATTATCGACGACGCCGGCCACCGGCTCGAAGCGTTCGAGACGGGCGAAATCTGCGTGCGCGGGCCGGCCGTGATGAGCGGGTACGACAACAACCCGGAGGCGAATGCCAAGGCGTTCAAGCACGGCTGGTTCCACACAGGCGATCTCGGCCATCTGGATCGTGAAGGATTCCTGTATATCACCGGGAGGTCATCGGATATGTATATTTCCGGCGGCTCCAACGTGTATCCGCGCGAAGTCGAAGAGGCGCTGCTGCTTCATGATGCCGTGCACGAGGTCGCGGTGCTCGGCATGCCCGATCCGAAATGGGGCGAAATGGGTGTGGCCGTGGTTGTGTGCCGCGCGGGATGCGAGGTGACGCCCGAGGCGCTGCTGGAGCATCTCGACGGGAGGCTCGCGCGCTACAAGTGTCCGCGACACTTTGTGTTCTGGGAGGCATTGCCGAAATCGGCGTACGGCAAGATCACGAAGAAGGATGTGCGCGCGATGCTTGCGGCGGACTGGGAGGCGAGCCGCGCCGATCAAGCGGAAAAGGTCTGAGATGGCGGTCTATCGATTGGGGAAGAAGACGCCGTCTTTGCACCGTGGGGCCTACGTTTCCGAACACGCGGTCATCATAGGCGATGTCGAAATCCACGAGGACGCGTCGGTGTGGCCGGGTGCGATCCTGCGCGGTGACAACGAACGCATTGTCATCGGACGCGGGACCAACGTGCAGGACGGCGCCGTGATCCACGCGGATCCGGGGTTTCCGGCGACGATAGGCGAGTGGACGTCGATTGGCCATCAAGCGATGCTGCATGGCTGCACGGTGGGCAACCGATGCCTGATCGGCATACAGGCGGTGCTGCTCAACGGTTCGACGATCGGTGATGGCTGCCTTGTGGGCGCAGGCGCGCTGGTTGGGGAGGGCAAGATATTTCCCGCCGAGAGCATGCTCATCGGCGCGCCCGCAAGGCTTCATCGCGCGGTAACGGCGGACGTTGCACAGGGCATCTATGCGAATGCGCTGGAGTATCACGAGCGGGGGCAACAGTACTCTCGCGAACTGGAGCGTATAGCGTAGAGATGCCGGTGATTTTCGGGGCCGTTCAGCGTTGTTGTGGGCCACGTGACCACGTGACAAGGGGATTCAACGTGGTCCTGCACGACTGGGCGGCTTCGTTGCGCGTTCACCGAAAGTCGAAGTCAAACCCGGTTTGCCGGTCGAGCATCCGGACAAGGAGGCCGCGGCGAAACGGATGCCGCCGCGCATCCTGCCGTTCACCATGGTCACTCGCTGAGCCGGAAATACTCGCTCGGCACCACGCCAAGCTGCTTTTTGAACATCGCGGTAAATGCGCTGGGGCTGTCGTAGCCCAGGCCGAGGGCGACATCCAGAATGCTCCGACCCGTCGCAAGCCGCTCCAGCGCCATCAGCAGGCGGGCTTGCTGCCGCCACTGGCCGAAGGTCATGCTCAGTTGCTGGGCGAAGGTGCGCTGGACCGTTTTGGGATCGACGCCGACGACCTGCGCCCATTCAAGCAGCGTTCGCTTGTCGTCCGGCGCATCGAGTAGCTGTCGGCAAATTTCGACGAGATACGGATGGGTGGGAAGCGGGAGATGCAGGGGGAGCACGGGCAGAAAGTTCAGCTCATCCAGAAGCAATCCCATCAGCCGCCCGTCGCGAGAATCCGCTGTGTAGTCGCCTTTTATGTCCATGGCGCTCAGAATCAACTGCCGCAGGAGGTCGGGGATCGCAACGGTGTGGCAACGCTGCGGCAAACCGCGCGCGGCGTCCGGTTGAATATAGAGCGTACGCATCGTCACCGCATTCACCATGCGCACCGTATGCGCCGTGTGAGCCGGCATCCAGATGGCCTGAGTGGGCGGCACGATCCATTGACCGGCTTCGCTGCTGACAACCATGACGCCATCGACCGCATAAATCAGTTGTGCGACGGAATGATGGTGTAACGGGCGGATATGGCCAGCCGGAAAATCAACGGCCCGGCTGCTCACCGGGACCGTGTCGCGGTGATGATCGCGTTGGGTGGAAGCGTGGCGTGGCATGTCCGTTTTGCGACGATTGGGCGGAATTTCTCGTGAGACAGGTGATCAGTGTATCCCTAAACTGGGCTGCCAACTTCACCCTCTTTCACGCCATGAAGATCGCGCCCACTCCAGTTCACAGCATCGATAGATCGAAGCCGGCCAGCGAGGTTCGACACGAGACGGCATTCGGGATACTCGGCGTCACGAGCGCATCGCATTTGCTCAACGACATGATTCAATCCTTGATGATTGCCGTGTATCCGGTTTTCAAGGTTGGGCTGCATCTTTCGTATTGGCAGATCGGCTTTGTCACCTTGGCTTACCAGCTCACCGCCAGTCTTTTGCAACCGCTCATCGGGCGCTTCACGGATCGCCGGCCACAACCGTATTCATTGCCGCTCGCGATGATATTCAGCTTCTGCGGGCTGTTCGCGCTGTCGGCTGCACGGGGGTTCTTCGCGTTGATTGGCGCGGCGATGCTGGTGGGCGTCGGCTCATCGGTATTTCATCCGGAGACGTCACGCGTGGCGCGGCTTGCGTCCGGCGGACGTCATGGACTTGCGCAGTCGATCTTCCAGGTGGGCGGCAACGCCGGTAGTGCGATTGGTCCGCTTCTTGCGGCTTTGGTCGTCGTGCCGAACGGTCAGGGTAGCATTGCATGGTTCACGATCGCGGCCCTGCTGGCGATGATCTTGCTGTGGCACGTGAGCTGGTGGTACGACGACCAGCTCGCGCAGAGAAAACTCCGCAAGGCAAAGGCTAACGTCCCCCCAATCGACGCGCGTGTGGTGGCGCCGGTTGTCGGGATTCTGGTGGTCCTGATGTTCTCGAAGTATTTCTACACGGTGAGCATCAGCAACTACCTGACGTTCTATTTGACGGAGAAATTCGGAATCAGCGTACGTGCGGCGCAGTTGCACCTGTTCGTGTTTCTCGGCGCGGTGGCGTTGGGGACGTTGATTGGCGGCCCATTGGGAGACCGGCTCGGCAGAAAGACCGTGATCTGGTTTTCGATCCTGGGCGCCGCGCCTTTTACGATTGCACTGCCTTACGCCAATCTTGCGGTGACAACGATCCTGATCACGCTGATTGGCCTGATCGTATCGTCGGCGTTCTCGGCCATTCTGGTTTATGCGCAGGAGTTGATGCCTGGACGAGTCGGCATGGTGTCCGGCCTGTTTTTCGGCTTTGCGTTCGGTCTGGGCGGAATCGGTGCAGCCACGTTGGGTTGGATGGCGGACCACTTCGGTATTACGGCAGTCTACACACTTTGTGCGTGGCTCCCGGTGCTGGGCTTCGTCGCGGTGTTCCTGCCGAAGCAGGCCACTGCCGTCGAATCTTCGCAGGACCGCAGATGAAGATAGCGGACCTGGTTTGCATCCTCGGCGTTGTCGGGACATTCGCGCTGGTGTCACATGTCAGTTTGTGCCTGCACATCAAGAGGATGAAGGAGGCGATCGAAAGCGATCCCTTTGCCCTGCGGGGGGTGACTCGGCGCGAGGCGTCCGAAAGGCTAGGCGATTGGGAAACGCAAAAGAGGAGGCTATTGCCGATGGCGATCTTGTTCGTCGGGGTGCTGTGCGCCGTGGACTACGTATTCTCTTTTGCGCTTTAGCAGGCGCGCACCCTGGAGCCGCGTTCCCGGATCCAGCGCCGATTCGACACGATCAGGTTGAAGGCATCTCGTGCGCATGGTGTGGGGAGGGCGCTTCGCTGCCCGTGGATGTGCGTTGCCGCACATTGCTGACCGAACCGATACTCGTACTCTAATGCGGGAACGTGCTCACGTTTTCGATGTGAATTCTCCGGCGATGTCGACTGATTTGACGACCGGGCTGGCAACAGCCGGGTCGGACTGCGTTTGCTGGCCGTTCCGTGGTTCGCAAGTGGCAAATCGGTACCGTATTGGAGCCGCCGCATATGGGTTTTGATAACGAACATCCGAAGTTGCGCGAGCGCGTGAGTGCAGGCAGGCAGTCGGATTCATATCGTATCGAGAACGACGACAGGTTGCTAAAAATCTATCGGACGCCACATAGTCAGGCCCGCATGGAACGCATCGGCCGCCTGATCTCGTCGGGCTCGTCCCGGCTGCGCGCGCGATGTGCGTGGCCCATGGAAACGTTTACGTTCCAGGAAAAAGACGCTGTCGCCGTTGCGTTCGTCGCGCACCAATCGACACTTGCGCAACGGATACCGCTGGCGAAGCGTCAAGCGAGTCTTCCCGATCTCGACTGGCGCGGCGTCGTGCGCTTCGCCGGCCAACTGGCGCAATGCGTTGCGACCGTCCATGCCGAGAATATGCTGGTGGGCGACCTCGATTTGCACAATGTGCTAATCGATTCGCATAACGAGTTAATACTTACGCGCTGCGATAGTTTTCTCCTCGAGGGAGAAGCGATCGATCCATCGGATTCAGCCGCCGAACTGCAATGCCCGCCACCGGAGTTGCAAACCGGGCGAGGCGAAAGCACGGTGAGAACGATCGATCACGACAATTTCACGCTGGCGCGGCTGATTTTCAAACTCGTGTTTCTCGATGACGGCCAGACCCAGAATAGCGTGGGTGACTGGGCGGCGCTATTCAACGGCGAACACGCGCGCAACGCGCCCGCAGGCGGCGCGCAACGTGTGACGCCGAGCATGCTGTCACCGGGCCTCGTCGCTTGTTTCCGTCGGGCTGCCGACCCCTCCAGCACGCGGTCCACGCCGCGCCCGGACGCCGAACGCTGGTCGCGCGAACTGGCGGCAATGGCAGCGTCGATGCGCACATGCGAGGTGGACAACACGCACACATACCGCGCCGATATGGAGGGCGGCTGTCCGTGGTGCGCGTCGGCGCGCGAGGCGCCTGGTTCGGACAAGGTCAACCAAACGCCGGTCTCGCCGGGGCCGTCTTCCCCGTCGCGCCCGACGCCGGCGCAGGCACGTCGAAGCCGCGCATTCATCGCGTTCGGCATAGCAGCCGCAGGTGCACTGGCGTTTATCGTGTTCAAGAGTTCGCAGCACGCTTCGGCCGGCAACGATGACAACGCGCCGGAGCAACGCGCCAATGCCGTCATCAGCCAGTGGTTCGACGCGATCAACGCACCGCAAGGCAATCCGGACGCCCTGCTGACGCGCCGCGCCATCGGCGCGCCCATGCTGCCGATGCCGATGAACGCCACTGTTCTGATTGCCATGATCTCTTTTCCTCGATCGTGCGAGCGGTGCTTCGTATCAACGGAAACACCGGTCTCGCTGATTGACTTGCCGGATGCCGGCGCGTGATGCGCCTCGGTTCAATCAAATTATCCGCGTCGCGGCACAGCGGAAAAATGCAATGCGCGCAAGGTGAGTGTGCACATTTGCACAGCAGGGCGGCCTGCCAGGTCTCCATGCGCCGCGCGGCGAGCGTGGGACGCGAGAAGTGGCTGTGCATTTGCGCACGTAGACCGTGCGCCGATCGCCATTGCCCTGGGCTTCCGGATAACGCCAGAATTCAGGGAAAAGACCGCGAATGAACGCAAGCAACGCTGGACGGGTTCATCAAGTCCAGAGGCGATTGCACATAACAGAGAGACTGAAATGGAGAAGGTGTATGAGACAGCCGGCGATGCACTCGCCGGCGTCGTGGGTGACGGGCAGACCGTTGCGATTGGCGGCTTCGGACTGTGCGGGATTCCGGAGAAACTGATTCTCGCGCTGCGCGACAGCGGCGTGAGGGACCTCACGTGCATCAGTAACAACGCTGGCATCGACGACTTTGGCCTGGGCATGCTGCTGAAAACGCGGCAAGTCAGGAAGATGGTGTCGTCGTACGTTGGCGAGAACAAGGAGTTCGAGCGGCAATATCTGTCCGGCGAACTCGAACTGGAGTTCACGCCTCAAGGCACGCTTGCCGAGCGGCTGCGTCCGGCTGGCGTGGGCATTCCCGCGTTTTTCACGCACACGGGCGTCGGTACGGTCATTGCCGAAGGTAAGGAGGCGCGCATTTTCGACGCATCGACCGGCATCCGCAACTGTTTCGCAGGTAGACCCGCGCGCAGCAATTAACGCGAAACCTTGAACCGGATGTCCGGATAATCCAGTCTCGGCAGCCTACCTGCGAGGAACGCGTGAAGTTCTTGCACCTGCGCCGCCTTTTCCGAGTCTTCCGGCCCGATGAGGTAATACGCGTCGCCACTGCCGACGGCGGTTTTGAACGGCAAGACGAGTTGCCGCGCGTCGATGGCGCTGGCGCAGAGCGCGAGATCCCCTATCGAAATTCCGTGCCCGGCTGCGGCCGCGGCGATACCCTGTTCGAGCATGTCGAAGACCTGGCCGCCGGTGATGTCCACGTTGGCTTCGTGCCCGCTGGCCTTGAGCCAGCGGCGCCAGTCGCGGCGGTCGGGTGACGGATGGATGAGATCGCATGCCGCAAGATTGGCGCGGGCCGCGGGCGCCAGCGCGCGCGAACAGATCGGGATCAACCACTCATCGAAAAGCTTGATGCAGTGCGTGTCTTCGCCGAACCTGCCGGCGCCGAGGAGGATCGCGCAATCGTAGGGTTCGCTGAGAAAATCGACGGTATCGACGTCCATCCATACGCTCGTGATCTGCACCTCGAATCCGGGCTGGGTCTTGCGAAAGGCGGCGAGCGCATCGAGCAGCCACCGCATCGTCAGCGTCGAGGGCGCCTTGAGCCGCAGGACGTCGTGTCGAGCATGAAAGAGCCTGCATGATTCCTCGATTTGCCGGAAGCCGCGCCTGAGCCCCGACGCGAACACGAGGCCTTGCGTCGTGACGCTTAATCTTGGCCCGTGCCGGACAAACAGCTTTCGGCCGAAATACTCCTCCAGTGTCTTGACGTGCTTGCTGACCGCGCTCTGCGTGAGGCTCAGTTCCTCGGCCGCCTGCGTAAACGAGCCGGTGCGTGCGGCACTCTCGAACGCGCGCAATGCATAAACAGGGGGAAGCGATTTCGCCTTCATCGTGGGCATTCACATGAGTAAAAGTCATGGTTGCGCGCAGTATTTTCCGTTTTTCGTCTGCCGCGCAGTGAGGCAATACTATACCTATGAACCCTTATTTCTCGATGCTGGGCCGCAATCTGTTCGGACTGGCAGTGAGTGGGGCCCGTATCGATTTCAACTTTTACTCATGTCTGTTCACTACACGCTCTTGCTTGCCTATCTGGTCGCGATCGTTCTGCTCGTCGCGACACCGGGCCCGGTTGTCATGCTCGTGGTCGGGACGACAGCGCGACGCGGCGCTCGTCAAGGCGTTTTGACCGCGGTGGGGGCGAATGCCGCAAGCCTTTTGTTGATCGCGCTGGCGACGCTCATGGTGTTCGGCGTGGTGCTCGTCAGCGACCGTCTGCTCGTTTGGCTGCAAATACCGGGTTGCCTGTTCGTTGCCGCTCTGGCGATCAGGACGCTGTATGGCGAATGGCGTGGCGCCAGCCCTGCCGATCCTCAACCCGTGCACAAGGCAGCGTCCATGCCACAGCGTTTGCCCTCGGCCTTGCGCGGCTTTTTCGTCGGCATGGCCAATCCCAAGGACATTTTGTTTTTCGTCGCCTTCTTTCCCCAGTTCACCGGGATCACATCGGACGTCCGCGCGAGCCTGGTGATCCTGGCCGCACTCTGGATCGTTGTCGATTTCACGATCCTGAGCTGCTACATTACTGCGCTCAGGCATCCACTGATTCACCGGCAGCAGCGGTGGATTTCCACATCGGCGGCAGGCTTGCTGCTGTTGATCGCCATTGCCGGGCTTGCAGGCGCTGTGCAGGGTAGCCGCTAGCGCCCGGACGCCCGGTTGGCTTGGTGCCCGCCCGCGACTGCCATCTCCGTCACTTTCACACGCTCCGCGACACGCCTCATGCTCACCGTTGACCCCACATCCTTCGAGTACCTGTTTTCCTATGGCACGCTTCAACTGGAACAGGTGCAACTGGCAACCTTTGGCCGCAAGCTCGATGGCCAGGCCGACGAAATGCCGGGCTACTCGCTCACGATGCTAAAGATCGACGACCCGGCGGTCGTTGCGACGAGCGGCAAGACGCACCACCCCGTTGTCGCCTATACCGGGAACGCATCGCAACGGGTGACGGGGACGGTGTTCGCGATCACCGCGGAAGAACTCGCACACGCTGACGAATACGAGGTCGACGATTATCGGCGCGATCGTGTCACGCTCGCTTCCGGTATTTCGGCGTGGGTGTACGTGGACGCGACATCGCCGCGCCAGGCGTAGCGGGCCCGGCGCGATCCCGATCGTTTCCGGCGCTTTGAAGTTGTGTTGCGCCAGCCGGCGTAATCGGCAGCGCTCAGAGCGCCAGCACGCGGGCTTCGATGCGCGCGAGGCGTTTGACGTGTCGCGGAGCAGGGACGCGATCCGCGCCGCAGAACAGAACCGGGCCGCCGTCGTGCGCGTCGAGCGCCGCGCCGCCGCACTCGTACGCGACGATTGCCTGCTCGCCCACTGGCGTATTGAACAACTCGTGCCACGAGAACGTCACGAAGTAACCGTCGTGACCGATGGCGAGAAAGACCATGCGTTTGAAGTCGCCGTGCACGTCGTTGCGCAGACCCGCCTGCTCGAGCAATGCGGTCAGGCGCACGCCGCGATAGGGTGCGACCGTCCGGATGAACCGCCCGGTGGTGTAGCAGCGCAGATCGAACGCCTTGCACACGGCGGCCGGGTATTGCCTGAGCGCGTCGAGCGAGAGTGACATCGGGCGCATGAGGCTGCCCGAGAGGTGCAACCAGCCGGGCTGCATGGCGGCATTGTCGACGACAGGCGAAGCCGAAGGGGCGGGGGCGGTTGCGATGTCCATGGATGGGGCTCCGGGCCGAAACGGGTGAGCAAGGCGGTCGATGTCGTGCCGCGCGATGTAGTGACCCGTATACTACGCTTGCCGTCGCCGGAGTCAGTCCGGTTTGGAGCATGCCCTCCATTCCGTTGCCGTTATGTTCCGCGCGACGTGGCCCGCATGCTGCGCCGAGGCCGGGCGCTCAGGCGCCTTTGAGTTGATCCAGCAAAGACCGAAGCCGCCGAGCCTGGGCGGGCATGATCTGAGGAGTGGACGCCATTCGCTGCACGCGATCGAGCCAATAGCGTCGGCCGAACACGGCGATGTTGTCATCGACGGCAACGGCGATCTCAAGATGCGTGATGGCGCCATCGAGATTTTTCGCCGTATAGGGACTTTCTCCCGGCGCCCCGGTTTTCGCCTCCTGGCGTGCTGTCACCCGCTTCGTATCTGGATTGCCGTGCTTTGGATGCTGAAGTGTTGCTTCTTCAATTGCGATTATCATTATTTTTGCCTTACGGTCGAATCGATACGCCATGCACGCGAATTGCGTATCGCAGGGCGTCCCCCGTTGTGAGTTCGGTGCGGGCGGGTCGACCTTTTCCCGGTGCCGAATAGCACAGGGTAAGCAACGATTGCGCCAGCGTTCCACGGCCCCGTGGCGGTGGGAGGGGGCGGCGCGCGAGCGGGCGGAGCAGGACGATTCCGTCCGCGTAAACAGCGGGGAGTGGACGATTTCGACCACTCCGGTCCGATCTGGCGGGGTGACTGAGTCGGGTGACTTAGCTGCCTGCGACGGAGCCCTGGGCGCCCGGTTCGAGAGAAGCGTCGTGGCGCAGTTCGGCCAGCAACGCGATGGCGTCTGCAATGCGGCGGGTAGAATCGGCCGACTGCTCCCGCAACCCGCGAGCGAGCGTGTCGATCGCTTCGGCGCGTCGATCTGTGGCGCGCAGGAACTCGGCGAGATAGCGCGCGGCATCCACGCGCGCGGGCACCGCACCGAACGCGAGCGCCGTTGAAAGGGCGGTGCGTAGTCCCTGCTCGGCGGACGTCAAGTCTCCGAGCGCCCACTGCGCCCGCGCGCGCGTGACCAGTAGTTCGCCAAGATGGGCGCGCTCCTGGCGGGCGAGGGTCTCGTCGACCGCCGCGGCCAGCATCGTTTCGCATTGCTGCGCGCGGCCGGATCGCAGCAGCAGTTCGCCGTGCTGCCACATCTTGAAGGAATGGAACAGCGCGCCGCCGTTGCAGATCATGTGATTGTCGTAACCGTCGAGCATGACGGCTTCGGCTTGCGCGTTCAACCCTTGCGCGCTGAGATGGGCGCCGCGAAATATCTGGCCCATGCCGCGATAGAAAGCGAAGCCGTTGGCGATCGACACCGATTCGAGCTCGCTCGCGAGCGGCCCGCGCCGCGTCTGATCGTCGAACAGGCAAGCCAGCCACGCGGCGCCTTGCAGATTGACGGCGTGCGCCAGCGCGTGCGGACCCGGCTCGCCGGCGCGCAGGATCAGCATTTCCATCGCGCGCCGGGCCTGTCCGAACTCGCCGATCTGGTAGGCAGCCAGGCCCTCGAATGTCAACGCGAGGCTCGCCAGATCGATGCCCTGCGAACCGGTGCGCACATCGTCTCGCGTCACGCCGAGCAGATTGCCGCGCGCGAGGCAGGCGAGCGCTTCTTCGCTGTCGCCGAGCCAGTAGAGGGTATTGGCCATGGCGACGTGCGCTTCGTCGAGCGACACGCGCTCCCCGCTGTTCTGGGCCCGTTGCAACATCTCCTGTGCGCTCGCGCGCGCCTGCTTGAGCTGGAGCGTCGTCAACTGGGTGGTCCAGATCCCGAACTGGATCGCTGCGATTTCGCCGGGCTCGCAAACCCCCGCGCCGATTTCGAGCGCGGCCGCGTAGCAAGCCGTCGCTTCCGCGTACAGCCAGCCGTGCACGCTGCGCAGGCTCATGCCGAGCAGCCGGTAGGCGTCGAACTGGGTGCGGCGCGCGGTGGCCTCGTCGCGGTTTGTCTGGACCGCTTCGAGGCAACGCCGCAAATGAGGAATGGCCTCGGCGAAGCGCGAGGCATCGACAAGCGCGCTCGCCAGTTCAAGGCTCTTGTGGGCTTCGCGATGGTGCGCCTCGCGCGACTTCAGGCGGCGTTCGACGGTCTTGCGCCCGACGCCGAGCAGGCTGGCGGCGGCGCTCTTGTTGCCTGCGCTGCGCTCCAGCGCGCGATCGATGAGGAGGTCTTCGGCGGCGGCGAGTTTGTCCCGTCCTTCGAGTTGCAGCAGCATGTCCGCGAGCGCGGCACGCGAAACCGAGCCGGCCGTTTCGCTGCGCAGAAACGGCTCGAGCGTGTCTTCATCGATCAGCGGGTGTTCGGCGAGCACGCTCAACTGGCTGATCAGATTGCGCAATTGCCGGATATGACCGGGCCAGGCATGCCGGCCGAGCCGCCTGATGGCGGCCGGCGAAAACTCGATGCGGCGCGCCTGCTGCGAGGCGAAATGGGCGGCGAGCGCCGCGATGTCTTCGACGCGCTGGTCGAGCCCGGGCACGGCCAGCACGAACACCGCGAGCCGGTAAAACAAGTCCTCGCGAAAGAGCCCATGGTGGGCCAGTTCGCGCAGATCCCGGTGAGTCGAGGCGACCACGCGCCCTTCGAAGCGCAGGCTCGACGAAGCGCCGACCGGGCGGAACGTCCGCGTTTCAAGTGCGCGCAGCAGTTTGGGTTGGAGCGCGAGGGGCAACTCGCCGATCTCGTCGAGCAGCAGCGTGCCTTTGCCGACCTGCTGCAAGAGCCCCGGACGACTCTCGCCCGCGCCGGTGAACGCGCCCTTGACGTGCCCGAACAATTCCGCTTCGACCAGATGCTCGGGAATCGCACCGCAATTCACGTCGACGAACGGTTGATCGTGGCGCAGGCTGCGCGTGTGCACGCGGCGCGCGACGAGTTCCTTGCCCGACCCGGTGGGTCCGATGATGAGCAACGCGTGATCGGTGGGCGCGACGCGATCGATCATCCTGACCAGTTGGCGAAACGCAGGCGCCTCGCCAATGAACGCGTCGTCGTCCGCGCCGGCTCCGGCAGGCGCCGCGAAGGGAAGGGTATTCATTGCCTCGTGGGCTCCAGATGAACGCGTGGCATTGTCATGGCAAATGTCCCGCGGACTGCGATCGATGACGGCGCATCGATCCCGTGCGTCGCGGCGTATCCGGAATGTCGATTCGACGGCGGCAAGCAGGCCCGGGCATGTCGAGCGTCGCCATCCACTTGCGGTCGGGCCCAGCTAACCGCGGGTTCCGGGTGACTTTAGCATCCTTGTTTCAAACCTCAAATGGCCTGCTGCGGCCAAATACCGGATCTCCGTGAATCGATATCCGGTGGGCATGAGTCTGTGTGATGAAACCGTCAATGACCCGTAAGCCGATCGCAGAATGGCGCCGCCAGATGCGGGGCGAACTATACTGACTCGTTTTCGCTTCCCGCCCGATCATGTCGCCTGATGCCGCGCCACGATGCTCGTCCGCACTGCCCGCGACCCGCAGTACGAATCCCGCCGACTATGACCGCGCGGCCGGTCCGGCCTCCGTGATGGCCAAGGAATATGCGGACGGCTTGACGGTGGGCGAGCACCGGCATGTCCGCGCTCAACTGATCTACGCGACGCACGGCGCCATCGAAGTGACGGTCGGGCAGTCGCTGTGGCTGCTTGCGCCACAGCGTGCGCTCTGGATGCCCGCCGGTATGCCTCACTCGATGCGCGCGCGCGGCGCCGTGTCGCTGCGCAGCCCGTACATTCGCGCCGAAAGCTGCCCGCACGGTTTCCCCGAGACGCCGCATGCCGTCAACGTGACGCCGCTGCTGCGCGAGTTGATTCTTCGCGCCGTTTCGATACCGCTCGACAATGAGCCTGCCGGGCGCGACGCGCTCGTGATTGCGCATCTGCTCGCCGAAATCGAATGGGCGCCGGGGTACCCGCTGCGTATGCCGGGTGGCGGCGACCGGCGCCTCAAACGCGTTTGCGATGCGATGCTTCGTGCCCCGGCCGATGCGCGCACGCTCGACGCATGGGCCGACGAAGCGGGCGCATCGACGCGCACGCTCGCGCGCCTCTTTCTCGCTGAAACCGGCGTCTCGTTCGTGCATTGGCGTCAACTCATGCGTGTCCAGCATGCGCTGCCGTTGCTGGCCGGCGGGATGCCCGTCGCCGAAGTAAGCCTCGCGCTTGGCTACGAAACGCCGGGGGCCTTTGCGGCGATGTTCCGTCGCGTGACGGGCACAACGCCGAGCGCGTATTTCAGGTTGTCCGAAACGGCGTAGCGCATGTCCTGACTTGCGGCGCGCCACGCGCGGTATTTGCGTATCGTGAGACACGTGCGCCGCCACTTGCGCGCACCTGACTGAAGAGGGATACGCAATGGAACGCAAAAACGTGGAGTTTCTGTCCGAGGGCGCGCGGCTGCGCGGCTGGCTCTATCTGCCGGTGCCGTCGCCGCGTGCGGGGGGACACCCGGCCATCGTGATGGCGCACGGCTTTTCGGCGGTCAAGGAACAGTATCTCGATCGTTACGCCGAGGTGTTCGCCGGGGCGGGTTTCGTCGTGCTCGTCTACGATCACCGCAATTTCGGCGAGAGCGAAGGGCTGCCGCGCCAGGAAGTCGATCCGGCTTTGCAGAAGCGCGGCTATCGCGATGCGATCAGCTTCGTGGCGACCCGGCCCGAGGTGGACGCGACGCGCATCGGGATCTGGGGTTCGAGTTTCAGCGGCGGCCACGTGCTTGAAATTGCCGCGATCGATCGGCGCGTAAGGTGTGTGGTGTCGCAGGTGCCCCAGATCAGCGGTTATCAATCGGCATTGCGCCGCACGCGCGCCGACCATGTTCCGGCGCTGCTGGGTCGCTTCGAGGCGGACCGGGCGCGCCGCTTCGCAGGCGGCGTGCCGGCCATGCTGCCCGCGACGAGCGCCGATCCGGCCGAGCCCTGCGCGATGGCGGGAGCCGACAGTCACGCGTTTTTCGCGGATACCGCAACGTTCGCGCCGAACTGGCGCAACGAAGTGACCTTGCGTAGCGCCGAGCTTTCACGTGAAAACGAACCTGGCATCTACATCGCGCGCATTAGCCCGACGCCGCTGCTGATGATTGTCGCGGAAGCGGACACGTTGACGGCGACAGATTTGTGCCTGCGTGCGTATGAGGAAGCGCTGCAACCGAAGGAACTCGTGATGATTTCAGGCGGACACTTTACGCCCTATGTGGAGCACTTCGAGAGGACCAGCCAGTGCGCTGCGCAGTGGTTCAAGCGCCATTTGATTGCCGATTGTTGAGGCGCGTGCGCTGGCTGGCGGATAGATTTAGGTATGCGAAGTTTCCTGATCTCGCAAATCCGATCATCGGACATGTCGATTCAATCGAGCTTTCGGGCAAGCTAGGAGCCTTTTGCGGCTTTTGCAAACGCTTCTGCGAGTTTGTCGAAATGCTTGAGCGCGGCGGGCGTCAGCTCGATCTGCTTGCGACGTGCGTCTTCCGTGTCGGTCAGCGTGAGCCAGCCTTTTTCCCGCATCGATGTGACGCGCGCATGGAGCGTTGCCGGCGAACCCAGCTCGCTGTGCGCCATCATGTCGCGAACGGAAAGTCGATCGTTTTTTTGCGTCGCGCGAGCCACGAACTCCAGAATTTTTTCTTCGAGCGGATCGAGCACCGGCAGCGCTGGCAGGCCACGCAGCGCTTCGGCCAATTGCAGAAATCGAAGATAAATGTCAGCGGGACGTTTCATCGTTTGCGCAACGTTCAAGGTGGCGGAGCGCGAGACGATGCTCCGGTGAGCTATGATGCGGCCAATCAAAACGAATGACGAGATTATACCGCCGTGGGTAGCTTACGTTTGCATGTCTGGTCGATCACCGGCACGGCCGTCGCGTTTCTGCTGTCTCTGTGGATCAATCAGGAGGTGTTCACGCACACGTCGTTTGTACGGGGCGTAAACTGGATCTATCTCCCATCGGGAGTGCGTCTGCTGGGCACGCTGCTGGTGGGTGTCGATGGCTTCTTTGGCTTGCTGATTGCGGGCCTGCTGGTGGACTTCCTCTACTGGTTTCCTCACGATCCGGTTCGAGCAATCGCGGGAGCGGTCCTTGGCTCACTCGCCCCGTATGTGGTTTACCGGCTCGCGCTTGAATATTACGACCTGCGTGCGTCGCTGACAAACCTTACGCCGAAGCGGCTCCTTATCATGGCGATTGCGTATTCGGTTGCGAATCCGCTGTTCCATCACGTGTGGTTCGCGCTGACCGGCACGACGAAAGACTGGTTCGAGAGCTTCTTCAGCATGTTCGTCGGCGACCTGGCGGGCGCGCTGATCATGCTGTACGCGATGAAGGGCATCCTGGCCTTGCTGCCGAAACAGGCGAGCGGCTCGCGGACGACCGGCGGCATGTTCCTGGTGCGGGCGGCGCTGGACAGCGCTTATAACAATCAGGTACGGTAGCGCGCAAGCGCTGTCGCCAAATAAAAAAGGTGGCCGCCTCAGGGCGCCATCCTCACCATGCATCCATACAGAATGGGCCAATCGACCGCTAGCAGCGGGATTGTCCTGTCGTGACGGGACCAGTACGCGAAGAAGCGTTGCCAGCTATCGAGGAAGATGCCGTCGCCGGGGCTGAGCAAGCACGGCGGTCTCGCGACGAATGGAACCATTTCCGCAGGAAATGTGAGCGAGAGCGTTTCGAGTGCATCCGACGGTTCGCAGGCAGTCGCGAGATGGGTCGACAACTGGCCGCGTATGGCGTCCACGACACAGGTCGTGCTGACTTCGATGTATGACGCGCGCACTCTGCTGAGATCCGTCCATCGAGCCGATCGCGGATCTCCATCCTGCGCGATTCTCCTCAGTGCCGGAAGCTTGACGTAAGCCGCCAGCGCTTCGAAACTCGTCTCTTCCCTTCGTAACGCGTCTTGAAACATGGGATAGGCCAGGAGCCAGGAGATCTCATGGGAAGCGTCCACCCGGCGCGCTACGGAAGTCAGGGCGGCCAGGCGTGGTTCGACGAGAGGCATGTCTCCTCCATTTGTTATAAAAATAATAACGAATGGTTGTGGTACGCGCAAGTTTCATTCAAGCAGCGCTGCCGGTTATATTCGTCGATGACAGCGGTCAGACCAGCGACAGCTTGCGAAATTCCGCGCAAACCCGCGACGGCTTGCGCAGAACCGGGCGTCATGCCTTAGTCAGTCATGCTGTCCATTTGTTTGGGTGCATCCGAGGCAGAGGTCGGCAGCTTGCTGATCTTGCCGGACTGGGCCAGTTTGACCAGACCATCGGCGATCTTCGCCGAATTGTTCGCCTGCGAGGAGACCGACGAGACAACGTCCTTGAGCGAAGAAAGGCGGGGGAGCAGCGTCGGATTCGCGGTCACGCCGGAAACCAGCGAGGAGCTTTCGCCTGCCAGTTGCTTGTCCTTCAGCACGCCGACCATGAAGGAAAACGCCGCATTGCTGAACTGGCTGAGCTGGTGCTTGTTCATGGCCGAGATTTTCGCCTGCACCTTGTCGCTGTCGAGGGCCTTCTGCACGATGGTCGCGTCGTCAGCATTGAGCTTCGCCAGCGCGGCGTCGCGTTCCTTCGGATCGGCAATGTTGTTCGCTGCGTCGCGCTTTGCCTTCTGGTCTTCGATCACGTCCTGGTCCGCGACGCCGTTGAGCATGTATTGCGTCGACGTCGTGATCAACTGATCGGCATCGTGCGCGGTCTTGATGAACGTGTCGATATTGCCGCCGTTGACGGCGCTTGCGGAGGCGCTCTGGCCACCCATGCCTGGCACGGCGGCCGTCAGGTTGCTCAGGCCAAATGCCGAAGCCTGCGTGGTGAGGCCTGCGCAGGCCGCGCCGATTGCGAGGGTGCAGATAACGTTGCGCGTGGTTTTCATGAGGATTCCTTTTTTTATGGGTTCTTGCTCAAAAGCTGTTTAAGTACGACATCGAGATTGGTTCGCGTATCGCCCGCAAGATCGACGGCCTGAAGCGACGTGCTGTCCGTGGCGGTGGTCGACGCCGGATAGCCGCTCGACGTGAAGCCGTGCTGCATGATCATCTGGCTCGTGACCTGCGCGTCGGTTTTCAATTGATAGCCGAGACGAATCTTGTAGGTGCTGGTGCATGCGCCGGCGTTGCATTGCGGGTCGGCGGGGTCGATGCGATACAGACCGACGAGGCAGCGGTCATGCGCGGCGGGTTGCAGGCTCAGGTCCGAGGCGAAGCCCGACTGGCCGCCGATCTTGCCCCGCGCGAGCGCGGCGATACCGGGGTCCACCAGGAAGAGGTGTGAGCGCGCGGCGGCGGCATAGGCGAGCGCATCGAAATGATCGAGTGCGGTCGCGCCCATCTGACTCTTCTCCGCAGGGCAATAAGCGGTCCGCTGGCCGCCGGCGGCGGTATTGGCGATGCCGTCCATGAGAACGACGTCGCCGCGTCCTGGCCTGGGCGGCTTGCCCGCAACGGGGAGGACCGTTGCCGCGACGAGGGTGCCGCCGTCGCTGCGGCCCGTCACGCTCGCCTCCCACGTCGGTACGTACACGTCGTCCGCCACGCCTGCGACATGGCCGATGTCGTGATAGACGCGAAAGCTTGCGCCGGCCGGCAGGCTCACGCCGGGATCGTCGACCTTGAATGTGTCGCCGTCCGCGTCGCTGAGTTTCAGCGAGATGGGGCGGAACTGGATGTCCTTCGCGAAGCGTGCGGCCAGGTCGGTCAGGGCGTTCTTGAGCACGATTTCGCGGCGGTCCGCGAGATCGAAGCCGGAGCCATTGGTCACCGTATCGTCGATGCGGTCGTTGACGTCGGTTGCGTACAGCACACGCCCGTCGCGCGCGACAAGCTCGGCGAAGGCCCATGCCTGCGACACCTGCTGCGTCTTGTACGCGAGATTGGTCGGTAGCGTGTATTGCTTCGCCGGCGGCAGCACCATGCGAATGAAATAGTCGGGCAGCGTGCGCTGCCCGCTCACCTGGTGGCCGATCTGGGTATGACGGTCGATCGACGCCTGCACCTGGTTGTAGTTGGTGTTCAGCGGGAGCGTAGCGAACGACGCGCTCGTGCCGAGCTGGTCCGCAAACAGCTGCGTGCTGACCGCCGCCGAGAGATCGGGGTTGTGTTCGCTCACGAGCGTGATCACGCGAGGCTTGCGCACGTCGGACAGAGCCATGGTCGTCGGGCGGCTGAAGAGCGTGCCGCTTTGGGGCGTGCCCAGCACCGGCACCGCCACGGCGTAGTGTGCGCCGGAATACTCGACGCGGACTTCCGCGTTGTCGCTATCCATGACGTCGCCCTTGCCGATGCCGGCCTCGTAACCCTTGTCGAGAATCACGTAGCCGTGCCACGTGTCGGCGGCCTTGGCTTCGACGACATAGGGTTTGAAGTTTTTCGCGGCGTCGCTCAGGACGCTGTCGAGCAGGGCGGCGAAACCGCTGCGATAGGCCGCGCGCACCTTCTCCGCGTTGTCCTGGGAGGCCGGGTCGCCCGAGACGGTCTGCACGCTGTAGCGCGTCTGCGCAAACGACTGGAGGACTTCGCCGGTCATCGGGTTGCTCACGTAGGCGCTGAGCGTGATGGGCTGATAGATGTCCGTCGTGCCGTCCGTCTTCGCAATGTTGTAACGGGACGCACGCGTCACCTGGACGGACAGCGCGAGCGTACGCTGGCGGTTGCCGCTGTCGATCGTGCTCGTGATGGCAGGAAAACGAGCATGCGCCGTTTGATCGACCAGCGCGCTCGCTGCCGCCATGTCGAGCGCGTTGCGAAACGCCGGATCGATCTTGCTGTCCGGTGCGTTGTCGGCGCCCGGCTTGCCGGTGGCGACATCGCTGAAAAAGACGCCAGGCACAACGTAGAGCCCCGCTCCGGCGGCGGCGAAAGCCGGCGCGCACGCGCAGGACATCGCGGCCAGTGCGGCTGCCATGGAAGGTTTGATGCGCATGTCAGTGAACCGCCTTGCCCTTGTTGCAGCCGTCCATGCACAGCGTCACCACATTGCCGTCCACGACCGAATCCAGATTCGCGAACTGCGGCTGGCTGGACAATGCCGTCGCAATCGACTGGTCGAGCGGGTCGCTGCCCTTGTAGGTGGCGACGAACTCCAGCTGGCCGTTGGCGGCCTGGCGTTGCGTGGTGTCCTCGAGGCCGGGGACGGCCTTGATGGCGCGCGTGAAGGCGGTGCGGTTCATCAGCGAGAGATTGTTGCCGGTGAGCCGCACGACGTACTGCGCGCCATACATCGAGCGCTTCTTCACGAAGTTCTGGATGCGCTCGCCAACCTGTGCGCCCAGGCTGCTCGCGAGTTTGCCTGCGAGGCGCGCACGGCAGTCATCGGACGAAGCGCCGAATGAAGATTCCGATTCCGTGGCCGAGCCGATATCCGCACCGGTTCGGGTTGAGAACGTCTTCGTGCTGGCGACGCCGGTACAGGCCTGCTGGCCGGTATTCTTGTCGACGCCGAGATCGTAGATCACCGACGAGCCGATCATGACGTAATCGGCGCTCGCATCCTGGCGCGCGAAATCCACGTATTTGGCGAGTTCGCTGCTGTTTTCGAGCTGGTCGAGCGTGACGGCCCGATTGCCGAAATACTTGCTGCGAAAGAGCGAGTTGTCGATCACGTTGAGGTCGAGATCGCCCAGTTGGCCCTTGAGAGCGTTGTAGGTCAAGTTCTGGCGGTCCGGGCCCTTGTTTTGCGGCTGATACTTGACCAGCTTCTTGTAGTAGGTGTTGTCGTGATCCTCGGACGATACGCTATGCGCGTAAGCCGACTTCGAGGAGGAGGCAGCCGCCACATTGCTGCTCGCTGCCGCGGCGACCTGGGTGTCGCGCATGCCTGCCGCCTGATGGCTGCTGGAGCCGGATGCGTCGAACCGTCCCGAGTCGCGGGCGGCGACGGCGGCCTGATCGCCATAGCCGTTTTGTGCCGCGCCCGCGAAACGCGAGTCATAGGCGCCGCTCACGCTACCCGCGGCGGCGTCCTTCGTCGCGTACGCGGAACGGTCGCGTGCCGCATAGGCGGCCTTGCTGCTGGCCGCGAAGGCAGCGCTTTTCGAACTCGCTGCCGCGTCCTTTTCGTTGTAGTGATTGCCGGCCTCGTGACGGAATTCCGTGAGTTCTTCGAGCGGCGCATGCAGATCGGTGGGCGTCGTATAGAACTCATCCATCATCACGAGGATGGGCTGGTTGCGCGTGGTGTTCGTGTTCAGCGCGAGACCCAGGTCACTGATTTCGCTGCGCAACGCCTTGTCGTCCATGCGCAAGGTCACGCTGACCTGGTACTGACCGTCTGCGCTGCTCGGGGTCACGTCATAGAACACGTTTTCGCCGATCTGCTCGACGAGATCGTCGAGCTTGTCCTGCACGGCTGCATTCTTGCTGGTCCCGGCGCCGACGACCTTGTCGAGTGCGGCGAGCACTGCGCGGCGCTTGGCTTGCCTGAGCGCCGTGGTGCGAACGGAATTGATGTCGCCGGTAATCGCGGACGTGCCCACGCCGCGCGCTTCGATATCGAGCGCATTGGCAGTGAGCGGCGCGGCGGCGATCACTGCCGCCGAGGAAATCAGCAGTGCCGTGGTGAACGATTTCATGGGGATGTTCATTTGGAATCGGGAAGTGAAACAGAGACGTCGCCCGCGCGCACGACGGTGCCGTTCGACGTCTCGCTGATGCTGGTGTCACCCGCCTGGGCAATGGGCCGCGTAAGGCCGTACTGCTCCAGCAGGCGGTTGTATTCGTCCGATGTCCGCAGCGGGGCGAGGTAGCCGTCCGCGTCGAGACGCGTCGTATCGCGCAGGCCGTTGCTGAACGCGTGCGAGAGTGCGGTGAGCGCTTCGAGCCGGTTACCCGCCGCGGCGTTTGCGTCGGCGTCCGCCATCCACGCGTCGACGTCGTGCGCATTTGCATCGGTCAATTGCCTGGCCAGTGTCGCGGCCTGGCCGTAGTTCTTCTGGTCGAGCGCGTCGCGTACGTCCTTGACGGTGACCGCTACGCTACCCGCGGTGGCTGGCGCGGAGTCGCTTGCGGAATGGCATCCCGACAGCAGCAAGCCCCAGCCAAAGAAGCATGACAGCAGGACTTGCGGGATACCAGCTTTGGCGGCCACGCGGGGCGGCTGTCCCGTCTTATTGACGCTGGCGGATGCAGCTTGCCGGGAGGTGCGCCGGCTTGCGAAGGACTGCGTGTCAGGGAACATCGAAAGGTAATCGATATAAAAATTATAACAATATGGGCATGGGCAGAAATGATCGCCTGTATGGGTATCGGCGGAAATCAGGGCAACTTTAGTGGGCGCTGAAGAATTTTTTCGGCGGTCGAGGCGGCATGCAAGTCGTACTTGTCACGTCGTGACACATTGTCTGACTCGAACGGGGATACCCACACGCGCTTGCGTCAGGATGACGCCTGATGTGGGCGAGCTTGCCCCGAAGACGCACGCTTCTTCACACCTCAAGAAGCGTCGCGGACAGGGCCGGGACTCAATCGGACGGGAGATCGCGTCCGGAGAAGAACTGATTGTCGGGTACGACGTTGAGGGCGATCGTCAGCCGGTTTGCGTAATTGAAGAACGCTGAAATTTCGAGGATCTCGACGACGGCTTCGCGCGTAAAACCGATGTCGTGGAGACGCTGCAATGCGCTTTCGTCGACGAGGCCTGGTTCGCGCGTGAGTTGTTCCGCAACCTCGGCGAGCGCGGCTTCTTTCGGGGCCAGCGGCACATGGTGCCAGCCCTGCGCGATGCGCTGCGCGCGCACGGTGTCGCCGAGTGCCGCCGCGAGCGCCTGGGTGTGGTTGAAGACGCAATAGCTGCACGTGTTCGCCGCGGAGGTCACGACCGCGATCAGTTCACGCTCGGTGGCCGTCAGGCGGCTGCGATGCGGGTCGAACAGATGCTCGTAGAACGCCACGAGCCGCCACGCCGTGTCGGGGTTGACGGCAAGCGCGGCAAGCCAGTTCGGCACGAATCCATACTGGCGGCGAAAGCGTTCGAAGAGTTGGGCGGCATGCGGCGGCAGCGCCGACTCGTCAGGCAGGCCAAGCCGGGAGACGGGCTCGTGCGTGCTGTCGTGATGGGTAACGGCGTTCGGACGGCGCAAAGCAATTTCGACAGTGGAGGCGGCAGTGGACATGAAGGAACGCCCTCGGTGCGGGTGCTGAGTGGAAAATCTTCGAAGACCGATCGCGCAGCCACGCTCTGGCGCCGCTGCGCAAGGACGGATGCGATATCAGGTCTGCCCGAGCACGCCCAGCCAGATCTGACCGATCAGTTCGTGCGTGGCATCGCCGTTGGGTGGATGGAACGCACCGGCGCGCACGTCACGAAATAGTCTTTCAAGTTCTTGCCTGCGCGAAAGCGAGCCCGCGCCGCCCACCTGCAAGGCGAGATTGACCACGCGCAGCGCGCCGTCCACGGCATGCTGCTTGGCGCCAAGCAGTTGCGCGAGCCACGGTTCGCCCGGCGCGTATCCGTCCCACCATCGTTGCGCCGTGCGCTCCAGCAGCGCGTCGATGCTTTCCAGTTCGATGGCGGCTTGCGCAACGTGAGCCTGCGTGAGTGGCTTGAATGCATAGGTGCGCCCGCCCAGCGCGAGAGAGCGCCGCGTTCGCGCCGCCTCCAGCGCGAGATCGAAGGCGCGCTTTGCGAGGCCGTAATAGACGGCGCCCAACCCAGGCAGCACCGCGCCTAGAATGCCGTCGACGAAGGGGTCGTCGGGCGGTCCCGCGGGCAAAACGCGCGTGACATGTTCGGGCTGCGCAACGGCGCCTTCGAGCCAGGTGTCGTGGCTGCTCGTTGCACGCAAGCCGAGCGCGTCCCATGTGGGCGCGGTGCGATGGCCGGCGGCGTCACGGCGAATGAACGCATGCACGATGCGCGGATTGGCCGGATCGCTGTCGTCGCGTCCATGCACGCCAAGCCAGTCCCACGCGGGTGCGAGTGATGTGAAGATCTTGTGGCCCTCGAAGCGCCAGGCGCCGTTTGGCAGCGGCGTCGCTCGCACGGTCGAGTCCGCGAGGCCCGCGTCGTTGCCGGGCTCGCCGTGGCCCGCGGCGAACACTTTGCCTGCGCCGATTTCGCGCAAGATCCAGTCGGCCGAATGATCGCCACGCCTCCACAAATGCAACGCCGCGCCAGCCCAGTAGAGGTGCATGTTGAGGGCGAGCGCCGTGGCGGGCGCACGATAAGCGAGCCTGACCTGTTCGCGCAGCAACTCGGGCAACGTCAAGCCGAGTCCGCCGAATTCGCGCGGCACGCTCGCACGCAAGAAGCCGGCAGCGTTCAGATCCGCGAGATCGTCGGTGAAGAAAGCGTTATCGCGATCGTATTGCGCTGCGCGCGCGCCAATGCGTTCGAGCAGAGGTTCTGTAAGGAGCGGCGCTCTCGCCTGTTCTGTGAGGAACGACTGCTGCGCTTCGGGTTCCAGTGTGGTACTCAAAACATGACCTCCTGTATGCGAGGGCGAACCTCTGGCACGCCGTCGTGTTGTCATTGGCCGCTGCATGGTGCTCCGTGTCCATTATGGTTGTGGCATTGAGGTACGGCTAATATCGATTCGATATTTGCATTTCGGTGCCGGAAAATATGGACATCGAATCATTTCTGCAATCGCGTTGATTCGGTCGATGTGTCGGAAGGGCGGCCACGCGGTGCAAGCAGCGGCGCCGCAAGCGAAGCGATGCCCGCGAAGTTGTCTCGCGGCGCCCGTTCGCATTGGAACGGGGCACCCCGGCGCGCCGTGATGCTCCATTGCCAATTCGGCAACGCTTCCGGCCAAACACGGCAATTGTCACCGGAGAATTGGCTTCCTAAAATCGGGCAAACTCCTGCACTGCCTCGCTTCTGGAGACATGGCGTGCGCGCTGGGAGTCAAACGACAACAGGATTCCCATGCAAACAGTGACGATGCGTCGCGAGGCCGCGAGCAGCAAACACGAAGCATCCCGAGGCGCCGTGGTCGCGGCCGTGATCGGCAATGCGCTCGAGTTCTACGACTTCACGGTCTATGCATTCTTTGCCGCGATCATCGGTCGAGAATTCTTTCCGTCGGATAGCCCGTTGGGCGCCTTGTTGCTGTCGGTCGCGGCATTCGGCGTCGGCTTTCTGGCCCGCCCGCTTGGGGGGATTGTCATTGGGCGCTATGCCGATCGCGCGGGCCGCAAGCCGGCCATGCTCCTCACGCTGGCGCTGATGGCGGTGGGCATGGCAATCATTGCGATTGCGCCCCCTTACGCATCGATCGGTCTGGCCGCGCCGTGCCTGATCGTGCTGGCCCGGCTCATCCAGGGGTTCGCGTGGGGCGGCGAGGCCGGGCCCACCACGTCCTTCCTCGTCGAAACCGCGCCCGAAGGCAAGCGCGCCCGTTACGCGAGCTGGCAAGTGGTCAGTCAAGGACTGGCCGTGCTCGTCGCAGGCACGATCGGGGTGCTGGCTTCCGCATCGCTGTCCGCCGAACGCATGCAGGCCTGGGGCTGGCGCATTCCCTTCGCGCTCGGGCTCGCGGTGATTCCGGTCGGGCTGATCCTACGCCGCAATATGCACGAGACAGCGCCCCATGCCGACACCGCGCCCACGTTCGCCGCGGCGACGGCATCGATGCAAGGGCGCTATGTGAAGTGCGTGACGCTTGCCACATTGATCATTATTCCGAGCACCGTGACGGTCTACGTCAACAACTACATGACCAGCTACGCGCTGACGCTCCTGCACTTTCCGATGACGATGTCCATTGCCGTCACCATGATGGTGGGCGCATGCATGGTCGTTGCCGCGCTGGCGGGCGGTGTTCTGGCGGACAAGTTCGGGCGCAAGGTGGTCATGATCGTGCCGTGCACGCTGCTGATGCTGGTGGCGTATCCCGCATTCGTCGTACTGAATAGCTGGCATTCGTTGATCACGCTGTTCGCCGTGCCTGCGGTGCTTGCGTTGCTGACCGGATCGCACGCCGCGGCCGTCATCACCATCATTCCGGAAACCTTCCCGAAGGCGCTGCGCAGCACCGGCCTTTCGATCAGTTATGCAATTGCCGCGACGATATTTGGCGGCAGCACGCAATTCGTCGTGACCTGGTTGTTGCGCATGACGGGCAACCCGCTTTCGCCGGCGTTTTACATCATGGGCGCCTGCGCGCTGGGTCTCGTCGGCATGGCGCTGTTGAGCGAAACGCGCGACACGACGCTCGGCTAGCCGAATCCCGCTTGAGTATTGAGGACGATTGATGCTGATTGACGCGCACCACCATCTGTGGCGTATCGCCCGGAACGACTACGGCTGGCTGACCCCGGAAACGGGCTTTCTCTACCGCGATTACGAGCCATCGGATTTCAAGCCGCTACTCGACGCGCACGGCATCGAGCGTGCGGTCGTGATACAGGCTGCGCCAACGCTGGCGGAGACGGACTTTCTCTTGTCGCTCTCGCAGGCGCATCCGTATCTTGGCGCCGTAGTCGGGTGGGTGGATTTTTCGGCTCGGGACACGCCGGAACAACTCGACCGCTTGTCGAAGCATTCACACTTTCGTGGCGTGCGGCCGATGATCCAGGATATTCCGGAAGACGACTGGATGTTGCGCCCGGAGTTGAATGACACGTTCGTCGCGCTCACACAGCGGGACCTAAGCTTCGACGCACTGATTCAGCCGCGCCATCTGCGCGCGTTGATCGAACTGGTGGGGCGGCATCCGTCACTGCGCATGGTGATCAATCATTGCGGGAAACCGGAGGTTCGCGACTGGCAGGTGGGGGACGCCCGTTTCAATGCCTGGCAGGCCGGCATTGCCGAGCTGGCGCGTCATCCGAATGTCTTCTGCAAACTCTCCGCGTTGCCGACGCGGTCGGCGCCCAACTGGAGCGCCGCGACGTTCGCTGACTATGTAGAAGTCCTGATGACGGCATTCGGTGAAACCCGGCTGATGTGGGCGAGCGACTGGCCGATTCTCGAACGCAACGGTCGCTACGCGGACTGGTTGCGGGTCGCCCGTCAGCTCGTGCCCGAATCGGCTCACGCGAATGTTTTCGGTGCCACGGCGCAAGCGTTCTATCGAATCGAATGACAACGCGGCGGCGGTCCGCCGCGTGGGTTTCGCGTTCAGCGATGTTTGTCGAGATAACGGGTCAACCGTTCCACGCCCGCTTCGATACGTTCCGGCGTGCTCGCATAGCACCAGCGGAGAAAGCCTTCGCCTTCCGGTCCGAACGCCGCGCCCGGCGCCAGTCCGAGCCCGCCTTCAGCGACCAGTTGCTTGCAGAACGCAAGACTGTCCGTGATGCCGTCGACGCGAAAGAACGTGTACATCGCACCCGGCGAGGGCGCGGCAAGCTGGACGCGCGGGACTTCGGCCAGACGCGCCGCGAGCAGGTCGCGCGATTGTTTGAGGCGGGCCACGGTGCGCGCAATGACCGGCTCGCCGTGTTCGAGTGCATGCAGCGCGGCGTGCTGGAGGAAGCCCGGCGTGCAGGTGGTGCTGAATTCGATGAGCTTGCCGATCTCCGGCAGGAGCGGCGAGGGCACGACGATCCACCCGATGCGCCAGCCGGTCATCAGCCACGCCTTGGAGAACGAGTTGCAACTGATCACGCGATCGCTCGCGTCGGCCAGATCGAGGAACGAGGGGGCGCAGTGCGCGTTGTCGTAGTAGTAGCGCTCGTAGACATCGTCGGTGACGATCCAGATGCCGTGCTTGTGGCAATGTTCGAGGACGGTGCGCTGGGCTTGAGCGCTCATGACCCAGCCGCTCGGATTGTTCGGCGAATTGACGAGCAGTGCGCGGGTTCCCGGGCGTAGCGCATCGAGCAGGGCGTCGAGGTCCAGTTGCCAGCCGTCGGCGCAAAAGTGGAGCGACACGGTTTCCACCTGGGCGCCGAGAACTTTGGGCATTTCGACCAGGTTCGGCCAGAGCGGGGTGATGGCGACCACGCGCTCACCCGGATTGATGATCGCCTGCATCGCGAGCATCAGCGCCGTCGTGCCGGAACTCGTGACGGCGACCTGGCCGGCGTCGAAGGGCGCGTGCGGCCGATGCAGGCGGCTGATGTAAGCGGCGATGGCTTCGCGCAACGTCGGCAGACCGAGGGTCTGCACGTAGAACGTGTCGCCGTCAGTGAGTCGCTGCGCGGCAATGCTGCGCACGTCGGCGGGCGTGGGTTCGTCGGGTTCGCCGAACCAGAACGGCAGTACGTCGGTGCGCCCCATGCCGGCATTCGCGACTTCGCGGATCTTCGAGGACCGCAGGGCTTGCACGGCGCTGCGCGCGTGCTGGGAAAGGGAGGGTGTCGTCGACATGGGAAGTCTCAGGATCGGTTTGCGTTGAACGGCTGAAGGGTTTGTTTGACGGGATGGAAGTGCGGCATCGTCAATGGACTGCGGTTGATGACGGTCTTAACGATACCGCCAGCAGCGAGGCGCATTTTGCTGAAGTGAGACGGTAAAAAGGCATGCATGCGCAATGAACAATGCGCGATAAACGGAAACGTGAAATGAATGAAGCAGAGGTCAGGATCGACCGGGCGGACAGCCTGATACTCAACGCCTTGCGCAGTGACGGAAGGTTATCGAGCCAGGAACTGGCCGAGCGGGTGTCGTTGACGGCGTCGCCGTGCTGGCGGCGTGTCAAGCGTCTGGAGGAAACCGGCGTGATCCGCGGCTATCACGCGGATATCGACCCGAGGCGACTGGGCTACCACGTCATGGCATTCGCGCAGGTGGCACTGGAAAAGAAGGACGCGGTGCATGTCCGCGCGTTTGAAGATGCCGTCAGGGCGTGTCCGGAAATTCTCGCCTGTCACTGCATTAGCGGGCGCTACGATCACCAGTTGACGGTGATCGCCAAAACGCTCGACAGCTTTGGCGATTTCATCCGGCTCAAGATCGGCACCTTGCCGAACGTCCAGGAAATTCATACTTCACTCGTGCTCAAGGAAGTGAAGTCGCTGGCTCACGCGGCGATCGAGATCGCCTGATCATGGACTGGAGAAACTGCATGACCCGAAAGACCGCAATCGAGTGTGCCGAACGCTATTTCGACAACGGACGTTTTCTCGACGACCTCGGGCGCCGTGTCGGCTGGCGCACGCAAAGCCAGCATGCCGAAAGCGCACCGGCGCTGCGAGCCTATCTGAGCGAGGAAATAGAGCCCGCGCTGGGCAAGCTCGGTTTTGTCAGCAAGCTGCACGACAATCCCGTTTCAAACGGGGCCCCGTTCCTGGTCGCGCGGCGCATTGAGGATCCGGCACTGCCCACGGTTCTGGTCTATGGGCACGGCGATGTGGTGCGCGGTCAGGAAGAGCAGTGGACGCACGGGGCGGGCCCCTGGCAGATCGCCATTGAGGACGACCGTTGGTACGGGCGCGGCACTGCGGACAACAAGGGGCAGCATACCGTCAATCTCGGCGCACTGGGCGCGGCGATCGAAGCGCGTGCGCAAGCGGGGAAACGGCTCGGTTTTAACGTGACGGTTCTGATGGAAATGGGTGAGGAAGTCGGTTCTCCCGGACTCAACGATCTGTGTGCGGCGTTGAAGGATGAACTGCGCGCCGACGTGCTGATTGCGTCCGACGGTCCGCGTATCGGCGCGGCACGGCCGACGATCTTTCTCGGTTCACGGGGCGCGGCGAACTTCGAACTGTCGGTGACAGCGCGCGACAAGGCCTATCACTCGGGCAACTGGGGCGGTCTGTTGAGCAACCCGGCGATTCGCCTCGCCCATGCGCTGGCGAGTATCGTCGACGAAAAAGGGCGCGTGCAGGTCGAGGGCCTGCGCGCGCCGGCGATCGATGCGGCGGTGGCGGCGGCCATCGCCGATCTCGAAGTCGGAGGGGACCCGGGCGACCCTGTCATCGATACCGAATGGGGAGAACCCGGTCTCACGCCGGCCGAACGTGTGTTCGGCAGCAATACGTTCGAGGTGCTGGCGATGGTGGCGGGCAATCCGGCGCTTCCTGTCGGGGCGATTCCGGCTACGTCGCGTGTGTTTTGCCAGTTACGCTTCGTTGTGGGAACGGATATAGCGGGACTCGAAGCGCATCTTCGCAAGCATCTCGACCTGCACGGGTTTCACGATGTAGACGTCCGCGTGACGCTGGTGGCGCCTGCCACGCGTCTCGCACCCGATCATCCGTGGGTGTCCTGGGCCGTGCGCTCGATCACGCAAACAACGGGAAAGAAAGTCGCCATTCTGCCCAATCTGGGCGGCACCATTCCAAACGATGCGTTCGCCGATGTGCTCGGTTTGCCGACCATCTGGGTTCCGCATTCCTATCCGGGCTGTGCACAGCACGCACCGAACGAACATATGCTCGGTACCGTCGCCCGCGAGGCGTTGCGAATGATGGCCGGGCTATTCTGGGATCTTGGTGAGATCGGCACGGCGAGGGTGCCTGCTGCTCATGGCTGAAGCTTCGCTTGAGGCCAGCCGGTTGCCTGCGGGGATACCTGCTATTCGCGTGCCTGTCGCGATGCGCGCGTCTCGCGCACCATGCCGGGCACGTGCTTGAGTTCGGCCACCAGAAAGTCGGCGAACTCGCGAACTGCGGCGGGCAGTGCGCGACCCATCATCGTCTGGACCTCGACGCGGCGCTGCTGCACTTTTCCCGCCAGCGGTACCGCGACGAGCGCATCGCTTTGCTGCTTGCCTCGAACCGTCAGCGCGCCGGAGAAGGTGATAGCGCCGGACAACTGGGCGTACCGGTAGAGCGCCTGGCTATTGTTGGTCACGAATACGGGCGTGAGCGCGATGCCCTCCGCGCCCGCGGCCACATCGATCAGCGTGCGAATGGTGGTGCCGGGCTCCGACAACAGGAGCGGGTGTTCCGCGATTTCCGAAAGTGTCAGCCGCCGACGCCTGGCCAGTGGATGATCGCGGCGCATGAGCGCAAACACGGGCGCCCGGCACGCGTGGATGATGTTCACGCCGGTCTGAACCGTGAGGCTGAAAGTGAGCGCGAGATCCGCGTCGCCAATACGCACCAGCCGGGTGGCGTCGTCGGGGCGAGTGACCGACAGTTCGAAGTGCACGCGGGGATTGGTCTGCCTGAACACATGAATCAGTGAGGGCAGGAAGTCGGTGGCAAAGCCTTCGGAGCAGGCGAGTTTCACGACACTGGCAAGCGAATTCTGCGCACTGTCGATATCGTGCACGATCTGCTCGGCTTCGAGCAAGCTTCTGCGTGCGTAGCCAAGGAGCGCCTCGCCTGCGCTGCTCAATATCATTCCACGCGACTGCCGGTCGAACAGTTGGGCGTGCACCTCGTATTCGAGTTTGGCAATCTGACGACTGATCGCTGACGACGCGACGTGCAGCCGTACCGAAGCTTCGGCAATCGACCCGGTGTTCGCCACTTCGACGAAGTAGCGCAACGCGGTGGAATGAAGGATATGCGTCATGGACGGAGCGGTTCGCTGAACGGGGCGGCAATGAGGTTCGCGCGATGAGGCTAGCACGAACGCTGCCTCATCGCGCTTCACGCTCCCGTTTTCACGCCCCCGTTCAGGCCGGCAATCTCCCGGCAGCTTTCATCGGGACACGACCGTCTCCCGTATTTCCCATTTGCCGCCGCGAACCTGATAGATGGTTGTTGCCGCGGCCTTCAAGGCGCCGGTGCTGTCGAACTCGATCGGCCCTGACACCCCCTGGTATCTGGCCGTGCGCAGTTTCGGCAGATAATCGGCCGGTTTCGACGAGTTGGCTTCCTGCATGGCCTTGATCACCACCCAGGTGGCGTCGTATCCCAAAGGCGCATAGACCTGCATATCGGCGTTGAAAGTCTTCTTGTACCTGCTTTCGAACTCCGGTCCGCGCGGCATCCGCGAGACGGGCAGCCCGTAGTCCAGGCCTTCGACGCCCTCGGCGCTGGCACCGGCGATCTTGATGAAATCCTCGGATACCGTGCCGCCGCCACCCATCAACCGGGTCGTCATGCCGAGCAGTTTCATCTTCTTCGCGATGCCTGCGATCTGTGGACCGAGCCCGGAGAAGAACAGGAGATCCGCATTCACGCTTTTGATATGCGTGAGCTGCGCGCTGAAGTCCATGGCTTTATCGCTCGTGTACTGCTGGTCGACGATGGTCCCGTGGGCGGCGAGCACGGCCTTGCGAAACTCCTGGGCAGCGCCCTGGCCAAAGGCGGTCTGGTCGTCCATGATCGCGATCCGCCGGGCCTTGAGGGAGTTGACGGCGTAGGTGCCGGCACTCCCGGCGGTTTGCGCGTCGGTCGGCACGACGCTAAACACCGTATTGAAACCTTGCTTCGTGATGATCGAATTCGAAGCCGCAGGCGTAATCATCGGAATGCCCGCGCTGGCATAGATTTTCGATGCCGGGATGGTCGTGCCGGAATTCACATGTCCGATCACGGCGCTCACGCCCTCGTCGACCAGCCGTTGCGCGACCTGCACGCCGGTGCGGGGGTCGCCCTGGTCGTCCATGTATTCGGGCGTGAACTGGACGACCTTGCCGCCCAGCGTGATTTTTTGCGCGTTGGCTTCTTCGATGGCAATCCGCACGCCGTTTTCCATGTCCTTGCCGTAACTGGCGCCCGACCCGGTCAACGGGCCCACCACGCCGATCTTGACGTTGACCTGGGCATAACCCGACGCGCTCGCCGCCGCAAAGCACAGGGCCGTCATGGCAGCCAATGGATTCAGTTTCACTGTGTCTCCTGATTTAATCTTGATAGATGAGAAGCTGCCGGTGCCTCACGTCCCGGCTTATGCGCAGTTCACGCCGTTTGTTCCCAGACCGTCCACTTCGTAGTGCCAGACTTCACCTTCGACAGGAAAGCGGGTGCGCACCACGCTTCCCGTCATGACGATCTCGCCCGCACGGAGATGCAACCCTCTGGACGCAAGCTCTTGCGCCAGCCAGGCGACGGACGCAAGCACGTGCCGATAATCGACTTCGCCGGTTTCCGCTGGCGGGTGCTGCGAAAACACGCGCGCTTGCCGAACGGTAAATTCATCTGGAAGCGGTTGCCAGTCGGCCAGCACCACGCCCGCATTCCACGCGTTGTCTGCGATCAGCGAGCCGGCATCGAGCGTGCTGTATTGCGCGTGGCGGTCGTCCACCAGTTCGAGTGCGGGGCAGATCGCCTCGGTGCAGGCCGCGATATCCGCCGTCGACAAGGGCTTGCCGTCGGGCACGATATCGCTGCCGAGCTTGACGGCGATTTCGAATTCCAGACCCAGATGGACGTATCGATTCAGATCGATGCGAAGACCGCCTGCGTGAACCTGGTCGCTCAGGACGCGGCCGAAGACCGGTTTGTCGATGCCGCACATGGTTTGCATGGCGGTGGACGTGAGCCCGATCTTGTAGCCGACGATGTCGGCATTGCGCGCCTTGCGCAATAACGCCACCAGTTCGTCCTGCACGTCATAGGCTGCCGCGGCGTCGAGAACCTCGCCTGCCCGCCGAAGCGTGCTGAAAGGCGTGCGCGCGGCATGTTGCTCGAAGAGCGCTTGTGCGAGTTGCTGTTTCGTCGAGTTCATAGGGATGTCGAGATCGTCGATCAGGTTGAATGCGATTCGGGCCCGAGGCTAGAACGTGCCGGGGTACAGGCCGCCGTCGAGCAGGATGTTCTGGGCGGTCATGTAGCCCGCGCTCCTGCTGCAAAGAAACGCACACACGTCGCCGAATTCCGACGGCGTGCCAAAACGCTGTGCGGGAATGGCCAGGCGCTTTTGCTCGGATACGGGCACGTTTTCTCCGGCTTGACTGTCCCAGCTCTCGAACATCGAGCGGAGTCGGTCGGTCAGGAAATACCCCGGCAGGAGATTGTTGATCGTGACGCCGCGTGCGATCACCTCGCGCGCCACGGTCGCCACATAGCCGGTCAGACCCAGGCGCGCCGCCGTGGAAAGTCCGAGCAGGGCTTGCGGCTGCTTGACCGTGACGGAGGTGATGTTGACGATGCGGCCATGACGCTGTTCCAGCATGGCCGGCAAAAACGCCTTGATCAGAAAAATGCCGCTCAGCATGTTGGCTTCGAGCGCCGCGATCCAGTCCTCGCGCGACCAGTCGGCATACTGGCCCGGCGGCGGACCGCCTGCGTTATTGATCAGGATATCTACATGTTTCGTTTGTTCGACGATCGACGCACGACCGGCTTCGGTCGAAACATCGGCGGCAATCACCTCCACCTGCGCGCCGCTGCTTTCACGCAGTTGCTTGCCGGCGGCGATCAGTTCCGTCTCGTTGCGCGCAATCAGCGTGACTCGCGCACCCTCGCGCGCGAGCGCTTCGGCGCAGGCATAGCCGAGTCCTTTACTCGCGCCGCAGACGACGGCGTGCCGATTTTTCAAGCCAAGATCCATGCATTGCTCTCCTGAGTAAGCCCGACCATCGGCACGATCGACGTGCCGGACGTTCACTGCGCGGGTCGACGCCGCGCGTCGCGCGATGGTCATTTTGCAAGCAAACTATATCCGTCATGGGTAGAAATTGTTTGGCGGAAATTGCCGCCGCGAGGCTTTTGTTTAAAATGAACGTTTCGTCAACAGGCTGAATTTGAAATGAACGATGCAGAACATGAGGTCGATCGCGTCGACCTTCAGATTCTGAAAGCGCTGCAACTCAACGCGCGGCTGTCGAGCGCCGAGTTGGCCGAACGCGTGGATCTGACGACGTCGCCGTGCTGGAGGCGGGTCAAACGTCTTGAACAGGAGGGGATCATCTGCGGGTATCACGCCGACGTGGACATGAAGAAGCTGGGTTTTCACGTGACAGCGTATGTCTACGTTTCGCTCGACAAGAAGGACGAGAAGCACGTCAAGGCATTCGAAGATGCCGTGATTACGAGTCCGCAGATCATCGCGTGTAGCTGTATCTCGGGCCGCTATGACCACCAGCTCACTGTGGTCGCGCGCACGCTCGACGAATTCGGCGAATTCGCCCGCCATCAGATTGGCGCCTTGCCGAACGTGAAGGAGGTCTATTCCGCGTTTGTCCTGAAGGAAGTGAAATCGCGCAAGCAGGCGCTTGTCGACTTGACGTAGGAGGGCGGAGCGAACGGCGGGCGCGAGGCCGGCGAAGGCCGCAAGGTGTGCGGCCGAAGCGCAGCGTTGATGGGCGAGCCGGTCCGTGCGGAAGGGCGTGTTCGCGCCGGCAATCGATGGCGCGGTTTCTATCTCATCGCGCAACTAACCGTCCTCGCCGCGTACATCCCTCGAACGCCGGTTCCCGGCGCGTGACTGCGGTCAGCAGGCCGGCGGAGCGGCGGCACGGCCATTTGCCTCGCACGCGGGCATGATCATGCTCCATGAGTGCTGTTGCGCACCAGAACCGTGCCCCGTTGCGCTACCGTGCGGCGATACCCACGCCCGAGACAGGCGAAACGCACTGGCATGGCACTTGCAACACTTGACGTGAAGGCGAGTCAAGGATGATTCGCCCTGGGCTCATCTCATTCCGTGGCTGCGGCATGCCTACTCGCGCTGGCCAGATTGAACAGGCGCGATCAAGCGGAAAGTCTGGGACGACGGAATCGCAATGTTGGATTCGACCTGTTTTTTCGCCCTAACGCTCGCGACACTTGCTATCGCTAGCCGGATGGTCGTGCTCATTCACAAGGCAAATGACCGTGGCACGGCTTTCCAGCAAATGCGGCTGGCGTTGCACGTCGCTTTGACCTTGGTGTTGGCGATGATTTTCGATGTCGGGATCGAGCCGGCCTTCGCATGGCTTCGCCATATGCTGCCGCATGACGGTACGCCGGAAAACCGTACGATTGCAGCGATGCTGACTGGCTTGGGATGCGCGGTATTCGTCCTTGTCGTTCCTTGGGGCATGGTTGCCGCCGAACGATTGCGAGGCGATGTATCGTCGGCTCGCAAGCTCACCACCGATCTGATGGATCGACTCCGTGCCGTTCCTTCGCCGGATCAAACCGCGCGTGGCCGGTTGAATGAAGTCGTGGTTCCGGTGGCCGCTTGCGCATCCTCGCGGCATGTACCAGGACTTGGCGATCCAGCTTGAGGCGATGAGGTGCGACGAGGATAAGACCGGCTCCGTTCGCCGATCGCTTATCGGGACACCCGTGCGGACTACCCGCGCGCGTTCCTCTTGACGCTCGCGAACATCGTTGCCGGTGTTCAGAGATCTCCGCGCACTTCACCGGTTCCCAGCGCAGTCCGCTGCCGGTTGACCTCCGCCCAAAGCTCATCGCTGTCGTCATTGCGCAGCAGGACCATGCAGTCCAGTTGATTGTCGGTCACGCCGAAGTATTCCTGGATCTCCCTGCGAATGGCATCGACGAACTGCGCGTATTCCGGGGTTGTCTGGGCCTGCGCGTGCAAGGCGTCGTATGCCGCGTCGTCCGCGCCGCCGCCGTGCTCGTCGATGTAGCGCGTGATCCACTCGTCACGTTCGCGGTCGTAGTCGGCCTCGGCGCGCATCGCCTGCACGGCCGTGTAGAAGTCCAGTTGGGCAAACGCGGCGATCGCCGCTGTGGTTGCCTCGTCGAATGTCGTTGTCATTGCCTGTCTCGTGTTGGCCGGGGCACATTATCGCCGCACGCTGTCCGGCGCGGTCGTTCGCAATCGACCCTTAGCGGCCTTTCGGCAAGGCGGCGCGCTGCCGCTCAACGTCCAGGCTCAGCGCAAGCAGGTCACCGATGTTGCCGCGGGCTGCGCCCTCATGTGATCTCAAGCGACCCGTTTCTTGTGCTTCGGAGGGCGTCCGGAGATGCATTGTCAGGCCTTTGGCTCATGCAGCCATGGCGCGAAGCTCAACCCGACCAGCACGCCTTCGGGGCTGATGAATCTCGCGACTGTTTGCCCCCAAGGTTCTGTCCTTGCTTCATGAATAAAAACTTGACCCTTGACCTTCATTTCCTGAACGGCCGACTCGACTGCCTTGGCATCCGCGAGTTCGAACTCAATCGTTGCGGTTGGCTCGGGAATAGCAGTCGGCCACGCATCCTGCCCGAAGCATGACTGAGCGGCCATATTCAGAGGCCACACGCCAAAGTGATTGGCTCCGGGAAACTTGTCCATGAAACGATAATCGGGCGATGCGTCAAACCGCTCCAGCGGCAAGCCAAGTTTCTCCTGATACAGGGATGCACTGGCATCCGGCTGCTTTGTAATTACGGCGAACCCAGCGATGCATTTGATTTCCATGGAAACTCCCGCGCCTATAGCGAAGCCTGACTGTCGATTGAGCACGACGGCTTGCGCCGTTATTTGCTGCGCAGAGGCACAATCCCCGCGCAGACCCTTCCAGCGCCCAGTATAGACGGCGATAAGCGGCCGCTCGAATGGCTGCCGGTTTTCGCCTTGCCCGACAACGGCCGCTCATGGCGTCCCGTTCCCGCCGTCCTGCTTGCCGGCATATCCGGTCAGGCTTTCAGGCCGCACGCTTATGCGAATGGCGATTGCAGGACAATCGCATCGTCGCGTTCAGGGCCGGTGGTGACCATCGCGACGGGAACGCCGACCTCGCGCTGAATCGCTTCGATCAGCGCCACGGCCTGCTTCGGCAGATCGCCATACGCGCGCGTGCCTCGTGTCGAGCCGTCCCAGCCGTCGAAGCGCTGGAGGACCGGCTCAAGTCGCTGCTGTTCGGCGCTCGTGGCCGGCATGTAGTCGATGCGCACGCCATCGAGCAGGTAGCCCACACACAGATAGACCGACTCGAAGCCGTCGAGCACGTCGAGCTTGGTCAGCGCAAGCAGATCGATGCCCGCGACCTTGCTGCTCTGGCGCAGTTGCACGGTGTCCAGCCAGCCGCAGCGACGCGGGCGGCCGGTGTTGACCCCGTACTCGCCGCCACGCTGCCTGAGCACGTCGCCGGGTGCGCCGGTCACCTCCGACGTGAAAGGGCCTTCGCCAACACGCGTCGCGTAGACCTTGCTGACGCCAAGCACACGCCCCACGCGCGACGGGGCAATGCCCGTGCCGCTGGCCGCGCCGGCGGCGATGGTGCTCGACGAGGTCACGTAGGGATAGCTACCCCAATCGACGTCCAGCATGACCGCTTGCGAGCCTTCAAATACCACGCGCTTGCCCGACGAATGGGCGTGGTCGAGTTGCTCCCAGACGCGGCCCACGAAGGGCAGGATCTTTGGCGCCATGGCAATCAGGTCGCTCAGCATCGGCTCAAGCGGAAACGGCTCCAGTCCCAATCCGCGAAACCAGGCCGCATGGTGCGCGAGCAGGGCCTCGAGTTTCTGGGCCAGCAGTGCCGGCTCGGCGAGGTCGCACACGCGCAAGCCGCGCCGCCCAACCTTGTCCTCGTACGCCGGGCCGATGCCGCGCAGGGTGGTGCCGATGGGCTTCGCGCGCATCCGTTCCTGGGCCGCGTCGATCGCGCGATGGACCGGCAGGACGAGCGTGGCCGTCTCGGCGATTTGCAGCACCTCCGGCGTCACGCGAATGCCCATCGCCGCCATGCGCCCGATCTCCGCAAGCAGCGCTTCGGGGTCGAGCGCGACGCCGTTGCCGATCAGGCCAGGCTTGCCGCGCACCACGCCACTGGGAAGCAGCGCCAGTTTGTAGGTCTGCCCGTCCACCACCAGCGTGTGCCCGGCATTGTGCCCGCCGTTGTACCGGACGACGATGTCCGCCTTTTCCGCAAGCCAGTCGACGATCCGGCCCTTTCCCTCATCGCCCCATTGTGCACCGACCACGACGACATTCGACATCCGACCATTCTCCTGGTGAGTTAATCAAACAGATCCAGAACCGGAGCTGCTGCGACGTGGCTCAATATAAGGTTCGAAAGCGCCTCCGAAAAGCGATGTATACTCACGTGGCTTGTCAGGAAAAGTCACATAGGAAATCTCGTTATGTCCCGTCGCCTGCCGCCGTTGAACGCGCTGCGCGTATTCGAAGCCGCCGCGCGGGCGGAGAGTTTTTCGGCGGCGGCCGAGGCGCTTTGCGTCACGCACGGGGCCGTCAGCCGGCAGGTGCGGCAACTGGAAGACTGGCTCGGACACGACCTGTTCGAGCGCCGCGGCCGAAGGGTCCTGCTGACGGCGTCGGGACGCACGTACCTGGCGGAGATCTCGGCGGCGCTGGACCGCATTGCGCTCGCGACCAACGAGCAGCTTCGGAGCACGCGGCAACAGATCGTGAGGGTCAACGCGCCAACGACTTTCGCGTTGCGCTGGCTGTTGCCGCAGCTTTCCGGCTTCCAGCTCACCCATCCGGCGGTGGAGGTGCGGTTGACGACGTCCGATGAGCCGATCGAAAAGCTCGGCGACGAATGCGACGTGGCGATTCGCGGCAGCGAGCAGAAGTCCGCGGGATATGCGGTCAGCGAGTTTTTATCGGAAGTCCGCTTGCCGGTGTGCTCACCCAAGGTATTGGAGTCTCACCCGATACGCCACGTGTCGGACCTGGCGCAGCACACCCTGCTGCACACGGCGACCTATCCCGGCCTTTGGGCGCAATGGCTGGCGGCGAGCGGCAACCCCGGGCTTGCGGCTCGCCATTCGCAGCAACTGGACCACTTCTATTTGACCTTGCAGGCCGCCATTGACGGCCTGGGTATTGCCATGGGGCCCACCGCGCTTGTCGCGCTCGATGTCGAAGAGGGCCGTCTCGTGTTTCCGTTCGACGGCCCGGCCTTGCCCGCCTGGCGCTACTGTAGCTATGTCCGCAATGCGCGGGTCAAGGACCCGGCAATCCATACTTTTCTCGCTTGGCTGCGCGAACTCGGGGATCGCTTTTCGCATCGAGCGGCGTGACGTCGCGGATTTTCACGAGGGCGACGGCAGTGACCATTCAATCAGGCGAGACGGCTCACCGTCTGCGCGCTCAGGCGCGAATGCGTGCATGCTGGAGATCGCGCGACCACGGGTATCGCACCGCTTGCGTTGCGCCTGTCCGACGCCTGGAGATGCACGATGGAAAAACGCCCGACGAACCGCTCGACGCTTGCTGCGTTGGCGCTCCTGCTGGCGGGCTGCGCCGCCCCAGGCATGCCACAAGGCGGCCCCTATCTGAGTCCGACGGAGTGTCGTGACCTGGCCGCGCTGAGAAGCAATGCGCCTGTGACGATGGCGCAACACCAAAGCGAGCTTGCGGCGCTGCGCAAAGCGGGCTACGACCCATCACCCTGGAACGACGACCCATACTATCCGGACGATCTACAGGCGGCGCAGCGCCTGGTCGACTATTGGTTCAACACGGAGTGCCCGCAGTCTTCTCCCGGATGAGAAGCCCTGGAGGCGCTATGGACCTCTTCAGACTCGCAACAGGGACGATAGCGTTGGCCGATGAGGTGTCGGCGCGCAAGGGATACCGATATGCGATGTCGCCGGGGGGCGCGTGGAGCGTGGCGCAGCGTTGCCCCAGCAAACCGGATGGCCGCAGGAAAAGATCGCTGTGCAAAGTGGGTTCCGCTCAGTCGATGCGCTTCAGCGGGCTTTTCGCCGTGAGCGAAACTGCACGCCCGAGGAGTACAGGGTGAGTGCGCACATCGAGCGTGAATGCAGTTGAATCGATCGGGCCATGCCAGATGACCGCAACGGGCATCCCGGGTGGCGGTGTTGACGTCGATCGCCCAGCGTTCGCCGGACCTGACGTTCAGGCTTGCGACGACGTAGGCTCAGGCTGGCCCGCGTGCGCCTGGGCGCGCCTCGTCCTGCCCATGCGGGCGAGACGCCTGAACAGCGAACGCAGTGCCGAAGCATTGCGTTGCAGGCCCGCCATGAGTATCAGCGCGCCGATGAGCGCCGTTGCGCTTCGGTCGAGGGCCGGCAGCCCCAGCAGCATGCCGGTTGCGCCAATCGCGGCGACAACGGAAGAAACCGAATCCGCGCACGCATGCCAGGCGCCGGCATTGAGCGCGCTCGCGAGACTGTCGCCGTCGTGAGGTTTCACACGCGCCGCCGCCGCTCGTAAATAAAGGAACAGCCCCGCCTTGGCGGCGACACTCGCGACGGAAACGGCAAATGCGGCCAAAGCGGCGGCAGGGCGCGCGCCGGCGCCCTGGACTGCATTCGGGAGCATGCCCGCGCTCAGGAGTTCGGCGCCGGTTGCCGCGATGAGCAGGTTGGCAAGCACGATGGCGACCGGCGTCAGCTTGTGCGGACGCCCGGCTCGCATGGCCTGGTCGAAATAGATTGCGCCCGCAACGACCCCGTCGCCGAGCGCATCGACCAGGGTATGCGCGCCATCGGCCAGCAAGGCATCCGAGCCGGAAATCCAGCCAGTGACGAATTGCATCGCCATCAACACGACATTGACGAGAACGGCGACGCAGGTGACTTGCATGGGCGCTTTTGTTGTGGGCGCGTGCGAAAGGCGGGCGCGCGGGGAGAAGCCGCTAGCGTAGCCAGCCCACATTGCAGACCGGTGACAATCGACGGCCTCGCGCGCCGGATGTTTGTCTCGCCCATGCCACGGTCGGTACAATCCGCCAAAATGCTGCCGGGGGTGAACCCATGACTGATCTCGAACGATTCCTTGCGCAAACCACTGCGAGCGGAAAAATTCCCGGTGTGTCGCTCGCGGTTCTTCGCGCAGGATTGCCGGGCGCGCAATATCACTGCGGCATTCGCGGGGCCCACGACCATACTGCGGTGGACGCCGCGACCGTCTTTGAGGCGGCCTCGCTCACAAAACCCCTTGTTGCCTTCATCGCCCTGCAACTTTTCGAAGAAAAGCGGCTGGACCCGCAACAACCGCTGTTCGACATCTGCGGCGAGTATGTGCCCGGCGATTCGGATTCACGCAGGATAACGGCTTCGCATGTGCTGACCCATACGAGCGGCCTGCCGAATATCGTGCGCGACGAGGCGCCACTTCGCACGTACTTCGCGCCTGGCGAACGGTTCAGCTACGGCAGCAGCGCGTTTGCGTGGCTTCAGCGTGCGATGGAGACCGTCAGCGCCTGTTCGCTGGAATGTTTGGCGCAAGAGCGCGTGTTTGAGCCGTTGGGCATGCGCCACTCGAGCCTGGCGTGGCAGGAACGCTTCGCGGGCAATCACGCGCAGGGGCACGAATGGGAGGGCGAGCCGGTGCCCAAGCGTCGCGTGCAAACGGCCCATGCCTCGTGGTCCCTGCTGACCACGGCGTCCGACTACATCGGTTTCGTTCGACACGTACTGGCGCGCGGAGGATTGTCGGCCGCAAGCTACGCTCAGTGGTTTTTGCCGCGCATCCATACGCGGCAGGGCGACGACGCGGAAGACCTCCTATGGGGTGGTGCTCAGATTGGCACAGTGAGTGTTAGACGGAAAAAGCGAAAAAAACGCGAAAAAACAAGCGGCTAGCGCCGCGCGCAGCCGCTTATCCACATCGGTCAAACTAACTGAAGTCGGCAATTCCCGCCCAAATTTCGCGCAAAATTTGGCACAGAGTGCAAAAAAAACGGCGGCGCTTGCGAACGCAGGCCTCAATCGGCCGGGTGACCTATAGATGGGGTCATTAGCTGGGTCTCGCTCCGCCTGCACTACCTCGCAAAGCATTTGTTGCTGCGTAGAGCCCCAATCAAGCGGCTCTCGTTGATTTTGCTGCAAAATTTCTTCGATCAGCACGGCAAGCTGACCTTTTACTGCCGTCGTCATTCCGCGACCCCGTTCTTTCATTTTTCGGAGCATCGAGATTGCGAACTGCTTTCACCGATGTCTGTGACGGGCGTCACGGTGCGGCATTAAGCAACAGCAGTGAGGAGTTGATCCAGCTTCTCTTCATCAAGTGCGCCCTCAGTCTGAAAATACTTAAATAACAAAGAGATAAGCGCAGCTTTCTTTTCAGCGGACGGGCTCAGTTTGTTCCGCTCAAGCCATCGCTCGACGCCAACGACGATCTCTTGGACCAATTCGGCGTCGCTCATGCCCCCCTGCGCCCGCGCTTTGCGAACGTAATCCGTTGCTTCACGCAGAGCCACGTCCTTCCCGTGCGACTGCCCCTCTTGATCCACTGGCGTCGGCGCACCCGGCTCGTTTTGGGCGCCGTGAGGTGTTGCGACGCCCTGCCAGTAGCGCTCCGGCACTGCGAAGAGCTTTCGGCGGCCACCAAGCCCCGTTGCCTCTTCAAAGTACCAATGCTCCTTCTCGGCACGAACGATCACGTTGGCCTTGGTGGTCGGCAACCCCGGTAGTTGCAGACGGGCGATCTCGGCAGCTGTGAGCAGGCCAGATTTCGATACAGTTGCCGCGCTCAATGTGTATTGCTCCTCGATACAGTATTCGAAAACACCCAAAAACCCATCCCCGCCTTTAGCGACGGGCTCTCCACTGACATCGCTCAGATCCACCCTCTCTGCCATGTGTATCGATTAAAAGCGTATTGCCAAAGCGTATCGATACGTTTATGATCCCGTTAAACGTGACGTTCGGGACTAACGGACGCCAAAAAAACCGGCTACCGCCGGAAAGGGATCAGTCATGAGCATCGAAAAACAGCGCGGTTGGCACAAGGAGGACATCAAAGCGGCAATCCGGAAACGTGGCATCACGATGAACGCGCTCGCGCTTAAGTGTGCCCTTCCTGCATCCACCGTACGCAATGCCCTAGTGCGCCCCGTGTTCTCCGGTGAGGTCGCAATCGCCGAGTTCTTGCAGGTGCCCCCCCACGAACTCTGGCCGGACCGATGGACTGCCGATGGCCGTCGAATCCGCCCGCGCTATGCCCAGAAGTATAGCGGCTCCGATACACCTTCCGACGTTAATTGCAGCGCGTAGTTTTCGGTCACGCCTTCAACTGTATCGATGTGAGGAAAATGTAATGAACAAGAGACGAATTCACGCCCCCGCAGCATTGCCCGGTCAGATGGCATTGAACTTTGAGGTTTTCTCGGTGGCGCCGGTCGCCGCAGACTGCGATACGAATGCGCGCAATCCGTTGGATAGTGCTGTACGTGCTTCGCTCGCCGCTCTCATGGACAGCGCTACGGGAAAAGGGCTCTCACGGGAGCGGTTGGCCGACCGGCTTACCGAGCAACTGGGCCGCCCCGTCACCAAGGCACATCTTGACCAATGGGCAGCGCCCAGCCAGTCGGACAGGCGAGTTCCGGTAGACGCGTGGATGGCCTTGATGAGCATCTGTGATGACGTCGGACCGCTCGAATGGATGGCGTTGCACTTCGATCGCCGCGTGCTGACTGTCGATGAGGCATTGTGTGCAGAGCTTGGCGCTATGGCTGTGCTCGATCGACACATCAAGGCGAAGTCGCGGGCTATCGAGGGGCAGATGGACGAGAAGGTTCTCGGTCAGTTGCTCCATCGCATCCGCCGCAACGCAAAGTGAGCCGTACCGTGAAGACGCATTACACGGCAGCCGACATCGCCACGTTGCGACTCCCCGGCCTTCCAACGACCAAAGCGAACGTCATTCTCTTCGCCGAGCGATCTGGCTGGCAATACAGGGAAACGAATGGTCGAGGAGGTGTACGGCGCGAATATTTTCCACCGGCCGACATCATGGCGGCGATCAGGACACAAGCGGCACAGCATTTGATCGGTGCGGGATCAATCACCGCCACTGATCGTCCGTCTGCAAAACCGAGCCAACGAGAACTGCTGGAAACCGACGCCCAACGTCTGACCGCCGACGCGCGCAAAGGCATTCTGACCACGCTCGACCGGCTGACCGCGCAGTGCCATATCTCGCGCGAAGCCGCGATGATCACGCTCCTCACGGAAGCGAAAGCTGGAAAGCTCGACGATCACATGGTCATGATGCTCAAGGCCGCACGCGACGAACGCGGCCGCAAGGGCGACGGCTTTCCGAGCGTGCGCACGCTCAAGCGCTGGCTTGCGATGGGAAAGGCTGGCGATCTGGCGCCGAAGAAGGTCCAGCCGGACTTCACGATTCCCGCGTGGGCAAAGCCGTTCCTCGGCTTCTATCAGTTGCCGCAAAAGCCGTCCGTCGAACTGGCATATCGCGAGTTCGAAAAAGCCTACCGTATGCGCGATAACGGCTGGTCGTTCCCGACTATCCACCAGGTGCGCAGGTTCCTGGGCAAGCTCGGCAACGTCTCGCGCGAGGTCGGCCGCATGGGTCCGCGCGAGCTGAAGAACATTCGCCCATTCGTGCGCCGCACGTTCGATCAGTTGCAACCGAATGATGTCTGGAGCGCTGACGGTCACACCTTCGATGCGGAAGTGCAGCATCCGTTGCATGGCCGGCCATTCCGCCCCGAGATCACGACGATCATCGACATTGCGACTCGCATGGCTGTCGGGTTTTCGGTCGGCCTCGCAGAGTCGAGCCTCGCGGTGCTGGAGGCGATCAGTCACGCCGCCATCAATCGCGGGGCACCGGCCATCTTTTACGTCGACAACGGCTCGGGCTATGACAACCAGTTGCTCAAGCGCGAAGGTACCGGCCTGAAGGGTTTGCTCGGTTTCGAGGTCACCCACTCGCTGCCGTACAACTCGCAGGCCAAGGGTGTGATCGAACGCTCGCATCAAACGATCTGGATTCAGGGCGCGAAGCTACTGCCGAGCTTTATCGGCGCGTCGATGGACCGCGAGGCGCGGCTTGCCCAGTACAAGATCACGCGCGCAGCGGTTCGCAAGGGCGGCGTAATGCCACTGATGGGCTGGGAAAGCTTCGTCCAGTTCTGCACGCAGCGAGTCGACGAGTACAACGACAAGCCGCATCGCTCGCTGGCGCAGATCAACGATCCGGTCACCGGCAAGCGCCGTCACATGTCGCCACGCGAGGCATACGAAAGTCACCGGGCAAGCGGCTGGGAGCCGGTCATGCTGACTGCTGCTGAAACGCAGAATGTCTTCCGCCCGCGCGTCGAACGCACGGTGTCGCGTGGCGAGATCGCGCTCTTCAATAACCGTTACTTCAGCGGTCTGCTTGAAGAGTTCCACGGCGAGCAGGTCCAGGTGGCTTTCGATATTCACGACGCACAGCACGTGTGGGTCCATGACATCGATGGCCGGTTCATCTGCACAGCGGAATTCGGCGCTAACCAGCGCCACTACATGCCGATGTCTTTCGTTGAACAGGCCCGCGAGAAGCGTGCCGACGCCCGTCTGAAGCGGCTCGACGCACACCGCGACGAGATCGAGGCCGAGCGGCATGGTGCTCCGGCACTGACCATCGAGACGCCGGACACCTTGACGATTCCAGGATTCGGCGAAGTGTCACGCGCAGCGCTCGACGCCCGAGTCATTGACGTTCAGGCCGTGGAGGTCACACCTGAACTTCAGCCGGTTCTCGCCATGCCTGTGGCGACTGTCATTGAGATGCCAGAAGACGAGGAGCAGCGCGTCCGACGTTGGCACGCGATCGATCAACTCATTAACGAAGGGGGGACACCCACCGAAAAGGACATGAAGTTCCACGAACTCTACGGGGAAAGCAAGGAATTCACGGCGCGTAAGCGCCGCGAACAAGAAGCTGGCGAGTGGCAGCTCGCCGGTCAACGGTAATACCTGACAGGACGAATAATGACACAACACGAAGCAACCCTCAAACCCGCTGCTGGCGGCATCGCGCAGATCACCAACCTCGGGCTCTGCGATCTCGCGATCGAACGCGCTCTTTCCCGCAGCGCGAACCTGCCGGGTCTCGTCTGCTTTTACGGGCCGTCAGGCTATGGCAAGAGCATGGCCGCAAACTACGTTGCGAACGCACGTCGTGCCCGATACGTTCAGGCGAAATCGGTCTGGACAAAGAAGCACTTCCTCACTGCCGTACTGTTCGAGATGGGCATCAAGCCAGCCCGCACTATCCCTGAAATGGCGGATCAGGTGTCGGAAGAACTCGCGGCGAGTGGCCGCCCGTTGATCATCGACGAGATGGATCACCTCGTCGACCGCAACGCCGTCGAACTGGTTCGCGATCTCTACGAGTCGAGCCAGGCACCGATCCTCATGATCGGTGAGGAAGGATTGCCCGCGAAGCTCAAGAAGTGGGAGCGCATGCATGGCCGAGTGCTGGCATGGGTTCCTGCGCAACCAGTGACCCTCGCTGATGCCCGTCAGCTCACGAGCTTCTACTGCCCGCGAGTTCAGATCACTGATGACCTGCTCGCGCGTCTCGTGGAACTGGCCCACGGCTCGGTTCGTCGTGTGTGCGTGAATCTTGAGCGCATTCAGGAGGAGTCCATGCTCGCCGGAACGGATGTTATGGATCTCGCATCCTGGGGCAAGCGCGAACTGTATACGGGCGAAGCGCCCAAGCGCCGCGCGTGAGGATGGGACATGGTTAAACCTTATATGCCTCCCACGCAGGTCGACGCGAGCGCTGCCGAACGCCTGAATACCGTCGTCATGCTCGCATCCGGATTTGGCCTCGTTGCGATTGCCGCGTGCCTTGTGTTCGCGCACGACTGGGTCGAGCTGATGGAGTACACCATTCTTATTCTCTGCTCGGTAATCGCCGTGATCATCTGTGCGGTCGCAGCCCACCATATTGGAGGTCGTTTCGGTGGCTAGAAAACCGGCTCATCTTGAATTGATAGGGGGTCGTGGACCTCGACAACGTATATGGGAAGCGATCCGAAAACGTCGCGACGGCTTCGAAGTGACGGACATCGAGCGCGCAACGAAAGCCGACCGCTACACCATTTACACCTATGTCCAGGGCCTCGCGAAGGGCGGCTTCATCGAGCACACGAACAAGGCGCAGAAGCGCTTCGCTGAAAAGCTCTACAAGCTGGTTCGCGACGTCGGCGTCGAAGCCCCGCGCCTCGACAAAAAGGGCAACGTCCTGCGTACGACTGGCAATGAAAACATGTGGCGCACCATGCGCATCATTGGCGACTTCACGGCCGCCGAACTGGCAATGCGTGCGTCGACGAGTGAAACCACGGTAGCGGAAGCCACGGCCAAGAAGTACCTGCAACTGCTTTGCGTCGCCGGATACATCACCGTGATCGAAATGGGGCATTCACGCCAGCAAGGCGTAGCCGCGAAGGCGACGAGGTATCGACTGTTGCAATCGAAATACACCGGTCCACGCCCGCCGATGATCCAGAGCACGAAAAGCCTCTATGACCCGAATATCGGAAAAATTGTCTGGCAAGAGGAGCCTGACCATGACGCGTGCTAATGCCGACTGGTTCCAGATGCTCCGCGACGCCGTAGGTGCATCGTCGCAATCAGCTGTTGCGAAGCGCCTTGAGGTATCTCATACGACGATATCACTGGTGCTGTCAGGGAAGTACGCTGGAAAAACCGATCGAGTCGCCGCACGCGTCCTGCGCGTGTTCGGCCAGGTGCAGTGCACGCATACCGGGCAGCAGATCGAGCTGACGGTATGCGTGTCCTATGCCGCTCGACGGGCACCGCTCAACAATCCGCTCGAACTGAGCCACTGGCGCACGTGCCGTACGTGTCCGAATCGCCCCGTCAAAGGAGAAAAGCAATGAACAGCACCATTCAGGCAATACAGCCGCAGACTCCGCCGCTCAACGGCGAGATGTGGAAAGGCGCATTGAAGATCGCCTGCGCGATCGAGGAGCTGACCGAGCAAGGCTACGTTGTGATCGGCACGGAGCATTCCAGCAGCGCTATTCCGACTGTCCAGATTCAGACGTGCACCCGCTGCGCCGAACTGATCGCACGCGGCGATGCGACGTATTACTACGAGGCTGGGACTGGCCCGAGCCGCATGCGAAAAGGCCAATTTCACGTACGCGATGTTCGTGTGATCTGGCAGGAGACGGGCCACTAACGCCAAATCCATCGTGACAAAAGGAACGCGAAATATTCATTTCTATTAGGATTACAATGCATTTGACAATCGTTACTGGACCGACCATCGTCAATCCGGACGATCTCGACACTATCGACGAGTTGCGCCGCGCGCTTCACATCGCCAACGAATCGTTGCTTTCGCAATTCGCCAGGCTCACGTCGGCCGACGAGGCTGGCCAGCAGATCGCAATCGCAATGGAAAGCGTTCTGCGCGCGCATATCCAGAATGATGCGATCGCAGTTGTCGAGCGACTTAACGAGTATCTCGCGGACCGTCCGAAGCTGAGAGCGCACCTCGAAGAGCAGCTCGAATCTGAGCAAAGCAGACAGGTGCACTGATGCCGATGCCGCTGTTCAGCTGCCCAAACTGCCGCGCGTCGATGAGCCTGGACGTTGTCCTGGCCGATGACGCGCCGCGCGACGCACTCGCGGCAATCATAGAGGTGCACCCGGCCGGCGATTCGTTCGTGAAGCCGATGTTGCGCTACGTCGGGCTGTTCGCGCCGCCTAAGAGTCAGATGAGCCACTCGCGTATGGCCACGCTGATCCGCGAACTGGCGCCGCTGATTCGCGCGGCCCAGTTCGAACGCAACGGCCGTACGTGGGTGTGCCCGATCGAATACTGGCGTCAGGGGTTCGAACACATGATCGTCATGCGCGATGACGGACGGCTCAATCTGCCCCTGAAGAGCCACGGCTATCTGTTCGAAGTATTGGCTGGGCTCATCGACCGCGTGGAATCACGGGCCGAATCACTAACCGAACGACAGCGCCAGGGACACGCAGGACTCGGCACGCCTCTCGCTCGCATCACGCCAGCACAGGAGATCGTACCCCCGCCTCCCAGGTCCGAGGAGGAAAGGACGGTCACCCCCACGGTCCAGGACGCACTCGGCAAGATGCGGGCACTCACCAAAGACATGAACTCTTTTTTCAATACGAGGAAATAACCATGACGCAACAACACATTCCCGCTGGCTACGTTACTGATGCACGTGGCCGTCTGGTTCCCGAAGCGATGGTCAAACCCGTCGACCAACTCCGCGACCAGACCATTGGGAGCCTCATCGGCGAGGCGAAGCGCCTTCAGTCCGCGTTGGCCGAGTTCAAGAACCGGACATTCACCGACATTGCAGCCTTTGTCGAGACGAGCAATGAACAGTACGGCGTCAAGGTCGGAGGCAACAAGGGCAACATCACGCTCATTACGTTCGACGGTCGTTACAAGATTGTGCGGCAGATCGCTGAGCACATCCAGTTCGACGAGCGACTTCAGGCCGCGAAGGAACTGATCGACGAATGCATCCGCGAATGGACGGCTGGCAGCAGCGACAAGATCAAGGCACTCATCAACGAAGCATTCCAGGTCGACAAGGAAGGCAACGTGAACACCGGGCGCATCCTCGGCCTGCGTCGGCTCGCAATCGAAGACCCGAAATGGGCCACTGCCATGCGCGCCATCGTCGACAGCATTCGTATCACGGGCAGCAAGCCATATGTGCGTTTTTATGAACGCGACGAAGGCACCGAGCAGTATCGGCCGATCAGCCTTGACCTCGCGGCCATCTGAGCCAGACGGTGACAAAAGCCATGCGAATTTATTCAGTGGAAGACGTTCGCCTTATTCGTGAGGGGTATGGGGTGGTTCCCCTTTCAGAACTGGCAAGGTCACTTGGCCGCTCGCAGAGTTCGGTGAGTTTCAAGGTGCGAAGTCTTGGGCTCACCACGGACTGGCGCGAGCGTCGTGGGTGCCGCGAGTGGAGCGAGGCAGAAGTCCAGTGGCTGCGCGAGATGTTTCCCGTCATGAGAACCGTCGACATGGCGCGCACGATCGGGCGAACCGTGAAGAGCATCGGCGGTAAGGCTCGCAAATTGGGGCTTGCGGGGTCAACAGCGCACGACGCAATGGACGTGCGTTGCAAACAGCGGCGCCGCCGCGCGTGGACGGAACAGGAAGTCGAGACACTTCGACGGCTCTATCCGGATGCGCACATCGACGAGCTTGTACGCGTACTTGGCCGATCGAGGGCAAGCATCGAGCACAAGGCAAGCGTGAGCGGGATTGCGAAATCCGAAATGTATCTGTGGGCGATTGGTCGGGAGTCGCTCACCAATCTGCCTGAAGATCTACAGCAAGTGATTGCGCTGAAACGAAACCTTGTAAGGAGGATCAATGAGCACGATCGCCAAACTACGTGAACAGCTTTTTTCCACCCTTGAATCGCTTAACGACAAAAGCAACCCGATGGATATCGAGAGAGCCAAAGTCGTCGCGGAGGTTGCGCAGGTCATCATCAATTCGGCAAAGGTGGAAGTCGAGCACATGCGTGTCACCGGAGAAAAGGGAACCGGATTTATCACGCCAGCCCAACCGCTTTGCCCGCCTGGCATCACTGGCGTAACCCAACACCGTATCCGTTGAACGGATGAATAGGTACACGGCCCCCATAGCCGTGTACCTAGCTCGTGATCAACTACTGAGAATTCAAATGACAAAGCTTTCGAAAGACGACATCGAGCGTATCGAGAAGGAGCTATCGTATCCGTACGGGGCCGTCGCGCTGAAATGCGACGGATACGACGTAACGATTTATGTCCAGCAGGTCAAGGCTCGAAAGTTTGATCTGATGGTGTATGTGAACGGCTGGTTCAGGGGCGAATGGCTGCGTGACGACACTCAGGAGCGCCGTCGCTTCTACCGCCCCACGAGAGCCAGCCTGTATAAACCCAGCCAACGCGCGGAAATCCTGAAAGACTTCGGCAAGCGCCGCGCCGCGCGCCTCTTTCCTGATCTCGACAAGACGTTCACGTATTACATGCCCACATGGAGCGCAACGTCGTCGATGCTTCGTCACTTTCATCGTGAAAACACGTCGGTATCGCTAGTGTCAATTGGCGCGCGAAGCTCAACGATCACAGTCGACGTCAATCTGGAGGAAGCCAGCCATGTTTGACGCATTCGTGATCCTGTTCGGCATCGGCTTTTTCGTGTGCCTTTGCCGCAAGGAACTGCGACGCTGGTGGAGGTCGTAATGGCAATCGCCAAATCGACCCTGGCGAAGATTCACATCGCCAAGCAGCAACTGGGGCTCGACGACGAAACGTATCGTGTGATGCTACGCAGTGTGGGCGATGTGGACTCTGCCAGGGATCTCACGCCCGCGTCGGCGGCCCGCGTTCTCGCGCACCTTGAACGTAGCGGTTTCAAACCGACCGGTGGCGGCCGGCGCCCGCGCGTCGCTGCTGGTCGCGCTGCCCAGTTGGCCAAGATCGAGGCGTTGCTCGCTGATGCGGGTCGGTCGTGGGACTACGTCAACGGCATGGTCAAGCGTATCTGCAAGGTCGACGCCATTGAGTTCTGTAACGGCGACGCGCTGGCGAAACTGATCGCGGCGCTCCAGATCGATTCGAAGCGCAGGGAGGCACGGCGATGAGACTGGACAACGTGAAGCACTTGCTGCCCGACGTCGTGCAGGTGCTCGTGCGCTTGATCGGTCTCCCGGCTGCTGTTCGGCTCGTCGAGCAGCTCGGTGGCACAACCTTTCCCGTGGCGCTGCGAAAGTCGCGGCTGGGCGAGATCCGGTACGAAGCGCTTTCGGAGATCGTGGGCGGCGAAGCGGCCGATGCCATCACGCAGCATTTCGGCGGTGACATGCTCTACATTCCGAAATGCGAGGCGGCTGCGCGTGAGCTGCTTTATCGGGAGATCCGCGCGGACTTTGACGGCATCACGCGGGAGCATAGCGCGCTGCATGCCGTGGCCGAGCTGGCGAAGAAGTATCGGCTCTCGGATCGACACGTCTGGCGCATCCTGAAGAAGCACGACGACGATGGAGGCACGCCGACCGAACAGGGCGCGCTGTTCTGACCGTTAAAAATCTCACCGTCCTTAACGTTTCTGTGAGATTGCCTTTGAGTTACGATCTGGTTCCCAGCAAAAAGAAACGCGAGGACCAATTCATGATCATGACGCTGGTGATATTTCTTAGCCTGTTCCCAGTTGCCACGAAACGCTTCGTGGCGAATGGCTACTCGAAGGACGGCGCCACCATCATCTGGTTGTTATGCACGGCTCTCGCACTCCTCGTGAGCTATCTCGTGTTCGGCATGTATTGACTTGACCTTGCTGCGCTCGATCAGACGCCCCGCCTCGTGCGGGGCGTTTGCTTTTCTACTGACAGGGACCAGCCTGTCGTATCAAGCCCCCAGTATCGAAAATCTCCTCATCGACACACCGATTGAAGGAGAGCGCAATGGCGCGTATTTCAGCGGACGCCGCAGGCGGTCCGAACATCGTCGCATTTCTCGACATGATTGCCGCGAGCGAGATCGACGCGTACACGCTTGCGCATAGCGACGACGGCTACAACGTGCTGGTCGGCTCGCACGGTCCGATGATTCGCGAGGGGAAGTCGATCGCGCCGGACGTGCGCCTCTTCGGCAACTATGTCGCGCATCCGAACATCCTCAACCGTGAGCTGAACTCGACGGCAGCGGGCCGCTATCAGTTGCTCGCGCGCTACTTCCAGCCCTACGCGACACAACTGCACCTTCCGGACTTCAGTCCGGTCTCACAGGATCTGATCGCGATCCAGCAGATCCGCGAACGCAAGGCCATCCCGCTCATCCTCGACGGTCAGATCACGCTCGCTATCTATGCGTGCTCGCCCATCTGGGCATCGCTTCCCGGCAACAGCTACGGCCAGCATCAGAACGCGATTTCGATGCTCGTCGCCGCGTACCGTGAGGCGGGCGGCAAGGTAGCGCTCGCATGAGACGCCTCTTCTCACTCGTCGCGGGAATGATCGGCGTGGCAGCCAGTTATTCGCGCACGGTGCCTGCCGTGAACGACGTGCGAGAGCGACCCGCCGCGCCGGGTCGGAAGCCGTCCGGTGTGCGGGCTGCACGCCGTGCCGCTGAGAAGCGTCGCAATCGTGCCCGGAGCAAGTGATGGCCATCCTTGATCTCGTCAAGGGCGCAGACGGCAAGCTCTCGCACGCGAAGCTCTGGCCGAATGTGGCCTCCGCTACCGCAACTGCCATGTTCGTCTTTCAGGGCCTCACCCACCAGCTCACGTTCGACATCTGGCTTGTCTACCTCGGCTGCGTCGGTGGCTATTCCGCAATCATCCAGGCGCTTGGCGCATGGCGTGGTCGTCCCATCAAGGAAGAGCCGAATGGAAATGATCAGTAAATACGCAAAGCTGGTCGCGGGCATCGTGCTCGCAGTCCTCCTCGCTTTTGCTTTCGCAAAAACTTACGAGCACGGTTACAGCGTCGCGCAGGCCATTGGCGAAAAGAATCTCGCCGACTTCAAGGCTTCCAGCCAGCAGGCTTCGGCATCGGCGGCGAGTGATGCATTCGGGCGGTACGCCGCTGACGTGACGCGTGGGCAGGCAGCGGAAGCGGGCTTTCTCAATGACCAGTCCAACGGCGCCGTGCGCGCCACGGCCATCAAGGAGCAAATCGATGACGTCACTCAACCTCGCGTTGCACAGGTACCGCACTCGGGCACAGCTCTGGTTGCTGCGCCTGCTGCTACTGCCTATGACTGCGCTTTCTCTCGTGGTTTTGTGCGGCTGTGGAACGCAGCCGCCGGCATTGCCGACGATAGTGACGCCGCCTTGCAGGCAGGCACCCATTCCAGCAACGCTCCTGGCCGATCCGCCACCGATGCCACCGTTGACTCCGGGGTATCACAAGCCGACATCCTCGACTGGTTCGTTGACTACGCCAACCGCGCCCACAACACCGAAGACAAACTGAAGGCGATCCGCAATCTCCAGCCTCAAGCGGCATCGCAAGCGGCCGACACGACGTCGGCCACCCATTAGCAGGGAGTTCTATGCCAGACGATTTCGATCACGCGAGCGCCATCGAGGAGCTATACCGCGAACTCGTGATCGCAGCAGGTACACGCCCGCTACAGCCGCACGTCGAGTCATTGCAGTTCTGCGCGGACGAAAGCTGTGGTGTGGAGATCCCACAGGCGCGCCGCGATGCAGTACCCGGATGCCGGTTCTGCATCGAGTGCCAAACACGACGCGAAAAGAGACAACGGTTGAAATATGCAATTCACCCTTGACGGTACCACGATCATCACCGCCATCGTTGCCGCATTGTGGGCGGTGGCGCTGGCCGGATGCAGCATATGGGTAAAGCGTGTCCAGAGTGACAACCGGGAGGCCCGCGAAGCGATCGCGGGTCTCGCCAGAGACCTCGCATCCTTCCGCGAGGCCGTGGCGATGAAGTACGCAAGCCGCGACGAAGTGAAGGACGAACGCGAAGAGACGCGCAAGCTTTTCGAGCAGATCGACGCGAAGATCAATCAAATGCAAGCCTATCTGATGAAGGCGAAAACCTCATGAGCGACACGACCAACACGAGCACCACCAGCAACGCGATCGCGCCGGAGCAACTCGCTGCGATCATGATCGCAGCCGCGAATGCGCTCAACAGCCAGGCGCAGACGGCCAGCGCGCCCGCAGCCGTCGCCGCACCGGCAAGCGACGCGCCCGCAGCAATCGTCTCGACCGTTGCGGCAGCGCCGGCCGTCGACGCAAGTACCCCGGCAGCGGGCACCAGTGCGGCGGCTGGCGTCGCCGTGCCGGCCGCCGCCGCAACGGTGGCGGTGGAAACGAACGGTGCGACAGGCGTTGCGGCTCCCGGCAGCGCTTCGCCCACCACTGCGGCGACGGGCTCCGACACCGAATCGCTCACGCTGCTCAAGAAGATCGACACGAACCTGACGGACCTGTCCGCACGCATGTCGACGATCGAGAAGGCAGCGATCCGCAATGGTGCCGTTGCCGGTGGCGTGGCGGGTGGTGTCGCGGGTGGCATCGTCGCCACCGGCATCTCGCTCGTGCGTGCGAAGTTCGGTCTGTAAAGGCACATGGCGCACCCCAAGGAACTTCGCGACAAGGTCAGGCGCTCGTTTGTTTTCGATCGCCTGTCCCTTGAAATCGCCGCGTCGATGCATGGCGTGTCCTATTCGACCGTGCGCCGCTGGAAAGACGACGCGCAGTCAAATGGCGACAACTGGGAGAAGGCACAGGCCGCGCAGTTGATGGCGGGTGGCGGCGTCGAAAGCGCCGCCCGCCAGATGCTCGCCGGACTGATCGCGCAGTATCAGGCGACCATCTATCAGCTCGAAACCGCCGAGATCAATCCAGCGGAAAAAGTCTCGATGCTGGCAAGTCTGGCTGACGCATACAACAAGACGATCAATGCATCGAAGCGGGTGTTGCCCGAGACGAACGAGCTGGCCGTAGCTATGGGCGTCGTGCAGCGCCTCGCTGCGTTCATCAAGGAACGGCATCCCGACCACATTGCCACCTTCGCTGAGATCCTCGGCCCGTTTGGTGATGAGCTGGCCATCGCCTATGGCTAACTGGTGGACGCTGGCCACAGGCATTCGACGGCTCGGGACGGCGTATGACACGCCGTCCCAGATCGTCATTTGCGCGGCGCCTGAAGATGAGCTGCCGCAGGACCACGATTGCGCGAAGCTGGGTTGCGGCTCGCAGCACGTCGTGATGCGCATCGACAAGCCTCGCAGGGTCGACTGACATGCCGACAAAATTTACCGAGAAGCAGTTTCGAGATGAGCTGTCCGAACTGGCCACCCAGTTGCGGCTTGACATCGAGGCGCACGCCACCGGCCTCGACCCTTCGCCGGACGCCAGGCTCGCGCGCCGCCGCCGCGTGCTCGTCGACGGCGATTACGAGTTCTTCGCCTACACGTATTTTCCCCATCACATCCGGGGCACGCCGTCGCTCTTTCAGGGGCACTTCTGCAACCGGTTCGCGAAGCTGCTGCGTCAACCCGGCGGAACGCGCGAGTGGTGGGTAGCGCCTCGTGGCGAAGCGAAATCGTCGCTCACCACCAAGATCGGCCCGGTATACATCATCGTGCAGGCGCTGCTGCAACGCGAGGATGTGCGACGCGAGACCGGATGGACCGGCAATGCCCCGGCGTTCCTCGACTACCTGATCCTGCTCGGGGCCGAGACGTCATTGCCGACCAAGCTGCTCGAAGTCGTTAAAACCGAGCTGACCGCTAACGCTGCGCTCGCGCTGGATTTCCCCGAGGTCTGTGGCAAGGGGCCGATGTGGAAGGTCGGGGAGTTCATTTCGCGCACGGGCGTGAAGGTCGAACCCTTCGGCGCCGAGCAGGCCATTCGAGGCACGTTCCACGGCGCGAGTCGCCCGAAGGTCCTGTTCGGCGACGATCTGATCACCGACTCTGAAGCGAAGAGCCCGACCGAGCGGCAGAACCGGTGGACGTGGCTCGAAAAGGCCATCGATTACCTCGGGCCGCCCGACGGCACGGTCAAGTATGTCGGGGTGGGCACGGTGCTCGACAAGGATGATCCGATCTCGCGCGCGAAGCGCAGCATCGGGCACGTCGTGCATCACTTCCGGGCAATCGAGACGATGCCCACGCACATGGATCTGTGGGAGCAGTGCGAGGCCCTGATGCTGAATGCGGACAAGGATGCGATCAGCGAGGCGGCCACGCGCGGCGACGTCGTCGCTGACGCCGAGCTGCCGTCACACCGGTTTTACATTGAGCACCGCACCGCGATGGACGAAGGCGCGGTGACATCATGGCCCTCCGTGCGATCGCTGTACTGGCTCATGCGCCAGCGCGCAAAGTCGCCACGCGCATTCGCAACCGAGATGCAGGGCGACCCGCGCGCCGACGAGGATCGTGTGTTCGGGCACATTACCTACTGGGCGCAGCGCTCGCCGTACTGGCGCATTTTCGGGGCATGCGATCCCTCAATGGGCCGGGGTGAAACGTCCGACCCTTCTTCGCTCCTCGTCGGTGGTTGGGACACGGTCGCGAAGAAGCTCCACGTGATGCACGCGGAAATCAAACGCCGTGTGCCGTCGAAGCTGGAGTCCGACCTGATCGCGCTACAGCGCGAGTTCCGGTGTCTGTCGATCGCGTTTGAGAACAACAACGCGTACGAGCACTCGCGCCAGAGCTTCATCCGGGCCGGCCTCGATGTCGGCGTGCCGCTGCCGCTCGTCGGCATGACGGCGAGCGTCCCGCAGGAGGTCCGCATCGATTCGCTGGAGCCGTTCGTCACGGACCGGCTCGCGCCGTCGATCCTGATGCATCCCGCGCTCACCGCGTTGCTCGCCGAGCTGGACGCGTGGCCCGAACCACAGAGCGGGCATCACTACGACGGTCTCTGCGGGCTGCATCTGCTGTGGGCGATCGCGGTCTCTCGCGGCGGCGCCACCTTCGAATACACCCCTGCGACAAAGGGTGCGCGAAATGAAACGGACGGCCATCGCTTCGGCGGTGGCGCTTGGTAAGAGGAAGACATGGGCCAGATCGTCGACATCAACGGCAACCCGATCGAGCGCAAGGTGCTCGACCAGCAGCAGACTGCGCAGCTCGGCTGGCTGAAGTCGAGCTACGAAGAGCATCCTTCGCTGGGGCTCACGCCGCAGAAGCTGTATCGCATCCTTGAATCGGCCGAGCTGGGATACCTGCTGCCGCAGTCGGATCTGTTCACCGACATGGAGGAAAAGGATGCGCACATCTTCGCCGAGATGAGCAAGCGCAAGCGCGTGCTGCTCACGCTCGACTGGGATGTCCAGCCACCGCGCAACGCGTCGGCCACTGAAAAGAAGCTGGCGCAATGGGTGCGTGAATGCTTGCAGGACATGACGTTCTTCGAGGACATGCTGCTGGACAGCCTGGACGGCATCGGGCACGGCTTTGCGGCACTGGAAATCACATGGGAGCGCGTCGAGGGTATGTGGTTGCCACAGGCCATCACGCGACGGCCGCAACGGTGGTTCATGACGCCGTGGGACGATCGCGACGATATCCGTCTGCGAGGTATCGAGGTGATGGGGCAGCCGCTGTGGCAGTTTGGCTGGATTCTCCACCGCCATCGCGCCAAGTCGGGGTACGTCTCGCGCAGCGGCCTGCATCGCGTGCTCGTCTGGCCGTACCTGTTCAAGAATTACGGTGTGCGCGACATCATGGAGTTTCTCGAAATCTATGGCATTCCGCTGCGGCTCGGGAAATATCCAGCCGGTGCGAGCGAGGATGAGAAGAGCACGTTGCTGCGTGCGGTGACCGGGATCGGACACAACGCGGCCGGCATCATCCCGCAGGAAATGCAGATCGATTTCAAGGAAGCGTCGTCGGGTTCTGGCCATGCGCCGCATCTATCGCTGATCGACTACATGGAGCGATCACAGTCGAAGGTGATCCTCGGCGGCACGCTCACGAGCCAGGCCGATGGCAAGTCGTCGACCCATGCGCTCGGCAATGTGCATAACGAGGTCCGGCACGATCTGATGGTCTCGGACGCACGCCAGCTCGAAGCAACGATCACGCGCGATCTGATCTATCCGATCGTCGCGTTGAACAAGGGCGTGACCGATCTTCGCCGGCTCCCGCGACTCGTGTTCGAGACGCGCGAACCCGAGGACATGAAGCTGTACGCGGACTCGCTGCCGAAGCTCGTCGCGATGGGCCTGCCCGTGCCGGTTGACTGGGCGCGCGAAAAGCTCTCGATCCCGGCGGCGCAGGACGGCGATGACGTGCTCGTGATCCCGCAGCCGCTTCAGGCGCTGCCGCCTGAGTTCCGGCCGGCACCAGCGCCTGAAACGCCGCCGCCTGCGAAGCAGGTTCGCCTGACCTATCGTCCCGTTGTCCAGAATGCACATGGCGAGACGATCTACCCCGATCAGGCCCAGCTCGACGACACGATCAGCGGCTTGCCCGCTGCGCCTCTCGCCGCAGGGATGGACAAGCTCCTTGCCCCCGTCATTCAGGCCATCCGGAACGGCGAGACGCCGGACAGTGCGATCGAGGCGCTGCTGACCGCGCAGCCGGACATGGATGAGGGTGCGCTGGCCGAGCTGCTGGCGCGCGCCATGTTCGTCGCCGACATCTGGGGCCGCGTCAATGGCGGGAATTGACTTGCAGTATGCGATCGGCCTGCCGCCCGAGCAGGCGATCCGATACTTCGAATCGAAGGGATACCAGCTCGGGTTCAAGTGGCAGGACGTGTGGGCCGAGGCGCATGCCCGCGCGTTCACCGTGGCTGGCGTAATGAAGGTTGACGTGCTCCAGGACGTTCGCGCGGCGCTCACGGATGCGTTAAAAAACGGCAAGACGCTGACGCAGTTTAAAGACGAGCTGATGCCCGTGTTGCAGAAGAAAGGATGGCTGGGGCGCGGCGACGTTGTTGACGACGCCACGGGCGAGATCCAGGGGCGGCGTCTGACGCCGCGCCGGCTCAATACGATCTTCCAGACCAACATGCAGTCGTCGTACATGGCCGGCCGGTTCGCGGCGCAGATGGAGAGCGTCGGCGAGCGGCCATACTGGGAGTATGTGGCCGTGCTCGACAACCGCACGCGCCCGGCCCACGCCGCGCTGTCCGGCTCGATCTACCGGTACGACGACCCTTTCTGGGCGACGTTCTATCCGCCGAACGGTTACAACTGCCGGTGCCGCGTGCGTACGCGTGCACGAGCGTACGTCGAGCAGAACGGCGTGCCGGTGCGCAACAGCGACGGGCGTATCGTCGAGGTCGAGATCGTCGATCGCACGGGTGTGAAGCGGCCGGCGCTCGCGTACTCCGACCCGGCGACCGGAAAGAAGGTGCTGCCCGACCCCGGCTTCGGCTTCAATCCGGGTCGCGAATGGCAACGCCCCTTCACGCCGCCCCCACTCGATACGCTGCCGCGCACATTTCCTGTGGGCGTCGACCTGCCGGAGTTGCCTGTGCCGACGCACGTGCCGGCGTCCAGCCTGCTGCCGGGTGATCTGGGACCCGAGCAGTACGCGCACGCGTTCCTCCACGAGTTCGGTGTCCGGTACGGCCAGACGAAAGTCTATGAAGACGCCACTCATGCCCGGCTCGCCATCTCCGACGATCTGTTCAAGGCGGGGGATGGCAGCTGGAAAGCGGACAAGGATGGTCGCGGCCCGTACATGGCGCTGCTCGCCCGAGCCGTACAGGCCCCCGACGAAATCTGGCTGCGCTGGGAACAAAGTCGCAGTCAGCCTGACAAGTGGCTGCTCAAGCGTCGCTACATCAAGTCGTGGCTCGTCGACGGACAGCACGGTCCGCAATACGGGCTGAGCGTGTTCGAATTTGGGCAGGATGGCTGGGCAGCGTCGACCGCAATGATGTCGAATGCCGATCGCGGCCCGGACGCGCGTCGGCGCTACATTGAAAAGCAGCGCGACGGCTTTCTGGCATACCGCAAATAGAAAGGCCCGCGACGCCGACTCGTTGCGGGCCACCGTGCAGTTCCTTTGGACGCGTCAGTCGGAAGCCTGTACGACTGCAATCGGTGTAACTGGAGTATAGCCCATGATCGAAATCACAATTGACACCAGCCGGCTGGAGGCCACCCTCGACCGCCTGGTTGCTGCCGTCGCCGATGCGAGCCCCGTGATGCGGGAAATATCGGACATCATGTGGGATGCGGTCGAGGAGAACTTTGCCCAGCAGGGCCGGCCGCGTTGGCTTGGCCTGAAGCCGTCCACGTTGCAGCAGCGCGTGGGTGGCCAGCTCGGCAAGGGGCGCGGTGTGCTGAAGTCTGGCGCATGGAGCTTGCAGATCGGACAGCGCGTCGCCCGCTCGCTGAAGATCCTTCAGGCGTCCGGGCGGCTCGCCTCCAGCATCACCCCGGCCTACGACGCGACCAGCGCGCGCGTGGGCACCAATGTCGTCTACGCGGCGATCCACCAGTTTGGAGGCCAGACGCGCGCGCACGTGATCCGGCCGAAGAATGCGAAGGCGCTCCACTTCGGTGGGATCTTCGCGAAACAGGTCAACCATCCCGGCTCGAAAATCCCCGCGCGACCGTTTCTCGCCATCACGCCTTCAGACGGTGTCGCGATCGAGGAAGCGATGGCAAACTATCTGCGCAACGTGGTCGGCTGACCGGTTTCGAAAACAGCCGTTTTGAGCCGCTGGAGGGTGCCAGATGCGCCATTCCCCATCCTTGGTAGCGCCGACCCCGTTAAACCCCCGTTAAAACGCGCCGGATCACCATCCAGATTCCGCACGCTCACCCGATAGCCGGGTGACGCCTCCAAACTGACACCGTTCCACTCTTTCGAAGCCGTGCCGATCAACAGAATGACGGCATGGCTAAGAAACGCACCTCGGGCTCCGTAGTCGCCGCCCTGACCGTCGAAATCACCGACCTCACTGGCCGGTCGATCCAGTTGCTTCCGGCTGGCCGCTTCTCGTCCGTCGATGGTCGGCCGGCGTCGCTCGCCGCATGTACGCAATGGGTTTGCGGTGCTGATCAGGCCGCTTCGGTGGTCGCGCTTGCCGCGCAACAGGCCAACCCGATGGTGATCGACTACGAGCACCAGACGCTGAACGCGCAGCAGAACGGACAGCCTGCGCCTGCCGCCGGATGGTTCAAGAACCTCGAATGGCGCGAAGGCCAGGGCCTGTTCGCCACGGATGTCGAATGGACGCCAGCCGCCGCCCGCGCGATCGCCGATCGCGAGTATCGCTTCATCTCTCCCGTTTTTGAATTCAACGCCCGGACCGGCGACGTGCAACGTATGCGCATGGCTGCGCTCACGAACAACCCCGGTCTGGACGGTATGCAGGCCGTTGCACTTTCCGCTTTTTTTCCTTCAATTCAGGAGCCTCAGATGAACAAGCTGTTGCAGGCACTGCTCACGGCCCTCGGGCTCGATGCGCAGGCGTCTGAAGACCAGGCTGTCACCGCATTGAACGCGCACCTCGCGAAAGCGACGAGCGATGCTCAACAGGTGGCGGCACTCACCGCCGAGAAGGTCAATGCACAGGCGCAGATCGCCGCGCTGACGGCTGCCGCTGGCAAGCCCGATCCGTCGAAGTACGTCCCGCTGTCGGCGCTGACCGACCTTCAGTCGCAAGTGGCTGTGCTCACGAGCCAGGTCGCGGGCCGCGAACTCGATGAAGTGATCGAGGCAGCGCTGACGGCCGGCAAGCTGCTGCCCACCCAGGAAGCGTGGGCGCGCGAACTGGGCAAGAGCAACCTCGGTGCGCTGAAGTCGTTCGTCGAATCGGCCCCCAAACTCGCTGCCCTCACGGGCCAGCAGACCGGTGGCCGCGAGCCGAACGGCGGCGCACAACCGGAAGTATCCGATCCCACGCTCGTCGCCGTGTGCCGGCAGTTCGGCAACAAGCCGGCTGATGTTCTCAAGTCCGCTCCGGGAGCTGCGCAATGACCGCCACGACCGCTGATCGCAACACACCGCTGAAGGACGGTGAAATCGTCGCCGTGCCCGTCGCGGCCAACGCCGTGATTCGAGCCGGCGTGCTCGTCTGCGCGGATGCCAACGGCAACGCTATCGAGGGCAAGACCGCCGAAGGGCTGACTTACCTCGGCCGCTCCGAAGTCTCGGTCGACAACACGGGTGGCGCGGCCGGCGCCATCAGCGTGTATGTGCGTCGCGGCCTCCTGTTCCAGTGGGCAAACGCCGCCGACGATCCGGTCACGCAGGCGAGCTTCGGCAAGCTCTGCTACGTCGAGGACAACCAGACGGTCGCGGCCACCAACGGCACCAATACCCGCTCGGCGGCCGGCCTCGTCTTCGGCGTGGACGCGGGCGGCGTCTGGGTGCTGTAACGGCCAACCCACCCGTCGACATTCATCTAGAGGGAGCTAAAGCATGCTCGTCAATGCCAGTACGATTCAGGCCGTCTTTCTGAACCTGAACGCCACGTTCAACAACGCCTTCGAGGCCGCGCCCACCGTGTGGGACCAGATCGCGATGCTCGTGCCCTCGGGCAGCCGCGAGAACGTCTATGCGTGGCTCGAAAACTTCCCGCGCATGAAGCAGTGGATCGGCGACAAGGAAGTGAAGGCACTGATCGCCCACGGCTACACCGTCGTCAACGACGACTGGGAAGCCACCGTCGAGGTCGAGCGCAACGACATCGAGGACGACAACCTCGGCATCTATGCGCCGATGGCGCAGAGCGCCGGCTACTCGGCCAAGCAACTGCCCGACGAGATCATCTTCTCCGTGGTCAACGGCGCATTCGAAAACGCGTGCTACGACGGCCAGTCGTTCTTTTCCAACGCGCACCCGGTGATGGGTCAGCCGTGGTCCAACCGCGGCACGGTCAAACTTTCGATCGCTTCGCAGGCCGCAGCGATCGCAAGCCTTGGCGTCGGCCGCACGCAGCTGCGCAAGGTGACCGACAACGAAGGCCGGCCGCTGAACGTCAGCCCGAACGTCCTGCTCGTTCCGCCCGCGCTCGAAGACATCGGTAACGCGCTGATGATCAACGACCGTCTGAACGACGGCATGCCGAACCCGTACAAGGGAACGATGAAGGTCGTGTGCGACGCACGACTGACCTCGGACACCGCCTGGTATCTGCTCGACACCACCAAGCCGGTCAAGCCGTTCATCTACCAGCAACGCAAGGCACCGGTTTTTGTGCAGCAGACCGACCCGGAAATCGAGGGCGTCTTCATGCGCAAGAAGTTCAAGTTCGGCGCGGAAGCGCGCGCGGCCGGTGCCTACGGGTTCTGGCAGCTCGCGTGGGGCTCGGACGGTACGGATTAACCCATACCCTATGAGCGAGCACTGCCGCGCGAGCCGGTAAGCGCGGAGGAAGAGCGATCCGCTGCCCGCCGGGCAATGTCTGGGCGGCGGTGCATATCCCGAATATCACCCAGGAGTTACCTGTGTCGGAAAAAATCAAGGTTGTGGTCGTCGCGGCCAAGCGCAACGGTTACCGTCGCGCCGGTCTTCTGTTCGGTGAAACCGCCGTCAATATTCCCGCGTCGGCGCTCACGCAGCACCAGATCAAGGAACTCGCCCACGATCGCATGCTTCAGGTGCGTCAGGTCGAACTGGACGTTCCCAGTGCGGACGAATTGCTGGAGCTGCGCCGCAAGGAATCGATCGTCGACGAGTTGATCGGGGCACTGCCGGTTGACTTCGTCTGGACCGAGAGTCCCGTGGAATACGTCGCGAGCCTCCAGCAACAGTTGCGCGCCCAGACCGAGCGAGCGGCCGCAGCGGCTACCGAGGTGGAAACCCTTCGTGCTGCCGCCGCCGAATCGGCCCAGTCGCATGGCGGAACGTCAGCCAGCAAGCCGCACGCGGGCCGGAAGTAAGCGATGGCCTACGCCGCGCAGACCGACATGGTGAGCCGCTTCGGTGAAGACGAAGTGGTCGCGATCACGGATCGCCAGATGTCCGGTGCAATCGATCCGGACGCTCTCGGCGATGCGCTCGACACCGCAAGCGCCGAGATGGATACGTATCTGTCGGGTCGCTATCAGTTGCCGCTCGCGCCCGTGCCCCGGTTTCTCGTTACCTTGTGCTGCGACATCGCGCGCTATCAGCTCTGCGTAGGTGGCACGCGCCTGTCCGACGACATCCGCGACCGCTACCGCGACGCCGTGCGGTTTCTCGAACTGGCTGCGGCTGGCAAGGTCACGCTTGGCGTGACGGCCGTGGGTCAGGTGCAGCCGGTGAACACTGTCGAGTTCAACGTTGGCACGAAGATCTTCAGCCAGCGCGATCGCGGAGCGTTCTGATGGTCACGCCTGTCCCGATCATCACGGCCGTCGAGAATGCGATGGTCGATCGTCTGAAGCGTGGCCTCGGCCAGATGGTGCGACAGGTGAGCACTTACGGGGGCGAGTTCGACGACGACGGACTGGCCGATGTCGTGCGCAATCTCCCTGCTGCATGGGTCACGTTTGGGGGCGTGCGCAAGACGTCGGCAGTCGACGCTCGTCGAAAGAGCTGGAAAGCCGAAGGCACGTTCATCGTCATGGTGGGTGCGTACAGCGTGCGCAGCGAGGCGGCGAGCCGCCAGGGCGGTGCGCGTATGGGTGAGGTCGGCACCAACATGCTGATCTGGGCCGTGCGTCGCCTGCTCGCGCAGCAAGACCTGTCCCTGCCCATCCAGGAGTTTGCGCCCGGCGCCGTGCGAACGCTGTTCAACACGAAGCTCCAACGCGACGCATTCTCGGTATTCGCACTCGAATTCCATACGGCGTGGATCGAGCATGCGCTCGCCGGCCACGCGTTTCCCCAGCCGGTCGATCCGGCCACCGTCGTCGCCAGCGATCCGACTTGCGGCCTCGATGCGCTGTTCGCCCTATACAAGGGCCAGCTCGATCCGGCCACGCCTGATCTTACGGCTGTCGAGCTGAACACCTTCGTTAATGGTGCACCGGAATCCGGCTTGCCCCTGGCGCAGGACATCGTCACCTTGCCCCCCTCACAGGAGTCGAAATGAAAGTCAAAGCAGCCGCTGGTGTGAACGTTCCGATGGAAGGTTCCCCGCGCAAGTACATCACCGACGTGCAGGAGCAGGAAGTGCCTGCGTCGGCTTACTACCGTCGCCGGATTGCAGAGGGCGATCTGGTGGTGGTCGGGACGACGGCCGCCGCCGGCAAGTCGTCGAGCACTTCGAATGCGAATACCAGCTCGCCCGCCGTGGCGCGCGGTGTCGCGTCCGAAGCCTGATGGCAGTTCGCCGTTAAAAAGGAGCAGACATGTCCAGCGCGAACATCAGTTTTAACAGCATCCCGTCGAGCACGCGCAAGCCGGGGGACTATTTCGAATTCAACACGAGCGACGCGGTCAACGCGTTGCCGGGCAATCCCCAGCTCGTGCTCTATGTCGGGCAGCGGCTGACCACGGGCTCCGTGCCCGCGCTTACGGCAGTCAATGTTTTCTCGTCCGACGACGCGGCGGCGTATTTCGGCCGGGGCTCGATCGCGCACCTGATGGCAAAGGCGGGTCTGACCGCGAACAATTATGTCGCGCTCACGATGATCGCGGTCGACGACGATGCGGCCGGCGTACTCGCGACCGGCTCTGTGGTCCTCGACGGCACCGCGACGGCTAATGGCTCGGTGAGCATCACGGTTGCCGGTGTCCCGGCGATGGTGGCGGTCAACAGCAACGATACCCCCGCTGCGATCGCGGCGGCACTCGTGGCCCAGTTCGCGAACCAGCCGGACCTGCCGGTGACGGCCAGCGTCGACGCGCAAACCCCGGCGAAGGTCGTGATCTCCGCGCGCAACAAGGGCGCAGCAAGCAACGCGATCGGCCTGTCCTTCACGTCGCAAACCGATGGCATCACCGGGACCGTGACCGCCATGTCGGGCGGCCAGAATGACCCGGATATCAGCGACGCGCTCGCCGCTGTGTTCGCGGCTGGGCACGACATTATCGCGAGCCCGTTCTCGACCACCACCGCGCTCACCGCACTGCGTTCACACCTCGACGCAGTGTCGGGGCCGATGGAACAGCGCGGCGCGATTGGCGTCGCGGGCTGGCCCGGCACGCTCGCGACCGCCACCACGCTCGCGACGAGCATCAATGGTGGCCGCATCACGCTGGGCTGGCACAACGGTTCCGTGTTGCCCGCGTGGCAGATCGCTGCTGCGTACGCTGCCGAGATCGCGTCCGAGCAGGACCCGGCCATGCCGCTCGATACGTTGCCGCTGGCCGGACTGGACGTGACCGATGTGACGGCGCGACCGAGCCGTACGGAACAGGAGAGTGCACTCTGGAACGGCGTGACGCCGTTCGAGATCGGTCCCGGCAACGTGGTGCAGATCGTGCGCGCGATCTCGACGTATACGGTCAATGCGCAGGGCGTTGCCGATCCGGCTCTGCTCGACATCACCACAATGCGCACGCTCGACTACATGCGCGAGGCATGGCGACAACGCATCGCGCTGCGTTTCCCGCGTGCCAAAAACGACGCGAAAACGGCTGTGAAGGTGCGCTCGGAGTTGCTCGACGTCGCCTACAAGGCCGAAGCGCTGGAGATCATCCAGAACGTCGACACGTACAAGGATGCGTTCATCGTCGAGCAGGATTTGCAGAACGCCGGCCAGATGAACGCGAAGATTCCCTGCAACGTGGTGTCCGGTCTGCACGTCTTCGCGGCCGTGATCGACCTCATCCTGTAACGCCGCAACCGGAGAACCGACATGGCATTGGAAGAATACGCTGGCGCGATCGTGATGGAAGTCGATGGTACCGAGGTCGAGGTGACCGACATCGACGTCCAGACGAAGACGGGCCGCAAGCTCGTCAAGACGATGAACAGCACCGGCCGCCCGAAGGGTTTTTCGAAGGGCATTCAGGAAATCGAGCTGTCCGTCACAGTGGTCATCCCGGTGTCCGGCGAGATGGACTGGGGCAGCATCGAAGGCGCCAAGATCACGATCTATCCCAACGCGCCTGGCGGAACGCGCACCACCTACCAGGACTGCTTCAGCACCAGCGTGGGCGCAAAGTACACGGTCGAGAATGAAGGCCGTCGAGACATCAAGATGAACGCACTGCGGGAGATCGACGAATGATTACCGGAACCGGAACCCTGACGTTTGGCATCGAATACGAAGGTGCCGTGCACACGGATTTCGAAATCCGTCTGCCGATGATCGGCGACAACATTGCCGCGCTCGAAGAAGTCGGAGCGGACGCTCCGCTGAAGCTGCACGCGGCCATGCTCGCACGCACCATCGTGCACGTCGGCACAATCCCGGCCGAAGTGATGACGTACGACTTCCTCTCGAAGAATCTCGTCGACGACGACTTCGATGTGCTCGCGGCAGCGGAGAAGGACCTCAAAAAAAAGCGGAAGGCATTGAATCAGCCCTCGCGGGATACCGCCTCACCGTTGCCTTCCTCGCTAGCCACGGAATCGACGAGTCCCGCATCCGTGGCATGACGCCAGTCGAACTGGAGGGTTATGTGGCTGCCGTACACCGCCTCGTAACCCTCCGCAGTTCGGCAGGTAGCAGGTCTGGTGAGCGGGTTGATATCAAGCAACGCCGGATCAAGTCCCAGCGCCGGCGCAAAGAGAACTAGTCATGTCCGGCGATCTTTCGGTATCCCTTCTGCTCCGGCAGCGCGACGAGCTGTCCGGCCCGTTGCGTCGCACGCTCGGTGGCGTGGTCGGACAAAGCCGCGAGGCGACCCGCAGCGTCGATGCCGTCACGGATGCGAGCCTGCGCGGCGCGGTGGCGCGTGAACAGGCCACCGGGCAGGCTGAGCGCGCCATCCAGCGGTCGGTCGACGAGTCCGCCGCTGCCTACTCCGCAAAGGAAAAAGCGGCCACGAGCGCCGAGCGTACGGTCCAGCGCAGCGTCTCCGGCTCGGCCGACGCGGAGCGTACTGTCCAGCAGGTCCTGAACAGCTCGGCGAGCGCATATGTCGAGCGTGCCCGCGCCGCTGCGCTCGCGGAGCGCACGATCCAGCAGAGTGTTTCGGCCTCGGCCGCCTCGTATGCCGAGGGCGGCAACGCCGCCGCGTTTGCGGAAGGCATCATCCAGCGGAGCGTCTCGGCTTCCGCGAGCGCCTACGTCGGCAAACAGGAAGTGGCGGTCACCGGTGAGCGCGCGATCCAGCGCAGCGTCATGGCATCGGCGGTGGCGTATGCCGGGAAGGAAAAGGCAGCGGCCAGCGCCGAACTCTCGGTTCAACATAGCGTCGCCGGTTCGGTGGCCGCCTATGCCGCGAAGGAAAAAGCCGCAGCCAGCGCGGAGCTTGCGGTGCAACGCGGTATCGCCGGCACGGCAGCCGCATACTACCAGGAAGAGCGAGCCGCGATCGCCGCCGAGAATGCGATCGCACGCGCGGCCAACCGTTCGATCGATGAGCGTTTGCGCGCGCAGTCTGAATTTAATGAGGCACTGCGTACGCTTGGCGTGCGCACCGAACACGAGATCCAGCGCGAGATCGAGCGCACCCAGCGCGCCTATGAACGCCTCGCGGAATCGGGACAGCTCTCGGCCGAGGAGCAGGCCCGTGCATTCGGCAGCATGCGCTCGCGCGTGGCCGAGCTGACTGCCGAGATCGGCCGCCTCTCGCGCGCCGAACGCGGCATCCAGTTCGGGCAACGGATCGGGGGCGGCCTGGTGCGCACGGGCGAGCTTGCGCTTGCGGGCGCCGCCGCCACCCACGCCGTCGCAGGTCCTGCGGGGCGTGCGATGGACTACGATCGCAGCCTGGCGCTGATGGCTAACACGGCGTTTAACGAAGAGGACTCAGCCGGCCGCATTCGTGGCATGAAAGAGCTTAACGAAGTCGTGCGCAAGACAATCGCGGCCGGTGGTGGTACGCCGGAACAGGTCGTTGAAGCGATGACGCAGATGCTCGGCCAGAATGCAATTTCGCATGAGTCCGTCTTCCGGCTCATGCCGTTGCTGCAACGCTATGCCACGGGCACCGGCTCTGACACGACCGAGCTGGGCGATGTGGCCATGCGCAGCATCCAGACCTTCGGCATTCGCGAAGACCAGATTCAGGATGTGCTCGACGCCTCGATCAAGGGCGGCCACATGGGCGGCTTCCACCTTCGCCAGATGGCCAAGTGGCTGCCGCAACAAATGGCATCCGCGAAGAACGCTGGCATGAATGGCATGGATGGCATTGCGTCGCTCATCGCGCTCAATGAAGTCTCGATGACGACGGCCGGCACCGCCGATGAAGCCGGGAACAATACGCTCGACCTGCTCCAGCATCTGAATGCGCAGGACACGTCTCGCAAGATCAAGAAGGAACTCGGTGCCACGCTTTCCGTGCGCTACGCCGAAGCGATCCAGCACGGAAAGGGGCCGCTGGAGGCATTCGCTGGACTGATCAATCAGGTCATGGCGAAGGACAAGAATTACCAGATCATTCAGGGCAAGCTGGCGACGACGAAAGACGACGGCGAAAAGCGCGAGCTGTACGAGCGCATGGAACAGGTGATCGCGGGCTCGGCAATCGGCAAGGTGATCCACAACCGGCAGGAAATGCTCGCGATGATGGGTTACCTGAATAACCGGGAGCGTTACGACCAGATCAAGGCGTCGGTCCTCAACGCGCGTGGTATGGGCGAGGCTGACGCGCAGACGATGGAAAGCACCGATTCGTTCAAGACGCAGCGTGCGAAATCACTCGCCGAGCTGGGTGAGTTCGATTCGCTTCGCGGGTTCGACAAGGTCGTGGGTAATGCCGCTGATCGTGTCTCACAGTACGCCGAGAAGTACCCCGGTCTCATGTCGGCCATCATGGGCACGAAGGTGGCGTTTGAGGGTTTGACCAGCGTGCTGATGGCAGTCGGCCTGATGCGCTTTGTCACAGGTCATGGTGCGGGCGCGGCCGAGCGTGGCGCAGCGAAGGCTGGTTCGTCGGTGCTCGGCTCCGTCGCGCGCGGCACGGTCGGTGAAGGTGGGCTGCTCGCGCGCTTTCTGCGTCCCGCTGGCTCCGCTGCGCTGTCCATGCTCATCGGTGGCGCGGAAGCGTGGCAGACGGCAGGCAACGACTCGCTTTCGAGCAATGAAAAGAAAAGCGAATACACGCGCATTGCAGGTCACACTGCGGGCGGCATCGGCGGCTGGCTCGGTGGCGCCGCCACGGGTGCCGCAATCGGGTCGGCATTCCCGGTTGTGGGCACGGCAGCCGGCGGCATCATCGGGGGTCTGCTTGGTGGTCTGGGTGGCGACCTGCTTGGCGACAAGCTGGGCAAGATGCTCGGCGATGCGATCTTCAAGGCCGAGGCGGCCAAGCCCGCGCCCCAACCCGCGAGCGTGAACGTGAAGGTCGAGCTGGACGGCCGGCAGATCTACGAGAGCATTAACCAGATGTCGCTCGAAGCCGCGCGGAGGCACTGATGAGCTGGGAGAACAATCTTCAGACCGCGTCGTTTCGCGGCGTGCAGTTCGACGTACTGCGCACGCGCGACGCGCGGCGCCGCTCGACGGCGCACCATGAATACCCGTACATCGACGGTGCCGACATCGAAGACATGGGCGCGGGCGCGCGCCGCTGCTCGCTCGTTGCCGTGTTCTGGGGCGACGACTACGACGACCGTCTGCGGACGTTCCTTCAGGCGCTCGACACAGCAGGCTCCGGAGAGCTGATTCATCCCGTGTTCGGCAGTATTGCGAATGCGCAGCTCGACGACTATGAGGTCGAGCACGACGCGGACAACCCGGACCACTGCCTTGTCCATCTCCGGTTCGACGAGTCGACGCCGAGCAATCCGTTCTTTGTAAAGCAGTTGCCTGCCCAGCAGGCGCAGTCGATCGGTGCGCTGGCCGCCGCTGCACAGTCGGGCGGCTTCGCGGCGTTCGCCAACGCCATCGCGGCCGTCAAGAGTGGCATGCAGGAACTGAATGCGCTGCGCGCGGTGGTGACGGGTACGCTCGGCGCGATTCGCACGCAGGTCCAGGGCGTAATCGGCACTGCGCTTGACCTGATCAACTACCCGCAGGCATTCGCCGCAGATGTCATGAGCTGCCTGTCGGGCATTGCGGATCTGCGCGATTTCGACGGCGATACCATCGCGGCCGAGTGGAAGGGATTGGCCAGCCAGTTTTCGACCATCGTAGAGTTGCCGAGCAGCATCAACGACGGCACGGCATCGGTTGACACGGCCACCGGGGTCATGAGCGTAGGCGTCGGTGGCAGCTCCAGCTCGACGACGACGACATCGTCCGGCAGTGGCTCCTCGTCGGGTGGCGGCTCATCCGGAGGCGGTTCATCGAGCGGCGGCTCGTCTGGCGATGGCACGTCGGCCGGCGGAACTTCGGGCACGGGTTCGTCCGGTAGTGGCTCCTCCGGGAGCGGCTCGTCAGGCAGTGGCTCTTCAGGTAGTGGCTCTTCCGGCAGTGGTTCTTCGGGCGGTAGCTCATCCGACGGCAGCTCGTCGGGCAGCGGCTCATCAGGCGGAGGTGCCACGCCAGGCAACAGCATCGCAGGCGGCACCGCGATGCCCCTCGTTCCAGCCGCTGTCGTTGTCACCGGTGCGAGCGGCTACGACGCTGCCTCGACCGTGCCCGCGTCCTTCTCGCCGGCCGGAGCAAACGAAGCGGACGTGGCGCTGGTGGAGACCGTTGTCCGGCTCGCTGCTGCGTTGCAGCTCGCACAGACTGCCTCCGACATCCTGATTGCCGAGTACGACGATCCAACGCTTTCGCCACCGGACATCGAGCAGATCGTCAGTGATACGCGCACCGCGATCGAAGCAACGATCGTCCAGCACCGCTCGGTCTATGCGACGCCCACTGCGCTGCCCATTGTCGATGCGTTAAAAAGCATCGCACTCGCAGTTCAGACGGCCGGGATTAACGCTATCGAGGCGCAACCCGCGCTCACCACGCGCGCTGTTGACGCCCCTGCAAATCTGACGCTGCTCGCATTCCAGTGGTACGGCGACTACACGCGCGCGGACGAACTCGCCCGCCTGAATCCGTCCATCCGCAATCCAAATTTCGTCCTTCCCGGAACCGTGCTCAATGCCTACGCAAGCTAATCCGACAGCAGACAACGACAAGATCAGCTTGCTCGTCGGCGGCCATGTCCACGACGACTGGACAAGCTACGAGATCGACTCGGAGCTTCTCACGCCCGCTGATGCCTGGCGGGTGGATCTCGCGCATCCGCGCGGTACGCTTCCGTCCGAAGTCGTGGAAGGTGCAACGATCGAGCTGCGCCTCGGCAGTGACACGGTCCTCGCCGGCCGCATCGACACGATCGATGAGGAAGTCGGCAAGAATCGCGACACGCTCGCGCTCGCGGGCCGCGACAACGCGGCGATCCTCGTGGACTCCAGTGCGCCTATCTTCGTATCACGGCAAGTGACGCTTGAGCAGGTAATGGCCAACGTTGTGCGGCCACTCGGCCTCACCAAAATTCGCGTTGATGCGGATTCGACCTACACGACCGAGAAAATCAACGTTGAACCGGGTGACACAGCATGGCACGTCCTCGCCAATGTCGCCGAGGCAAACGGTCTGTGGCCGTGGTGCGACCCGGATGGCACGCTCGTCATCGGCGGACCCGACTACACGACGCCGCCGGTAGCAACGCTGATCCTGCGCCGCAACGGCGACGGCAACAACGTCATCAGCCTGCGCCGCAACCGAAGCATGGCCGAACGCTACTCACAGGTTACGGTCCTTGGGCAGGCTCACGGAACATCCGTTGAAGCCGGGCGCAATGCACTGAAGGCGACGGCGACCGACAGCAGTGTGAGCGTGTACCGGCCGCATATCGTGGTCGACCATGAATGTGACAGCGCTGCTGTTGCGCAATCGCGGTCGCGAAAGCTGCTGATGGATTCGCGACTGTCCGGCCTGACATTGACCGCGCACGTTCGTGGCCATCGCACTTCAGATGGTGTGCTCTGGAAGCCGGGCCAACGGGTGCACGTCATTTCCGAGCCGCACGGCATCGACGCCATCTTCTTCATGATGGGGCGGCGCTTCTCGAAGGGGCGCGGTGGCATGGGCACCACGACCACGCTCACGCTGAAGGAAGACGGCGTGTGGACACTTGACGCACATCCGCACCAGAAAAAGCGTCGAGGCGGCAAGAAGAGCGCAGCGGAGGAGATCATCAATGTGGCACAAGGTTGACGGTTATATCAACCGGGCGATTGCGCGTGTTCGCCTCGCGTTCCGCGCTGTGATCGCCGACGTGAGCACGCCATCTGGCGTGCAGTTCGTCGACGGTACGGGTCTCGCTGGCGAGCAGCTCGAAGCGAACGAGCTGTTCCAGCACTATGGCTTCACGTCCGTGCCACTCGCGGGCACGATGGCAGTCGTGCTCCCGATCGGAGGCCGCACGGCCCACGGCATCATTGTCGCGACCGAACATGGTTCGTATCGCATCAAGGGGCTCAAGGGCGGCGAAGTGGCCATCTACACGGACGAAGGCGACTCAATCATCCTGAACCGCAACCGGGTGATGAACCTCACCACGAAGACCTTGAACATCAATGCTGAAGATGCGGTCAACATTACAACGAAGACCGCCACAATCGATGCATCGACGTCATTCACCGTCAACACGCCGCACATGAACACGAGTGGTCAGATGTCCGTTGATGGCTCGGTGGAGGTAACGGGTGACGTTGTAGCTGGCGACAAGAGCCTTGTGGACCATCCCCACATCGACAGTCTGGGAGGAAGAACGACACCACCGTTATCGGCATAATGTTGCTTTCACAACGACGGTAACGATATGGACGCTAAACGAAACGAGGAACTCCTTTTGTCGCTGCTTGAGAACATCGAGGCGCAGAGTTCGATATTCAAGGACAAGGCGGTCGAACGGGATCTGAACGACTATCTCGACATTGAGCCTGACGTAGTCCTTCTCCACTATGTACTCCTCCTCGAAGCGGAGTTCGTTCACGGCCATCTTGATCCCAAGGAAAAACCCGCCAAGGTCTATGTGAGCCGTATGACATGGAAGGGCTACGAGTATCTCGAAGAGCTGCGACGCAAGTACCCGGAGTTTCCGGAAAGAGCCGAGCACTGACGCCTTTCACCTGATATCCCAGAGGTCCATGCGCCGAGAATGGCCGCATGGACGCGCTTCTCGATCCCTCCACAGGCGACTACACCGGCACGCGAACGACCACGCTCGCGAACGCCGTCTACCTGCGCCTTCAGACTCCCCTTGGCTCGTACTGGCGCGATACCGCGCTGGGCTCGCTGCTCTATACGCTCAGGCGTTCAAAGGACGTCCCGCGCATTGCCATGCTCGCGCAACAGTACGCTGAGCAGGCGCTTCAGCCGCTCCTCGATGACGCGCGCGCGCAAAACATTACGGTGACCGCGAGCCAGCCCGAGGGCGGCTGGCTTGTGCTCTCGATTTCTGTCGTCGATCCGACAGGCGACACACAGACGTTCCAGCACGCGGTAAAGGTGATCTGATGAGCTACCCGGTACCGGACCTCGCCACAATCGAGGCAGACATCCTGCGCGACATCGCCAATCAGGATGCCGATGCGGACACCACGACAGACTCGGACAATGGCATTCGAGCTGCGGCCACCGCGAGCGCCGTCTCCGGGCTCTACGACCATCAGCAATGGATCGCGCGCCAGATCTTTCCCGATAGCGCCGATCCGGACATGCTCGCGCGACATGCGACGCTGCACGGCCTGTCGAAAAAGCAGGCCAAGGCGGCCGAAGGCACCATTCTGCTGAACGGCCAGCCGAACGAGCAGGCTGGTTCGGGTCTCATTGTGCTCGCACCCGATGGGACGCAGTACCAGACCACGGCTGCCGCCGCGCTCGGTGCCGATGGCACCGGCACTGTGAGCGCAATTGCGGTAGTTGCGGGAAGCGCCGGCAATCTTGATGAGGGTACTGCGCTCGCGCTTTCGTCGCCCCCGCAGAATTTTTCCAGCGTGGCCAGCGTCGTTTCGATGGTGGGCGGCACCGATGTCGAGACCGACGATGAGCTGCTGGCCCGCCTGCTCGATCTCTTGCGCCACCCGCCGGCCGGTGGCAATGCTTACGACTATCGCCGCTGGGCGATGGACGTGAGCGGCGTTACAGCGGCCTACGTCTATCCGTTACGGCGCGGTCCCGGCACGGTCGACGTGCTCATCACGTCCGGCAGTGGTCTCCCGTCTGCCTCCACGATTAACGCCGTGAAGACCCATATCGACACGCTGCGCCCGGCTGGCATCGCAGATGTATGGGTCGGTGGTCCGGTGATCCGCAGCATCGATTTCCTCGTCGCGCTTCAGGTTTCAAGCGGCGAGCCTGAAGACATGCAGCCAACCGTGCAGACCACTCTCGCGAACTGGATGGCAGCGTTCCGCCCAGCCGATCCCATGATCCGCAGCCAGGCCGAGGCACTCATCAGCACGCTCAACGGTGTCGTGGATCGTGCGATCCAGACACCGACGGCGAACGTCACTCCCGAAAATAGTGGGGAGACGATCGAGTGGCTGCAACTCGGCAATGTGCAGGTGGTGCCGCTTTGAAACACGCAGACCTGCTCGCCCGTCTGTTGCCGCCGGTGAGCTATGACGCGACCGGCGCGCGAATCACCGCCCAGCTCGCTGGCGACGGCAACGCACTAGACGATGCGCTGGCCAGCGCAGATGCGATCCTCTCGCCAGATCCCTGGCTCTTTGGTGGCGAGGCGTTTCTCGCCGACTGGGAGCGCCTCTACCAGATCACGCCGCCGGCGGGCGCCACCGTCGAACAACGGCAGACGGTCGTCTATGCCCGCATCAACGCGACCGGCGGCCTGTCCCTGCCGTACATCACGAACCTCTTGGCATCGCTCGGCTACGTCGCCGTGCTCGACGAACCGCGGGGCTTTCGTGCGGGAACGAGCCGAGCCGGTGACTTGCTGGTGATTCCCAGTGCCGTGATGTATTACCTGCGCATCCGGATTCGCCATAGCGATGGATCGGCTCTCAGCGCGGACGAGATCGCGACACTGACGGCGTGGCTGAACGACATCGTCGCGGCGGGCACGCACTTCACGATCGGAGATTGACATGCAGCGCATCGACACGCCAGACGGATTGTTCGTCGACGGCGATCCCTTCAACGATATTCTCGGTACGCTGGTCACGGCGGCCTGGCTTAACTCGATACAGCAGGAAGTCGCTGGGGTGATCGAGGGTCTGGGCTTCACGCTCGACAGCTCGAAAACGAATCAGTTGCTCACGGCCATCGAAACGCTGATCGAGGCGCGTGCCGGTGAATACCTGATCGACACGGGCACCGTCAATGCCTACGTCGTCGCGCTGAATCCAGCCGTCAGTTCATATCCCACCGGGCAGACGGTCAAGTTTCGCGCGGTACACGCGAACACGGGCGCATGCACGCTTAACGCTGGCGCGGGCGCCGTGCCGCTCGTGCGCGATGACGGCACCGCTCTTCAATCGGGGGACATCGCGCCCGCGTCGATTGTTACGGCGACCTACGATGCGCCGACCAACAGTTTCCTCGTGAACAGCATCGTGCTGTCGCAGCTCGGCGCGCTCGCGCGCCTGGGTATCGGTGCCGGGCTTCAGAACGTAAGTGGCAACCTCGCGCTGAAGCTGCTCGGCCCACTCGCGACCGATGCAAATGGAAATCTCACGCTCGGCATCGGCAGCGGTTTGCAGAACTCTGCCGGCAGTCTTGCATTGAAGCTTGCTAGCGCCGGCCCCCTGTCGATCGACGGCAGCGGTGAGCTTGCATTCGGAGCTGGCAACGGTTTTCAGGTCACGAATGGAAACCTCGGGCTGCAACTGGCAGACAGCAGTCTGCGCGTCGGCGCTTCTGGCGTGCAGTCGAGCGAACCGGTTGCGAATCTCTCAGGCACGGTTGCGGTTACCGCATCGAGCAACACTGAAAAATTCGTCGGAACCGGCACGCTGAACCTGGCAGCGACGGCGGGACTCTGGAACGGCTTCCGTTTTTCTGCGTTCGCAAACGGCGGCACGATCACGCTGACACCCAACGCCGCTGACAAGTTCGTTGGCGGCTCGGCTGGCGCGTCCTTCACGTTGCCAGTGGCCACCAGCGCTGAATTTGTGTGTGACGGTGCAGGCAACTGGGTGCTCCTGTATCAAACGTCCACCGCAGCGTCGAGTTCGGGCGCGCAGTACATCAATGCGGCGACGATTCTGACCAAGGGCGAGTATCTGGTGGACACCGCCAACAGCCGGTTCACATGTCTGCTGCCGGCCAGCCCAACGTTAGGTCAGTCGCTGACCTTTGAGGACGTAAACGGGAGCTGGGGAAGAAACCCGTGGGTTCTCGGTAACAACGGATCGACGATCATGGGCTACAACGCCAGCCTCACGATTAACGTCGCCGATCAGAAATTCACTATCTGGTTTAACGGAACAACCTGGAGGCTGGTCTAATGCTACTTAGCGATTTCCTGACAAACGGGATCGGCCTGACCAACATCCCGATTGGCGGCTTCGCCACGGTGTTCGAAGGTGGTGCGACGTTCAAGGCAACGAAGACGCCGGTCGCACGCGCGATCTACAGCATTCTCTCGGGGCTTTACCCGACCAATGCCACCACCTATGAGGCGATCTACAACACTGCGCCGTTTGCGGGTGTCTATGCCTCGTCAATCGCCTTCGGCAACGGCATTTTCGTCGCGGTCGGGGCCAACGGTTCGGCCCAGGCGAACTGCCAGGTGAGCAGCGACGGCTACACCTGGAACCAGTATGCGATGCCGAGTAGCCAGCAGTGGACGAATGTCGTCTTCGGCAACGGCTACTTCGTGGCGTTCTGTGCCACGTCTGCAGTGTGTGCGTACAGCCCGGACGGTGTGAACTGGACGTCGCTTGCAACTCCGGCCGTTCTCTCCAGTGTCGTCTACGGTAACGGTATGGTGATCGGCACGATCGCCACGGCATCCAGCACGGCCTACTACCTGCCGATCGGGCCGGGTGCCTCCTTTACGTGGGCGACAGCCACGCTGCCAAACTCGGCCATCTGGACGGGCTGCGCATACGGGAACGGCGTTTTCACGATGATTGGCAAGGGCTCGTCATCCGGCATGTACGCGGCTTACAGCGCAACCGGAACGGCCTGGAGCGCGGGCAACATCCCGACCACATATCTGACTTTCGCGGCGGTGACGTACGGCAACGGCATCTTCGTGGCCGTCTCCACTTCAGGCGCAGTCCTGCGCAGCCCGGACGGCGTTTCATGGACCGCATACACCGCAATCAGCAGTCCGGGCGGCACCCCGAGTTCGCTGGCGTATGCAAACGGTCTGTTCGCGCTCGTCCAGAATGGCACCGCGAACGCGGTGATGTTCACCAGCCCCGATGGAATTACGTGGACTTCGCGCGCGCTGGCTGCATCGGGGCTGTGGACATCGATTGCGTTCGGGCTGGGCCTCTTTATCCTGACGCAGTGGAACTCTTCGACACCAGCGGCCACCATCGCAGCCGTCTGGGCTGAATACACGTCGACGGTAACCCAGGTCGTGCCATTCACATCTGTGACGGCCGCGTCAATGGCGACCTCCGCGACGTGGCAAAGCGTGGCATACGGTAACAGCGTGTGGTGCGCGGTCGCTGGTGGCTCGGTAGCATCGACGGTGTCCAACTACAGCGCCAACGGGACCAGTTGGACCGCGTCGACGTTGCCGTCGTCCCAGAAGTGGCAATCGATCGCATTCGGCGCTGGCATCTTCGTGGCGCACGCGGTAGGTTCGGCCACCTACGCAACCTGTACGGATGGAAAGACGTGGACATCGCGGACGCTGCCGGTCGCAAACGCGTCCGGCTACGTCTCCTATGATCCGGTCTCGGCGGCGTTTTACTACACGACCGCGTATGCATCGGGTACTGGCAATGTGATTTACACCAGCGCGAACGGTACGACATGGAGTATCTACGCGTATACCAATGCAGGGCTGCCGCAGGACAGCAGCAACGTGCCTTACTACACTGCACCTGGCGGCCTGTGGGCTTGCAGCAATGGCAGCAAGTTCATCTACGACAGCCTGCATGGGAATCTATGGGGGATCGGCCTCTCATACCTCATCAATGCGTATCCGAATACGTGGCAGGCCCAGACAAACAACCTGTACGACAGCAACGGCAACTATGCCAATGCTAGCTCGGCCATTCCCCTGATTAGCGGCATCACAGGTGTTGCCTACGGCAATGGTGTGACCGTGGCTATCGCCAACTCGATCACGACCAACAACACATGGTCAAGCGCCGCCCACCCGGCCTGCGCGACCCCGATCGTGAACAGCTACGGCAACGTGACGGGCTACCAGACCAGCGGTAACTTCATGTACCGCCTGGATCCCACAACGCCGGCCGGTTGGACGGGCACGGTCGGCAGCCTGAACGCCAGCAACGATGCGCAGGTTGGCGGCTGGCAGATCGGGACGTTGCCCGGCAATGCTGCATGGTCTGAAATCATCTTCACCAACGGTCAGTTCATCGCTATCGGCGCGTCGTTGGCGGGTTCCGGCAATACGGTGGTGGCAATCAGCACCAACGGGATCAACTGGTCGGTTGTGGCCGTCGCTTCCAACGCGTGGACGGGGATTGCCAGCAACGGCACCATCGCCGTGCTGGTTTCGGGCCTGACCGTGGCCAGCGCGGCGGCGGCCGTGATCACGGGCGCTGTATGGACGGGGGCCGCGCCGACCAGCCAATACGTGTACCTGACCGGGAATGCCGGTCAGTTCGTTCGTGTCCAGTGAGGGAGATCATGCCGGTTCAGTTCTTATACGATGCCAAGGGGTATTTGACGGGAGTCGTCGACAGCCCCTTTATCCACGACAACAGCACGCTGATCGAGCCCACGATGACGCCTGGGGTGACTCCCCAGTTCATTGACGGTGCCTGGGTTGGGGCGGGCGGCTATTACAGCCTGCTCACGCCGATGCAGTTCTATCTGGCCTTCACGACGAGCGAGCGAATGCTGCTGAAGGCGCTTGCTACCTCGGGCGTCCCGGTGGGCAGCGCTTTGGTCAATCCCGTGCCGACGGTAGAGATCCCGCCAGATTCGATCATCGCGGAGTTCTGGAACACCTATCAGATGGCTGTCTCCGCGAAAGCCAGCATCGATCCGAACCTCCCGTCGATTCAGGAGGCACTGGCATACCTCGCCAACCCCACCGCGCCGACGCCCGCAGTGATTGCGGCCGACCGAATCCAGCCCATCCTCCAGGGAGAAGCACAATGAGCCGCCTGCAACTCGTGGGTCTGTGGTTGATGTGCCTCGTCGTCACTCCCGTGCTGCTCGTCGCGATGCTGGCGCAGGCCAGCTTCGGTGCCGAGAGTCGCGCGAAAAGCATGGCCGTCGCCTACGACGAATGTGGGAACGCGCTATTCGGGGGGCCTGCGACCGAGACCATCTCGACGCGGACAGGGAATGCGCTCATCGAGGGCAAGCGCTGGGCGAAGATCGTCGCGCCGCTGATCGACGCGATTTTCGGGAAGGGGCACTGTCTGGCGAACGCAACGATCGATCCGACGCCGCGCGCCATCTGAGCCGGTCAGGCGGCTCAAGCGTGCTGGCGGCTGCTCTTAGAGGCATGGCATCATCCAAACTTCAGAGCAAAGGAGATGGAGATGGCGCGCAGACCTCCGGGATTCGACGCAGAGATGCGGTCGGCAATGAAACGCCGAGCAGAACGAGCCTTAGAGTCAATCGATACCCGGCCGTATTGGCAATGGATATGCATCGACGATGCCGAAACTTGCGCGCTATGCCGAAAAAGGCATCAGCGCGTTTTTCACTACACCGACAAGATCTGGGAGCGTCTTCCACCGATTCACGCCGGCTGTAGGTGTCGCTTCAGAGCACTGACCTCAGACGGTATGGCAGCCCAAGGGCTATCCCTGTCCAGCGGCGCTGATTTCCTGACTGCCGACGGTAAGCCCAAGTAGTGTCAAATCTCTCGCAAAGCTGACTGTGGCCAACGGTGTTAAAACCAACGCGAAATGGTGACAAAACCGCCGCGCCGCTACACCTCCACGGCCGGAACCCGCCCGATCCCAACGTTGCCTGGGGATTGGGTTGGGGTCTCGAACCCTTCCAGGATGGCTTCTTTCATTGGGGAAACAATCCGGGGTTCCGGGCTTTCGTTCTCGCCAACCGTACGACGCAGGATGCGGTCGTCTGGTTCGCCAACTCGGCCCGAGGCTTGAGACTGGCGCATGAAGTCGTTCCTCAAGCGGTACCCGGCGAGCATCCCGCTCTCGAATGGCTCAGGATAGGTCGCTTGTGATGCGCGTCGGAGGCGTCATGGGCGGCACCTGCGCAGAAAATGGCAACGCCTACGCCAATCGCAAATCCCACAGCACGTCCAGCACATGTTGCGTGGAACGCTCGACGTACCCTGCACGATGGGCAATACCGAGCCGTCGCCACAACGCCGGGCGCAGCGGGCGCATGACAATGCGCCCGTCGGGTAAGGGCGTCGTGGCCTCGTGGGGCAGGAGCGTTGCACCGTAACCTGCCGCTACCAGGCTCTTGATCGCATCGTTGTAGTTGAGCTGAATGCGCGGCGCGGGATGGTGCCCCGCGGTCGCGAACCACTCCGTAGTGAGGCGCGAGAGACGCGTGGTCGCGTCGTTGAGGATGAGCGGCTGGGCGGCGAGCCATTCAGGCGTGACGCGGGCCGGACACCGCCAATGCGCCGGCACGAAGGCCATCACGGGGTCGCGGCGCCAGGGCTTGATCACGAGCCCGGCCACCGGGGGCTGAGGCAGTGCGACGAGCCCGACATCCAGCGTCCCGTCCACCAGCCGGGACAGGGTTTCCTGCGAAGTTAGCACTGCGATCTGAATGTCGATGGCGGGATGATGCTCGCGCAGGACCTCCAGCGCTTGCGGCAGCAAGTGCGCGATCACACCCGTGGACGCGCCCAGCCGCGCGCGCCCTTCGAGTCCTTCCACCTGGCGTTGAATATCGTCCAGGGCCTGCTCCGCGTCGGCCAGCAGTCGGCGCGCACGCTCCACCAGCACCTCGCCTATCGCCGTCGGCCCCACATGTCCGCGCTTGCGTGACAGGAGCGGAGCGCCAATGCGGTCTTCGAGTTCGGCGATGTGGAGGCTGACCGTTGGCGGCGCGAGGTGCAACGCACGCGCCGCATCGACGAACGAACCACGGTCGGAAACTTCGACCAGCGTGCGCAAGCGGTCCAGGCTGATCTCTCGCATGTGGGCGTCCAGATTCAGAAAACCTGAATATCAACGTTATGAAATTCAACTTTCTCTATTCTAACCGTCCGCGCAACATAGGGGTTCGCTTTCCCCCTCGTTTTCCCCCGTTACCACTCACAGTCAGCGGAGTCATCCACGTATGAGCTCTCCCGTAGTTTTCATCGACGGCGACCAGGGCACCACCGGCCTGCAAATCCACGACCGGCTGCGCAACCGGACCGACATCAGCGTGTTCACCCTGGCCGCTGCGGAACGTAAAGACCCGCGGCGTCGCGCAGAAGCCATCAACGCCTGCGACATCGCCATCCTCTGTTTGCCGGATGCCGCCGCGCGCGAGGCCGTGGGCGCCATCGTCAATCCTGCTGTCCGGGTTATCGACGCAAGCTCCGCCCACCGCACGCAACCGGACTGGACTTACGGTTTCCCGGAGATGACGCCGGGGCAGGCCGAGCGGATTGCGAACGCCCGTCGGGTCACCAATCCGGGTTGCTATCCGACCGGCGCAGTCGGTCTGCTGCGTCCGTTGGCGCAGGCCGGGCTGATCCCGGACACCTACCCGATCAGCATTCATGCGGTATCCGGCTACTCCGGACGCGGGCGTGCCGGTGTGGAGGAACACGAGGGACCGGACGCTGCCAACGCGCCCTCATACCAGGTCTATGGTCTGGAACTCGCGCACAAGCACACCCCGGAGATCCAGCGGCACGCCGGGCTCGCGCAGCGTCCCATCTTCGTTCCCGCGTATGGTTCGTTCCGCCAGGGCATCGTGCTGACGGTCCCCCTGGCGTTTCGGTTGCTGGCCCCCGGCGTGAATGGCGCCACGTTACACGCATGCCTTGCACGCCACTATGCCGAGGCGGCCCATGTGCGTGTTTTGCCACTGCACGAATCGGGCGGTTTGAAGCACCTCGATCCGCAGGTGCTGAACGGTACGAACGACATGCGTTTAAGCGTATTTCCCGACGAGGAACACGGGCACGTTCTGCTGTCCGCGGTTTTCGATAATCTTGGCAAAGGGGCATCCGGCGCTGCGGTTCAGAACCTGAACCTGATGCTCACGCGGCAATAGTGGCCGATGGTTGGCGCTGACCGTTGGCCTTTGATCCGGCGGTTGCGTAAACCACGTGCAATTCTGGCGGACGGGATGTCCTGGCCCGCAGGCCCGCAGACCCACAGGCAGCGCCTGAAATTGCGCTTAGGGCCGGAAAACGCGCGAGAGTAATGTGCGCTACCGCACATTTCAGGTCTGCTTCCCGTTCGATACTAGGATCAGACGCGTCGCGTCGGGTCGTTTCATTGCCCCGATTCGCGAATTTCGGGCATCAAGGCAGTCCGCGCGCCGCTCGCCATCGAGTGAAAGCCGCATTTCCCATCGACACGCTCTTCACGTGAGCGATGTCGCGCGGCTCCGCGCGGGAGAAGCGCATGCCCATGTCCAACGTGAGCCCGGATTCGTACGACCCCATCATCCCTATGCGTGGGTTCGCAACGAATCAGGTGGATATCGGTGAAACCACCGCCGATCCGTTTTGCGGCTTCAATGACGCGCGCAAGAACGATTTCCGCCGCTGTCTATCCGCTCACTCAACAGGCGGTCTCGTCGCGAGAACGTTTTTGCAGCGTTCAGGTCAGACCGCCGAACCCGGCGGGTTGCGCGAACGCGCGCTTAAATACTTCGCGTATGCGACGCTGCGCAACGGCATTCATATCGGGGCGAATAAGCAGGACTGCGAAGTGTCGTCCGCGCTCTCGCGTACTTTTGCAGAGAAGGCGAGCGACGGCTTCGTTCACGAGGTGTTGCAGACTCATTGCGAAGGCGCTTCGCGCGCCGGAGGAGAGCGTTATGCCAAAGCCGGTAGTGCCGTGGTCGAGCGCCATTGGCGCAATGAGCGACGCGCAGCGCCGCGAGTCGCGTGTCGAGCCGCCGCACGATCTCGAAGCGCATATGGACGACTTGCGGGCACTCGACAAGATCAGGAAAGCGAGCGCGGAGATGCGCAACAAGGGGCGAAAGGCGCTGACGGTTCTGGAGCCCGCCGCAAAGCAGCGCTATGAGGTTTGGAAATGTGCGCGCGTGCGTTTGCAGTATGCACGGAATCGAAAGGAAGTCGAAGTCAGCGTTGCAAACATCGAGGACCGTGTCAAGGACGTCTCGATCGAAGAGTTGAAGGAGGAGTACGCGCCCGTGCTGGCCGCGGCGGAAGGCATGCGTATGTGCATTGCGACTGGCCACCTGGCGACCTCAGGGGCGACCATGCGCTCGTGGTATTGGGTCGTACGCGAGATTTTCACGGCGGCCGAACCGGACTGGTGCATCGGCGGGGCGCGTGGTGGCGATGACGGCTGGGTGACGGCGTATTCGACCTGTCAATGTGTGCGCGCGCTCTGCGATCTCGCGAAGGTGCTCGAACAGACGGCCGATCTGCTGGAGTATCTGGACCGTACCAACGCTTATCTTGGCACACTGGCTTATCCGGGCATCCCGGAAGCGTGGCGGGAACTCGACAAGGCAAGGCTTCTGCGGGAACTGGAAACGGAACTGTCGTTAGCCGAGCACAACGTGGTGTTTAACATCACGCCCTTGATCGGTCGCCGTTTCAATCTGGACACGCTGACTCAAGAGTTCCATGGCATCGTCAAGAGTAGCCTCGAAGCGTTGGCGGAGAATCTGAAGATCGTTGCCGAGGAACTCCCCACCCACGCGCCCAACGAGGGAGACTGGCCGTCGCAGACCGGGCATGCGTTCGCGCTCAATGCGATCGGACGTGGACGTGCATTGACCCAGGATGCGCACAAAAAATTCGTCGGCCCGGACTGGATGAAGGAAGTCGCGAAGCTGTTTCGCGACGCGGCAGAGGGGGTGCGCCACAGCATGGGCGCGAGCAAACGGTATTTGTCGTCGGTGATCGACACGCAGCTTGCCGCAGCCAATCATACCGACACACGAACGTGGGAGCCGGGTGAAGTCGCATACGCGGCGCCTGCCTATGCGCTCACGCTCGGCAAGAAACCGGAGTCGAGTGAGCTCGAACGCCTGAAGCTCGCAGCGGGCCTGATCTGCTCCGATTTGTCGGCGGACGGCACGCTCACCGGCCTCATCCCTTTCCACGAGCACAAAGAGTGCATGTACACCGTCCATACTGAGGAACAGTTGGGCGCAGTGGCGGAACTCATTCGTGTTGCCCATGTGCCTATCGACCGGCAGCGCGTGAGCCATATGTTTCACTATTTCAAACGCCAGTGCGCCTACGGCGAAGAAGAGTCGATCAGAGGCTGGTACAAGGAGTTCGATCACCGGCGCGCGAAAGAAGACGTGAACGCCACGGTCGACGCGGTGGAAAGTCTCGCATCGTTGAATCGAATGCTGGACGAAGGCATCAACGACATGATTCTCGATCATTTCACCGTGCGCCATCCGACCTCGAAAGGCCTGAAACTTGGCCAGCTCTTTTACCCGGACTATGGATTCGCCCAGCAAGGGGTGTGCGAGCTGGAGCGCGATGAGCATGATATTGGCCGTGAGTCGCTGGCAATGACGATGCAGAAGATGCGTGCGCATGTGACGCGAGCCGGTAGTGACGTGAGGAGTTCGCTGGTGCTGCACGGTCCTGGTGGAACAGGAAAAACGATGTTGATCGAAGCGCTTGCGCGCACCTGCGATTTACCGCTGGTGGAGGTGACGCCGAGCGATCTGGCAAAGAGCGGCGAGGCCAACGTCGAAGGGCGTGCCCGCGCCGTATTCGACGCCTTGGCGATGCTCTCGCGGGTGGTCATTCTGTTCGACGAGTTCGATCCGATTCTCAAGCGTCGCGATGAATCCGGCGAGAAGGAGACCAACTTCTATACGTTCGTGACGCCGGGCATGCTTCCCAAGCTCAAAGGCTTGCAGGAGAGCGCGGTGGAGCGCAGATTCGTGTACGCGCTCATTACCAATCTGGTTGGTACGCTCGACCTGCCCGCTATCCGCAAGGGACGCTTCGATGAAGTCGTTGGCGTGTATCCGCCTGACCCGCTTTCGCGCGCTGGATACTTCGCGCGCATCGCTGGCATGTTTGCCGATTCGCACCAGTGGGACAAGGCGAAATTCACGCCGGAGTGCCTGATGGAGGTGGTCGCGCGTACCAGCTCGATCGGCATGACTGCGGCTACGGCGGCAGGCATGTTTCGCGCGAACGATCCTGGCGATTTGAAGGAGCGTCCCATTGGCTATATTTACGGCCTTGCGAAGGTTCCCTGGAAGCCCGATTTCCTGCCCGAAGATGAATTCAGGGGCATTCGAGGTGTCGGCCGCTTTGCGGAGCTCGAGTGCTTACAGTGGGGCATGTTGACGGAGTGGGACGAGCAGATAGCCAATTTCCCCACGTCAGAAGCATGGCGCAAGGCCGCGGACCGTAACACGTTGTGGGGGCAATTGCTGCATTGGCCCGCCGAAGCGCAAGGGGGCGATGCGATTGACAGGATCTACAGCAAGATGGAAGCCGAACTCAAAAAGGCGAAAGGGGCAGGTGAAGTGCGTGGCGGTGACGTCGCTCCACCGAAACAGCCTGAAGGCGGGGAGAATGCGGCCAACGCGGCCGCCGGGCCGGAGGGAAAATCGGGCAAATGAACGCTTGCCAGGCGAACCCGGACCTGGTAAGCCAACAGCATACGAGCCGCATGTCCATATCAAATCGGTCGACACTGAATTCAACGTTCGGAGTCGCTCGACACTCACGGCGCTGTGGCTCGGCAAGTTGCGATAGCGAACTGCGCCGGCCCCGCAGGGCGCCAATGATCGAAAACATGAGCAAACCGGCCATTATTGGACACTTGACTCGGGCGCCTGACCTGGCCACCTGACGCAAACCGGCCGACCCAAAACGGCCTCTCGGCCTGGATCGCCTCATTGGCAGTCTGGGAAGAATCGTGTCGAATTCCGGGTCGCTGTTTCATTCATTTTCCTGACGATCGGGTCGGCGCATGCGTCGGAAGGACGAACCGGGCCATCGTGCCAGGGGCACGTCTCGTTAAGGTCGAAATCTTCTGATGGAAGTGTTGATTTGTCCACTACCCGTTCAGACGTCTGCGCGCAAAGCGAGACGAGCGGCAAGTGCTTGGGGTGTCGTCATTTTTCTGCTATCAAGATAGAGACCGAATACAAGATTCGATGTCGGTGTTTGCCGTTTTCAGCCGGGGGAAAGCTGGAGTTGATAACGGAGGCACCCGTGCATGAATTCAGCGCATTGCTTGTTTTGTTGCATCGCGCAGCCCGCGAGCTACCCTTCGAGTCCTTCCAGGAGCATGCGCTTACGCTGCTCAAGCGCGTGGTGCCGTTTGACGCGGCGCGCTGGGGAACCACGCGCCATGACGAGCGCGGTGCGAAGTATCACGCACCATTTTTGTATAACGATTCGCCCGAGAGCCTGAGAGACTACGAGGCCGTGAGGGAACATGACCCGGTGGCCGCGTGGTGCCTCACGCACCTCGACAAGGTGTCGAATTTTGAGCTACACGAAGTCTGCGCGCGCAACCATGACCCAGGGATGCTGGATTATGTACGCCGATACCGTCACATGCAGGGACTGATTGTCGCGAGCAGGACGGGCGAGAACGGCCTGTTGCAGGTCATTTCGCTTTACGGTGCGTATCCGGACAAACGGTTCGACGAAACGCAGCGAAGACGGCTGGAACTCGTCTTTCCCCATCTCAGGGAGGCATTGAACACGAGCCTCACATTCCAGATGGAGCGTATCCGCCCGCACGCGGGTGGTGTCGCGTGGCATCTTGCGATCAGCGATGCGGTGGGTGACTTCCATTTTGTCGAACCGGGGTTCCGCGACCTGCTGCGTCACGAGTGGCCAACCCTCATGCACCGCGCCTTGCCGGCGGCGTTGGTGGGCCTGATCAATTCGCGCGTGCCGTCACGGTTTCAGGGTCGCGCGGTGATTGCCTTGATTGATGTGCTGCACGACATGGTCTTTGTGCGGGCGCGCGCACGCATGCCGGTTGACTACCTTTCGCCCAGGGAGCTCGAAGTGGCGAAGCTCGTGGTCTCCGGCCTGACCCATAAGGACATCGCCAAAACGCTAACACTCTCGCCTGCGACGGTTCGCAATCATCTGCAAGCGATACACGATCGCGTGGGTGTGCGCAACAACGTGGAATTGACCGACGAGTTTCGACGCGCCGGCTTCTAGTCCGTCGTCCACCCGCGCGGCAGGTCGCTCCGGTTGGACGAAATGTCCGGCATCGACCACAGATTCAACCCATGTCGCTGTGCGTCAGAGGCCGGCACACACAATGGTGCAAATGCATCATGCGCAGACCGTGCGGCGCCCACTATCCTCAACGTTCGCCGCATGTCGAATGCAGGCGGAAAACGCTGAGGAGACCAAAATGCACAAAGCCGGAATGCGGCAATCAACGCACCGTCTCACATGCCCGCTCATGAACCTCGCCCAGGCCGCTGTCGTTGTCATGCTGCTGGCCGCGTGCGGAGGCGGTGGAGGCAGCGACCCGCCCGGCGCCACGTCCCAGAGTGCGTCGACTTCGACAAACGACCCACCGGATCCGTGGGCGAGCGCGCAGGCGCAGGTCTCGAATTTTGGTGGCGCGGCGACGGTGGTCGATCCCGGTGTCGTCGGGAGCAACACGTCCTGCGGCATCGAAGTCCCCTGCGGGGCCGGGGGGATTATCCTCAACGAGAACTGTAGTCCTCAGGCGGTCATCTGTGGGCCGACGGGGATCGCACTGGACGCGAGCGGGAACGTGTATGTCGCGGGTGGGAATGCGATTTACCGGTTCACGCCGGCGGGGGTGATGTCGGTATTCGCAGGCGGGGTGAGCGCGGGGTATGCCGACGGTCAGGGCGTATCGGCTCTGTTCAATGCGCCCCAGGGCATGACGTTCGATGCCAATGGCAATCTCCTCGTTGCGGACAGTGGTAACAACGCGATCCGGATGGTCACGCCCGCTGGCACTGTCTCGACGGTAGCCGGCTCGCCCACGCGAGGCAGCGCGGATGGTTCCGGCAGTGCGGCAACCTTTAGCGCACCGGTTGACGTTGCGGTCGACGCGAACGGCAACATTATCGTCGCCGACGGGGGCAACAGCGCGATCCGCAAGATCTCGGCAGCAGGTGCCGTCACCACGCTCGCGGGTGGTCCGAAGACGTCGACGTTCAACTGGCCCACCGGCGTCGCGGTGGATCCGTCTGGAAACGTCGTCGTCATGGACGTCGGGGCCAACAAGGTGCTGAAGGTTACGCAGGCCGGGGTCACAACGGTGGCAGGAACCGGTGGTGCTGGTTCGACCAACGGTGCCGCCAGCGCGGCGACGTTCGGTTCCACGGGCCCGTACGATCCGCTACACGCGCCGATTCAATACGGCCCGGCGGGCATCGTAGTCGACAAGTTCGGCTACATGTTTGTTGTTGACCGCGGCAACAACGAGGTTCGCATGATTACGCCCTCGGGCGTGGTGTCCACGCTCGCCGGCCAGCCGGATCAAACGTGGGGCACTTCCAATGGCGTCGGCCCGGCCGCGCTATTCGATACCCCGGCGCACATTGCCATGGATTCAAACGCCAACCTCTATGTCACCGAGGACGGGAACAGCGATGTACGGCGCCTCTCGCCGGTGCCGTGATATCAGCATTTGAGCTTACGGACATCGGCATGTTCGACAACCGGGAAACCATCAGACGCGTGCTCTATTCGCGGTGTCATGACGGGTAGCTGCACGAGATTTTCGCGAGTCCGTTCTTCTGCGTCGGTATTGACCGGCGTTGTCAGGTGGCCCATACAAGCAGGTTGTTGCAGTGCAACTTCCACAGCGAATGGCAGCCGGGAAAACGTCAAATCCGATCCGGCCGATCGGGCCATCCGGGCGTAGCCATCGCCCGATGGATATCTGTGCGTAAGGACGGTTTAACGACCGGATACGGGACACGGAGCCGCAAAGACTTGCGCTGCTGATCTCTTTGAGCGCCACCTGGGGTCAGACTGCGCAGCGAAAACACAGGTCCTGAAGCCGGGTGGTCCGGGGCCGCGCCGGAACGGTGCCCACTCCCATTAGCCAGTTACGCGGTTAGATGTGGCGGGGTCTTCATTTTCCAAACGAGGTGAGCCATAAAATTCCGCCTGGCTACGCGAATGCGGCGCCTCAAACGGGCTGCACGGCAACCTGCACTGACCGCTTTAACCCGCGAATGTGCAGATCAATTCGCTGCACAGCGGCAATCGTCGATGGCTACGAAGAAAACCGGTGCTTACAACTGGTTGATTGTGTGACTTTGCGCCTAAGATGCATTTCTATGCGCACAAGCTGGTGCAGGCCCGCAGATGGCAGGAGCCAGAAGGCAGCGCGCGGAGCGACGCCAACAGGTGTTTCCATCATGAATGCGAGCGTGCGCGCGGCGGGTGCCTGTCGCGCGTCTGCAATGACGCCAGGGTGCGCGACGGAGATCGCCGCGCTGGGAGTGTCCGGGCGGCCAGGCCGGTCGGCCTCGCTTCGCCGTGTCTTGCTTGCAGTGGCTTGCGCGCTGGGCGCGGCACCGGCGGTGCCCGCCGAGACACCCGCCAATACAATCGATCCAGCCAGCACGGCGCACGCCGTTACTGGCGCGAGCCGTACCGATCCCGCCATTGCGCCACGCGACGCCGCCGTGCGCCAGGTCGTGCTGGGCATCATCAGCTTTACGCGCTGGCCGACGCCGCCCGCGCACCTGCGTCTGTGCGTGACGGGCCGGCCCGACTACGCGCAGGGCCTCGTCGACACGTTGCACGCCGGCTCGACGCCGCTCGAGGTGCAGCACGTCCAGTTTGATGATTCCACCCTCGGCGCAACCTGCCAGGTCGTGTATCTAGGCGATCTGAGCGACACTGAGCGGCAGCAGGTCGGCGTTGCCGTGGCTGGCCATCCTGTCCTGACGATTGCGGAACACGATCCGTCCTGCACCGCAGGCAGCATGTTCTGTCTCAATGTCGACGGCGAACGCGTCACGTTCGATATCAATCTCGATGCCGTGGCGCGTAGCGGCGTACGAGTCCACCCGAATGTACTCAACCTCGCGCGGCGGCCGGTGACGCCATGACACAGCCCGCGCCCCCCGTTTCCCCTTCGCCCACGCCGCGCCCGACGCTGCAAGCCGTGTTGCGCCGCGCGCACCTGCGTCTCGCGTTCGTCGCCGTCACAATGGCCACGGTATCGTTGATCATGGTCGCTGTGATCGCATTGCGGGCCTATTCCGGCAACAACCTGAACCTGCTGGCACGCTCGCTCGGCTATACGGTCGAGGCGGCGTTGGTATTCGGCGACCGTGTCGCAGCGGCCCAGGCGATCGAGCTGATCGCAAAGGAAGAGGACGTGGCTGAGATCGTCGTCACGGATAGCAGGGGCCGCCCGTTCGCGGCCTGGCGCGCGCCAGCCGCCGGTGCGATCGCCCGGCTCGAGCGGGCAGTCGCCGACGTTGCGCTGCCCGGACCCGTCACCGTACCGGTGCTGCACGACGGCTTCGTCGTCGGTTACGTCGAAATGCGTGGCCAGGGGCATCAGTTCTTCGGCTTCCTGCTCGGCGGCGTCGGCGGCATCCTGGCCTGCCTCGCCGTTAGCGTACTTGGCGCCTATGTCAGCTCGAAGCGCGTGGTGCGCAACATCGTTGCCCCGCTGCGCGCGCTGGCCGGTGTCGCCCACGCAGTGCGGCGCGAACGCGCGTTCGAGCGACGGGTCGAGCCCGCGGCGATTGCTGAACTGAACCAGCTCGGCGACGACTTCAACGCCTTGCTCGATGAGTTCGAAGACTGGCAAAACCACCTGCGCAACGAAAACGCGTCGCTCGAACACAAGGCAACCCACGATGCGCTCACGGGTCTGCCCAACCGCTTGCAGTTCGAGGCGCGCCTCAAGCGTGCTCTCGGCGAGGCCACGGTGACGGAGCAGCGGGTCGCCGTTCTCTATCTCGACTGTGACCGTTTCAAGGAGATCAACGACTGCTTCGGCCATGACGCGGGCGACGCGGTGCTGATCGGCATCGCGGCGCGGTTGCGCACGCAGTTGAACGAGGTCGATCTGGTGGCACGCCTCGGCGGCGACGAATTCGCCGTGATGCTGGCACCGATGCGCGAACTGGCCAGCGCCGCCCGTATTGCCGAGGACATCCTGTCCGGCACGACGCTGTCGATCACGTTATCCGATGGCCGCACGGTTGCCGCCATGATGAGCATCGGGATTGCGCTGTATCCCGATCACGCGCGCGACGCGAACGGCTTGCTGCGCGCTGCCGATGCGGCGATGTACCGGGCCAAGCGCGCGCGACCGGGCTCGTGGCAGTTCGCCGAAGGTGTTGCCGGACCGGCTTGACGCGATGGCATGGCGCAGCAGCCCGAGCGTCGCAAGGATTCGAAACAGCGCGTGCGAAGCCAGCGCGCAAGAGGGGAATGCGATGAAGAAACACTCGTTTCCTGCAAGGATCTGGCGATCAGGCATTGTGAGCGCACTGTTCCTGTGTTTGCTCCTTGGGGGCTGCAAGACGCCGCCGCTCTACCGTGGTCTGACGCAGAAGCAGGTCCAGGCACTGACGTCTGCGGGATTCGAGGAGACCGGGCAGGGCTTCGAGTTCGGCTTGACCGGCCCCATCCTGTTCGACTTCGACCGCTATAACCTCAAGCCCGACGCCCGACGCACGGTCGAGCGAATTGGTCGCACGCTCACATCGGCGGGGCTCAACAGCGTGCGCGTCTATGGCTACAGCGACGGGGAGGGCTCGAACGCCTATGACCTGGAGTTGTCCAGACGCCGCGCCGAGGTCGTGGGGCTCGAACTCGTCGACACCGGCCTTCCTGCCGAACACGTCGAGATCATTGGGAAAGGCAAGCGCGACCCGGTTGGCGACAACCGCACGGAAGTCGGCCGCGCACAAAACCGCCGGGTCGCCATTGTCGTCTCGCCGCGCTGAGTCAGCGCGGCGTTTCGTTTATGGTGGCTTCAACCCAAAATGCTTTGACTGCGTTTCCCGACTGCCTGTGGATTAGTTAACCGAACCAGTTCGATCGGTCACGCTCAGCGTTACGAGATCCCTTCGAGAAGGACAAACGTCCCGGTCGCTGCCCCGGCGCGCAGCGCCCTGGCTGCCTGGTATTCAGGGCTTTCATAGAACCGTTTGGCCTCGGCGAACGAATCAAACTCAAAGATCACATGCCGCTCGTGAGCCTCGCCTTCGAGGTTTTCATACTGTCCCGACGCCGCGATGAGCTTCGGGCCGAAATGGCGCATCGCGTCGCCTGCGGCTTTTGCATAGGCGGCGTATGCCGTTGCATCCGAGATGCTGACGTGTGCGATCAGATAGGCTTTAGGCATGTTTAGCTTTCCTTCAATGTTGGTCTGAAATTGAATAAGGGGCGGTTGCTTGCGATCGCCCCTGTCGTAGTGCCGGTATGCGGGAGGCGGTTCGCCTCCTCCTGACCCGGTGCGCCAATCGCCGTCCACATGCCGGCGCCAGCATTGCCGCCCGGCGTCATCGTGCCGAGGCACAGTTCGGACACATACAGCCCGGCGTTACCGGGTTGCTTGTATTTCATGGCCGTTCCCTTCGAGACAAGGACATGGAAGCCGAGTCTACTGAGTTACCATTGAGCTATAAATCAGGCCAGAGAGAACGTTCTGTTACTCACCGAGTGAACAATGCAAAACCTCGACGCACTTTTGATCTTTGCCCGTGTTGCTGAAATGACGAGTTTCACGCGTGCGGCTGAAAGCTTGGGTCTTCAGAAGGGACGTGTCTCTTTGGTGATCCGCGAGCTTGAGCAGGATGTGGGCGTTTCTCTCCTCCATCGGACCACGCGGAATGTTCAGCTCACAGAAGATGGCCGCGCCTTTTATTCACGCGCACGCGACCTGCTGGCTGAAGTGCAGGAGTTGCAATCGATGTTCGCGAATAACGGTGCGTCGTTACGCGGGAAATTGCGCGTAGATATGCCGACGGAGTTAGCGCAAACCGTCGTGGTTCCCGCGCTGCCGCAATGGCTGGCGGCGCATCCAGAGCTGGAACTGGAGCTGTCCAGCACCGATCGGCGTGTCGATCTCGTCCAGGAGGGTTTCGATTGCGTGGTTCGTCTGGGCCCGATTGTCGACGAGACGTTGATTGCCCGCCCGCTTGGCAAGCTGCGCATGATTAATGCGGCGAGCCCGAGCTATCTTGCGCGGCATGGCACGCCCCGCACGCTCGACGAACTGCGCGGTCTGGGGCACCAGATGATTCACTACACGCGCACACTTGGCGGGAGGCTTGCCGGGTGGGAATATCCAGACGGCGACGGCTATGCAACGCTTGCTTTGCCCGGCGCGATGCAAGTCAACAACGTGCAGACCTATCATGCGGCCGGACTTGCTGGCATTGGATTGATCCAGGCGGGATATTCGGCGCTTGCGCATCACATCGAACGGGGCGCGTTGGTGGAGGTTCTGCCCGATCTGCGACCTGAGCCACTTGCCGCGTGGCTTGTCGTTGCCCATCGACGTAATTTGTCGCAACGGGTCCGGGCTTTCATGAAGTGGATGGAAAGCGTATTGGAGCCGTATTTTGATCAACCGGCAAATAGAGCGGTTTAGGTGATTGGCAAACCGCCGCCAGGTCTCGACCCCTCACGGTCGTTGGCTCGTTGAGACTCGAATGTCTGTAAAGCCCACTGCACCCGCCACTTGAATAGTGGGGTGGGCAAGTCTGCGCTATCCGCAGTGTTTGGCATTCGCCGACCAGCTTCTTCTTGAGCCCACGTGCAAAGGGCGAGAGAACATGTTGCGGACTCTTCCAATGGAACGTGGCCGAACGCACAGATTTTTACTCAACACTTATGCTCGCATTGAGCACCTTGAATTCCCCCGCTTCCCCAGAGGAGCGGTCGAATGTCGAATGTCGAATGGAGCAGAAAAATTGAAAAAGACTACCTGTTTGGCTTTCGCAACTGTCGCTTTGAGTTCGACTTTTTGCCTACCTTGTGCGGCGCAAGAGTCGGGAGCCGTCAAGCCTCAAATGCTTCTTCAGCAAATGGTAGAGGGTATGCCGCGAGGCGAAAAGCAGGAGATTCGCGTTTTGACAGCGAGTTTCAAACCCGGCGATAAAACCGTTTTTCATACTCACCGGTTTCCGGTGACGGTGTATGTGCTTGAGGGGGCGTTCACGTTGGAGATGGAAGGCAGAGCACCCGTCACCGTTACTCAAGGTCAGGCAATGGTGGAGCCGCCGAACGTGAAGATGACCGGCTATAACCGCAGCACCAACGATTCGCTCCGTGTCGTTGTTTTTTACACCAGCGACCCGGACACGCCTTTTCTCGATCCATTGCATTGATCGCGTCGCGAAGCGAGACGAGATGGGCGGGTAACGTATGAGTCCATGAACGACCTCCAGGTAGTCGAGGTTTTCGTCCGCCCCGCGGCCGTTGGCGGACGTGGCGATGATGCTCGGGTTCCGCAGTCCCAGTGCGTTCGCGCACTGCCAGGCGCTCACGCGCTCACGCGCGCCTTCGGCATGGCGCGCGCATTGTTCGGCAAATGTGGCCACTCCATTCGGCGGCAGGCTCTTTTTCGCGCCCCGCGTACCCTCTACATTGTCGTTGAGCACCGACGCGGCAAGCGGACGGTTCAACCCATATTGGAGGTTTGTCATGGCCAGGCTCGAAGGCAAAGTCGCGCTCGTTACGGGCGCATCGAAGGGAATTGGCGCGGCGATCGCCCGTGCGCTCGCGAAAGAGGGCGCGGCGGTCGTGGTGACGTATGCAAGCAGTAAGGCGGGCGCGCTGGCGGTTGTCGAGCAGATCCAGGAAGCGGGCGGCAAGGCGACGGCCGTGGGCGGTGACGTCTCGCAGCCCGCCGACGCCGCGAAACTCGTGCAAACGGCCATCGACTCGTTTGGCCGCCTCGATATCGTCGTGAACAATTCGGGCGTGTACGCGTTTTCGGCGGTCGAGGACATTACCACCGAGGAATTCCATCGGCAGTTCGACACCAACGTGCTCGGCCCGCTGCTCGTCACGCAAGCGGCCGTGAAGCACCTTGGCGCAGGCGCGAGCGTCATCAATATCAGTTCGGGCGTCACGCGTATCACGCCGCCCGCGAGCGCGATTTACACCGGCACGAAGGGCGCGCTCGACGCTATCACGAACGTATTGGCGCTGGAGCTTGCCCCGCGCAAGATCCGCGTGAATTCGATCAACCCCGGATACGTGGAAACGGAAGGCACGCATAGCGCGGGCATCACCGGCTCGGACATGGCTTCGGATTTCATTGCGAAGACGCCGCTCGGCCGCGCCGGCCAGCCGGAAGATATCGCCGATGTCGCGGTGTTCCTCGCGTCCGACGAAGCGCGCTGGCTGACCGGCGAGCATCTGCTGGCGGCGGGCGGCTTCCGCTGATCGTCCACGCGTGCGCAAGGCACGCATTGCATGAATGGCAATCAGGCGCCGCCTGCGTTCGCGCGGGAGGCGCCTGAGTCGTCAATTCGCTGGTCTTGCTTCCAAAGCGCCGTGGCGAAGCGCATCTCACACTCTCATCAAAAAAAGCGCACGATCACGCGGCACCGCACGCGTATCTGGTGCTTTTCTCGCCTGCGAATACGCATTCGCGCACCATCATCGAGCAGGTGAATCCCCGATTGCGCGGGAATTATTTTTTCACTTGCGCCGTGGTTTTTTGATTGTGCACTATGTGTTGTGCACAGCACAAACGTACGCCACGTACCGATGAGGATGTTCATGAGTGTCTCAGCCATTGCAACTCCGCACGCGGGGGAAATCGCTTCGACGCACGCGTCGGGTACGGACCGCCTGATGGTCCATCAGCTCAGTCATGCGTTTCGGACTGCCGACGGTATCGACGTGCCGATTTTCGAGCGGCTCGACTTCAGCGTACGCAGCGGCGAGATCGTCTCGATCGTCGGCCGCAGCGGCGCGGGCAAGAGCACGCTGTTCAATCTCGTCTCGGGGCTGATCGAGCCGCAGTCGGGACAGATCGGCGTGGGCAGGCGCGACGACGGCAGTGCCGGGCGCATCGCCTACATGTTGCAAAAGGACCTGCTGATGCCGTGGCGCACGGTGCTGCAAAACGCCGTGCTCGGCATCGAGCTATACCGCAAGGTCAAGGCCGCCGACATCGAGCGCGCGCGTCAGATGCTCGCGCGCTACGGTCTGGGCGCGGTCGCCGATGCGTATCCGCATTCGCTCTCGGGCGGCATGCGTCAGCGCGTGGCGCTCACGCGCACGCTGCTGGTCGATCCCACGCTGGTGCTGCTCGACGAGCCGTTTTCCGCGCTCGACTACGAAACGCGCCTCGCGCTGGAGGACGATGTGATGGCGCTGCGCGAGCAGAACGGCACGAGCGTCGTGCTCGTCACGCACGATATCGAGGAAGCGATTGCGATGAGCGACCGCGTGATCCTGCTGGGCGGCCGCCCGGCGCGCATCGAGGACGATATCGACGTGCGCCTGACCACGCACGGCCCGCGCACGGCGGTCTCGGCACGCGAGGCGCCCGAGTTCCGCACCTTCCATTCGCGCGTCTGGAACGGACTGCGCAGCCATACCATCCAGCACGCGGGAGCCACGGCATGAGCGATATTGCGATCTCAACGAATGCGCCAGCACGCCAGCGCGCAAAACCGCGCCGCGCGGCGAAGCTCGGCACCACGGGTGCCCTGGCGCTCATCGTCGTGGCGCTGATCGCGCTGTGGCAAGTGGCGGTCTCGGCAGGCTGGATCAACGGCAAGCTGCTCGGCTCGCCCGTGGGCATCTGGCAGGCCGCGCAGCAAGGGTTGAACGGCGGCACGCTGGTGCCCGACACGCTGGTCACGCTTTACGAAACCGTGGTGGGCCTCGTGGTGGGCAGCGGCCTGGGTATCGGCCTTGGCCTGCTGCTCTGGTTCGTGCCGCGCGTTTCCGGTGTCGCGGAAGGATTGTCAGTGATCCTGAACAGTATTCCGAAGATCGCGCTCGGGCCGCTGATCGTCATCTGGTTCGGGTCGGACATGACGTCGAAAGTGTGGCTCGCGGGCATTTCCACCTTCGCCGTGGCGATGATTTCCTCGTGCGCCGCCGCGCGCGAAGTCGACAAGGATCTGCTCAACCTGTTCCGCTCCTTCAACGCGAAGCCCTCGATGATCTTCACGAAGCTGATCCTGCCCGGCGCGCTGCCGTGGGTGTTTTCGACGCTGCGCGTGAACATCGGCTTCGCGCTGATCGGCGCGGTGGTGGGCGAGTACATCGCTTCGCAGGCGGGGCTCGGGCATGAGGTGTTCGTCGCCGGATCGCTGTTCGATCTGAATACGGTGTGGCTCGGCATTATCGTGCTCACGCTGATGGCGACGCTGCTGGGCTGGATCGTTCAATTCACGGAAGCAAGGGTCATTTCATGGAAGTCAGCACGATGAAACGAGTAAGCACGATTGCCATTGCGGCTGCGGTGACGGGGTTGAGCGTTCAGGTCTGCGCGCAGGCGGCGGAGCCGGTCACGGTGTATCAGGCATTTCAGTCGATCCAGTATTTGCCGCTCTACGTGGCGATCGACAAGGGCATCTTCGCGAAGAACGGACTCGACGTGAAGAAGGTCACGGCCGGCAGCGGCGCGGCGGGCGTGGCGGCGGTGATCGGCGGCCATGCTGATTTTTCGCTGCAAGACCCGATGACGGCCGTGCTCGCGAACCTCAAGGGCGCGAACGTGATGGCCGTCGCGAACGTGGTGGCGGGCGTGCCGGTATGGGTGATCGCGCCGCCCGACGCGGGCGTGCATCAGCCCGGCGACATGGCGAGCAAAAGCGTGGCCACGGCGCTGCCGCCCTCGACCAGCACCTATCTGCTGCAACGCTTGATCAAGGATCAGAAGATCGAGAAGGTGTCGCTCAACACGGTGCAACTCGGCACTGAACTCGCGCCCGTGAGCGCGGGCCGCAGCCAGGCGGCGGCCGTCTACGAACCGCAGGCGGACACCGGCATCGCGCAGGGCTACAAGGTCGTGTACGGTTTCCCGAAGGCGTATCCGGGCGGCTATGCGTTCTCGACCATCGACACCCTGGCCTCGACCATCAAGGACAAGCCGCAGATGGTGGCGGCGTTCGTGAAGTCGATCGGCGAGGCCGAGGCGCTGATCCACGAGTCGCCGGAGACCGCCAAGGCGGTTGCGAAGACGGAGTTTCCCTCGCTCGACGCGAAGATCGTCGAAGCGGCGGTGGGCCGCCTGATCGACCAGAACATCTACGCGCCCACGCCCGAGATTTCCGGGCAGGCGTTTCGCAACGCGCTCGATTTGCAGGAGTCGATCGGCAATATCAAGCCTGGCAGCGTGACCTATGCGAGTGCCGTCGACAATTCGTTTGCCGCGACCGCCGCGAAGAAGTAGGCGCCGCGCCGCCCGCTATCGCGCCGGCGCGCTGCGCCGGCGCTTCGAAGGGAAGGACAGGATGAACGAAGCCAAACCGTCGTTCGTGACGGCGCTGATCGCGCAGCGCGGCAATCCGGCCGCGAGCCGCGCGCGGCTCGACGAGGCCGTGGCGCGCGCCGAGGCGCTCGAATCGCTGCACGCGTTCACGTATCGTCCGGATGCGTATGTCGAGCCCAATGCGTATGCGCCGCTCGCGGGCCTGCCCGTGGCCGTGAAGGATCTGATCGACACCGTCGACATGCCGACGTGCTACGGCTCGCCGATCTGGTGCGGTCATCGTCCGCAGGCCGACGCGCCCATCGTCGCGCAACTGCGCGAACTCGGCGCGCTGGTGTTCGGCAAGACCGTGACGACTGAATTCGCCTGGCGTCATCCGGGGCCGACCGTGAATCCGTGGCGTCGGGATCATACGCCGGGCGGTTCGTCGAGCGGGTCGGCGGCGGCCGTGGGCGCGGGCATCGTGCCGCTCGCGCTCGGCACACAGACGGTGGGATCGGTGATCCGTCCCGCCGCGTACTGCGGCGTAGTGGGCTACAAGCCGAGCTACGGCACGATCTCGCGCGAGGGCGTGCATGCGCTCGCGGCGTCGCTCGATCACATCGGTTTCCTCGCGCGCGACGTGGAAGTGGCGGCGCTCGCGCACGCGCTATTCGTCGCCCAGCGCGTGGAAGCGATCGACAGCGCCGACGCCTGGCGCGCGTGGTTCGCGCCGCTGCCCGCGCCGCCGCGACTGGGCGTCGTGCGCATGCCGTTCGACGCGCGCTTGCAGGACATGCAGAAAGTGAATTTCGACGGCGCGCTCGCGCAGTTGCGCGCGGCGGGCGCGGAGATCGTCGAAATCGAGTTCGACGCCGATCTCGAAGAGATCGTCGATGCGTTGCAGGTGATCCTGCGCGTGGAAGCGTGCCATGCGGTGGGCCCGGAGGCGCGCGCGCATCGCGACCAGTTGAGCGAGCCCATGCGCGCGCTCGTGGACGAAGGCGCGGCGATGCCCGAGGCGCGCTATCGGGCGGCGCTCGCGTTGCAGGCGCAGTGGCGCGCGCGCTCGGCGGAACTGCTCGCGGGGTGCGATGCGCTCGTGAGCGTGCCGGCCACGGGCGTCGCGCCGCAAGGACTCGACGACACCGGCGACCCCACTTTCTGCGCGCCGTGGAGCCTGCTCGGCATGCCCGCCGTGACCGTGCCTTCAGGGTGGACCGAGATCGGTTTGCCGCTGGGTTTTCAGACCATCGGCGCGTTTGGCGAGGATCTCGCGACGCTGCGCGTGGCGGCGTGGATCGAGCAGGTGATCGGCGCGCGGCGCGAGCTGGAACCCGCCGCGAGTGCGGAAGCCATCGCCTAGCGTCAACGCGACCAGCGAGCGACCCGCAAGCGACCAGGGAGGCAACATGGGCAAGCCGTATCGCACGATTCAGGAGTACGTACTCGGCACGCTGCGCGCGGAGATTCTGAAGGGCATCCACAAGGCGGGCACGCGCATGCGCCAGGAGGAGGTGGCGAAGCGGCTCGGCGTGAGCACGACGCCGGTGCGCGAGGCGTTTCGCGATCTGCGCGCCGAAGGGCTGGTGGCGATCGACCCGAACAAGGGCGTGGAAGTGCGCGGCCTCACTGCCGACGACGTGAGCGAGATCTACGAGTTGCGCATGATGCTCGAACCCATGCTCGCCGCGCGCGCGTGTTTGCGCGCGAGCCCCGCGCAACTCGATGCCGCGCAGGCGAGCCACGCCGCCATGCGCCACGCCGCGCCAACCACCGAACAATGGGCCTTGCTCAACGAGGATTTCCATCAGCATCTGATGCAATGCGAGGCGCACACACGGCTGTTCGAAGTGGTGCGCGGGCTTTCGCTGCACGCGCGGCCATACGTGTCGTTGTCCATGCATGTGCAGCCGGACATCATGGCGAGCAACAACGACGAGCATGCGCAACTGCTCGCGGCCTGGCGCGCGCGCGCCGCTGCGACCGTGCACGAGCAGACGCGCGTGCATCTGCTCAACACGCGCAATGCGATCGTGGCCTGCGTCGACCAGTTGGCGCACGCGCTGGCTGCGTGAAGCCGTCTTCGGCGGGAAACCCCGCCGTTGAGGAGGCCGAAAGATCAAAGCCAGTGCTGCGCGCGCACCTTTTCGCCGTCGGTGAAGCGCGAGAGCCGGAAGGGCGCAGCATCGACCACGGGCGTGTCGCCGCACACCAGGTCGGCGGCGAGGCGCCCCGCAGCGGGCGCAATGCCGAAGCCATGTCCCGAGAAGCCCGTTGCCACGACCACGCCGCGCAGCGCATCGACCTTCGAAATCACGGGAATCGCGTCGGGCATGGTGTCGATCAACCCGGCCCACGTTTGCGAGACCTCCGCTTTGCCGAACGCGGGCATGTCGCGCTTGAGGTCGGCGAGCATGCGTTCGAGGGTCGGGCGGTGCGGCTGCGGATCGAGTACCCGGATCGCCTCGTAGATCGAGGGACGATCGGCCGTTCCAGGTCGCCAATGCAGCGCCTCCTCAAGGAAGCGCTGGCCGAAACGGACCTTGAGCGCCGAGCGTTCGGTGAGGTAGGCAGGCAGGAACTGCGGGAAGAAACGGATGGCGTCGGGCGTGACGTCGGCGACGTTGGTCGCGGAAGTCGCCACGGTCCAGCCGCCGTCCAGGCGCTGGCGGAACGCCACGTTGCCGAGACTCACGCACGGCTCGATCGGCACGGCAAGCGGACGCGTACGGAGTACGCTGGAAAGCACCTTGAGTTGCGGCAGTGGCGTGTCGAGCCCCTTCATGAGCAGGCGCGACCAGGCGCCGCCCGCTACGACCACGGCGTCGGTGCGAATGCGGCCTTGTTCGGTGACCACATGCGTCACGGCGCCGTTGCTCGTCTCGATCGCGCGCACCGCGCATTGCTGCTGGAGGTTCACGCCGTGGCGCATCGCGGCGTGCGCCATCGCCGAGGCGGCTTGTTGCGGTTCGGCACGGCCGTCGCTGGCGGTGTAGAGACCGCCCACGCACGAGCCGGGAAGTTCGGGCAGATGCCGGCGCAAGTCGTTCGTGCCCAGCACGCGGCTCTCGATCCCGTGTGCGCGTGCCTCGGTGGCCCACGTTTCGTGGCGCTCGAGCTTTTCCTTCGTTTTCGAGGCGTAGAGGATGCCGTGCCGACGGAAACCGGTTTCGCGCCCGGTATCGACGTTCATGGTTTCCCACATGCGCATGCTTTCGACGATCAGCGGCAGCTCGCGCAGATCGCGCCCGGTCTGGCGGCACCAGCCCCAGTTGCGGCTCGACTGTTCGCCCGCCACGATACCCTTTTCGACGACGACGGCATTCACGCCGCGCTTTGCGAGCGCAAGCGCCGTGGCCACACCGACGATTCCGCCGCCCACGACCACCACTCCCGCATGACGCGGAAACGCCGTCGAGGAGACGACGGTGTCTACCACTGGTCCCATACCCAACCACCTCTAGTTCCGTTTCATGTTGAACAAACGCCGCCGGGCCCGCACGCTCACGCGCCGGGCCCGGTGAACGGCCAGCCAGCTACGCGCGCCCCGGCGCGGTCAGGCGCCGGTCGAGCGGATTCAGATTCGGTGCGACACGCGCGACTTCTTCCTTCAGGAGTGCCACGCACTTTTCGATGAGCTCCGGGGTGAGCCGCGCGGAGAGGAACGTCAGTCCGAGCGACGCCACGGGCCCCGACTCCACGGCGAAGATCGGCACCGAAATGCCTGCGACGCCCACGAGCAGCTCGCCGCGATCGAGCGCGTAGCCCTGCGCGGCGGTTTCGCCGACGAGCGTGCGCACGCGCGCTTCAGTGAGGCTCGCATAGGTGCCGATGCGCGGCAGGTTGCGCGCGATGATCGCGTCGCGCTCGCCCTCGTCGAGAAACGAGAGCATCGCGAGACTGCCGGTGCCCACGCCTAGCGGCACATAGCCGCCGATCGCGCCGGTGAGCGTTTGCACGAAGCACTCGCCGTCGAGGCGGTCGATACAGACCGAGTCGTCCTGGTCGCGCGCCATCAGCACGACGGTTTCGCCCGTCGCCTCCATGAGCCGTTGCATGGCCGGCAGGAACTGGCTGCGCAGCCCCGGCCCGTTGGCCGCCTTGGCGCCGTACACGAGCATCTTGGTGCCCAGCCGGTAGCGCCGCCCCTTGTCCACCTTGGTCAGCAGGTTGTGGCCGACGAGCGTGGAAAGAATGCGGTGGCAGGTGGCCTTGTTGAGCTCCGTGTGGTCGCAGACGTCCTTGAGCGTGATGCCGGTGTCGCGACTGTTGGCCACCAGGTCGAGGATGAGCACGACCCGATCGATTAGTTGGGCGCCTGGTTTTGCGTTGCTTTCGGTCATGGCGGGTTTCTCAAAGTTCCATAATGTAGAACATAACATATCAAAAACACACAATGTGAGATTTTTCTTGACGTGGTGTTTTTGGCTTTTCATGATGATTTCACGACATCGGGGATGCGGCTGGCCACTGCGCTCTGGAATCGGGGTCTCCATGGGCGTTCGGCAAAGACGTCGGGCGCAGGGGTTGAAAGATCAGCGAGCAGGGGTGCGAGCGTGCGCGGCGCGCGACATCCAGGCGGCGCGATCAGCATGTCGCAATGCATAGCCGTCATCGACAGGAGCTTGCAATGAAGCAGTCGCAGTCGCTTTCACTTGACCACACGGCCCCGGCGCATGCGCCGGAGGCAACGGCGGCGCCGGCCGATCACGCGCATACCACGCGTTATCGCAAGGTCATCGTCGCATCGGCCCTCGGATGGGGCCTCGACGGTTTCGATCACACCATGTTCGCGCTCGCCCTCGGCGCGATCCTCACCTCGTTGCAGCTTTCCATCGGCCTGGGCGGCACGATCTCCACCGCGAGCCTCGTGGCCTCGGCCGTGGGCGGCATGTTCGGCGGTGCGCTCGCGGACCGCTATGGCCGCGTGCGCGTGCTCGTCTGGGTCGTGCTCGGCTTTTCCGTGACGACGGCGCTCACGGCCACGGCGCAGAACGCCACACAACTGGTGGTCTGGCGCACGCTCGAAGGCCTGTGCTTCGGCGCCGAGTGGCCCGTGGGCGTGGCCTTGCTTTCCGAATACGCGAAGGCGGAAAGCCGCGGCCGCCTGATGGCGTTCATGCAGAGCGCGTACTCGATCGGCTGGGCCGCCTCGACCATCGCCTATTACTTCGTGTTCTCGTTCGCGCCCGCTCACGACGCGTGGCGCTGGCTGTTCGTGCTCGGTCTGCTGCCCGCCATCGCCATTTTCATCATCCGGCGCGGCATGCGTGACCGCGTGGCAACGGGCGAGCACAAACCGCTCAATCCGTTCCAGGGCATCGCACGGCTCTTTCACCGCGATCTGCGCCGCACCACGCTGTCGTCCACGCTGTTCCTGGTCGGCGCGCACGGCAACTACTACGCGATCGTCTCGTTCCTGCCGCTTTATCTCGCCACCGAGCGCGGGCTGCATGTGGCGGGCACGACCACCTTCATGCTCGTGCAGATCGTGGGCGGCTTCATCGGCTACAACTCGAGCGGCTGGTTCCACGACCGCTTCGGCCGCCGCCCCACGCAAACGGGCGCGTTCGCGTTCGCCATTGCGAGCATTGTCGCGTTCCTCTACACGCCGGTGCAGTCGCTCGCGCTCGGTTACGTGCTGGTGTTTCTCGTCGGCATGAGCATTTCCTCTGTGGCGGGCGGGCTCGGCGCGATTCTCTCCGAGCAGTTCCCGACGCGCATTCGCGGCGCGGGCGTGGGCTTCACCTACAACGTCGGGCGCGGCATCGCGGCGTTCGGGCCGATGCTGATCGGCTTCATGGCGAGCCGCTACGGGCTGGGCTGGTCGATGATGGTCGTCGGCATCTGTCTCGCGCTGCTGTCGACGGCTGCGCTCTGGACGCTGCCCGAAACGCGCGGCAAGCAAATCATTCACAGCGGCGAAGTGTGAGCGCCGCGCGCGAGGCCCATTCGAGTGCCCTCGCGCGAACCATCAGGCACGTGTCGATTCGTCGACGGTAATTCAACTTTGGAGCAAGGACTGACCATGAGCTGGCGCATAGGTGTGGACTCGGGAGGCACTTTCACCGATATCTGCCTCTTCAACGACGAAACTGGGCAGCTGGAAATCTGGAAGGTGCCGTCCACTCCGGACGATCCTTCGCGCGGCATCATCGAAGCCGTGCAGCAGGGGCTCGAGCGCGTGGGTGCACGGGCGGGCGAGGTGTCGTTCCTCGGGCACGGCACGACGGTCGCGACCAATGCGCTCATCGAACTGAAGGGCGTGAAGACGGGTCTCGTGGTCACGGACGGCTTTCGCGACCTGCTCGAAATCGGGCGCCAGAAGCGACCGAGCCTTTACGACATGAATGCCGAAAAGCCCGACGTGCTCGTTTCGCGCGACCTGCGGCTCGAAGTGGTCGAGCGGCTCGACAGCACGGGCCGCGTGGAAGTTGCGCTGCGCGAGGACGACGTGCGCGCCGCGGCACAGCGCCTGAAGGACGCGGGCGTGGGCGCCGTCGCCATCTGCTATCTGTACAGCTTCCTCAACGCGGAGCACGAGGCGCGCACGCGCGCACTGCTTGCCGAACTGCTGCCGGGCGTGTTCCTCAGCACGTCGAGCGACGTCGCGCCTGAGTTCCGCGAATTCGAGCGCTTGTCGACGACGGTGGTAAACGGCTTTCTCGGCCCGGTCATGTATCGCTATGTCGAGCGGCTCAAGCACCGGCTCGTCGAGATCGGTCTGCGCGTCGCGCCGTGTCTCACGCAGTCGAACGGCGGCGTGATCGGCTTCGACGCCGCGGCGACGCTGCCCGTGCGCACGCTGCTCTCGGGCCCGAGCACGGGCGTGGTCGCCGCGCAGGCCATCGGCAGGCAGGCGGGTTTTCCCAACGTCATCACCTTCGACGTGGGCGGCACGAGCAGCGACGTCGCGCTGTTGCAGGACGGCATTTGCAAGCTCACGAGTTCGGCGGAGGTGCATGGCTATCCGATCAAGGCGCCGATGTTCGACATCCACACGGTGGGCGCGGGCGGCGGCTCGATCGCGGGCATCGACAGCGGCGGCCTGCTCAAGGTCGGCCCGCGCAGCGCGGGCGCCGATCCGGGTCCGGTCTGCTATGGCCGCGGCAACACCGAGCCGACCGTGACCGACGCCAACATCGTGTTGCAAACGCTTAACCCGAAGGAGATTCTGGGCGGGCGCATGAAGGTGCATCGCGATCTCGCGTGCGAGGCGATCGGCAAGATCGCCGAACGCCTCGGCATGGAGGCGATGGACACGGCGCAGGGCATCATTTCCGTGCTGACGGCGAACATGGCGAAAGCGATTCGCGTGATCAGCGTGCAGCGCGGCCACGACCCGCGCGACTATGCGTTGATGGCGTTCGGCGGCGCGGGTCCACTTCACGCGGCGCGGCTCGCGAAGGAACTGGACATGTCGCACGTGATCGTGCCGCGCACGCCTGGCACGCTCTGCGCGCTCGGCTTGCTGCTCACCGACCTGCGTTCGGATTTCGCCCTCACGCGACTGCTGCCCCTCGCTGAAGACGCGCTCGGCGCGTTGCGCGACGGCTACGGTGAATTGCAGGCGAAGGCGAAACGGTGGTTCGACGGCGAGAACATTGCCGCGCCCGCGCGCCAGCTCACGCGCACGATCGACCTGCGTTATGTTGGTCAGAACTACGAATTATCGGTGCAACTGCCCGAGGGCGATATCACTGCGGACACCCTCGACGCGCTGCGCGCGGCGTTCGAGCAGGCGCATCGTCAGCGTTACGGCTTCGTCGCCGAAGGCGAGGCCGTGCAGATCGTGGCGATGCGCGTCGAAGCCCTCGGCCGCGTCGCGAAGAACGAATTCCAGCCGCAACCCGACATGGGGCCCGACGCGTCCGCCGCTCGCGGCGGCGCGCGCGAAGTGTGGCTGCCCGAGGCGGGCGGTTTCGTGGAAACGCCCGTGTACGAGCGCTCGCTGCTGCGCGCGGGGAACGTGATCGATGGCCCGGCCATCGTCGAGCAGATGGACACGACGACGGTCGTGCTGCCTGGCATGAAGGCCAGCGTGGACCCTTACCTCAACCTCATTCTGGAGTTCGTGTGATGCAGATCACCGTCGACCCCATCACCGTGGAAGTCATCGGCAGCGCGTTGACGTCGATTGTCGAGGAAATGGGCGAAGCGCTTGTGCGCGCCAGCTACTCGACCAACATCAAGGAGCGCCGCGACTGCTCGACGGCCATCTTCGACCGGAACGGCCAGGCGCTGTGCCAGGCCGAGCACATTCCGATGCACCTCGGCAGCTTCATCGGCGTGATTCCGCACATTCTCAAGCGCAACGCCGTGGAGGACATTCGCCCCGGCGACATCTTCATCGCCAACGACGCGTATGAAGGTGGCGCGACGCACTTGCCCGACATCGTGATCGCCGAGCCGATTTTCTTCGACGGCAAGATCGTGAGCTGGGCCGTCAACACGGCGCACCACGCCGACTTCGCCGACCGCGGCCACGCGCATATCTATCAGGAAGGGCTGCGCATTCCGCCGATTCGCCTCTACCGCGAAGGCGTGCTGCAAAAGGACGTGCAGGAGTTGATCCTGCTGAACTGCCAGGTGCCGCACGAGCGTATTTCCGATTTGCGCGCGCAATGTTCGGCGAACCGGCTGTGCGTGGAGCGCATGGAAGCGCTCTACCGCAAGTACGGTGCGCAGCAGGTGGTCGCAACCGGCGACGCGTTACAGGACTATGCAGAGCGCAAGATGCGTGCGGGCATCGCGCGTATTCCTGATGGACGCTATCGCTTCACCGATCGTTACGACGGCGTGCAGTTCGACGGCGAGATGACGCTGGGCGTGGAAATCGAAGTGAGGGGCGACGAGATGCGCCTGCACTTCGAGTCGCCCGCGCAGGTGCGTGCCGGCATGAACGTCACTTACACGGGCCTGCTCGCGACGGTCTACTACGCAGTCAAATCGATCGTCGATCCGAGCATCTTGCCGAACGCCGGTCTTGCGCGCCCGATTACGGTGGCGGCGCAGAAGGGCACGCTGCTCAACTGCACGCACCCGGCGGCGGTGGACGGACGCATCGGCGCGTGTCAGCGCGTGGTGGACGTGATCAACGGCGCGCTCGCGCAAGCCGTGCCCGAGCGCGTGCCGGCAGCGGGCAACGGCGCCTGCACGGTCGCGAGCTTCACGGGCACGCGTGACGACGGCAGCCTCTGGGTGTATCTGGAGACGATTGGCGGCGGTAGCGGCGCGCGCCCACATGCCGATGGCCTGAGCGGTGTGCACGTTTCGATGACGAACACCTCGAACCTTCCGGTCGAAGCGCTCGAACTCGAATATCCGCTCACGCTGCTGCGCTACGAGCTTGTGGGGGACTCGGGTGGCGCCGGCGAATTCCGCGGTGGCATGGGACTGCGGCGCGTCTATCGCATCGACCGCGATTGCGTGGTGTATCTCGAAGGTTCGCGCCTCATGTCGTCGCCGTGGGGGCTGCATGGCGGCGAAGAGGGCGGGCGAGGCCGCTTCGATTTCGGCGAACCGGGTGCATCGCTCAAAGGCTCGGTCGCGCTCAAGCGCGGGCAAACGCTCGATATCGTGACGCCCGGTGCCGGCGGGTACGGCGATCCCGTGAAGCGACCGCATGACCAGGTGCAAGCGGACCTCGCACAAGGTCGCATCTCGCCGGAAACGGCGCAGCGAGTGTATCGCTACAGCGTGTAAGTGTGTTCTGTTGGGTCGTGCGGCGTTCGACGTCGCACGACGCATCGTCTTACCCCGATTCAAATGATTTGGTCAATATTTAGTATGCCAAATCAACTGATTTGATTATGGCGTTTCTTTGGCGCCACCCACTTCAAGAGGCAGATTCAAATGGCAACTCCGCAAGTCGAAAAACTCAAATCCGGCAGCGTGTTCGAAGACAAATACAGCTATTCGCGCGCCGTGGTCGTGGACAACTGGATTCTTGTCGCCAATACGGCGGGACGTAACTATCAGACGCGCGAAATCTCGAACGATGCCGCGGAGCAGACCCGCCAGTGCCTCGCCAACGTGGAAGGCGCGCTCAAGGCCGTGGGGGCGGGTTTCGCCGATGTGGTGCGGTCGCACGTGTTTATTCCGCGTCTCGAAGACAAGGACGCCGTGATGCACGTGATCGCCGAGGCGTTTCGCGGCGTCGACCCTGCGAGCACGATCACGGCGACGCCACTGGCGGGTCCGGAGTATCTCGTCGAGATCGAGGTGACGGCGTATCGCGGCGCGGGCGCGGCGCAGGTGGAGCGCATGCGCGTGACGCTCTGACGAAGCGTGCGTCACAGAAAAAATAAAGCGGAGGCCACGCGGTCAATGTGCTTCGCATGACGAAGCCACTCCGGGAAATGTCGCAACAATTCAGGGCTTGGGGAAATTCGATGAAAAAGGTCATGATGATGGTCGTGTGCGGCGTGGCGGCGGGCGCCACGCACGCGCAAAGTTCGGTGACGCTCTACGGGGTCGTCGATGAAGGGCTGCAATACACGAACAACCAGGGCGGTCACGCCTCGTATGCGATGTCGCAAGGCGGGCTTGGAAGCAGCAAGTGGGGCCTGACGGGCACTGAAGATCTGGGTGCGGGCCTGCGTGCGTTCTTCAAGCTCGAAAACGGCTTCAATCCGGGCAACGGTGCGCTTGGCAACAACGGCGCGCTATTCGGGCGCTCGGCGTATGTGGGGCTCGGCAGCGACCGCTATGGGCAGATTCGCCTCGGTCGCCAGTACGACCTGCTGTTCGAAAGCCTTGTGCCGCTTTCGGCGGCGGGCAAGTTCGCGGGCGGCCTCGGCGCACATGCGGGCGACGTGGACAACGTGTGGGGCGACTTCAACCTCAATAACGCAGTGAAGTATCTCTCGCCCACGCTCTCCGGATTGCAGTTCGGTGCGGCTTACGCGTTCGGCAATGTTGCCGGGTCGATGGGACGCAACCAGACGGTCAACTTCTCGCTTACGTATGCGAACGGGCCGCTCGCCCTGGCCGCCGCCTACCTCAAGGTCAACAATCCCGCCACGGCCGTCTGGAGCGCGACCGCTACGCCCGTGGAAGGCGCATCGTGGACGAATCCGCTCACCACGCCGATCTATCGCGGCTATGCGAGCGCGTCTTCGTTGCAGATCGCGGGAGGCGGTGCGAAGTATCAACTTGGCGCGTCGAACCTGGGCTTGCTCTACACGAATGTGCAGTTCCACGATGCCGTTGTCACGTCGACAACGCCGCTCGGTGGCAATGCGCATTTCAATACGCTCGAGGGCAACTACACGTTCAACGTGACGCCGGCTTTCCTCCTCGGTGCGGCCTACAGCTACACATGGGCTAACGACGCGCATTACGGTCAGCTCAATCTCGGATCGACGTATCTGCTGTCGAAACGCACGCTGCTATACGTGAGCGGCGTGTGGCAGCACGCGAGCGGCACGAATTCGGTGGGCACGGAGGCGATGGCGGCGAACAATAACATCACGGCTTCGACTACGCCCAATCAGGTCGTCGTGCGCGTGGGTATGCGTCACAGCTTTTAGGCATGGGGTGAGGCTGATCCGGAATGCCGGGTCAGCCTCAGGACGGTATTGGCAAGTTGAAGTTGGCGCGGGGTAGTGTGGCACTGGCGGTACGGCCGCAATACCCGGCCTTCCGGCGGCGAACCCCTACCTGATCATGTCGCGCAGCTGGCGCTGCAAATCCTGCGCCTGGGCCGGATCGGTAAAGAGATCGGCCGGCTGCGTCAGCCGCCTGGCGGCGATATTGGCCTGTATTGCGGAGGCGGTGCCCGGCTCAGGCAAACCCGCGCCCGCGCAGACCGCGTCGCCAGACGGCAAGCTGCCTTGCAGCAGATAGTTCGCCACATAGTCGTCCATGCACGCATCGTTGGTGAACAGCGCGCCGTGGGTATAGCTGGTTTCCTGCAATACGAACTTCGAATGCTTCAGGATGGCCGCTGTTTCGCGCGCACCGGCCAAAGGCGTCTTGGCGTCGAACTCGGGTTGCAGCAGCAATAAGGGCAGCGCCGCCGCGCGCGCGAAGGTCGGCGGATTCCGGGGGGCGAACGACCAGTACAGACAATGCTGGACGCTGCCGACGACTCCCCCTCCAAACAGCGAGGACTGTGCCAGCGCGTTGCCAAGACTCGTCCAATATGGCTGGTCCCGATGCAGCGGCGCGGCATCGTTGCAGATGACCGACCTGCTCGTGGCCTGGCTGGCGTCTAGCGCGATGGCTTGTGTCTGACCGGCAAGGAAATCGCGGTAGTACGTAGCCGCGTTAATTGCGACCTGATGCGCGGCGACTTCCTGATCCGCCGCCGCAGCGGGCAGGAATTGCATCGTGTCAAGGGCAGCATAAAGATCATCCGGGGAGATCGCGGGGTTCCCCTGCAAGATGGCACCGACCGCCTTGCTCACCACCAGATGAACGATGACGCCGTTGACATCATCCTGGTTGCCCAACAAGTCGTACAAGCCCCCGGCAAGCCAACTCGTCAGCCAGGCCGGACCGCTACGGGCGATCTGCCGGATGCCGTCCACGTCCGAACCCAGACCGAAATAGCTGTCATGGGCGGCGGCATAGGGTGCGATGATGTCGTCCAGTAGATACTGCATGGACGGAGCCTGACCGAGAAAAGCATCCGGCAGCGGCAGGCCGATATCCATCAGGCTATCGAGGATCATATGGCCAGTGCGATCGGCGAACAGGTCGGCATAATAGGCACCCAACCGCGTCCCATACGAGGCCCCGTAATAATTGAGCTTGTCGTACCCCAGCGCGGCGCGAATGACATCCATGTCCCGCGCCGTGTATTCGGTATTGATCGTCGGGGTCAGCGGATTGCCGCCGCAGGCGGCGGCCACCGCGCGGTCGTAGGCGATCTGCGAGTTGATGCCCTCTGCGGAACGGTCAGTGTCGTTGACCGCCGGCAGCGACGTCGTCGAGCTACAGGTGAGCGTAGTGCTGACGCCCACTCCGCGTGGATCGAAGCCGATCAGGTCGTAGGAATCAGACAAGCGCAGAAGCTTCGCGCCGACCGGATTGGCCGGGTTGGCCAGGAGCCACAGGCGACTCAGGGCCAACGGCATGTGCAGCCCGCTTACGCCCGGTCCGCCCGGATTGGTCCACAGCGCACCCAGCCGGTTTTCCTGCGTGCCCGCCGCCACCTTCAGAACGCCGATGCTGACGCTGCCTTTGGAGACGTCGCTGTAGTCGAGTGGCACCCTCACCATGGCGCACTGGGTTCTGCCGGACAACACCGGCCGAAGATCCGGCGTGACGTTGGCGAACGTGCCGGTACTACAGTCGCTCCAGGCCACGGTCTGCTGGTAGAAAGGCTCCAGCGCCGCATCACGGGAGTTGTCCGATCCGCCGCAGGCGGACAGGCCGAGAGTCACGAGCAAGGACGCGGCGGCGCCGGCGCGCTTCAGGATTTTTTTGTTCATGTTGATCACCAGCTAAATTGCAGCCCGGCTCATTTGTTCCGTGAACCACAATCAACCCGGTTGGTTGCAGTGGGTTGCCGGATCCCTCTTGCGGGCCATTGAGCCGCGCTTGTCAAAATAGACAGATGCCCGGCCGCTGTCATTCGCACCGGGGCCGCGGCCTGGCGAGCAAGCGACCCGCCGGTTCCGCTGCCGAAGGTTTTTGGGCTCGATTGCCGAATGTTTTCTAGTTCGCCGTACGACTGCGCGCTTGCCGCTCCAGTCACACTCAGGAAAAGGAAGTTGCGCCAATCAATAAAATTCGACTCATTATAAAATCAGGCATCCTTATTTAATAATGTAATCATCCACCTTGGATGAAAGTCGAATCCTTCAATCCATCAACATATCTTTCCACCCGGCTTCCATCGCAACGCTTCAGCCAGAGCTTGCTGGTGTACATAACCGTCGCACACGTTTACGGGATCACGATAATGCAACGGGGCGAAGCATGCGCCGCGTTGCATGTCCCGCATGTCGGCTCACTGGGTACGCGGATAAATATCCGTGACGTTGACGTTCCAGGTCGAATCTGTCGCCATCAATGCCTGACTCAGATTCGCCGCCACTGGCGTCGACGCGAGATCGAAATCCTCCATGCTGAATTCAGGCGTAGCGGGGAGGAAACCTGTCAGCTTCGCTGTCTTGATGTCGTAGTCTGCGGCAAGGACACGTACCTTGTCGCCCGGTTCAGGTAACGGCAAGATTCGGGGCACACGATCAGCGAGCGACGACGTCGTGCCGAACGCGACCCACACTGGTGTACCTTGCGGACCGATATATTCTTGATACATGAGATAAGTCAGCTCCCCATTCAGCTCAACTGGAACCACCCAGTATTGGTCGCCATCGTCGTCAGCACCAACATAGCCAAGAATCACCGGATAGCCGTTGAGCGTGAGCCAGTTACCCGACAACGGTGCAGTCAAGGAGATTGAGGCCCTGAAATTTTTGGCATTCTGGTAAATGGGCATACTGCCTACCAGCGTCGCCTGGCCGTCCGCTCCCACATTCGAGAAAAGCAGGTTGTCGACCAGGACGATCCCCGCATCGCTGCGGACATCGGCCGCGATCGCTCCTCGCGTGACAACGGCGTTGATGTAGCTGATATGCGGCCTGGCTTCGATCGCGGCAATATATTTGCTCGTGAAATCCCGGTATCCAGCTGAAAAACCGATGGTCTGATACTGAGCGGATCCCGATTGGCTCGCGAGAGATCGCGACGGAAAATAGACAGACAGCCCGGATGAACCGCTGTAATCCGCCGTGGTGTTGTTATACACCACAGCCTGGCTGATCGCGTTAGCCAGCGCAACAGACCCCTGAGCGGTATCGGCAATGCTTCGTGAAAACTGCTTCAGATCGACCAGATCAAGGTCGCGGCTGCTGTCAGCGGCATTGCCTGTTCCGCCGAATCCCAGCGAGGTCGCCCGCTTCCAGACGACATTGACCCAGCTGTCATCCGAAGAGGCAACCCTCGACAACACGGATCCTGACCACGACTCAAGGGCGGTCTGTACGCCTGGCATCTTGCTCAGGTCGATCAACGACAGTGTTCCGAATTCGCTGTCCTCGTCCTGTTTTTCGATGTACGAATCGGCAACCGACTTGCCGAACGTGCGGGCATCCTGCGCCGCAGAGGCCACGACCGAAGTCCAGTTCCAGCCGGCCCCAGGTTCCAGCTCCTGTGATGCGAGCAGATAGCTGGAATACGGGCTCAGCGCGCTCGCAACTTCGACAGTCGCCATCAGGCACGCGTCAAAACCGATCAGATCGAAGTGAATATTCGCTGCCCGGGTGCCGTCCGAGATCGCTTTTGACAAATCCGGCAACGTCATTGACGAGTCCGCCCCGGACGCACTCCGGAAATTCTCGTCGCCGCCAAAACCGGACCAGCCGCCCCCGTGGTCCCACAACAGCAACTTGTAGTTGCCCGCTGGATAGTGCTGTTTCGCCCATACGATAAAATCCGACAAGGTTGAGGGCGCACCCATATCGACCTTGCCAAGATCGGCGACCTGCTGAATCTTGCCGTTGGCGAGTACGTGGCGTTTGACATTGACCCAGTCCGGAACCGGTCGGGAACTGTCGTCTACGACATTGGCGCCACCGGTTTCGATCACGATATTGGTACTGGCTGGCAGCGTCGCCTTCAGCATCTCGTTGATGTTCGCGGTACCGCTTTCCCAGTTGCTCTCGAGGTTGGAGCCGACCATGTAGACCATCACGGTAGTGGCCGCCTGCGGCTGAGGCGTTGGCGATGTCGTGTTGTCTCCCCCGCACGACGCCAGAAATATGACGAGTGCCAGCACCGTCACTTTAAGCGAATAAGATTTCATGATCTGCACTCTATTTTTATAGTAAAACGAGAACGTTTATTTAGAGCTAGCGTGTGATAGGTCTGCCCTGATTTCCCCGCCTTGGCTATCTGGAGTCGCAACCGGGCGAAGCGACTCCGGGTGCCTGCCAATGCATCAATCGGGGCACAGGAACATGGGACCAGGCAGCTATCGAGCAGGCATTGACCGATGCGTCTCTCCAGACGGGAATGCCCACACCCCCAAACTTCAGAGGAATTATGCAAAGCGAAGACGAGTCGCCATATCACTGAAACCAGGTATTTTGTGACCGCCCGCTTCAAGAACCCTTTGTGGGCAGCGATTAGCTGTGGGCAGACAGTCGGCCGGATCCAACAGGCGATGTATCGTTGCCGCGAGCGGGTTGAGCCGTTGTTCCTCCTGACAACGGGCGATGTCGTGCCCCCTGCCTGAGTTGGCGGGCGCACCGAGATTGCAGTCCGTAAGACCGACCCGGATTCATGTGGGTATCCGCCAGTATTGGCGCGCCCTCGACAACCTCGAAGCATGTACGCGCAGCGTGCCGCATTCGCGCGGGTGGAGTGAGTTCCTTCGCGATAGCGGCGGCGCGGGCTTCCGGCATGAAAGCGATAGCCGGCATGCCAATTCAATTGGCGCCAAGACGTGCACATGCACCGTGGCTATCGAAGACCTCGATATCGTCGTGCAGAATGCGCCGGATTTCAAAGATCGCCTCAGGTGTTTCCTGAACGCTATGCCCCGAGACGATCACCTTTTCCGAGAGCGCGCCGTCGAGATGCGCACTGCGATAGGGGACGACTCCGTCATCGGAATCTTCGAGCGGGCCCGTCTCACGGCGCCGCGCAATAATCGAGTGAAAGCACACACTCTGGCTGATCGGCAGCCGTGAAATCGACTGGATGATCGGATCGGTTTCCCGCAACTGCTCAATGCTGTTGGGAATCGCGATGGTCTTTCCTGCCCGCTGGGTGCTATCCGCGTTGGTCGCGCTTTGCAGCATGTCGTCGATCTCCTTCAGCAGCGCAAGCGGCAAGCGCACCAGATTCGCGACCCAGCGAGACAGCCTGTTGCTCGCGAACGGCGTGCCGCGGTGTGGCGTGGCGATAAAGATCGCGCGCTCGATCTGTGGCATCGGCGTAAAGCGGAGCAGACGATTGAGCCGTTCATCCTCGCGAACGAGGTCGACCCCTTCGGGCAGGTATTGGTTCTGGATGGTGACCCACAGAACATCGTCGGAAGACGAAACGAGCAGCCGCGCGAGCACACCGCCCATGCTGTGGCCGATCAGCACCATGCCGTTCGAAGCGGGCAGCACGCCTGCGGGGTCGAAATGCGCGAGCGTGAGTTGCACCGCCTGCCGTATTCTCGCGAGGTTCACGAGTATGGGCACGTTGGTCGGGTAGTAGACCTGCCAGACCTGGAAATGATCGCGAAGTATTTCGTCACCCTGAATATCGTTGGCGACGTTGACCCATGCCTCGGGACTGCTGGCCAGTCCATGCAGCATCAGCACGATGCGCCGGTCGGGATTGAACGGTTGCATCATGTAAATGCGTGGGCGATCGATGCCCCTCGTGCGGCCGAGCATCGAAAGCAAGGACTGTCTGGCAAAGCCGGAGCGGGCAAGCCAGATGCCGTAGCCTGCACTGAAGTTGGCCGCGAGCGGCACGGTCTGGCCATTCAGCTCGACGTCTTCCACCCGATACGGATCGTAGGCGGAGAAGACCACGTCGTGCGAAGCGAGCACCTGTTCGAGCGTGCCGCCGCCAAACGACAGCAGCGCCGTGACATTTGGCGAGGGCATTTCGTTGAACGGACGCGAGCCCGGTGCGAACCAGAGCGTGGCGCCCGCGTTCGAATCAGGATTGCCTTCGGCGGTTGGCTCGCTGTTTGCCGCGCTGTTTGGTGTGCTGCTGGCCGGGTTGGGCGCGGCGGCCTGGGTGACCGCAACCAGTTCCGCGCCCAGGCCGTCACGGCGATAGGTATTGTGCAGTCCCGCGAACGACAGCCTCGAAGCCGGAATGACTTCGCTGAGTTCGCGTACGCCCTCGGGCAGCCGGACTTCTCTCAGGTCAATATGAACGGTCCACGCCGCGATGAACTGATTTTCCGGATCGCGATTGCCATGGTTCGTTGCAGACGTGCTGCGCAGAAACAGCGCGCCGGCAAGTTCCTGGACCGCATAGTTGTAGTAGTCGCGAATCTGCGTCTGGCGATCCTTGAATGCCCGTTCGCCTGCCGTGCGTTGACCGAGGAATAAAAACGCATACGCGTAGCGCGCTGTCTTTAGCCACGAATCGAATTGAGCGTCGCTCCAGGGGGTGCCCGCAGGCGGCGTTTGTGCAAGCGCCATCTGGAGCGATAACTCGGCAAGGCTGGCGAGGCGCTGATCGGTATTGAGTCCGCGGACGGTTGCAATCGTGTCGATACACGCTTGCGGCGCGCTTTGGCACGAACCTTCGTTCAGTGCCGCAACCCGCAGCGTGGCCTGCGTCGCCGCGCTCAAGTGGCCGGTCGAGAGAATATCGCCCCGGCGCATGGCAAAGTACTGCTGCGGGCCGAGCGAGTTCACGCGCACCATCGCGCAGCCGGATAGCAGCGCGACAATGAGAACGGCCAGCACTAGCGCCGATATATTGGCCAACCGATGAGCCGGCCGAGGGCAACGCGGCATGCGTGGTGAGTAAGGGCGCGTCATGAAGGATCCAGGCCATTCGCGCGCGCGAGGACAAGCGTGTGACGAAACGGGGGGCGATGCAGCGCGGCGGCGAGCAAAGCGATATATACCAGCCTGATCTGGATCGCGTTCGTACGGTGATCCGCGGCATGCAGGTGCGCGCTCTTAGGCCGACTGGCGGCACCAGGATCCACAGACTCCAGTCACCATCGATCCGCAGGGGAGAGAACCTGGCCAACCTGAATCTGATTGAAAGCGAGCTGAATGGCGTGCATGGAGTCGCGGCACAGGCACGCCCGTGTGACGTGCTCGTGCGCGGTTGTGGATGGCTGAAAAGCGACCTGAAGCTGCCTGACGAAGTGCGACATCTGAGCGACCGCAATGGCCGAAAATCCATCCGACGCGATCCCGGCACGGCGGTCGTTCCACGTAAGCGCCAGTTCTCGGCGCATGATCCCGGTTAGCAGGACGGGCGGCGCACCGGCTTGCCTCCTGCCGTTCCGGTTGCCTGCCGCGGTGGGGGCTGCCACATCCGGCATTTTTCCGGGCAAGCGAGGCGCTACGCGGGTTACAGTGGAAAGGCGCTTCGTGTTTTCGTGGCATGCGCCAAGGCGGATTTCGCGGACTGCCTGATCGAGCGTTCCGGGTATGTGGCTGAGTGCGAGTCCACGGCAACTCTCGACGTGGCGGCCTCGAAAGTTGCAGGGAGGCAGTTGATCAAGTCATCACGGCACAGGCCGATAAACTGGAAATTTGGAGCCACACATTCATGGCTAAACAACATAATCGTCGCCAACGTAAGAAGCTCCATCTCGGGGAGTTTCAGGAACTGGGATTCGCCGTGTCCGCCGTGCTGCGCGAGGGCGTTTCCGAAGCCGACGCCGAGCGTGTTTGCGATGCGTTCATCGCTGACTGTATCGAGGACGCGCAATTGACCTATGGTGGAGCGATCGGGGACAAGCTTGATGGATTTGTCGTTCCCTTTGCCAATCTCGCATCGGCAACGGAGTCGCATCGAGCCGTTGTACGCGATTGGCTTGAAGCGAGGGCCGAACTGACGTCTGTCGAGGTTGGGCCGCTCGTTGACGCCTGGTATGGGCATGACTAAGAAAACTGGACGACCATGGATTTACCTCAACAACTGGATCTCGCGTGCTTGCTTGAGACGTACTGGCCGCTCGTGGTGGCAGCACATCCCGCAGGCTTGCCCATGAAATTCATCGCTGAATCTGCACCAAAGGTGGCGGTTCTGCAAAGCATCGGGGTATTGGACATGTTTTTAAAGGTCGATGATGATTTCAATAAAGTCGTGTCTGAAGTGGCGAACGGACGTGGCGTCGATTCGTTAACCCGTGACGATTTTCGAATCATCGCTTCTCTCTATGCGGGCTGGTATCGCGCCGGGAAGTGAATGCACGGAAAACCAGCAGCGATAGCGACATTGTGCGGATTCTCCGCTGCACGTAAGGCGCGATCGGTGCGCTCAGGGGCCCTTTATTTCCCCGATTGAAATCGACGCTGGGGACTTGCTTGGTACCCAAATGGATACCAGCCGCCCTTGGCCAGTGATCTTGACTGAGTTTCGTTCCCGATCGGATACGAATAGATCGAAGCACGCCGATTGACTTGGCTTTCGTACCCGATCGGAACTTTTCCCGGGGGCGTCAGCCGCCTTTCTGCTATGATGTACCCGATCGGGTACGAGCAAAAGGGCCCACTGTGGATCAATCGGATTTCCCCATATCGGACGTTGCGGCGCTTGGCAACATTGTTCGCGCGGCCCGCATCGCGCAGGGGCTCACGCGTGATGACCTGGTCAACGTCACGGGGCTGTCGCCCAAATTCATTACGCATGTGGAGTCTGGAAAGCCGACAGCCCAGATAGGCAAGGTTTTCGTTCTGCTCTCCGAACTGGGCATCACGCTCCGTGCGCAGACATCGATCGCCATTTCGGCCAGGACAGCGGAGCAGGCCCGCCGCAGGCGCAGGAGCCCGAATGCCGAATAGGGCGCTCGTAGCGTGGGCCAATGGCGAACGCATGGGGGTCGTCGCAGACAACGACGACATCTGGTCGTTCACGTACGACCCACAATGGCTCGCTTCCAGAAGCGCCTTTGCGCTGTCGCCGGCGTTCCCGCTGCGGCAGGAGCCCTTTATCGACGGCTCAAGCAATCGTCCTGTGCAATGGTTCTTCGATAACCTGCTTCCCGAGGAGGGCATGCGCCAGGCGCTCGCACGCGAGGCGAAAATCGATGCGAGTGATGCCTGGGGCCTCCTCGGTTACTACGGCCGGGAATCGGCCGGCGCGCTCACGCTGCTCGCGCCCGACGAAAAAGAGCCTCCTGGCGCACTGCGGCCGCTGTCTTTTGCCGATCTCGAGGCGCGGATTCTCGCGATGCCGCAACGGCCTCTGACCGCTGACGCGCCCAAACGCATGTCGGCGGCAGGCGCACAGCCCAAGCTCCTCGTGACGATGCGTGGCGAGCCGCCCGAATGCGAGCTCTTTGAGCCCGAAGGCAGTGAGCCCTCGATGCAACTGCTCAAGCCGGACTCACGTGCGGCAGGCTATCCCCACTCTGCGATAAACGAGTTCTTCTGTATGCGACTTGCGCGGGCAGTGGCACTGCCCGTACCCGCGACGCACTTCGCACGTGTGCCGACACCGTGCTACATCGTCGACCGATTTGACCGGGATACGACGGCGCAGCCAGCGCGCCGACTGCACGTCATTGATGCAGCGCAGTTGCTGAACGTCTCGAAGGACTACAAATACGACGGCGCCAACGCACAGCGGCTGCGAGAGGCGATAGACAGAACCAGTACCCGGGCAAATACCCGACTGGAGATTTTCCGGTGGGCTGTCTTCAACGTGCTTGTCGGTAACGGCGACGCGCACCTGAAGAATCTTTCGTTTTTCGTGACGCCGCTCGGCTACAGGCTGGCACCGTTCTACGACATCGTCAGCACGGCCGTGTACCACACAAAAACATATCAGCCGGAGCGCGCGGACCAGTGGCCGAACTGTGAATTGACCATGCAGGTGGGCGACGCCAGGCATTTTGCTGACGTCTCAAGACAGAACATGTTGAAGCTGGCGGACGAACTCGGGCTCCCGGGAAGGGGCGCCGAACGCCTCCTCGACGGGATGCTGGACGTGTTCCGTGCGCGCGTGGATGAGACATTCAACGCGGTCGTGAACATGGCGACGCCGGACGCGGGTGAGATGCGCCTGCTGAACTCGGTCCGCGCAATGCCGATTGCTGAGATGTCTCGGGCACTCACTCGCTGAGGCTACGGGCAGCTTGAGATCAACGAGAACGCGGGTGCGTTCACGACGAGTACGGCAGTACGGGAACTGAGGACCACACTACACACTGTGGTCCTGAGGCATCTTTCGCATTCCCGAAAGCTGCCGTTGGCGATCGGCAGGTTATGGCCGAACTCTGAAGACCATCGGAAGCGCACACGCAACGGATCGCGTTGACCGGTTGAATCCGCAACCCTGAGCGGTCACTCCGTGCTCACCCGCGGGCAACGGCAGATTGAATCGAGAAGTTACAACGGTCATTTTCCCACGCACGCAGGGACTCCGAATTTTGACCGCGCCGGCGTTCTGATACTGGAATCTGAAAGGTAGCTGAAGGTGGCTTTCGATGCAAATCGTTTCTCGGTAGGGGCGGTTGAGTGCAAGCAAATGTGCATTTGTATTTCCATCCGGAAATTTATCTACCAGCACCAAAATCGATATATCTTAAATTGTTTAAAAATGCAGCAGTAAAATTACCGAGAACAGATTTGATCACGTCGTAACCGGGAAACGCGATAGCGCACAATGGCCAAATCATGAGGAAATATAAGCCCACGATATATCTGGCAAAAAGATAGTGTTCGGCAGATGTAATCGCGACGTCATTCATGCAGTATCGTTGACGATCAGATTGAATGTTCCAAAACGCTATCTCAACCACCTGGTTACGCGTTGCAGTACTCACCGATTCCGCCGCCTGAATGTAGACATTGGCCTTGTCGGCAATAGTTTTGTTTGTGCCACTCATCGTTACCTCTTCTATTTCGATACGGAGAGCCGGGAGCACTTCTCCCGCAAGACGCGCACCGAGAAAAGTTCACGGCGATCTGATTCTCCCCACACATTTCAGGACTACCTGCAACAAAGCGATCACAAGCATGAAAACCCGGAAGGACATTAAGGTAATGGAGCATTCAGCGCCGAATTTTCCAGATTCAGCAACCACCTGCCAAAAAGCATAGACGAGAAAACTCAACGAACCAGGGGAGACTCCTTTTAATCCTATGACCAATATCGCAGGAGTCAATCTTTTGCTTTTGCTGTTTGCTCCTCGCCGCTCGCTTGCCGTATCGCGTAGCATCCGGCAGGTTCCAAGAGTCAATCGGCCGTTCTGCAACGATCGATGTCAATTCGGCCCGTGTTCCTGAGCCAGTCGTGCGACCGAGACAACCGGTTCACATGCCAGCTTGGCGAGTTCTCGCCGAAACTCGATGGGGTGGTCGGGGGTACCTTTACGCGTGCGCGTCGCTGCTGTTGCAATCTCAGGTGGCAACAGTAGTCTCTACCGCTCGTTTGGTGGGATCGGTCTGGACGGTACTGGGGCAATGCCAACCCCGAAAATTTTCTTGAATGACAGCTAACGCCGAATGCGGCTGCGACGCGACGCGTCTGCACCCTGGCAGCGCTTGCCCGATGTACGCGCAGCGACCCGGCGTGGCGAGAATGCCCTGAAGCGTGGCGCGCCGCGCCAGTGCGAGGCGCCGCCGCCGTGCACTGGCAACGTGAATCGCTGCACCGCCCGGCAACATGAAACGGCCCACGATGGCGCGCGATCTTCGCGGTAAATCGCTGGATCGACACGCTGTCGATTGCCCGAAAAGCTTGTGCGGACAAGCGTTTGCCGCTCGCTTTATCGCATCTGGCATGGATGCTGCGTGGCGCACTTCATCTTGTATTCAAGATTGAACTCATGCCACGCACCGCTGTGTTGAAGGTTCACGCCCTGCTCGACGCCTATCGCCGCGGCGAGATCTCGCCGCGCGACATCGTCGCTACCGTGCTGCAACGTCTCGCGACCACGCATCGTCCCGAAGCGTGGATCCTGCGCGTGTCCGAGGCCGATCTCGTCACGCGCGCGGCGCAACTCGAAGCGTTGCTCGCCGACGAAGGCCCGGCGCTGTTCGCGCGCATGCCGCTGTTCGGCGTGCCGTTCGCGGTCAAGGACAATATCGATGTCGCGGGCCTGCCGACAACCGCCGCTTGCGAAGCGTTTGCCTACACGCCCGACGAAACCGCGTTCGCGGTCGCGCGATTGCTGGAGGCGGGCGCGATCCTCGTCGGCAAGACCAATCTCGATCAGTTCGCGACCGGCCTCGTCGGCACGCGTTCGCCCTACGGCGCGGTGCGTCAGATCGAGCGCGACGCGTACGTTTCCGGCGGCTCCAGTTCGGGTTCGGCGATCGCGGCCGCGGCGGGCATCGTCGCGTTTTCGCTGGGCACCGATACGGCGGGCTCGGGGCGCGTGCCGGCGGGCTTCAACGGACTCGTCGGCCTCAAGCCGTCGCTCGGCCTCGTGAGCAAGCGTGGCGTGGTGCCGGCGTGCCGCACGCTCGACACGCTCTGCGTGTTCGCGCACGACGTCGCCGACGCATGGACGGTGCTCGACCGCCTTGCCGCCTTCGACGCGCGCGACGGTTACGCCAAGCGGCTCGCCTCGCGCGGCTTGCAGCACGCGCCGCTGCGCATCGCCGTGCCGGACACGCTGACGTTCTTCGGCGACGATCGCGCGGCCGGCGCGTTCGCCGCGACGCTCGACGGCATCGCCGCGCATCTCGCGCTCACGCCTTCGACGTTCGCGTTCGCGCCGTTGCAGCAGGTCGCGGCGCTGCTCTACGACGGGCCGTGGGTGGCGGAGCGGCGTGCCGCGCTCGGCGACTTCTTCGACACGCATCGCGCGGACATCGACCCGACCGTGGCGAAGGTGATCGGCCAGGCGGCGCGTTTCGACGCCGCCGCGGCGTTCGACGGCCAGTACGCGCTCGCGGCCCTGAAGCGCGACGCCGAGGCGCTGTTCGAGCATGCCGACGTGCTGATCGTGCCGACCACGCCGACGCATCCGACCATCGCCGAGGTAGAGGCGAATCCCGTCGAGGTGAACAGCCGCCTGGGCGTGTACACGAACTTCGTCAATCTGCTCGACTGGTGCGCGCTCGCCGTGCCCGGTGCGCCGCGCGCCGACGGCTTGCCCGCGGGCGTCACGCTGATCGCGCGCTCGGGCGCCGACCAGCAGCTTGCGGTGCTCGGCGCGCGCATTCAGGCGTGCTTCGACAACGCCGCCGACGCGCGCGCTGCCGACGCAATCGCCGCGCAGCCGCTGCCGCTCCAGGAACCGACCGTCACGCTTGCCGTGGTCGGCGCGCATTTGCGCGGGGAGCCGTTGAACTGGCAACTCCGGCAGGCCGGCGCGCGCTTTCTCGAAGCGACGACGACGGCGCCGTGCTACCGGCTCTATGCGCTGGCAGGCACCGCGCCACCGAAGCCCGGCCTCGTGCGTCAGCGCGACGCTGTGGAGGGCTCGCAAGGCGAGGCCATCGACATCGAACTCTGGGAGGTGCCGCTGCGCACGTTCGGCGCGTTCGTGGCCGCCGTGCCCGCGCCGCTCGCGATCGGCTCGCTCGACACCTTCGACGGACGCATTGTGAAGGGCTTTGTCTGCGAGCCGTGCGCCGTCGCCGCCAGCGCGGGCGCCGTCGACATCACCGCGTATGGCGGCTGGCGCGCGTATCTGGCACATCACGTTGCGCACCGCGCGCCGCCACCGCATGCCTGACGTCTCCGATCCGCCATTCCAAAACGTAGTGAAACCCGAACGCAGTGAACGACCCACTCAAGGAATCCACACCATGACCCAACGCCGCGACTTCATCAAACAGGCCGGCGCGCTCGCGCTCGGCAGCCTGCTGCCGCTCGAAAGCGTGTTCGCCGCCGACAAGCTGACGGTCGGCGTGGTCTACGTCGGCTCGAAGGGCGATTACGGCTACAACCAGGCGCAGGCGCAGGCCACGGCGGTCATCAAGAAGTTGCCGAACGTGAAGGTGGTCGAGGAAGAGAACGTGCCGGAAACGGTCGCGGTGCAGAAGTCGATGGAAGCGATGATCGAGCAGGACGGCGCGACGCTGATCTTCGCGACCTCGTTCGGCTATTTCGATCCACACGTGCTGAAGATGGCCGCGAAGTATCCGAAGATCCGCTTCGCGCATTGCGGCGGACTCTGGAAGCCGGGCAATCCGCCCAATATCGCGAGCTACTTCGGCTATATCGACGAATGCCAGTACCTCAACGGCGTGGTCGCGGGTCACATGAGCAAGAGCAAAAAGCTCGGCTTCGTCGCCGCCAAGCCGATTCCGCAGGTGCTGCGCAACATCAACGCGTTCACGCTCGGCGCGCAGTCGGTCGATCCGTCGATCACCACGCACGTGATTTTCACGGGCGACTGGTCGATGCCGGTCAAGGAAGCCGAGGCGACCAACAGTCTCGTCGATCAAGGCTGCGACGTCCTGACCTGCCATGTCGATGGTCCGAAGGTGGTGATCGAAACGGCGGAGAAACGCGGCGCGATGAGCTGCGGCTACCACGCGAGCCAGGCCGCGCTGGCGCCGAAGGGGTATCTGACCGGCGCCGAATGGGACTGGGCGACGCCGTACAGGACGCTCGTGGCCGACGCGCAGGCGGGCAAGCCGCAGCCGAACATTTTGCGCGGTGGCCTGAAGGAAGGCTTCGTGAAGATGTCGCCTTACGGCGCGAAGGTCACGCCCGCCGCGAGGACGAGCGCCGACACGATCAAGGCGCAGATGGTGGCCGGCCAGTTCGTGATTTTCAAGGGACCGCTGAAGGACAACAAGGGCGGCGCGGCGATCGCGGCGGGCACGAGCTACGCGCAGACCGATATCACGCTCGAAAGCATGAACTACCTCGTCGCGGGCGTCGTCGGCCAGATCTGATCGATGCCCACGTCGATGCCCACGTCGCGCGCCATCGCATAACCGCCGCGTGCCCACGCTCGCACCCCCTTGCAAGGAGAGATCATGCGCGCTCGCGCTTCCTCGGTGACTTCAGTCGGCGCCGCCCGCGTGCTGATCGGCGTGCTGCCCGCCTTGCCGACGCTCGCGGCGATCGTCGGCACGTTGCTGCTGTTTTCGCTGTTCCTGCTGATCCAGGGGCAACCGGCCGGCGACGCGATCGTGCTGATCGCGCAGGGCGCGTTCGGCTCGTCGTTCGCGTGGCAAAGCACCTTGCTGCGCGCCGCGCCGCTGATGCTCACCGCGTTGTGCGTGGCGCTGCCCGCGCAGGTCGGGCTGATCGTGATCGGCGGGGAGGGCGCGCTCGCGCTCGGCGGCCTCGCGGCGGCGCTCATGCCGCAACTGCTGCCGGCCGCCACGCCCTGGTTCGTCGCGACGCCGCTCATGGCGGTGGCCGGCATGCTCGTGGGCGGCGCGTGGATCGGCGCGGTGGGCGCGTTGCGCCAGTGGCGCGGCGTGAACGAGACGATCAGTTCGCTGCTGATGTCGTATATCGCGATCGCCGTGTTCAAGTTTCTCGTGGAAGGGCCGCTGCGCGATCCCGCGAGCCTGAACAAGCCGTCCACGCCCGCGTTGCCCGACGCGTTTTCGATCGGTTCGCTGCCGGGGCTCGACGTGCACTGGGGTCTGTTTTGGGGCGCGCTCGCGTGCGTGGCGGCGTGGGTGTTCGTGCGTCATAGCACCAAGGGCTTCGCGATGCGCGTGACCGGTGGCAATGCGCGCGCCGCGCGCCTCGTCGGCCTGCCGGTGAATTCACTCGCGTTGACCGCGTGCGTGCTGGGCGGTGCGGCCGCGGGCCTCGCGGGCATGTTCGAAGTGGCGGCGGTGCAGGGCAGCGCCAACGCCTCGCTGCTGGCGGGCTACGGTTACGCGGGCATCCTTGTCGCGTTCGCGGCGCGCCAGAATCCGCTCGCGATCGTCGTGTGCGCGGTGATGATCGGCGGCATCGAGGCGAGCGGCAGTCTGCTGCAACGTCGTCTCGATCTGCCCGACGCGACCACGCTGGTTCTGCAAGGTCTGCTGTTCGCGAACCTCCTCGCGTGGGAAGCGCTGGGCGGACGCCTCGCCGCGTGGCGCGTGAAGCTTCAGGCCGCGGCGCAATCCGAAGTCTCGCCTTCGCTGGAGCAAACTCATGCCTGATCTGCAATCGCCGTTTGCCGTGCTGATGCTCTCGCTAGTCGCGGGCGCTATTCGCGTGAGCACGCCGTATCTGTTCGTGAGCCTCGGCGAATGCCTGACCGAGAAGGGCGGGCGCGTGAATCTCGGCCTCGAAGGCATTCTGGTGTCGGGCGCGATGAGCGGTTACGCGGGCGCGTATCTGACCGGCTCGCCGTGGGCAGGCGTGCTCATCGCGGGCGGCGCGGGCCTGCTGCTCGGCTGTCTGCACGGCCTGATCTGTTCGTTGCCGCGCGTGTCGGACATCGCGTTCGGCATTGCGCTGATGCTGTTCGGCACCGGTCTTGCGTTCTATCTCGGCAAGCCGTTCATCGAGCCGCAGGCGCCGATGCTGCGCTCGTTCGATTTCGGCGCGTGGAGCGCCTCGCCGCAACTGCATAACGCCATGCACGTGAACCCGCTGTTTCTGATCGGCGTGGCGCTGGCGTTCGTCCTGCAATGGGGGCTGCGTTCGACGCGCTGGGGCATGACGCTGCGCCTCGTCGGCGAGAACGTGGAGAGCGCGCGGGCGATGGGCTATGCGGTCACGCGCGTGCGCATCGTCGCGACGGCGGTCGGTGGGTTCTTCGCGGGCGTGGGCGGCGCGTATCTGTCGCTCGTCTATCCGGGCAGCTGGAACGAAGGGCTGTCCAGCGGCCAGGGGCTGATGGCGGTCGCGCTCGTGATCTTCGCGCGCTGGCAGCCGCTGCGTTGCCTGTGGGCGGCGCTGCTGTTCGGCGCGGCGGGCGCACTCGGTCCCGCGTTGCAGGCGATCGGCGTGACGAGCGGCTATTACCTTTTCAACGCCGCGCCCTATGTGCTGACGCTCGCGATCATGATCGTCAACTGCCGGCCGGATCGCACGCTCGCGGGCGCGCCCGGCGAGCTGAGTCTCACGCGCTGACGTTTTCCTTCGCCTTCGAATCCATCCGTCTCACCGGAGACCGACATGACCCGTTTCATCGACGCCCGTCCTTATCCGTGGCCTTATGACGGCGCGCTGCGCGCCGACAACACTGCGCTCGTCATTATCGACATGCAGACCGACTTCTGCGGGATCGGCGGCTATGTCGACAAGATGGGCTACGACCTCTCGCTCACGCGCGCGCCGATCGGGCCGATCCAGCGCGTGCTCGCCGCGATGCGCGCGCAAGGCTTCACGATCATCCACACGCGCGAGGGGCATCGGCCCGATCTCTCCGATCTCCCCGCGAACAAGCGCTGGCGTAGCCGCCGCGCGGGCACGAACGGCGTCGGCATCGGCGACGATGGTCCATGCGGCAAGATTCTCGTGCGGGGCGAGCCGGGCTGGGAGATCATCGACGATCTCGCGCCGCTGCCGGGCGAGATCGTCATCGACAAGCCGGGCAAGGGCTCGTTCTGCGCGACCGATCTCGAACTCGTCCTGCGCACGCGCGGCATCGTCAATCTGGTGCTCACGGGCATCACCACCGACGTATGCGTGCACACGACGATGCGCGAGGCGAACGATCGTGGTTTCGAATGCACGATCCTCGCGGACTGCTGCGGCGCGACCGACAAGGGCAATCACGACGCGGCGCTGAACATGGTGCTGATGCAAGGCGGCGTGTTCGGTACCGTGTCGGATTCGCATGCGCTGCTCGCGACGCTGGGACGCTGATCATGTCCACGCTCGCCAGCATGAAACCCCTGCCGTCCCGCGGCGGCGCGCTTGGCATCGAAGTGCTCGGCGCGAGCAAGCGCTTCGGTGCGTTTCGCGCGCTCGACGACGTCACGCTCAAGGTGCGCGCGGGCACCGTCCACGCCTTGCTCGGCGAAAACGGCGCGGGCAAGAGCACGCTCGTGAAAGGGCTCGTGGGCTACGGCGTGCTCGACAGCGGGCAGATCGTCGCCGATGGGCGCGAGGTGCGCATCGCCTCGCCGCGCGACGCGCAGGCGCTCGGCATCGGCATGGTCTATCAGCATTTCACGCTGGCGGCGGGCTTGTCGGTCGAAGAAAACCTGCTGCTCGCGCGCGGCAAGCTGCCGTTTAAAATTGATTGGCATACCGAACGAAAGGCGCTGGACGCGTTCATGCACACCATGCCGTTTCGCCTCGCGCTCGACGCGCCGGTGTCGGGTCTCGCGGCCGGCGAAAAGCAGAAGCTGGAGATTCTCAAGCAGTTGTATTTGCGGCAGCGCTTGCTGATACTCGACGAGCCGACTTCCGTGCTGACGCCGCAGGAAGCCGACGAGGTGCTCGGCCTGATGCGCGATCTCGCCACGCGTAACGAGCTGACCGTGCTGATGATCACGCATAAGTTCCGGGAAGTGATGGCCTATGCCGACGATGTCACGGTGTTGCGCAAGGGGCGTCTCGTGGGCAGTTGCGCCGTGCGCGACACCGATCGCGATCGCCTGGCTTCCTGGATGATGGGCGGCGATAACAGTGTCGACGCGCGCGCCACGGCCGGCATCGACGATGGACAGCCCGCGCGCAAGCCGATCGCCGCCGATGCGCCGGTCGCGCTCGAACTGTCGAAGCTGACGGTGGTGGACGATCGTGGCCATGCCGCGGTGCGCGAGGCGTCGCTCGCCGTGCGCGCCGGGGAAATTCTCGGGCTCGCGGGCGTGTCGGGCAACGGCCAGAAGGAACTGGTCGAAGCGCTGGTCGGGCAGCGCCGCGTGCAGTCGGGCGCGATGCGGGTAAAGGGCGAGGCGTACCGCGCGACGCGCGAAGCGATGACGCGCTTGTCCGTGTTCGCATTGCCGGAAGAGCCGCTGCGCAACGCGTGCGTGGCGAACTTGAGCATCGCCGAGAATCTCGCGCTGCGCGATTTCGATCGCGCGCCGCTGCGCGCGGGCGGCTGGCGGCTGAACCGCCGCGCCATGCGCGAGCGTGCCGAACAGCGCATCGACGAATTCAATGTGCGGCCGCCGGTGCCGGACCGCGCGATCGGCACGCTCTCCGGCGGCAATGTGCAGCGCGCCGTGCTCGCCCGCGAACTCGGCCAGCCGGTCGACGTCCTGATCGTCGCCAATCCGGTGTTCGGGCTCGACTTTGTTTCGGTCGCGGATATACACGCGCGCATTCTGGCCGCGCGCGACTCCGGCGCGGCCGTGCTGCTGGTGAGCGAAGACCTCGACGAATTGCTGGAACTGGCCGACCGCATCGCCGTGATCGCGCAAGGGAGGCTGGTGTTCGAAACCCCCGTGGAAAACGCGGACCGCGTGGTGCTCGGGCGCCACATGGCCGGCCACGGCGACGATCGTCAACCCGACGCGGCGGTGCCGTCCGCTGCTTTTCATGGAGCCTGAACGATGAGTTCGAGTGGACTCGGCGGCTTGAACCGCTCGCCTGCGGGCGTGGTGATCGGCCTCGTGCAACTGCGCAATCCCGATATCGAAACACCGGCGCAACTCGCGGCACAAACGCAGCGCATCGTCGATCTGGTCGGCAAGGCGCGGCGCAACAACGCGGCGATGGATCTCGTGGTGTTTCCCGAATACGCGCTGCACGGCCTTTCCATGCGCACCGACGACGCGATCATGTGCACGCTGGACGGCCCCGAAGTGGCCGCGTTCAAGGCCGCGTGCGTGGCGTTTCGCATCTGGGGCTGCTTCTCGATCATGGAGCGCAACCCGCACGGCAATCCGTACAACAGCGGCCTCATCATCGACGATAAGGGCGAGATCCAGCTGTATTACCGCAAGCTGCATCCGTGGGTGCCCGTCGAGCCGTGGGAGCCGGGTAATCTCGGCGTGCCGGTGTGCGTGGGACCGCGCGGCGTGAAACTCGGTCTCGTCATTTGCCACGACGGCATGTTTCCGGAGATGGCGCGCGAAGCCGCGTACAAGGGCGCGGAAGTGATCCTGCGTACGGCGGGCTATACGGCGCCGATCCGGCACGCGTGGCGCATCACCAATCAGTCGAATGCGTTCCAGAATCTAGCGCAAACCGCGAGCGTGTGCCTGTGCGGTAGCGACGGCACGTTCGACTCGATGGGCGAAGGCATGTTCTGCGATTTCGACGGCACCGTGATGGTGGACGGCAGCCATCGTCCCGACGAGATCATCACCTGCGAGATGCGGCCCGACCTCGTGCGCGAGGCGCGCGCGCACTGGGGCGTCGAGAACAATATTTATCAGTTCGGCCACCGCGGCTATGTGGCCGTGAAGGGCGGTGCGAGGGACTGCCCGTACACCTTCATGCAGGACATGGTGCGCGGCGAGTATCGTCTGCCGTGGGAAAGCGAGGTGCGCGTGACCGACGGCACCTCGTGCGGTTTCCCCGCGCCCGAACGCACTTACAAGGGTTGATCGACCATGCCGATTCTTGCTGGCGCGTTGCCTTCTCCTTTCTCGTACGAGGCGTCAAAGACCGCGCTCGTGGTGATCGACATGCAGCGCGATTTCATCGAGCCCGGCGGCTTCGGCGCGGCGCTCGGCAACGACGTGTCGCTGCTGGGCGGCATCGTGCCCGACGTCGCGCGGCTGTTGCGGCACGCGCGCGAGCGCGGCTGGTTCGTCGTGCATACGCGTGAATCGCATGCGGCGGATTTGTCGGACTGCCCGCCCGCGAAACGTTTGCGCGGGCAGCCGAGCGCGCGCATCGGCGACATGGGTCCGATGGGCCGCATTCTCGTGCGCGGCGAGCCCGGTAACGCGATCGTCGACGCGCTCGCGCCCATCGGCGGCGAACTCGTGATCGACAAGCCGGGCAAGGGCGCGTTCTACGCGACGCGGCTCGGCGAGGAACTCGCCACGCGCGGCACCACGCATCTGGTGTTTGCGGGCGTCACGACCGAGGTGTGCGTGCAGACGTCGATGCGCGAGGCGAACGACCGCGGCTACGACTGCCTCGTGATCGAGGACGCCACAGCGAGCTACATTCCCGCATTCAAGGACGCGACGCTCGCGATGATCCGCTCGCAAGGCGGCATCGTCGGGTGGACCGCGACGCTTGCGCAACTTCTGGAGTCCGATCCAACATGACGCAACACAAGCTCATACCGGTGATCGACGATCCGGCCATCGTCGCCCAGGTGACGGCGGCGTTCGAAGCCTACGAACGCGCGCTGATCGACAACGACGTCGCTGCCATGAACGTGTTGTTCTGGGACGCGCCCGAGACGGTGCGCTACGGCATCGCCGAAATCCAGCACGGCGGCGCGGCCGTGCGCGCGTGGCGCGAATCGTGCGCGCCGGTGCCGAAGTCGCGAAAGCGGCATCGCACGGTGGTGACCACGTTCGATCGAGACTACGCGACCGTGAGCACCGAATTCACCAGCGACGCCACGCCGCTCGTTGGCCGCCAGATGCAGACGTGGGCGCGGCTTGGTGCGCCTGATGCGGCGTTCGGCGGCTGGATCATCGTTGCGGCGCACGTGAGTCTGATCGACGCGCCGGATGCGCTGGCAGCTTACGCAACCCTCGGTTAATCCACGCTTGGCACGCAAACGCGCGCAGGAGAACGGTCATCGAACCCAAACGGCAGATCGACGCGAAACAGGCCGATTCACAGGCGTCGGATGACGCGACCGTGGAGGCAAACGAAGACGCGATCGGGGACGCGAGCTCAGGCGCGGCGAAAGTCGTATATGGCGCGAATCCGCTGGCGGAGCAGGTGTATCTGCAACTCAAGCACGACATCTTCGACTTCCGGCTCTTTCCCGGCGACCGTTTTTCGGAAACCGACATCGCGCAACACTACGGCGTTTCACGCACGCCGATGCGCGACGCGCTGTTCCGTCTGCTACGCGAGGGCTATCTGGAAGTGGGTTTCCGGCGCGGCTGGAAAGTGTGCGACATCGATTTCGATCGTCTCGATCAGCTCTACGATTTGCGCATCGTGCTGGAACTCGCCGCCATCGAACGCGTGGCGAGCGCAGGGCCGTCGCATCGCGTCATCGACACGCTCAAGGCAGTCTGGTGCGTCGCGCCCGAATTGCGCGAGAGCGACCCCGCGCGCATGTTCCGGCTCGACGAGAGCTTTCATCGCGGTCTGGTCGAAGCGACCGGCAACGCGGAAATGCTGCGCGTTCACAACGAAGTGACGGAACGTATCCGCATCGTGCGGCGGCTCGATTTCCTCAAGCCGCATCGCACCGACGCGACCTACGACGAGCACGCGACCATGCTCACGCTGATCGAGCGCGGCAAGCTTGCCGAAGCGGCCATCCTGCTGCGCGCGCATGTGACGCAGAGCAAGCTGGAAGTGCGCAAGATCACCGTTTCGATGCTGGCACAGGCGCGCCATAGCAAACTGCCGTTCGTGAGTTGAAGCGTGGTTCGCGCAGGCATATCGGGCCACGAACGCAGGTGCAACGGTCTTTCCGTGCTTCGTGCCGAGTCGAACGGCTTACTGGTCAGGCTTCCGGCTGGAGGCTGAACGTTCGCATCGGCTCTGTCACGTTGACGTGCGTGAGCGTGTGGGCAGAAAGACAGGCTTGCTGATTAATGGACACCATTGGCTGCGGCGTCGGCTGGCACGATTCGCCCGTTCAACGCTGCATCTGCGAAGCGCCTATCGGCTTCAAGGAACTTGCACGCCGAGCCATCGTGTCACTGAATGAAGCGCCGCAATTCCACTGTCGACGGGCTGCCGAAAATTTCCTCGGGCGGTCCGCTTTCCCACACTCGGCCTTCGTGCATGAACACCACGGTGTCGCTGACCGCTCGCGCGAAGCGCATTTCATGGGTGACCATGATGAGCGTCATGTCCTCGCGCGCCAGGTTTTCCACAACACCCAACACTTCGCCCACCAGTTCGGGGTCGAGCGCCGACGTGATCTCGTCGCAGAGCAGTACGCTCGGCTTCATGGCGAGCGCGCGTGCAATGGCGACGCGCTGCTGTTGTCCGCCCGAGAGTTGATCCGGATACGCGTCGAATTTGCCGCCGAGGCCAACACGCTCCAGCATCTCCTGCGCGATTGCGCGCGCCTCCTTGCGTGACGTCTTCTTGACGACCTTTTGCGCAAGTATCACATTCTCGCCGGCGCTCAGATGCGGAAACAGGTTGTATTGCTGAAAGACCATGCCGACCTTCAGTCTCAGCGCGCGCAGGTCCGCGTGCCGCGCATCGACGTGTTCGCCGTCGATTTCGATCGATCCCGCGTCGATGCTTTCGAGTCCGTTCAGCGTGCGCAGCAAGGTGCTTTTGCCGGAACCGCTGCGTCCGATGATGCAGACGACCTGGCCGCGCTCGACGGCGAGGTCGATTCCCTTGAGTACATGGTGGGCGCCGTACTGCTTTTCGACGCCCTCGGCTTTAACGAGCGGCATGCCATTTCCTTTGAAGCGCCCGCGCAAACCGCGTCAGCGGATAGCACAGGGCGAAATAAATCAGCGCAACGAGTCCGTAGACGAGAAACGGGCGAAACGTTGCGTTCGAAATCTGTGTGCCGGCCTTTGTGAGTTCGGCGAAACCGATGATCGACACCAGCGCCGTGTCCTTGATGGCCTGAACGCCGAAACCCACGGTGGGGCCTATGGCGATGCGCGCGGCTTGCGGGAGGATCACGTGCCACATTTGCTCGAAATATCCCATGGCGAGACTGGACGACGCCTCCCACTGGCCCTTCGGCACCGCCTCCACACAGCCGCGCCAGATCTCGGCGAGATAGGCGCTGGTGAAGAACGTGAGGCCGAGCGTGGCAGCCGTCCATGCGGAGACGTCTATGCCTAGCAACGGCAACCCGAAGTAGACGATAAAGAGCTGCATCAGCAACGGTGTGCCCTGGAACACCTCGATATAAATGCGCACGACCGAGCGCAGCACGAAGGAGTTGGATACGCGCATCACGAGGAGCAGCAACCCTGCCGCGCCGCCGGTCGCGAACGAGACGAGCGAGAGCAGGACGGTCCAACGCGCGGCCAGGAGCAAACCCTCGACGATCTGAGCGAATGTGAATTCAATCATCGCGCGCCTCGTACGTTGCGCGTGAACAAGCGCCGGCCGGCGGCGTTAAGCGCGCCGCGTAAGAGGAGCGCCATGACAAGGTAGATGCCGGCGATGAGGAAATACGTTTCGAAAGCGCGGAAATTGCGCGACTGCACATAGCTTGCCGCATACGTGAGATCCGCGACTGAGATTTGCGAGACGACCGCCGAGCCAAGCATCGTGATGACGATCTGACTCGCCAGAGCAGGGAACACCTTTGCGAACGCTTGTGGAAGGAGCACGTGTACAAACGTTTCGCGGCGCGACATCGCCAGCGCCGCAGCAGCCTCGCGATGTCCGCGCGGCACGGCCTCAATGCCTGAGTGCAGAATTTCCACGGAGTACGCGCCGAGGTTCAACGTCATGGCCAGAACGGCCGCCGTATATTCGCCGATGTGCACGCCAAGGGCAGGGAGCCCGAAGAATACGAAGAAGAGCTGGACGAGAAAAGGCGTGTTGCGGATCGCCTCCACGTAGGCATGAACGGCTGCGCGCGGCATCGCACGGGGGCTCTGGTACGCAGCGGCACCCGCAACGCCGAGGCTGATGCCGAGTACCGTCGAGGCCGCAGTGAGCGCGATTGTGACGGCCGCGCCGCTTGCGAACATGCTGGTATAGGCGCCGAGGTCGCCGAACTGAAGCTGATAACTCATGAAGGAACGAGGGTTGCACAGCGGTGAAAGCGCCCGCCGCGCGTGGCGGCGGGGGACGTCAAAGATTGGCTGGCAAGGGCTGGCCGAACCATTTCTTCGACATCGCCTGGAGCGAGCCGTCTTTTTTCGCCTGCTCGATGGTCGCGTTAACCTTGGCGAGCAGTTGCGGCTCGTTTTTGTCGAGGCCGACGAAGCACGGCGAGTCCTTGATGACGAACTTCATCTGCGGTTCGCGCGGCGGGTGCTTGGCGAGAATCGCCGCGGCGACAATATTGCCTGCGGCGATCAACTGCACCTGGCCGGAGAGAAAAGCCTGGATTGTGGCGTTGTTATCATCGAAGCGGCGGATGGTGGCGTTGGGTGCCATGTTCGTGAGCGCAACTTCCTCGAGCGCGCCGCGCGTCGCGCCGACGGTCTTGCCGGTCAGGTCCGCCGGGCCGCCGACCTTGATATCGGCAGGCCCGAAAACGCCCTGAAAGTAGGGGGCATAGGCCTGTGAAAAATCGATGACCTTCTCGCGATCCGGCGTCTTGCCTAGTGATGAGATGACGAGGTCGACCTTGTCGGTTTGCAGATAGGGAATCCGGTTTGCGCTGTTGACGGGCACGAGCTGTAGCTTGACCTTCATCGACTTCGCCAGCAGTGCGGCCATGTCGATGTCGTAGCCCTGCGGCTGCATGTCCGGGCCAACGGCACCAAACGGCGGATAGTCTTCCGGGACGGCGACGCGTAGCGTGCCGCGTTTGGTGATGGCGTCGAGCGCGTCGGCGTTGGCCGCTTGTGCCGCGAAAACGGTCAGCGCGGGAACGGCCAGGAGCGCAGCGAGCCAACGACGACGTTGAAGTGATTGGGTCTTGTTTTCCATCGTGGGATTTCCAAAGAGGTCTGTCGCCCGCAATTGACGTCAAGCACGAGCGTGCCGTGGGCTAAGCAAGGACTGCGCCAACTTCATGCGTTGCGCTTGTTCACGGGGAGTCTAACGGGCAGTCCATGGAATCGTTGCGCGGGCATTGGCCTCATTTCGGACGTTATTCACCAGATCGGTGCATAAATGCTGATGCGCCGCTTCAGCCGGTGCGGCGCTATCCAAAGAAACAGTTAGGTCGCCGTGTACGTGACGTCATCTACCAACGTCTGCGAGATGACTTCCGGGCCACGCATGACGGTGCCACTAGCGCCGGGAATGGCGCTGCCGAGCGCCCGCGACGGGTTACGCGGGGCCTCTCGAACACCGGAAGCAAGACGGCTGCTCGGCCTCACAGGTCCGTGGGCAGCGGTGTGCGCAACCACTTTTGCGAGATCGTATTGAGCGTGCCGTTCTTCTTCGCGCCCGAGATCGCATCGTTCACTTTCTGCATCAGGCGCGGCTCGTTCTTGTTCAGACCGACATGATCGGGTGAACTAAAGAGTGAAAACTTCTGTTCGGGGTCGATGGACGGGTGACGCGCGATGATGGTCGCGCCCACGTCGTTACCGACGACGAGCAACTGCGCCTGGCCGGAGAGGAACGCTGAGATCGCGCCGTTCGGATCGTCGAAGCGCTTGAGCGTCGCGCCTGCTGGCGCGACCTTCGTCACGCTCAGGTCTTCCAGCGTGCCGCGCGCCACGGCGATGGTCTTGCCCGCAAGATCGGCCGAGCTTTTCACGGCAAGGCTTTTCGGCCCGAACACGGCGAGGTAGTACGGCGCATACGCCTGCGAGAAGTCGATGACCTTCGCGCGCTCCGGCGTTTGGCCGACCGACAGCAGCATGTCCGCCTTGTGGTCCGCGAGGTAGGCCATGCGGTTGTCGCCCGTTACCTGGACAAGCTCGACCTTCGCATTGAGTGCCTTGCCGATTAGCGTGGCCATGTCGATGTCATAGCCCTGCGGCTGCATGTCGGGGCCGATCGAGCCGAATGGCGGGTAGTCTTCGAACACGCCGATCCGCACGACTCCGGACTTCGCGATCGTATCGAGGGTGTCGGCTTGTGCGAACGGTGCGACGGTGAGCGCGCTCAGGCAGGCAAACGTGACAGCGGCGCGGGCGAGCAGCCCCCGGGCGGGGTGAGTGGATTGGGCGGAGATGTTCATGGTGGGCTATGTCCTTGGGAGGCTCTGGCAGGAGAGGGTTTCGCCGCTGCGCTCAGGCGGCTGGGCGGGCGGCAATGAGCTTGCAGGCATGCGGCGGCAGTTCGGCGAAAACAGGCATTCCTGTGTGCAGGGCCGGCGATTCACGCGGTGTCGTGGTGGCCGTCAGGGTGAAGCCTTCGCACGCAATGGTGGCTTCAATCGAAACGCCCACGTCGCGCACGAACGTCACGACGCCCGCAAGCGTGTTCGGTGCTGCGGCGTCGCCGCGCGAGCGCAGGCACACGTCTTCCGGGCGGATCAGCAGACGCATGTCGCGTCGAGCATCATCCGCGTGCGCCGCTTTCGCTACGGCGAGGCGCTGGCCGCCGCGCAGCATGATTTCGCCGTTGCCGACGTCCTCAACGGGCAGGATGTTGCCGAGGCCGATGAAATCGGCGACGAACTCGTTGACGGGATTGCGATAGATGTCGAGCGGCTGCCCTGTCTGCTGGATCCGGCCTTTGTCCATCACGACGATCTCGTCGGCCATCGTCATCGCTTCGCGCTGGTCGTGCGTGACCATGATCGTGGTGATCCCGAGCCGTTGTTGCAGCAGCTTGATCTCGACCTGCATTGCCTCGCGCAGCTTCGCGTCGAGTGCCGAGAGCGGCTCGTCGAGCAGCAAGAGGCGCGGCGACGTGGCGATCGCGCGTGCAATCGCCACGCGCTGGCGCTGGCCTCCGGAGAGTTGCGTGACGAGGCGGTTCGCGACGTGCGGCAAGCGGATCATGTCGAGCAACTCGGCAACGCGGCGCGATTGCGTGGTCGCGTCGGTCCTGCGCAAGCGCAACGGATACGCAATATTCTGCGCGACCGTCATATGCGGAAACAACGCGAGCGACTGGAATACCATCCCGAAGTTGCGCCGGTTCGCGCTCACGCGCAACAGGTCTTCGCCAGCAAAGGTCATCGAGCCGGACGTGGGCGTTTCGAGCCCGGCGATGATGCGCATCAGGGTGGTCTTGCCGCAGCCCGAGGGGCCCAGAAAGCACACGAGCTTGCCGTCGGGGACGTTCAGGTTCACGTGATCGACGGCGTACGCATCGTTGAAACGCTTCGCCACGTCTTGCAGTATCAGCTGGGTCATCGTCATTCCTTGGTCGGGGGCGGCGATATGGGTGTCCGGCGCCTAAAGCGCGACGCCGTTGTCACCGACGAGCTTTTCGAGCAGCCAGATCAGCGCGAAGTCGATTGCGACGATGAAGACCGCAAAGGCGAATACGGTCGGGTCGAGCGACGAGACGGTCCGGCTATAGAGCCAGACCGGCAGCGTCATCGTGTCGACGTTGTAGAGAAAGAACGTCACGGTGAACTCGTTGAACGACACGATGAAGGCAAACAACATGCCGGCGAGAATGCCAGGCCTCATGAGCGGCAGCACGACGTCGCACAGCGCACGTCCGGGGCTCGCGCCCATCAGGCAGGCTGCTTCCTCGAACTCGGGGCCGATCGCGGCCACCGACGCCGCACAGTTTTTGACGGTGAACGGCAGCGTGAGAATGACGTGCGCTGTGACGAGGCGCAGCAAGCCGAGCTCAACGGGCAGTGCGTTGAAGACGAGCAGTAGCGCGAGTCCGAGCATCACGACCGGATAGACGATGGGTAGCGCGACCAGTTGCTCGACGAGCGTGCGGCCGCGAAAGCGATAGCGTGCGAGCGCATATGCGGCCGGTACGGCGGCCAGCGTCGAGACAAGCATCGTGGCGACGGCGACGATGAGGCTCGTGGTGAGCGCCGCGCCCATCGACAGCGCGTCGGTGTCGTCGGGCGAGACGAACGTGCGCCACGCCGCGCGGTACCAGTGCAGGCCGAAATGCGCGGGCGGAAACTCGAGCGTGTCGGCCGTGCCGAATGACATCACGATCATCGTGAGAATCGGCAGGGCGGCGAGAAACAGAACGAGGGTGGCGAGCCATGCGGTCGAGCGGCCGAGGCGTCCGGGCAGCGCCGCACCGGGCAGGAAGCGGTTCATCGGCCGGGCTCCACGGTGTGCTGCCGGCGGCGCGCGAGGCGCTGGGACACGGCCATCACGGAGAGCGTCGCAGCCATCAGCACGATACCCGAGGCCGACGCGGCCGGCCAGTTCAGCAGCGGGGCAACCTGATCGTGCACGAGCACCGCGAGCATCGGCACACGCCGGCCGCCGAGCAGGAGCGGCACGGCAAACGCGCTCGCGTTGTACGCGAACACGAGCAGCGCGCCGGACACGATGCCGGGCATCGCGAGCGGCAGCGTGACGTGCCGGAGCGTTTGCCAGCGCGAAGCGCCGAGCGTGGCGGAGGCTTCGTCGAACGAGCGCGACACGGCGCGCAGCGCGCTCGACATCGGCAGCACGCCGAGCGGAAACGCGGTCTGGATCAGACCGAGCAGCACGCCCTGTTCGCGGTACAGCCACATCACAGGGCGTTGCACCAGCCCGGCCGCCTTCAATGCATGGTTCAACACGCCTGCGGGGCCGAGGATCACGAGCCAGCCATATCCCTGAAGCAGCAGGTTGACGAGCAGCGGCAGCAGCACCAAGGCCAGCATGAGGCGGCGTGCGAGCCGCGATTCGGTGCGCGCCATCGCCAGCGCAACGGGAGTTGCCAGCAGCATGGCGCAGACCGTGCTCTCGAACGCGAGCCGCACCGTGAGCCAGAGTGACTTGAGGAAGTACGCGTCAGCGAGATCCGCGTAATTTTGCAGCGTGAACGTGTGCCATTCGTTGCCTGGCACACCGAAACTCATGCGCAGCACGACGAGCGAGGCGGCAACAAGAACGGCAAGCACGACGAGGATCGGCGCGAGCAGCAGCCAGGGCGGCATGCGCGCGAGCGCTGGCCGGTCGCGCCCCCGGCACGCACGCGGTCCGGCGGATTGTGCTGCGGCTGATGAAAGGGCAGACATGACGTCAGGCAGCGAAGAGACCGGTGTAGCGCTTGATCCACGCGGCCTGTACGGCAGCGAGTGCCTTGTCGTCGTGCAGTATGGCCTTTTCGGCGATCTGTTTCGGTGACGGCACGAATGCGCGGCTTTCAGCGGGAATCACCGCACGGGCGTTGACGGGGCCATTCAGCACGTCGGCCGCCATACGCCCCTGAACACCCGCGTCGAGCGAGTGGTTGATGAACGCGTGAATGAGGTCGAGGTCACCGGGATGCGCTTTCGGAATCACCGTAAACATCAGTTGCGTCGCGAAGCCCTCTTTCATGCCGTACGTGATGCCCAGGTTGTACTCGGGCTTGCGGATCTGGTCGGGGAAGAACGCAGCCGAATAGATGCCGCCGATATCAAGCGAGCCCGTACGAAAGAGGTCGGCGACCTGGTTCGGATTCTCGCCGAGCGTCATCACGCGCTCCCTCAGTTCACCGAGCTTGCGAAAGCCTGGCTCGATGTTCTGCTGCGATCCTCCCGCGAGTTTGGCCGCAATGATCGTCAGGTCGACGGCTTCGGCCCATTCCGGCGGCGGCAGGAACAGGCGCCCTGAGTACTTTGAATCCCAAAGCGATTCGTAGCTCGCTGGCGGCGTTTTCACTGTCGAGGTGTTGTAGACGAGCCCGTCCGACCACAACAGATACGCGACGCCAAACCCGTTCGCTCCTGTGCGATAGGCCGCAGGCACGTCCTTGAGGTTCGGCAGGCGGCCGAGGTCGGGCTGGGCAAGCAGTCCAGCGTCGGCAAGACCGGCCGCACCGACACCTGCGAGCGTAATCACGTCGTAGGTGGGGCGATCGCCTGCGGCCTTGACCTTCGCAACCATGCCCGATGTGCCGTCCGCGCGATCGGCGATGACTTTTGCGCCGGTTTGCTTGCTGAACGTCTGGGCGATATTGCGCAGAGCGGCCGCGCCGGTATCGTCCGACCAGGTTAGAAGACGAAGCGTCTTGCCGGCAAAATTGTGGTCCTGCGCACGGGCCGTCTGAATGAACGGCATTGGCAGCGCGCAGGCACCGAGCGTGCTGCCGATGATCTTCATGGCCTGCCGTCTGCCGGGTTTCAAACTCTGCACGATTCTCTCCTGGGGAATGACGCTGCCTCAAAGAGGCGGTGGGCTGCACCGTGCCCGAACGGGGCATTGACCGCTGTTCCGCAGTGCGGTGTGAGAAAGGAATGTAGGTAGCCCAAATTCGCCGGACAATCGAAATCTCCTCATGGGCCGCATGAGATTCCCTCATGGCGCCGCACGAGAGAAGGCGCTCAGGCGAGGCGGGCCCCCGTTTTTTCCTGACATGCGGCGAGCCCGAATGAGCAGAGTTCGCGGCCTAGCCTGTTCTGGCTGTAGCCGTCTCACGAGGGTTGAGCAAAGATCCGCTTGTGGCGTGTTGAGCCACACCATGCCGCGCCGGACGCGGCGTCACGAGTTACCGCAGTTGCGACGACGCCGTACCACGTCTCGGTGGCCGTGGCGACGGCCCCTGCCTCGCTATCGAACGCGCTTACGCGGGGCGCAGCGCCGAAGATCTCGTCGCGCCAGCGCCCACCGTCGATAGAAACGTCGGCGAAGATCGTCGAGCAGACGACATCGCCGGGGTCGCCCGGGCAGCGCCCCGCGCGCTACCTTTTGCGGTCGGGTGCCCACCGTGCACAATTCTTGAGCGGGCTGAACTGAACGCCCGGCACGAACGGATTGCCCTTGAGCGCTTGTGATTCACGAAATGGGATGGCGCCAATATGCGGTGCCGGGGCGATGGCGGGCGTTCAATACATGGCAACGCATTTTCATTCGCAGGCGCGTCGGGAGGCAGGGGTTGCGTGTCAAATAATCAGCGTAGCGGCCCCAGAAATTATTTTTCGATAATCGCTTGACGGGTGATTCAGCGACCTGCATAATTCGCCTCCTTCGCTGATCGCTGCGAACGAAAACGCAGCGATTAAGACGAATTGCTCTTTAAAAATTTACAGCCGATAAGTGTGGGCGCTTGATGCGGTGGCGCGGCCTGACCTTGTTCTTCGGAATGAAGTCGGGAGTAGCGAAAGTATCAAGAGTCTCACACTAAAGTAAGTCAGGTTTTTGAATTTATTCAGAACCTGTCAGCTTTGAGTGAGCGACTG
>NZ_QEOB01000013.1:0-311771 GCF_003096875.1 Paraburkholderia unamae
GTGCTGTAAGGGAGCGATTTGAAAATGACGATTCTGGTTATTGCCGAACACGACAACGCGAGCGTCAAGGCCGCGACGCTGAACACCGTGGCCGCCGCGCAAAAGATTGGCGGCGATGTTCACGTGCTGGTTGCGGGCCACAACGCCCAAGCCGCAGCCGATGCCGCAGCGAAGATCGCAGGCGTCGCAAAGGTGCTGCTGGCCGACGCGCCGCAACTCGCACAGGGTCTCGCTGAAAACGTCGAAGCGACGGTCATGAGCATTGCGAAGAATTATTCGCACATCCTCGCGCCGACCACGGCGGCGGGCAAGAACGTCACGCCGCGCATTGCCGCGAAACTCGACGTTGCACAGATCAGCGACATCACCGCCGTCGAATCGCCCGATACCTTCGAGCGTCCGATATACGCAGGCAATGCGATCGCCACGGTTCAATCGGCCGAACCGATTAAAGTCATCACGGTCCGCACGACCGCATTCGACGCCGTCGCAGCCGAAGGCGGCAGCGCCGCAATCGAAAAGCTCGAAGCCGCAGCGGACAGCGGCCTTGCGCAGTTCGTCAACCGCGAAGTCACGAAGCTCGATCGCCCGGAACTCACGAGCGCGTCGATCATCGTCTCAGGCGGTCGCGGCCTTGGCAGCGGCGAGAACTACACCAAGGTTCTGGAACCGCTCGCGGACAAGCTCAACGCCGCGCTCGGCGCCTCACGCGCCGCCGTGGACGCGGGCTACGTGCCCAACGACTACCAGGTCGGCCAAACCGGCAAGATCGTCGCACCGGGGCTTTACGTTGCCGTTGGCATCTCCGGCGCGATCCAGCATCTGGCGGGCATGAAGGACTCGAAGGTCATCGTCGCGATCAACAAGGACGAAGAAGCGCCCATCTTCAGCGTGGCCGACTACGGCCTCGTGGGCGACCTGTTCACGGTCGTGCCCGAACTCGCGGGCGCACTCGGCTAACTCGCCGCGCCCCCGCCAGCCGCGTCGCCGCCGCGCGACGCGGCCCGCCTCCCCCAAACGGCGCCGATGCGCGCCGCATTTCCCGCTCCCGGCACGCCGTGACGCCCCGCCGCGCGCACTTGCGCGCGCCCGGTTATATTGCGCGTGAGGCCATGTGCGCCGTTTCCGGCAACGCACAGGCCGACAGCCGTTCCCCCTCGCGCGAGCGCCCCGAACGAACCCGTCCCGCTGATGGAGCACGCCTACGATCATTTGCTGCACCTGCTCGCCGCGCATGCCACGTGGACGCTCGCCTTTGTCGTGGTCGCCGCGTTCCTCGAATCGCTCGCCTTCATCGGCACGTTCATTCCGGGCAGCACGGCGATGTTCATCGCAGGCGCGTTCGCGGCCACGGGCACGATCAATCTCGGCTGGCTCTTTGTCTGCGCCATCGCGGGCGCCGTGGCCGGCGACGGCGTGAGCTTCTGGATCGGCCATCGCTACCGCGGCTCGCTCACCCAGATGTGGCCGTTCAGCCGCCACCCCGGCATTCTCGAGCGCGCACAGGCGTATTTCGTGAGCCACGGCACGCGCAGCGTGATCCTCGCGCGCTTCATCGCGCCGCTGCGCGCCGTGGTGCCCATCGTCGCGGGCATGGCCGGCATGGCGCCCATGCGCTTTTTCATGATGAACGTGATCTCCGCGCTCATCTGGGCGCCCGCGCATATCGTGCCGGGCGTGGTGTTCGGCGCCTCGCTCCAGCTTGCGGGCGCGGTGTCGTTCCGGCTCGTCGTCATCCTCGGCATCGTCGCGCTCGCGGTCTGGCTGATCTGGCGTTTCGTGCGCATGCTGCTCCTGCACATCGACAACTGGGCCAGCGCATCGCGGCGCAGCGCCGCCGAGTGGGCGGCGCAACATCCGGGGCGCGCCTCGCGCCGCCTCGCCCGTCTGCTCGACCCGGCGCAGCCCGCGCTTGGCGCGATCATCGTCATCACGGGCCTCGTGCCCGTGTGCGCGGCCGTGTTCTCCTATGTGCTCGACAACGTGCTGCGCGGCGCGCCGCTCGTGCAGCTCGACCAGTCGGTGCGCCAGTTCCTCCAGTCGATCCGCTCCACATGGGCCGACGAAGCGCTCGCGCGCGTGGAAACGCTCGGCAGCGGCTGGACGCTCGCGGCGCTCATCGCGACCGCGGCCGTGTGGATGGCGTTCGAGCGGCGCTGGCGCACCATCGCCTACTGGATGCTCGCGGCGGGCGTGTCGCAACTGCTCATCGTGATCCTGCGCTTCGTGATCCATCATTCGGCGCCGGACGGCGAGAGCGTCGAGGCTTACGTGTTCCCGAGCGACCGCGTGGCAACGATGGTGATCGTCTACGGCTTCGTGATGTTCCTGCTCGTGCGCCGCGCGAGCATGCTGGAGGCCGCGCTCGTGGCCGCGCTCGGCAATGCGATCATCGTTTCCGTGGCGTTCGCGGGGCTCTACTTCGACCGCTTCCTGTTCTCCGACGCCATCGGCGGCGCGGCCTTCGCCTCGATCTGGGTGGCGGCGGTCGTGCTCACCTCGCTGTGGCGCTACCCGCAGCGTCCGCCGCAGCGCGCGTACATGCCGCCCGTCGTGCTCATCGTGCTGGTCGTCTCGATTCTGCTGCAAACGGTGCCGCCGGGGCGCCCCCCGGCGCCGCCGGCCAGCGCCACGGTGGCCTCGCGGCCGCCCGTGGTCATCTCGCAGCTCCAGTGGAGCGACGGCTTCTGGAAGACGTTTGCCTGCTACCGCTTCGACATGAAAGGCACGCGGCGCGAGCCGATGACGATCCAGTGGGCCGCGAACGCCGACGACCTGCGCGCCGCGCTGCGCGACGCGGGCTGGAGCGAAGGCCCGCAGTTCTCGCTGCGCAGCGTGCTCTCGCTCGTCGCCCCGCATGTGGATGTGATGTCGCTGCCGCTCCTGCCGAAGCTGAACAACGGCCTGCCTTCGCCGCTCGTGTTCTCCCGCGCGCGCCTCACGGGCGAGACCGGAGCACCCGGCAGCCGCCGCGACGTGCTGCGCTTCTGGCCTTCGGGCTACGCGCTCGCGCCGCGTGGCGGCAGCGGTGCGAATGGCGCGAATGGTGCGAATGGCGCAAATGGCAGCGCGGCCGTTGCGGGCATTGCGAACGGCCACGAGCCCACGCCGGTCTGGGTCGGCTCGTTGATCCACGAGCGGCTGCGACGCGGCTCCTGGCCGTTCAACGCGATCGCGACCTACCCCGACGCCGACGCCACCGACCTCGCCGCCCCCGGCCAGCCGCCCGGCTGGCGCACGCTCACGCTGCCGGGCGCGGTAGGCTGCGAAGGGCGGCCCGTCAAGCTGATCGTCCAGGCGGGCCGCTAGGGGCACGCTCGCGGGGGACGCTTCAGGCCGTGCTTTCGGCCCAGCTTCCGGTGGCGTGGAAGCGGTCGATGCGCTTGCGCGCGTCCGCGTAGGCGGCGTCGAGCGCGGCGTCGGAGCCCGTGTAGTTGCGCATCATGTCGTGAAAGCGCACGCTGCGCCCTTCGACATGGGCGTCGGCACCGTGGCGGCAGATATAGCCGCTGTAGTGGAACAGCGGCTCGGGCGAGCGCGGCCCGAACGCCGGAATCGGCAGCACCCAGATCTCGAAGCCTTCATGCTCGGTGTGGTCCCACATGGCGAGTCTCCTGTCGACATGACGCCGACTATCGTCGCACGGCACCCCGCTCGCCTGCAAACCGCCCCTTTCCGCGACTTTGGCTAAACTATGCGGGCGTAGCAAAATCCCCCGACTCCCTAGCGATACCCAAAATCATGACGCCGGCCTCACTCACGCAGGAACCGCAGTCCGTCTCCAGCGCCGTCACGCGCAACGCCTTCTTCATCGTTGCCACCGTCAACGACGACGCCGCGAGCCGCGCCACCGTGCGCGCCTGGTGCGCCGATGTCGCCAATCTCGTGCGCGCCGTGGGCAAGCGCGTGCCGGCCGGCAATCTCTCGTGCGTGGTGGGCTTTTCGTCCGACGCGTGGGACAAGCTGTTCGGCGAGCCGCGCCCGGCCGCGCTGCACCCGTTCCGCGAATTCGGCGCGGGCGAGCGCAAAGCCGTCGCCACGCCCGGCGACATTTTGCTGCACATCCGCGCCGACGAAACCGACCTGTGCTTCGAACTCGCCACGCAGCTTATGAACCGCCTCGAAGGCGCGGTCAAGACCGTGGACGAAGTGCACGGCTTTCGCAACTTCGACATGCGCGCGATGATCGGCTTCGTGGACGGCACCGAGAATCCCACCGGCAACGAAGCGGTTCACTTCACCGTGATCGGCGAGGCCGAAGACCCCGAATTCTGCGGCGGCAGCTACGTGCTCGTGCAGAAGTACCTGCACGACATGAAAGGCTGGAACGCGCTTTCCGTGGAAGCGCAGGAGCACATCATCGGCCGCACCAAGCTCCAGGACATCGAACTGGAAGACGGCGTGAAGCCGAGCTGGTCGCACAGCTCGCTCACGACGCTCGAAGACGACGCCGGCAACGAGATCAAGATCCTGCGCGACAACATGCCGTTCGGCCGGCCCGGTTCGGCCGAATTCGGCACCTACTTCATCGGCTACGCGCGCACGCCCGCGCCGATCGAACAGATGCTCGAAAACATGTTCGTCGGCTCGCCGCCCGGCAACTATGACCGTCTGCTCGACTTCAGCCGCGCCGTCACCGGCGGCCTGTTCTTCGTGCCCTCGCAACCGCTGCTCGAAGCGCTCGCCGACGTCGAGCCGGGCACCGCGTCCACGATCGAAGTCGACGCCGCCACCCCATCAGAAACAGACACCGAGCCTGCCGCCGCGTCCTCCGCGGACGGCTCGCTCGCCATCGGATCCCTCAAAGGAGCACCCCGGTATGAATAACCTCCATCGCGAGCTGGCGCCCATTTCCACGGCCGCGTGGTCGCAAATCGAAGAAGAAGTCGCGCGCACCTTCAAGCGCTCGCTCGCGGGCCGCCGCGTCGTGGACGTCGAGGGCCCCGGCGGCGCGGCGCTCGCGGCCATCGGGACGGGCCACCAGAACGGCATCGAGGCGCCGCTGGAAGGCATCCGCGCGCGCCAGCGCGAAGTGAAGGCACTCGTCGAGTTGCGCGTGCCGTTCGAGCTGTCGCGCGAAGCCATCGACGACGTCGAGCGCGGCGCCGAGGACTCCGACTGGCAGCCGGCCAAGGACGCGGCCACGCGCCTGGCGTTCGCGGAGGACCGCGCGATTTTCGACGGCTATACGGCCGCGCAGATCACGGGCATTCGCGAAGGCACGTCGAACCCCGTGCTGCCGCTGCCGGCCGACATCGCCGAATATCCGGAGATCATCGCCAAGGCGCTCGAACAGTTGCGCCTGCAAGGCGTGGACGGCCCCTATGCGGTCCTGCTCGGCTCCGACGCGTACACGGCGGTGAGCGAAGCGAGCGATCAAGGCTACCCGATCCTGGAGCACATTCGCCGTCTCGTGAATGGCGAGATCATCTGGGCGCCGGCCATCGAAGGCGGTGCGATCGTGAGCACGCGCGGCGGCGACTTCGCGTTCCATATCGGTCAGGACGTGTCGATCGGCTATTCCTCGCACGACGAACTGAGCGTGCGCCTTTATCTGCAAGAGAGCTTCACGTTCATGCTGCTCACGGCCGAGGCCTCGGTGGCGGTGAAGCCCGAGTAAGTTCGCGTTGATGCGCGGGCAATGAAAAATGGGCGCTTCTTTCGAAGCGCCCCTTTTCTTTCATACCTTGCGTTCAGACATTACTGATAGAAGTTCACCGTCACGACCGCCGAGCGGCCCGGCGCCCAGGTCGCGTAGATCGGGTACGCAGACTGGTAGTACTCCTTGTCGAAGATGTTGTTCACGTTGAGCTGAACATCCACTTTCTTCGACACGCGCCACGTCGCCGAAGCATCGAAGCGCGCGTAGCCCGGCGTCCACTTGCGCGAAGTCGCCGCCACCGATGCGTAGGTCAGGCTCGACACCGTTGCGCCCGCACCCAGCGTCAGCTTCGGCAACACGTCGTAGCTCGTCCACAGCGTGAAGTTGTGCTTGGGCACCATCACCATCGGCAGGCCGGAGAGCGTGGGGCTCGCCGGGCCGGCATTGGTCGTGATGGCGTCGAGATACGAATAGCCGCCGAACACGGACCACTTGCTCGTCACGTTGCCCGCGAAACCGAATTCGAAGCCGCGCACGCGCTGCGAGCCCGCGTTGATCGTGCCGCCCAGGCCGTCGCTCACGCGCGCGTTGGTCTTGTCGGTCTGGAACAACGCCGTGGTGAGCGAGAGGCGCTGGTCGAGCACGTCCCACTTCGCGCCCACTTCGATGTTGCGCGCGCGCTCGGGGGCGAGATCCTGGTTGGTCACCGTGATCTGGTCGGTGCCGCCGCCCAGACCCGAGTTCGAGCCCGGCGGGTTCGCCGAGGTGCCGTACGACGCATAGAGGCTCACGTTCGGGATCGGCTTGAACACGAGGCCGAACTGGTAGCTGAAGAGGTTCGAGATGTTCGACAGATCGGCCACGCCCGCTTGCTGCGCGCTCACGTCATAGCGGTCGAAGCGCAGGCCCGCGTTGAAGATCCAGCGCTCGGAAAGCTGCACGCTGTCGAACAGATAGGCCGAGGCGATGTTCGTTTGCGTGTGCGTGGCGGGCCCCGGGAAGCTCTTGTCGCCGTTGAGCACGATGCTGCCCGTCCACGGGTTGTTCGGGTTCCAGCCGCCGTAGAGCGACGTGCAGTTGTACGCCACCGTGCACGGGCCGCCCGAGCGGATGTTGTTGCCCGCCGAATCGCTCACGAGATAGCCCTCGTAGCGGTCCTGCTCGTGGCTGAATTCCACGCCTGCCGTAAGCGTGTGGCGCATGCCGTAGAGATCGAACTTGCCGTTCGCCTCGGTCTGGTTCGCCACGCTGTTGGTCGCGTACTTGCCGCTCTTGGCCTGGAGGCTGAGGATGTTCGAGGTCGCGCTCGTCAACTGCGGATTGGTCGCCACGTAGTCGAGCGTCGAGCGCCCGAACATCGTCGTGTTCTTGATCTTCCACGCGTCGTTGATGCGGTGCTCCACCTTCACTTCGCCGGTGTCGGTCTGGCCGTAGCGATAGTCGCGCGTGTTCAGGCCGAAGAACTGGCCGCGGCTCGTCGAAACCGGCGTGCCGCCCGTCGAGCGGAACGGCACGCTGAAGTCGGGCATGTCGTAGCTGTTCAGGTGGTAGTAGCTCACCGTGACCGTGGTCGGCGTGTTCAGGCCGAACGCGATCGAGGGCGCCACGCCCCAGCGCTTGCTGTACACGTCGGTGCGGCCGGCCTGGTCGGCGTCGTGGCCCATGGCGTTCAGGCGGAACGCCGTGGTGTCGTTGAGCTTCTGGTTCCAGTCGATGGTGGCGCGCTTGTAGCTGTCGGTGCCGAGACCCACGCTGCCGTTGATGAAGTTGTCGGCCTGCGGCGCCTTGGTCGTGATGTCGATGCTGCCGCCCACCGACCCGCGCCCGGCGTACACCGAGTCGGGGCCCTTGATGACGCTGATGTTCTCCACGTCGAAGGTTTCGCGGTTCTGCACGCCCGAGTCGCGCATGCCGTCCACGAAGATCGAGTTGCGCGACTCGAAACCGCGAATCACGGGGCGGTCCGCCGAGGGATTCGCCGCCGCGTCGCCGCCCAGGAAGGTAATGCCGGGCACCGTGCGCAGCGCGTCCTGGAACGTCGTGACGTTCTTTTCCTTGAGCACTTCCTCCGGGATCACCGTGACCGAGCGCGGCGTGTCGATGAGGGGCGCGGTGAACTTGTACGAGCTGAGCGCCTTCGTCTGCATCTCGGACGGCGCCGAAATGACCTTCACGGCAGGCAACGTGCTTTCCGCGGCCGTGGCGGCCGTGGCGGCGGCGTCAGGGGCGGCGGCCGATGCAGCCACAGGTGCGGCGGGCGCGGTCTGCGCGTGCGCGAGGGTCGAGGCGAAGAAACCGGAGCAATAGAGGGCTGCGACGGAGGCGATTGCGCGCATCCGCGTCGGAAATTGGGCGGGCATGGGTTGCGAGTTGGTCGGTGACGGGCGTTCTATCGTTGCGGCGAGCGTCACGCGCCCCGTACGCTACAAAGAATCCGGCGATTTATCGTATTTACGAATGCACATCATTCTCATTCGCCATAGCAATTGTAATGAAAGGTTATATTTGTGTAAACATTCAATACGCAAATCGTGAGCGCCGTGTGGCGCGAGGCGGGCTTTTGACGGGGCTGACTGGCGGGGCTGACTGACGGGGCTTTTGACAGGACTGACTGACAGGACTGACTGCGCGGGATGACAGCCGGTATGATGGCGGGCTCGCTGCGGACGACGCCTCGTTCGCGCGCCCGTATCCATTCACGACGACTGAGGAAGACCGCCATGACGGCAGCATCGCAATTCGACCAGGTTTCCGTAATCAAACGCGCCAACGTCTACTTCGACGGCAAGTGCGTCTCGCACACCGTGCTGTTCGCCGACGGCACCCGCAAGACGCTCGGCGTGATCCTGCCGGGCGCGCTGAATTTCGGCACCGACGCGCCCGAGCTGATGGAAGTGCAGGCGGGCCAGTGCCGCATCCGCCTTGCGGGCAGCGACGAATGGAAGACCTACAGCGCCGGCGAGTCGTTCTCGGTGCCGGGCAACAGCCGCTTCGACATCGACGTGGTCGAGACGCTCGACTACGTTTGCAGCTACCTGTAAGCCTCGCAGCGTTGCTGGGAAACGCCCGCCGCGTGGCTCGCGGCGGGCGTTTTCGTTTTCATTATTGCGAGCGTTCCGGTTCGCGCGACCCGCACGCCCGATGACGCGCTGGACGCGCCGCCCGAACGCCCTCGCTACAATGGGCGCCAGCCCTTCGCCCCATCATTTCCAGGCTTTCCGTCACGCCGTGTCGTCCCTCACGCCCCCCCTCACTCCACGCCCGCGCGCGAGCGCCGAGCGTCCGCCGGCGCGCAGCCCGCTCGTCACGCTCGCGGTCGTGACCGTGCTCACCGGCATCGGCGCGGGTCTGGGCGGCATGCTGCTCGCGCTGCTGCTGCACGCCATCCAGCACGTCGCGTATGGCTACGGCGCGGGGCACATCATCGGCAAGGAAAGTTTCCTGCAAGGCGTGACGGATACCGCGCCGTGGCGGCGCGTGGCGGTGCTGGTGGTGTGCGCGTTGATCGGCGGCGGCGGCTGGTGGGCGCTCTATCGCTACGCCCGTCCGCTCGTGAGCATCAGTGCGGCGATCAAACCGGGCGGCCCGCGCATTCCCCTCTTTTCGACCACCGTGCACGCGCTGCTACAGATCGTGACCGTGGCGATGGGTTCGCCGCTCGGGCGCGAGGTCGCCCCGCGTGAGATCGGCGCCGCGATCGCGAGCTGGCTCTCGCGGCGCACGGGCCTCACGGCCGCCGAACGCCGCGTGATGATCGCGTGCGGCGCGGGCGCGGGACTCGCGGCGGTCTATAACGTGCCGCTGGGCGGCGCGATGTTCGTGCTCGAAGTGCTGCTCGGCACCTTCGGCTGGTCGGTGGCGGTGCCGGCGATCGCCACCTCGGCCATCGCGGCCGTGGTCGCGTGGATCGGCCTCGGCGACGAGCAGCAATACCACGTGCCCGCCTACGCCATCAACGCGCAACTCGTGGTGTGGTCGGTGCTGTGCGGGCCGATCTTCGGCGCGGCGGCGCACGGCTTCTCGCGCGTGACGAGCCGCGCGCGCGACGCCTCGCCCAAGGACTGGCGGCTGCCGCTCTACGCCGTGATCAATTTCGCGGGTATCGGCGTGCTGGCCATCTGGTTTCCGCAGTTGCTCGGCAACGGCAAGGGCCCGGCGGGCCTGAGCTTCGACAACGATCTCGGCATCGGGCTCGCAGCCGTGCTGCTCGTGCTGCGCGTGCTCATCACGACGACCACGCTGCGCGCGGGCGCGAAGGGCGGTCTGCTCACGCCGGGGCTCGCGAACGGCGCGCTGCTCGCCATCGTGATCGCGGGCCTCGCGAACCACGTGTGGCCCGGCCTATCGGCGGGCACGTTCGCGATCATCGGCGCGGGTGCGTTTCTCGCCGCCTCGATGCAGATGCCCATCACCGCGACCGTGCTGATTCTGGAGTTCACGCACGTCAACCACGATCTCGCGATTCCGTTGCTGCTCGCCGTGGCCGGGTCGGTCTCCACGCTGCGCCTGCTAGCGCGCGCGCAGCGTCCTTCGCGCGGCGTGCCTGCCGCACCGGGCGAGCGCGAGCGGCGGCTCGCCGCGCTGCGCGAACCGACCGCGCGCGAAGCCTCGGACTGAAACGCCAACGGACAATCAGGCGCCGAGATCCGCCAGCGGATGCGCCTCGGCGCGCCACGGCGACGCAAGGAAATGCTGCACGCGCTCGGCCCGCACCTCGGGCAGCGTTGCGGGCGCCCAACGCGGCTTGCGGTCCTTGTCGACGAGATGCGCGCGCACGCCTTCGCAGAAGTCGCCCTCTTCGATCGAGCGGCCCACGATGCCAAGCTCCATGCGGAAGCACTCGGCAAGCGTCATCTGGCGGCCACGCAGCAGCGCTTCGCGCGTGACTTCGAGCATCGTCGGCGAATAGTGCGTGAGCGCTTCAAGCGTGGCTTCGAGCCAGGCACGCTCGCTTTCCGTGTGCTCGCGTTCGAGGTCCGCATGCAGCGAAGCCACGATCTGCCCGACGTTCGCGCGGCGCTCGAAGTGGCGCGCGATGAGCGGCGCGAACGCGGCAAGCTTGCCTTCATCCGCCTCGTGGCACGGCGCGACGAACACCTCGCGCAGCGCAGCCAGCACGTGGCCCGCTTCATCCTTCCATTGCGCGCCCGCGAGGCGCGCTTCGTAACCGTCGAGCCATTCGCCGGGCACGCAGGCGTCGGCGAGATGGCAGTGCACCGCGTCAGCGCCGGTGAGCATCGCGCCGGTCAGGCCCACGTAAAGCGCCATCTCCGGCGGCATCTTCGAGAGGAAGTGCGTGGCGCCCACGTCGGGCAGCAGGCCGATACGCGTTTCCGGCATCGCGATCTTCGTGCGCGTGGTCGCGACGCGCAGCGCCGCCGCCTGGCCAAGCCCCATGCCGCCGCCCATCGTCACGCCGTCGAGCAGCGCGACGAGCGGCTTGGCGAACGTGTGGAGCGCGTAGTCGAGCCGATATTCATCGACGAAGAATTGCTGCCAGCCGTGCGCACCGTCGCGCTCGTTCGCGCGCGCGAGTTGATAAAGCGCGCGCACGTCGCCGCCCGCGCAAAAGCCCTTCGGGCCCGCGCCTTCCAGCACGAGTGCGACAATGGAGTCGTCCGAGCGCACGCGCTCCAGCAGCACGGCCAGCTCGCGCACCATGGCGTGCGAAAGCGCATTGAGCGCCGCAGGGCGATTGAGCGTGACGATCGCCACGCGGTTGACCACGCGAAACAGCACGTCCGGCGCGGTTTCCTGCGCAGTTGCGTGTTCACGCTGGGCGCAAGCGGGTGTTGCATTCATTGCTTAGTTCTCCGTTTCAATGTGCCAGCGCGGCTTGCGTTTCTCCAGGAACGCGTTGACGCCCTCGCGCTGGTTCGGCGAGTCGAACAGATCGACGAAGCTTTCGCGCTCGACCGCGAGCGCCGCGCCGCGCGGCACGCCGTTGCGCGCCTGATGGATCAGCGACTTGCTGGCGCTCACCGCCTGCGGGCTCAGGGAGGCCACGCGCCCCGCCATGGCGAGCGCGGCCTCGCGTGCGCCGCCCGTCGCGACGACTTCCTCAACGAGACCGATGCGCAGCGCCGTTTGCGCATCGACGCGCTCGCCGGTGAGAATGATGCGCTTGGCCCAGCCTTCGCCCACGAGCCACGGCAAGGTTTGCGTGCCGCAGCCGCAAGGCAGCAGCCCCACGGCGGGCTCGGGCAGCGCGAGCTGCGCGTGTTCCTCGGCAATGCGGATATCACAGGCGAGCGCGCACTCCAGGCCGCCGCCCATCGCATAGCCGTTGATGGCGGCGATCACCACGGGCCGCGCCTGCTGCACGGCTTCGAAGGCCGCGCCGAACGCGCTCGCCGCCGTGCGCGCGACCTCGCGCTCACCGCCCGCGAACGCATTGAGGTCGGCGCCCGCGCTGAAAAACTTGGGCCCGCTGCCGGTGATAACGACGGCGCGCACCTGCGGCTCGCGGTTGAACGCCTCGATCACCTGCTGAAGCTGGCGCAGGCCGTCGATCGTAAAGGCGTTGGCAGGCGGGCGCGAAAGCGTGAGCAGGACCACCGCGCCATCATGCGCGTATTCGAATTCGATCATTTCGGACTCCGTGTGGATATCAGCGCAGTTCGGGGAAATCCTCTTCCCAGTACTCGTCGGGCTGGCGCGCGGGCTCGGTGCTGCGCTCCATTTCGCGGCGGCGCAGCTCGACGCGGCGGATCTTGCCCGAGATGGTTTTCGGCAGATCGCTGAATTGCAGGCGGCGAATGCGCTTGTACGGCGCGAGCTTTTCGCGCGAGAAGCGGAACACCTCGCGCGCAAGATCGGGACCGGCCTCGTAGCCCTGGCGCACGATCACGAACGCCTTCGGCACCGAGAGACGCAGCTCGTCCGGGCTCGGCACGACGGCCGCCTCGGCAATCGCCTCGTGCTCGATCAGCACGCTTTCCAGTTCGAACGGACTCAGGCGGTAATCCGACGACTTGAACACGTCGTCGGCACGGCCCACGTACACGTAGTAGCCGTCGTCGCGGCGCAGCGCCACGTCGGAGGTGTGGTAGTAGCCGTTGCGCATGGCGTGCTCTGTCGCCTTCGCGTTGTTCGCGTAGCCGGTCATCAGGCCAAGCGGGCGCTCCGACGCGTTCGGCCCGAGCGGCAGCGCGATTTCGCCTTCGCTCACGGGCTGGTCATCGGGGTCGACGAGCGCCACGCGGTAGCCCGGCAGCGGACGGCCCATCGCGCCCGCCACCACGGGCTGGCCCGGCGAGTTGCCGATCTGGCAGGTCGTTTCCGTTTGCCCGTAACCGTCGCGGATCGTGATGTCCCAGGCGTGGCGTACGCGCTCGATGATCTCTGGATTGAGCGGCTCGCCCGCACCGACGATCTCGCGCAGCTTCACCGCATGCGAGGCGAGCGGCTCCTGCACGAGCATGCGCCACACCGTGGGCGGCGCGCACAGCGTGGTCACGCCGCACTGCACGAGCGCGGCGAGCGTGTCTTTCGGCACGAAGCGCGCGTAGTTGTAGACGAACACGCACGCCTGCGCATTCCACGGCGCGAAAAAGCAGCTCCACGCGTGCTTGGCCCAGCCCGGCGAGCTGATGTTCCAGTGGATGTCGCCCGGCACGAGGCCGATCCAGTACATCGTCGAAAGGTGGCCTACCGGGTAGCTTTGGTGCGTGTGCTCGACGAGCTTGGGTTTGGAGGTCGTGCCCGAGGTGAAATAGAGCAACATCGGGTCGGTGGCGCGCGTGGGGCCGTCGGGCGTGAAGGCGGGGTTCGCTTCGTAGGCGCGGGAGAGATCGATCCAGCCTGCCTGTGGGCCGCCCACCGCGATGCGCTTCACGCCGGCATCGAGCGCGTCGAACTTGCCGAGTTCGGCGGCGTCGACCACGACGTAGCGCGCACCGCCCGTTTCCACGCGCTCGCGCACGTCGTCGGGCGAAAGCTGCGTCGTGGCGGGCAACACCACCGCGCCGAGCTTCATCGCCGCGAGCATCACGTCCCACAGTTCGACGCGATTGGGCAGCATGAGCAGCAGACGGTCGCCGCGGGCGACGCCCTGCTCGCGCAGGAAGTTCGCCATGCGCGAGGAACGCTCGGACATCTGCGCGAACGAATAGCGCGTGCCGCCGTTCGCGAGATCGTCGACGATCCAGAGCGCCGGATTGTCGTTGCCGCGCGCCATCACGTCGAAGTAATCGAGCGCCCAATTGAAGGTGTCGAGCTTCGGCCAGGCGAATTCATCGTAAGCGCGCGCGTAGTCGGTGCGGTGACGCAGCAGCAGATCGCGTGCGTCGATGAAGGCCTGCGCGGAAGGGGTGAACCCGGTCATCGTCGTCTCCATAGATTGTATTTATCTGGTCATCCTCACGGCTTCTCAAAGCTGCCGCGCGATCACCATCCGCTGCACTTCGCTCGTGCCTTCGTAAATCTGCGTGATGCGCGCGTCGCGGTAATGACGCTCCACCGGGTAATCGTTCAGGAAGCCATAGCCGCCATGAATCTGGATGGCGTGCGAGCACACTTCCTCGGCCATTTCCGAAGCATAGAGCTTCGCCTGCGACGCCTCGGAAAGACACGGCTTGCCGAGCGAGCGCAGCCGCGCGGCGTGATGCACGAGATGGCGCGCCGCATTGATGCGCGTGTGCATGTCGGCCAGCATGTTCGCCACGCTCTGATGCTTGATGATGGGCTCGCCGAACTGCACGCGTTCGTGCGCGTAGGCGCGCGCCGCTTCGAACGCCGCGCGCGCGATGCCGAGCGCCTGCGCCGCGATGCCGATGCGCCCGCCTTCCAGGTTCGCGAGCGCGATCTTCAGTCCCTCGCCGCGCTGGCCGAGCAGGTTCGCTTCGGGAATCGCGCAATCGACGAGCGAGATCGGGCAGGTGTCCGAAGCGCGAATGCCCATCTTCTTCTCGTGCGGGCCGACGTTGAACCCCGGCGTGTCGGTCGGCACGATAAAGGCCGAGATGCCGCGCTTGCCCGCGTCGGGATCGGTCACCGCGAACACGATGGCCACGCTCGCGCGCGCGCCGTTGGTCACGAACTGCTTGCTGCCGTTGAGCACCCACTTGCCGTCGCGCAGTTCGGCGCGCGTGCGCAGGTTGTTCGCCTCGGAGCCCGCCTGCGGCTCGGTCAGGCAAAACGCGCCGATCATCTCGCCGCTTGCGAGCTTGCCGAGCCAGCGGTCCTTTTGCGCGTCGGTGCCGAATTGCAGGATCGGTCCGCAGCCCACCGAGTTGTGCACGCTCACGAGCGTGGCGCACGAAGCGCAGCCCGCCGCGATCTCCTCCATGGCGAGCGCGTAGGCCACGTAGTCGGTGTACGAGCCGCCCTGCTCCGGCGGCACGATCATGCCGAGAAAGCCCAGCTCGCCCAGTTGCTTGACGACCTCGTCAGGCAGCTTGCCGTCGCGGTCCCATTGCGCCGCGTTCGGCGCAAGCTGCTCGCTCGCGAAGTCGCGCGCGGCGTCGCGAATCATGCGCTGGTCGTCGGTGTAGAACTCGTCCATATGTGTCCCCTTCCTGTGTCTCTTGCGCTTGCCATCCACTGTGGCGCGGTGCGGCCCCGGCTGCAAGGCTTGCGAAAAGTTTAGGCATGGCGGCAGCCGCATTCGATGCCCGCCACGCTCAATCTCACTGATCGGATTTACCATACTGGCTTCGACAACCCCACGGGAAGCGGATCTGTGCAGGCTGAGAAAACCGAAACACTGAGCGAAAAAGGCACGATCTCGATGAGCCTCGTCAACGAGACGCTGGCGCTCGCGCGCGCGGGCGGCCTCGACGCCGCGTCGCTCGCCGAGGCCGCCGGCATCGCGCCGGCCACGCTGCTCGCGCCGCACGCCCGCGTGAGCGCGGCGCAATACGGCCACCTGTGGTCGGGCATCGCGCGCGCGCTCGACGACGAGTTTTTCGGCCAGGACTCGCACGCGATGAAAAGCGGCAGTTTCATCGCCATGACGCACTCGGCGCTCGGCGCGCACACGGGCCGCCAGGCGTTGCAGCGCGCGGTCCATTTCATGCGCCTCGTGCTCGACGACCTGGCGGCCGAAATCGACGTCGACGCCACGCGCGTGCGCGTGACGCTCGTGCACCGCGCGGGCAAGCCCACGCCGACGATGTTCGCCTACGCCACCTGGTTCATCCTCGTCTACGGGCTCGTGTGCTGGCTCGTGGGGCGGCGCATTCCGCTATTCGCCGCGCGTTTTCGCTGCCCGCCGCCGAGCGCTGCGCACGAGTACCAGTTGATGTTCTGCGACGACATGGCTTTCGACCAGCCGGCCACCTGGTTCGAGCTCGCACCCGCGTTTCTCGACCTGCCCGTGATCCAGACCGCCGGTTCGGCGCGCACCTTTTTGCGCAACGCGCCGGGCAACTTCGTGGTGAAGTACCGCAATCCGGGCGCATTTGCGGCGCGCGTGCGCCGCACGCTGCGCGCGCTGCCCGCCACGGCGTGGCCCGACGCCGACGCCATCGCGCAACGCCTGAACGTGGCCCCCGCCACGCTGCGGCGGCGGCTGCGCCAGGAGGGCCATAGCTGCCAGTCGATCAAGGACGGGTTGCGGCGCGACCTGGCGATCGAAGCGCTGCGGGACCCGGCGCTTTCGGTCGCGGACGTCGCGGCGGCCGTCGGCTTCGCGGAGCCGAGCGCATTTCACCGGGCGTTTCGCAAATGGACCGGCCAGCGGCCGACCGACTATCGCGCCGCGCACCTGCGCGCTCGCACGCACTAAAGCGGGTTTCGATCCGCCTTTCAGTTATTGAGATAGCGCCTATAATTTTTAGGGATATCCCTTAGACGAAAGGCCTTGCCATGAACCCCCTTCCGCGTGTAGTGCTCGGCATGCTTGCCGGGGCATGCTGTTTCGCGTCGGCTGCGGCGCTGGCCCAACCGTACGATCCCTCGCAGCCTCTGACTCGAGCGCAGGTCCGTGCGGATCTGGTCGAATGGCGTCAGGCCGGCTATGACCCGCTCGACTGGATCGACTACCCCGAAAACGCCCAGCGCGCGGGCGCCATCGTAGCGCAACGGCGTGCGCAGCACGCCGGAACGCTCGCTCCCGCCGGTCAAACGACCCAGTAATGCCGGTGATCGCTTGATCGCTGCACGGCTGTAACACGCGACGCCGGGCATCGCAACGCCCGGCGCGTGTTTGCAGTTGTGCGCATTGCTTCCCGACACGGGCGCGCCCAGTGCGCTCGTCTTCCGCTTGCCGCCGCAGCGCACGCTGTTGTACCCGTTCCACGCTCATGACGGCATTTCTGCGCTGGTCGGACAATTGTTTACAATCGCGCCCGTAGCCACACGCTACGGCATGCGCGCACGCCGCGTCGCGGGCCTGCCAACGCCGGCTGCACACAAGAACCACACAAACAAGCAACGAACAACCCGCTCGACTCTCAAGGGCCCGATCTTCATGGACGCCATCTCACGCTATTTCGGTTTCGAAGAAGCAGGCACCAACCTGCGCACCGAACTGCTCGCCGGTTTCACCACTTTCCTCACGATGGCTTACATCATCTTCGTGAATCCGGCCATTCTCGGCGACGCCGGCATGCCGAAGGAAAGTGTGTTCGTCGCCACCTGCCTCGTCGCGGCGCTCGCCTCGATCATCATGGGCCTGTACGCGAACTACCCCATTGCACTCGCGCCCGGCATGGGCCTGAACGCGTATTTCGCCTATACGGTCGTGAAGGGCATGGGCTTCACATGGCAGGCCGCGCTCGGCGCCGTGTTCATCTCCGGGTGCCTGTTCTTCATCGTCACGCTGCTGCGCGTGCGCGAAGCCATCGTCAACGGCATTCCGCATTCGATCCGCGTGTCGATCACAGCGGGTATCGGCCTCTTTCTCGCGATCATCTCGCTCAAGACGTCGGGCGTCGTGGTCGGGAGCCCGGCCACGCTCGTCGAGCTCGGCAATCTGCACGATCCGCATACGATCCTCGCGATCATCGGCTTCTTCGCGATCGTCACGCTCGATGTGCTCAAGGTGCGCGGCGCGATCCTGATCGGCATCGTGGGCGTCACGGTGCTGTCGTTCTTCTTCGGCGGCAACCAGTTCCACGGCATCTTCTCCCCGCCGCCTTCGATCGTGCCGACGTTCGCGCAACTCGACATCAAGGCGGCGCTCTCCACGGGCGTGCTCAACGTGGTGCTCGTGTTCTTCCTCGTGGAGCTGTTCGACGCGACCGGCACGCTGATGGGCGTGGCCAACCGCGCGGGCCTGCTCGTGCACGGCAAGATGCACCGCCTGAACCGCGCGCTGCTCGCCGACAGCACGGCGATTCTCGCGGGCTCGGTGCTCGGCACCTCGTCGACCACGGCGTATATCGAAAGCGCCTCGGGCGTGCAGGCGGGCGGCCGCACCGGCATGACCGCGCTCACCGTGGCCGTGCTGTTCCTCGCGTGCCTGTTCGTCGCGCCGCTCGCGGGCGTGGTGCCGGGCTACGCCACGGCGCCAGCGCTGCTCTACGTGTCGTGCCTGATGCTGCGCGAACTCGCCGACCTGCCCTGGGACGACGCCACCGAAGTCGTGCCGGCCGCCCTCACGGCGCTCGCCATGCCGTTCACCTACTCGATCGCCAATGGCGTGGCGTTCGGCTTCATCTCGTACGCGGGCCTGAAGCTGCTCACGGGCCGCGTGCGCGACGTGAAGCTGATCGTGTGGATCATCGCGGCCGTGTTCCTGTTCCGGTATTTCTATCTCGGCAACGCGTGACGGGTTGAGGCGGGTTGATCCGATGGAGCGCCAATCGAGCGCTCCATCGGGCGACATCGCCTCGCATGCGGCGCAGGCTAATGCACGCTGAATAACGTCTGCGGGCGCTTCATGGTAATTGCGGTGATTGCGGCATCCCGACTACGGCGACAAATCAAACTTCACGGCCGTCTATCTGCACCGCCGCGGGCGTCATCCTTATCATAAGGAAACACTCTCCAGTCGCCCCGCACCAAGGAGTCGCCCCGTGGCAACCTATCCCGCCGCATCAGAACGCTATACGAAGCCCGCGATCTTCTTTCACTGGGCCATTTTCGTGCTCATCGCGCTCGCCTATCTCGCCATCGAGGTGCGCGGCCCCAAGGGCAGCGACAGCCGCGTGTTCTGGAGCAACGTCCACTTCTGGGCCGGCACGCTCGTGCTCACGCTCGCGGTGCCGCGGCTCTTGTGGCGACTCTGGCGCGGCGCGCCCGCCGACATCGACTCGAACCGGCTGCTCTCGTTTCTCTCGCGCTTCGTCCATCTCGCGCTTTATCTGTTTATCTTTGTCCAGCCGCTGCTCGGCATTCTGATGATCAACACAGGCGGCCATCCGGTCACGCTCGCGGGGATCGATCTCCAGATCACGCTCGTCGGCCCGGACCCGGCCGCGCGCAAGTTCATCAAGGAGGCGCACGAGCTGACCGGCAACCTGTTCTACTGGGTGATCGGGCTGCATGCGCTCGCCGCGATCGGGCACCATCTCGTGCTGCGCGACAACACGCTGCGCCGCATGATCTGAGCGCGGCGCGGACACAAACGAAAACCGCGCCCAGGGGCGCGGCTCGCTGCACTGCCATTGAAGGGGAAAGCGCCCGCGCGTCGCGAGCGCTCGAACGCTTACGACACGCTGGCGTGCGCCTGCACGAAGCGCACGTAGCCGCTACGCAGCACGAGGCATTGGGCCCGCGTTTCGGAGAGCAGGCGGCGCGCGCAGGCTTCGATGCGGTCGCGATGATGGTCGAACGCGTTCAGCACGTCTTCGGCGCGAGGCGAGGCGGCGCCGAAGTGGTCTTCGAGTGCCGCCGCCGTGATCGTACATTCCACCCTCTCGCCATCGATCAACGCCGGAAACACCAACGTCAGTTCGCGGCCCGAGTACTCGGGCGCCTCATTCGGAAACATGATCTGCATGGGAGCCGCCTTAGGTTGAGGGTGAACAGGCCGCGCTGCACGGTTCAGTCTGCCCCGACATGGTGCGGGGGGACGCTCCGGCAAGGCGTGCGCGGAACAACATCAACCGCTGCGTGCAACGCGTTTGCCGCAGTTGATTTGATTCACTTTAGACGACTTCCTGCGGCCCGCAAGTTCCACGTTGTCACACGCGTGAAATAGCGATAGGGGGTCTTTTTCGCGGGTGCAGCATGCGCGCTTGCGGTTGCGCGCGCAAACAGACGTCTCCCCGGCCCCGCGCCTGCGCGCCGCGCCGGATGACGCATCGCAACACACGCGCCGCGACGGCGCTTCAGGATTCGCGATGCCGGTGCTGTTCGAAGTCTTCGAGGTCTTTGGGGTGCAGGGTCAGCATCACCACGAACGCGACGATCCCGAGGGCCACGGTCGCCAGTCCGGAAAGCACGACGTTGTTCTCGTCGAAGATCAATCCATCGATGGCATAGGCCAGGCCAAAGAGCGCAACGAACGTGGCGAGCACCGCCAGCACGATCCTCAATTCGCCATGCACCATGACGTACTCCGTAACGGAGCGGGCGGCGCACGGGCCGGGTCCGCCAGCCGGACCCGGCCACCACCGCCGGGGGGCGCGACGCACGTGCGCCCTCATCTTCATCCTGGCACCCGCGCGGAGAAACTCAAGGCGCAGATGCAGTTTCGTGCGGGAAATCGTCAACCGCGCATCCCTGCATCAACCCCGGCTTCAACCCGGATTGGCAGCCTCCGCGTATCCTGTACCATGAACTGCGCCGGAGGCGACGCACGCGTTGCCGCCGTGTTGCGCCGCAGCGAGGCTGCCCGGCAGGGCGGTAATAGGCCCGCAGTTCGCCCATAACGACTGGAGACACGAGTGACCCGACGCACCGTCACGCCGCACGACGCGGCCCGCGCGGACTCGATCGCGCAGGCTCACGCGCGCTCGCGCGCACTCGGGCTGCGCGCCACTGAGGCACCGGAATTCGATGCGCTCGCCGCCACGGACCTGCGCGATCTCATCGACTCGAATCGCGCGCTCTGTCACCAGGCGCGCCCCGTGATGGACGCGCTGCACGCGCAGATCGTCGACACGCAAAGCATGGTGCTGCTCACCGACCGCAACGGCGTGATCCTGCACAGCCTCGGCGACACCGACTTCGTCGAGAAAGCGCAGCGCGTGGCGCTGCGCCCGGGCGTCTCGTGGGCCGAGCAGCATCGCGGCACGAACGCGATCGGCACGGCGCTCGTGGACGCCCAGCCCACCACGGTGCACGCGGGCGAGCACTTTCTGCGCGCCAATCACATCCTCACCTGCTCGTGCGCGCCGATCGCCGATCCCTACGGCCGCACGCTCGGCGCGCTCGACGTGAGCGGCGAGTCGCGCGGCTTTCACAAGCACACGCTCGCACTCGTGCGCATGTCGGCGCAGATGATCGAGAACCATTTGTTCGGCACCGAATTCGCCGAGGCCATCCGGCTCCAGTTTCATGCGCGCGCGGAGTTCATCGGTACGTTGTACGAAGGATTGGCCGCCTTCGCGGCCGACGGCACGCTGCTCTGCGCGAACCGCAGCGCGTTGTTCCAGTTCGGCGCGCCACTCGCGCAGCTCCAGCAGCGCGAGTTCGCCGCGCTGTTCGGCCAGCCGTTTGCGGCGTTCATGCAGCAGCTCATGCGCGCGCCCGGCGAGGCGCTCACGCTCACGCTGCCAAGCGGCGTGCGGGTGATCGCGCGCGCCACGCCCGGCGCGGCGGCGCTCGCGCGCACCACGCCTTCCGAAGCCTCCCGCGCGCCGGCCGTTCCGGCTGCGCCACGAGCGAGCGCCGCCGCCGATGCGCAAGCGCCGCTCACGCTCGCCGAACTCGATACCGGCGACGCGCGCCTCGCCAGCGCCCTGCAACGTGTGGCGCGCGTGCGCGGGCGCGACATTCCCGTGCTCGTGCTCGGCCGCACCGGCACCGGCAAGGAATGGCTCGCGCGGGCGCTGCATCACGATTCGCCGCGCCGTGACGGGCCGTTCGTCGCGCTCAATTGCGCGGCGCTGCCCGATACGCTGATCGAAGCCGAACTCTTCGGCTACGAGGATGGCGCGTTCACGGGCGCGAGGCGTCGCGGCAGCGCGGGCAAGATCGTGCAGGCGCATGGCGGCACGCTCTTTCTCGACGAGATCGGCGACATGCCGCTCGCGCAGCAGGTGCGCCTCATCCGCGTGCTCCAGGAGCGCGCCGTCGTGCCGCTCGGCGGCACGCGCGCGGTGCCGGTGGACCTGCGCATCGTCTGCGCGACGCACCGCGACCTGCGCGCGATGATCGCCGAAGGCACGTTCCGCGAGGACCTCTACTACCGCATCAACGGCCTCGTCGTCACGCTGCCCGCGCTGGCCGAACGCACCGATCTCGGCGCGCTCGTCGCCCGCATGCTCGAGATCGTGCGGCGCGAGGCGCCGGGCGCGCCCACGCGCCTCACGCCGGCCGTGGAGGCATGCTTTGCGCGTTGCCGCTGGCCCGGCAATCTGCGCCAGCTTGCGAGCGTGCTGCGCACGGCGGCGATCATGGCCGAGGGCGAGGACGCCATCGACATCGAGCATCTGCCCGAAGACCTCATGCACGACTGCGATCCCGCAGGCGAACCGGACGCCGCGCTCGCTGCGAGCCGACCGGCAAGCGCCCCGGCGGAGGGGCCCCGCGAGGATCGGGAACGCGAACCGGCGCGCCTCGCCGAATGGCAATCGCGCCTCATCGAAGACACGCTCGCGCGCCATAGCGGCAACGTTTCGGCGGCGGCGCGCGAGCTGGGTCTCGCGCGCAACACGGTCTACCGGCACCTGCGGCAGCGTCGCTGAGCACGCTTGCCGGCGCGGGGCCAGGGTAAGCTTCGAGGATTGCCTCAAGCCCATGCGCGCCATGGCCTCCGCCCAGGAAATCAAACGCTTCCGGCGCAATCTCGCCGACGAACTCGACAGCGCCGCTGTCTACGACACGCTATCGGCCGTCGAAAAGGACGAAGAACGCCGCCGCATCTTCGCCGAACTCGCCGCCTCCGAGCGCGAGCACGCGCTCGTGTGGCGCGACAAGCTCGCGGCCAACGGCGTCGAGGCGCGGCCGCACCACCGCAGCGCGAAAACGCGCCTGCTGCAAACGCTCACGCGTACCTTCGGGCCTTCGCTCGTGCTGCCCACCGTCGCCGCCGCCGAATACGCCGACCGCGACCGCTACGCGCGCGAGCCCGGCGCGGAAACGCTCTCCGCGCAGGAGCAGCAGCATGCGGCCATCGTGCAGGCCATCGTCGCGAAGAAGCGCGAGGCCGACACGCGGCGCGGCGAGCAGATCGCCGCGGCCGAGTCGTGGCACAAGAGCGCGACCTCGGGCAACGACCTGCGCGCGGCCGTGCTCGGCGCGAACGACGGGCTCGTCTCGAACTTCTGCCTCATCATGGGCGTGGCGGGCGCGGGCAGCGCCAATCGCACGATCCTGCTCACCGGGCTGGCCGGCCTCGTGGCGGGCGCGTGTTCGATGGCGCTCGGCGAGTGGCTTTCGGTCACCAACGCGCGCGAACTCGCGCGCACGCAGCTCGCGAAAGAAGCCGACGAGCTCGAACACACGCCTGACGCCGAACGCCACGAACTCGCGCTCATCTACCAGGCCAAGGGCATCGACGCCGAGGAAGCGCGCCGCATCGCCGCGCAGATCATGCGCGACAAGAACGAGGCGCTCGACACGCTCGCGCGCGAGGAACTCGGCATCGACCCGAAGGAGCTGGGCGGCAATCCGTGGTCGGCCGCCGCGGTGTCGTTCTGCCTGTTCTCGCTCGGCGCGGCGTTTCCCACGGCGGCGTTCCTGTGGGCGACCGGCGTGTCGGCGATCGTGCAGTCGGTCGCCTTGAGCGCGTTCGGGCTCGCACTCGTCGGCGTGTTCACGTCGCTCTTCAACGGGCGCACCGCGACGTTTTCGGCGCTCCGGCAAATCGTTATCGGTCTTGTCGCCGCCGCGTTCACGGCGGGCGCGGGGCGGCTGCTCGGGGTGTCGATTTCATGAGCGAGCGCTTGGAGGAACGCAACGGGGAGCCGCGCGTGCCGCGCGTTCGGGTCGAGCCGCTCGGGCGCAGCTTCGAAGCGCCGCCCGAGCTGACCTTGCTCGAAGCGGCGGCCTTCGAAGGCATCCGTTTACCGCGCATGTGCCGCAACGGCACCTGCCGCGCCTGCCTGTGCCGCGTGGCGAGCGGCGAAGTGAGCTTTACGATCGAATGGCCGGGATTGAGCCGCGAGGAAAAAGCCGAGGGCTATGTGCTGACCTGCGTGGCCGTCGCGCGCACGGATCTCGTGCTCGACGTGCCGAACGCGGAAGACATGTAAAACGGCCCGCGACTTTGACGTCGCGGGCCGTTCTGCGTTTTACGACCTCAGAGGCTTACTGGCCGCCAAAGTACACCGATTGCGGGCCAGTGCGAGCCGCTTCGGACACATAGCGGCCACCGGCCGCCGACGACGTGCTGTTCACGCCGCCGAACGAGCTGTCGCCCTGGGTCACGGGCGCGGCCACTTGTGCGCCGCCAGCAGCCTGGTTGCGGCTCGTTTGCTGGAATTCGACGAGTTGCTCGCGCACCTGCGCGCGGGTCAGGCCCTGGTCGGCCTGGGCGAACGCGGCCAGCGGGGCGGCCAGAGCAACGGTAAGGGCAACAGCCTTGAGAAGCGACTTCATGGTGACAACCTCCGGAATTATTCAACTTGAATGCGCAATGACGGTGCACATCCTTTTGTGCTCGGCCCGCTCGCTGCGACTCGCCGCAACGGCTGGCTGTGAGTGGATTCTAGGCAAGCGGCCCGGCCGGATACAGGCTGATTCGAGCGAATTGGAATTACAGATTTCGCAATAATCCATTGTCGATTTAGGGCCGGACTACACAGTGGCGTCCTGGCTCATTCCCGGTACATGCCGCAATACTTCAGACGAATCTCATCCGATTGTTGTCGCAAAGAGAACACTGAATTCGCGATCTAAGTATTTACCCTGACCCCGGAACCACATAAATTGTCGACATGGGCCACGCCAAAGCGATGGCTCCTTACAAAAGATACCGGAGGTCAATGTCATGAAGTCGATTCTCAAGGCAGCCGTGCTGGCCGCCATCATCGCCGTACCGGCCGTTTCGTTCGCGCAGGTTCAAACCCAGCAGCAACCCGTGACGCGCGCCCAGGTTCGCGCCGAGCTCGCCCAACTGCGCGCCGCCGGCTACGATCCGAACGACTGGATGCACTACCCGGAAAACATCCAGGCTGCCGAAGCGAAGGTCGAAGCACAGCGCGGGGCCACGGGCTACGGCCCGTCGACGAGCGGCACTTCGCAGTCGAGCCAGTAAGTTTCGCGCCTCACCCCGGCATCGACGCCGGGTTCCCGCGCAAAGCATCAGGCCCGCCCTCGTATGAGAGGCGGGCCTGATCCGTTTTCAGGCTTCGAATTTGTGATGTGGCTCGCGCCGCTCACATCAGCGGCCGCCGCGACCTCCGCCGCCGTGGCCTCCGCCGCCACCATGCCCACCGCCGCCGCCATGGCCTCCACCGGGTCCACCGCCATGTCCGCCGCCAGGCGGGCCCCACGGGCCGCCGTGACCGCCGCCGTGACCGCCGCCATGACCTCCACCGTACCCGCCGCCGTGGCCGCCAGGACCGCCGGGTCCGCCCGGGCCGCCGTGCCAGCCGCCTCCGCCTCCGCCTCCATGCCAGCCGCCGCCGTGGTAATCGCGGCCGCCGCCTCCGCCCCAGATGCCGATGTTCACCGCCCCATAGGCCGGCGCGTAGGCGGGATCGTAGCCGCCGTAATAACCGGTGGAGTACGGCTGACCATAACCGCCATAGCCGTAGTCGTAGCCGGGGGCGACCGCACACCCGGCAAGGAGCGCGAAGGCGCCCGCCGCGAGAATGATCCTGAACATTGCAAACTCTCCTTTCTATATGTAAGAAAGAAGAATTGGCGTTAAGTTCTTATTGAATTGTGAGCCGGGGTTACGTCTGTAACCGTAAAACACACACTTCGGCACGCCTGCGCGCTTTAGCCGCGGCGGCCCATGGCTTCTTCGATTTTGCGGTCGGTCTTGTACTGGCTCAGCGAATAGACGGCCCAGATCGCGGCCGGAATCCAGCCGATCAGCGTGACTTGCAGAATCAGGCAGACGATGCCCGCAATGGGCCGCCCGATGGTGAAGAACAACAGCCAGGGCAGGATGATCGCAATCAGTAAACGCATCTTCGGCAAGACCTCTAAAGCGTGGAAAAAACGGTGGAGAGGGATTCAGTTGACGGGCGCGAAACGCGGCACGAGCGCGCCTTCGTGCTCCACGAGTTCGAAGAACACCGTTGAAGGCCGGGTCCAGATCGTGCCGTTCGCCGCGCGATACACAATCATCGTGACCGAGGGGTCCGACTCGAGCGTCGCCTCGCACACCAGTTCGTAAATGCCACCCTTGTAGTGCCGATAGCGCACCATCGCGTTCCCCTCTTCGAGTGCGCAAGCATGCCTTGCGCGACTGCGTCAGTGTAACAAGGGATAGGCGCGATGTGACCCGCTCAGCCGTGGAGCGCGTTTTACATGGCGTCGTGCCTCACTTCGCGCGCCGTGGCTTCGCGCGCGGTTTCGTCTCAGGCGGCGCTTCGCCGCAAATCAGCGCAATGCCCGCCACCGCCATCGCGCGCAGCGAAGCCCGCGAATCGCCGGCGCGCGCGCGCAGCGCCATGCTATGCAACAACGCGGAGCTCAGACGCGCCAGCATCGGCGCGTTCGCATGCGCAGGCAGTTCGCCCTGCGCGACAGCCAGGCGCAAGCGCCGCTCGAACGCCTTGTCGAACGTGCGCAGCCCCGTGGCGAGACGCTCCCGCACGGCCTCGTCGTTCACGGCCTCCACCGCCGCCGTGCCGATGAGCAGGCAGCCGCGCGCCGTGTCGCCGGGCGGCAGATACCAGCCGAGCGCGCCGTCGAACACGCGCAGCAACGCGTCGCGCAGCGGCAGCGCGCCGTCGAGCGCGGCGTCCATCGCGTTGCGCCCCGCCTCCACGTAACGCTCCACGGTTTGCAGATACAGCGCGTGCTTGTCGCCGAACGCGCCATACAGGCTTGGCCGGTTCATGCCGGTCGCCTCGCTCAGGTCGTCGAGCGACGTGCCTGTATAGCCGTTGCGCCAGAACGTGTCGCGCGCGCGGGCCAGCGCCTCTTGCGGATCGTAGGCGCGCGGGCGCCCACGCGGGCGGCTATCCTTTTTTGTACTGGATTGCATAGAAATATTGGAACGCTGATTTTTGTTCACTATAGTACAAAAATCAGAAAACCCGGACACGGAGGATGACAATGGATGGCTCGCTCGATCTTTATTTCGCGCCGCTGGCGTGCTCGCTCGCCACGCGCATCGCGCTCTACGAGGCGAACGCAAAGGCTTGCTACATCCAGGTCGACACGCTCACGAAGCAGTTGGCCGACGGCGGCGACTTCTTCGCGGTGAACGCGCTCGGCCAGGTCCCCGTGCTGCGCGAGGATGATGGCTGGACGCTCACGGAAAACACCGCCGTGCTGCCGTACGTGGCCGACCGCTTTCCCGAGGCGCATCTCGCGCCGCCGCCCGGCACGCGCGAGCGCGCGCGCCTGCACCAATGGCTCGGCTTCATCGGCACCGAGTTGCACAAGGCGGTGTTCGTGCCGCTGCTCGGCAAGGAAACCGACGAGGCCGTCAAAGCGTACGCACGCGCCAAGGTCGCGCGCCGCTTCGATCCGCTCGCGCGGCGCCTCGAAACGCACGCGTATCTGCTCGACGCGTACAGCGTGGCGGACGCGTATCTCGTGACCGTGCTGAACTGGGCGCCGTATGTGGGCATCGATGTCTCGCAATGGCCGGCGCTCGCCACCTATGCGCAGCGCGTGCGCGAGCGGCCCGCCGTCGCAAGGGCCATTGCCGACGAATACGAAATCTTCAGGCGCACGCCGCACTGATCCGCATGGCTCGTATTTTTGCTCGCGTGGCAGGCGCTTTTTTGTCGTGCGATAACCGTATGATCGCCACATTCGCCGGAGCCACGCAATGGCCACGCTCGAAGCCTTGCGCATCGTCCTCGACGACCCGCAAACGCCCGAAATCATCCGCAATCACGTCATCGATTCGTTGCAGTACGCGCTGCGCAATCACGGCCAGGTGTTCGCGTCGAAAGAAATAGAATGGCTCGCCACGTGGGACGACGCGCGCATTCCGCTCGCGGCCTCGAAGGAATTGCGCCGGCGCGTCGAGCGAAGCTAAAGCCCCGGTTCAGCCGTTCGCGAGATCCGCGAACACCGCCTTGAGATCGCGGCCCGCGCGAGCGCGCGCCTGCCGCACCACCCGCTCCTCCAGCTCGGCGAGATGCGCGCGCATCGTGGCGAGCGCCACCGGCAGGTCGCCCGCCTCCAGTGCCTCGATGATCTGCGCGTGCTCGTCGGGCGCGCACATCGAAGCCTTCGACGGATCGAACAACGCCTTGTAGAGCTCCGTTTTCGCAACCAGTTGCGCGAGCGCCTCCACGAGCGCGGCGCCACCCGCCTGCTCGGTGAGCAGCAAATGGAACCGTCCAGCGAGGCGCACTGCCTCGTCCACGCGCCCTTCGCGCAGCGCCTTCTTCTCGCTGCGCACGTGAGCCGCGAACTTGCGCCGCATCGTGGCGTCGAGCGCGCCGCACAGGCTCACCATCACCCCCGCCTCCGCCACCTGGCGCGCGCGATACACCGCGCGTATGTCGTCCTCCGAGGGCGACGGCACGAACGCGCCGCGATTGGGCTCTAGCACGAGCTTGCCCTCGAAGCCTAGCCGCGCCAGCACCTTGCGCAGCGCACCGCGCGTGCAGCCGAACGCCGCCGCCAGTTCGCGCTCGACGAGCTGCTGGCCCGGCGCGAGCTTGCCCTCCAGCAGCGCGGTGGAAATCGATGCATAGACATGCGCTTCGACGTCGGACGGTTCGTCGGTGTCGCGAGGCGGGGCGAGACGGGAGGATTGAGCCATGAGAAGGCGCGCTAGCTGGGTCAGGCTCGCATTGTAGCGAGCCGCCCGGCGAGACGAAATAAAGGCGCGCACATACCCGGCCACTCATGTCCGCCATAGCGGCATCAACCTGATTGTTAACAATTATTTTGTATAATGGTCAACCATACGAGCATGAAAAGGTTGACCGAATTGAGCCCCAATACCTCGACTCCCCGCCCTCCGAATCCCGCCGGCGAGACGGCCGGCGAGCTCGCGTGGTACGCGGCCATCGTCGCGATCGGCCTGAATCTGCGGCCGTTGCTCACCTCGATCAGCCCGCTCATGACGACCATTCGCGACGCCACCGGCCTCAGCTTCTATGGCGCGTCGCTCCTCACCAGCCTGCCCGTCGTCGCGATGGGTCTCGGCGCGTTCGCCACCGGCATGCTCGCGCGCCGCCTTGGCGAAACGCGCGGCGTGGCGCTCGGCCTCGCCGCCATCGCCGCCGCCTGCGCGGCCCGCCTGTTCGCCACGAGCGGCGGCGCGCTCATGCTCACGGCCACCGCGGCGGGCGCGGGCGTCGCGGCCATCCAGGCGCTCCTGCCCGCGGTCATGAAGCAACGCTTCGCCGCGCGCGTGCCGCTCGCGATGGGACTGTTCTCGGCGTCGATCATGGGTGGCGGCGGCCTTGGCGCGAGCCTGAGCCCGTGGGTCGCGCGCATCGGCGGCTCGTGGCATGCGGGGCTCGCCGTGTGGGCGTTGCCCGCACTCGGCGCGCTCGCGGTGTGGGGCGCCTTGAACGGGGGATTCAACGGCGCGCGGCGCGCCACGCCGGCAGAAGCCGCCTTACCGAACACACCGAACACACCGAACGCACCCGCCAGCCAGCGCCCAGCCGTGCCGGTCTGGCGCAAGCGCCGGGCGTGGACGCTCGGCTTGCATTTCGGACTCGTCAACGGCGGCTATACGAGCCTTGTGGCGTGGCTACCCGCCTACTACCAGCAGCACGGCGCGAGCGTCGCGGCAAGCGGCTCGCTGCTCGCCACGATGACCGTGTTCCAGGCCGCCGCCGCCCTGCTCCTGCCGCTCGCGGCGGCGGCGTTCACCGACCGGCGGCCCTGGCTCGTGCTGGGGCTTTGCGCGCAGCTCGCGGGCGTGGTCGGTCTCGCCGCCTGGCCCGAAGCCGCGCCGCTCCTGTGGGTTGCGGCGGCGGGCGCGGGACTTGGCGGCACGTTTTCGGTCTCGCTCGTCACGGCGCTCGACCATTCGGCGGACCATCGCGTGGCCGCGCGCCTCGTCGCCTTCGTGCAGGGACTGGGCTTCGTGATCGCCGCGATCGCGCCCATCGTGGCCGGGCGCGTGCGCGACCTCACCGGCGGCTTCACTGGCGCGTGGGTCATGCTCGCCGTCTCGATCAGCGCGATGATCGCGCTCACGCTCGCGTTCTCGCCGCGCAGCTACGGGCGCTGGCTCGGCGCACACGGCCCGGGCCCGCACGCGAAGGGCGTGGAGGGCCGTATCGCGCTCGACGCATAAGGCCCCGACATAGGGCAACCCTGGGCGGCGCGCCCGCGCAACAGATCGCCCGCCGCAGGTCGTGAAACGTTTGCATAAGCGCCTGTATGAATGTACAGTGCGTGCAGCCGGCCATCCGTGCCGTCCGGTCGCCGCACCGGGCTACGCCGCCGTTCAGGCGTGCCAGCCGGCCTCGCGCCCCGCAGCATGGCGCGGTCCGGGCCTGTACATCGAAACGGAGAACACGACGTGCGATTCTTCATCACGGGGACCTTGCTGTGCGTCCTCGCGTCCACCGCGCTCGCCGGGGAACACTACATCGAGATCTGGAATCCGCCCGAGGCCCGCAGTCCGGGCGCCCACGCGAACACCACCGCAAAGAAGGCGCAGCCGCATCGCGGCACGAAGCACAAGCTCGCGTCCGCCGACCGGCTCACACCGCGCAAGATCGCCGAACCCGCCATGCGCGCGCCCGCGCCCACGGTGCCTGTCACGCCCGGCGCACCGGTGCGCACGGCGCCCGGCAACGACCGCACACCCGCCATCCCGCCGCAAATCGGCCCGGACGGCAATATCCTCACGGTGAGCTACCGCGCGCCGCTCAAGCGCACGCAAACGCCGCTGCGCGCCCAGTAAGCGCCGCTCAAGCCACACGCAAGGCACGCCCAAGTCGCACACAAGCCAGTTCGAGCGGCGCCCTTCGCCGCCTCGCCTGCGCTTCCCGTCTCCGGAAAAAAAATAGCCCCGTCACCGGAGTGTGCGGGGCCGAATCCCATGTCAAGGAGATGTCATGGAGGAGACAGGTTCATCTTAGCCACGGCCCGTCGGGGGGCCAACCAATGGTTACACATATGCATATCGGCCCGCGCCACGCCACGTAACAAGGCGTCCCCCGTATATGGTTAGAACAAAAAGTCGTTTCGCGGCGCGCGGCGCGCTCTCTAAGATGGCGGTTCCAGGCTTCGTTTATCGAGGACGCGCGAGGCGCGTTCCACCGCAATTCCGGGAGCACCTCTTGAGCAATTCCGACTCGCAACGCCGCCCGCTCGTGGTCGGCATCGGCGGCACCACGCGCGCCGCCTCGTCGACCGAACGCGCGCTCAGTTTCGCGCTGCGCGGCGCCGAAGAAGCGGGCGCACGCACGCAGTTGTTCGGCGGCACGTTCCTGCACACGCTGCCGCACTACGCCCCCGAAGATCCCACGCGCACCGACGCACAGCTCGAACTGATCGACGCCGTGCGCGCCGCCGACGCCGTGATCATCGCGACGCCCGGCTATCACGGCGGCGTTTCCGGTCTCGTGAAGAACGCGCTCGACACGCTCGAGGAACTGCGCGCCGACGAACGCCCGTATCTGGACGGCCGCGCCGTGGGCTGCATCGTCACGGCCTACGGCTGGCAGGCCGCAGGTTCGGTGCTGACCTCGCTGCGCTCGATCGTGCATGCCTTGCGCGGCTGGCCCACGCCGTTCGGCGCGGGCATCAACACGCTCGAAACGCGCTTCGAGAGCGCGCATCAGTGCTCCGACGCCAAGGTCACCGAGCAGCTCGCCACAGTGGGCCGGCAGGCCGCGCAATTCGCGCTCGCGTTCGGCGGCCAGCATGCGGCGCCGCTTGCGAACACCGGGCACGGCGCGCATGCGGCCAACGCGCCGCGCAGCGAAAAGCGCCTGAGCCTCGCGGTCTGATCCTCGCTGCGCCGGTCAGTACCGGCGCACCGCGTACTCGCCGGAAACCCGGCAGGCCGCCACCCCACCCCGCATGCGCGCTGCCGCCCGCGCGCGGGCGCGAACGTTCCCTAACCCACATTGCAGGCGTTGCACGGCGCGCACCGCGTGCGCCATCCCACAGACGCCCGCCGTGCGCCAGTCCACATTGGAGCCGCATCCGGAGCTCGCCTCGACGCCCATCGTCGAGAGACGGCCGGAGACGTCGGAATGCAGCAGGAAGCGCGGCCATGCACACACCATTACGCTACAAAGGCTACGTCGTAGCCCCCAGCGCGCAACAGCTCCCCAACGGGCTGTTCGCCGCCAATCTCATCATCGGCACACAGCCGGGCGCCCAGCATTCGTTCGACGCCCTCGACTACTTTTTCGATGAAAGACATGCACTCGCCTACGCGTGCCGATGGGCGCGCATGTGGATCGACGACCAGCGCCGCTGCGCGTGACGCCGCCTGCTTCCTTACGAATGTGACAGAATAGGAGTCATACCCTCCTTCATTTTGATGCTCCATGTCCGAAACCCTGACGCATCCGGACGAAGGCGCGGCCTTCGTCTCTGACCAGGACGCAGCGCTGCGGCGCTGGACTCACGACACGGCAGGGCCCATCACGATCGGATCGGATGAACACCGCAGGATGTTCTGCCGGATGCTGCTCGACACCCACGATCCCTACCGCCCCGCCGTGCTCGACTGGCCGAGGCTCGAACCCGACGCGCTCAGGCGTCTCACGTCCCTGCCGATCTGGGACATCGCGGTGCAGACCGAAGGCCGCGCGTCGATCCGCGTGCAGACCTACGCGCAAACCGTGAACCATCCGCTGCTGCGCGAAGCGATCGAAATGGACGCCGCCGAGGAAGCGCGCCACAAGGTCGTGCTCTCGCACCTCGTGCGCGCCTACGGCATCGAACTTGCGCCTGAACCCGCATACCCGCCGCCCAAAAAGGCCGAGTGGGCATGGATGTTCACGGGCTACAGCGAGTGCATCGACAGCTTCTTCGCGTTCGGCCTTTTTCGCTCGGCGCAGCGCTCGGGCTTCTTTCCGGCGGACCTCGTCGAAACCTTCGAGCCCGTGATCCAGGAAGAGGCGCGCCACATCCTCTTCTTCGTGAACTGGGTGGCGTGGTATCGCAAGACCATGCCGTGGTGGCGCAGGCCGTGGCACTCGGTGCGCGTGGCCGGCATCTGGTTCATGCTGGTGTGGGAGCGCCTTGCGATCGCGCGCGGCATCGACGCCAACGGCGTCGCGCACGACTCGAACTTCCTGCCCGCGAACCGCGAGGTGCTGGGCGACGCGCTCAAGCCGCACGAGATGATCGAGCTGTGCCTGAAGGAAAACGACGAGCGCATGAGCGGCTACGATCCGCGCCTGCTGCGCCCAACGCTGGTGCCCGCGCTCGCGCGCTTCGCGCTACGCTTCATCAAGAAGTAGTCTGTTGTCCGTACGATTTGATGATTGGGCGGACGTACCAGGAGGACGATTGCATGAGCTTGACCGCATGGACTGTCGACCGGCAACTCGAACTGAGCGCAAGCCAGGCTGTCGAGGCGATCCGCTCGGGGCAGCTCAAGGCCGCCGACTATGTCGCCACGCTGATCGCCCGCGCCCAGGCGCTCGCGAATCTCAATGCGCTCACCGTGCTCGACGTGGAAGGCGCGCTCGCGGCCGCGCAGCGCATCGACGCGCTCGGGCCCAACGAGCGCGCGCATCTGCCGCTCGCGGGCCTGCCCGTGGTCGTGAAGGACAACATCAACACGCGCGCGCTGCAAACCTCGGCGGGCACGCCCGCGCTCGAAGGCTTCCTGCCCGCGCGCCATGCGCCTTCGGTGCAGCGGCTCGTCGACGCCGGCGCGATCCTGCTCGGCAAGGCCAACATGCACGAACTCGCGTTCGGCATCACGAGCACGAATCTCGCGCCGCACGCGGGCCCGGTGCGCAACCCGTACGACCCCGAGCGCATTCCCGGCGGCTCCTCGGGCGGCACGGCGGCGGCCATCGCCGCGCGCATCGCGCCCGCGGGACTCGGCACCGACACGGGCGGCTCCACGCGCATTCCCGCCGCGCTGTGCGGCATCGTCGGCTTGCGCCCGAGCGTGGGCGACGGCGCCACGCAGCGCCGCTATCACGACCCGCTGGCCGTCGTGCCGATCAGCCATACGCGCGACACCGTCGGCCCGATGGCGCGCACCGTCGCGGACGTGGCGATGCTCGACGCGGTGATCACGGGACACGGGCCGCTCGCGCAGGCGGCCGTGACCAACCTGCGCATCGGCCTGCCCGCGCCGCTTTGGGAAGGGCTCGAAACCGCGCTCGAAGACGTGGCGCGCGAGGCGCTCGCGAAGCTCGAAGCGGCCGGTGTCTGCATCGTGCCCGTCGAGATGGGCGAGCTGCTCGCGCTCAACGACCGGGTGAGCTACGCAATCGCGCTGCATGAGCCGATCGACGACCTCGCGGCGTGGCTCGCTGCGAACCACGCGCCCGCGCGCAGCGTAGCCGAGGTCGCGGCGCGCATCGCAAGCCCCGACGTGCGCGCGGCCTACGACGCCGTGCTCGCCGACGCGCGCGGCGGCGACTACCAGAGCGCGATGACGGTGTGGCGTCCGCGCCTTCAGCAGCTCTACGCGCAAACCTTCTCGGCAAACGGGCTCGACGCGCTGCTCTTTCCCACCACGCGGCTCGCCGCCGCGCCGCTCGACGAGTTGAACGGGTCGTCGCGCGTCTCGATCGACGGCGGGTCGCCGATCGACGAGATGGAAGCGTACCTGCGCAACACCGACCCGGCCAGCAACGCCGGTATTCCGGGCCTCGCGCTGCCCGCGGGCCTCACCGCCGCGCGCCTGCCCGTCGGGCTCGAACTCGACGGGCCGCTTGGCAGCGACCGCAGGCTGCTCGCCATCGGACTGGCCTTCGAGCAAATCCTCGGCAGCTTGCCGGGGCCGACGATCTGAGCCGGTTGCGCTACGTGAGCGCCTCGACGCGCAGCCGCGCAAATACGCTCCGAATGGTCGACCGGCTCGACACCTATTGATACGCATTACTTATCAATAGGACTTTCGAGACCGGCCGATCGTGCCGCATGTTTCCGTAGCGCCTGGATCGAGCGACGTTTGCATCCCAGGCTTCTCCGCGACAAATGCGCGCACTTGCGACCGCATCCCCGCATGGACGGCCGCTTTGCGCCCCGCGCCAGCTCGCCGATGGCGCATTTGTCGCCACACACTCCGTGCTGCCGCTACAATGAGAACAGTTCTCATTTGTTGTAAGCAGGCAAGTCCCCATGCGTCTGACCGATCTGTCCAAAGGAGCGACCGCCCTCGTGGAGCGCGTCGAGGATGTCCATGCGCCCGACCCGATCGCGCAGCGCCTGCGCGATCTCGGCTTCGTGCCCGGCGAGCCCGTGCGCGTGGTGGCGCGCGCCCCCTGGGGCGCCGACCCGCTGCTCGTGCAGATCGGCTCGACCCGCTTCGCCCTGCGCCGCGCGGAAGCGCAGCGCGTGAGCGTGACGCTGGCCGCAAGCGAGGAGTCCGCCCGATGAGCCAGGCCCCCGTTACACCGCTGCGCGTTGCACTCGTCGGCAATCCCAATTGCGGCAAAACCGCCCTCTTCAATCTGCTGACCGGCGCGCGCCAGAAGGTGGCCAACTATGCGGGCGTGACCGTCGAGCGCAAGGAAGGCCGTTTCGCCACGCCCTCGGGCCGCAAGGTGCAACTGCTCGATCTGCCGGGCGCCTACAGTCTCGCATCGACGAGCCCCGACGAGCGCGTCACGCATGACGTGCTGCTCGGCCGCTATCCGGGCGAAGCCGCGCCGGACCTGATCGTCTGCGTGGCCGACGCGACGAATCTGCGCCTGCACCTGCGCTTCGTGCTCGAAGTGCAGCGCATGGGCCGCCGGATCGTGCTCGCGCTCAACATGATGGACGCCGCGAAGCGCCGCGGCATCGAAGTGAACGTGGCCGAACTCGCGCGACGGCTCGGCATGCCCGTGGTCGAAACCGTGGCCGTGCGGCGCAACGGCGCGCAGGCGCTGATCGAACTGATCGACCGCACGAGCGCGCCAGCGCCGCACACGGCCGCCACGCCCGCCACGCCCGCTGAGGCCGGCGACGATCTGCACGCCACCGTGCGCGACATTCTCGCGGGCGCGGTGACGATGCCGCGCGCCACCGACGCGCGCGACGACGCCATCGACCGCTTCGCGCTGCATCCCGTGCTCGGCCCGCTGATTCTCGCGTTTGTGATGTTTCTCGTGTTCCAGGCGGTGTACTCGCTCGGCAAGCCGCTCACCGACGCCATCGGCGACGGCTTCTCCTGGCTCGGCGCGCTGGCGGGCGCGGCGCTGCCCGACGGGCCGCTGCGCAGCCTCGTGACCGACGCGCTGTTCGGCGGCGTGGGCACGGTGCTGGGCTTTTTGCCCGAAATTCTGGTGCTGTTCTTCTTCATCCTCGTGCTGGAGGAGTCGGGCTATCTGCCGCGCGCGGCCTTTCTGCTCGACCGCATGATGGTGGCCGTGGGCCTCACGGGGCGCTCGTTCATTCCGCTGCTCTCCAGCTTCGCGTGCGCGATTCCCGGCGTGATGGGCACGCGCAGCATCTCCGACCCGCGCGACCGGCTCGCCACGATTCTCGTCGCGCCGCTCATGACCTGCTCGGCGCGGCTGCCGGTTTATGCGCTGCTGATCGGCGCGTTCATTCCGCACCGCCTGATCTTCGGCGTATTCAACCTGCAAGGGCTCGTGCTGTTCGCGCTCTATGCGGCGGGCATCGCGGGCGCGATGGCGGTGGGCTGGGTCATGAAGAAACTGCGCCGCGACCGCCGCGAGCATGCCCTGCTCATGGAACTGCCCTCGTACCGGCTGCCGCGCGCACGCGACGTCGCCATCGGCCTGTGGGAGCGCGGCGCGATCTTCCTCAAGCGCCTCACGGGCATCATCCTCGCGCTCACGGTGCTGATGTGGTTCATCTCCACGTTCCCCTCGCCGCCCGAAGGCGCGACGCTGCCCGCCATCGACTACTCGATCGCCGGCTACCTGGGCCGCGCGCTGCAATGGCCGTTCGCGCCGCTCGGCTTCAACTGGCAGATGAGCCTTTCGCTGATCCCCGCGTTCGCCGCGCGCGAAACGGCGGTGGCCGCGCTCGCCACCGTCTACGCGGTGGCGGGCGGCGACGGCGATATCGTCACGCTGGGCCAGACGCTCGCGCATAACTTCTCGCTGGCGAGCGCACTCTCGCTGATGGTGTGGTTCGCGTTCGCGCCGCAATGCATGTCCACGCTCGCCGTGATCCGCCGCGAAACGCGCTCGTGGCGCGCGGTCGTGGTCTCGTTCGGCTACATGTTCGTCGTGGCTTACGCGGCGTCCTTCGTCACCTATCAGATCGCGAGACACTTCGTATGAGCGCCGGACTCGTTGCGCAATATGCGGTGATCGCGCTGCTCGTTGCCGCGAGCCTGCTCTACACGGCACGCAAGCTCGCGCCCAAAACGGCCACGCGCGCGCAGGCCGCGCTCGCCGCCGCGCTGCTGCGCCCGCAACGCGGCGCGCTCGCGCAGCGGCTCGGACGCTTCGTGCAGCCCAAAGGCGCGACCGGCGATTGCGGCGACGGTTGTGGCACGTGCGGAACCTGCGGACCGTCGCCGACCTCCGACGAAGCTTCCGGCGCGCAACCCGTCACGTTTCATCCGCGACGCAAGTAACGCGCGGGCATCGGGCGCAAGAGACTGTCACGCGCCTTGCGCTACACTGCGGCGAGCGCCGTGCCCCGGCGCACCCGACAGCACACACGAACGAACCCGAACCCCTCGCACCGATGCACACCTTGCGTCTTTCTCCTCTCATGCGGTTGTCCCGGCTCACCGTAGCCGCCGCGGCGCTCGTTGCGCTCGCCACCACCGGCGCCTGCGTGCGCCTCTCCGCAGTCGACTCCGGCGGCCTGTGGAAAGTCGTGGGCGGTCAGTGCGTGCCCAACATGCGCGACAAGGGCCAGCCCGGCCCCTGCACCACCGTCGACTTCCAGAAGCGCTATGCCGTGCTCAAGGACATTGCGGGCCGCGCGCAATATCTCGTGATTCCGACCGACCGCGTGGAGGGCATCGAGAGCCCCGATATTCTCTACGGCGGCGCGCCCGAATACTGGGTCGGCGCGTGGGCGGCAGGACGCCATGTGGAGGCGAAGCTCGGCATGCCGCTCGCGGGCAACCAGCTCGGCCTCGAAATCAACTCCTCGCAGCGACGCACGCAGAATCAGCTGCACATTCACGTCGATTGCATGCGCACCGATATCACCCAGGCGCTCGCGCCGTACAGCACGATCGCGCCGGGCACCTGGCGCTGGACCACGCTCGACGGCTCACGCTACCGCGTGACGCGCGTGACGAGCCTCTCCGAGCGCAACAATCCGTTTCGCGTGGTGCAGCGCGATCTGGACCCGAAGCAGAGCATGGCCGTGCAGACGATACTCGTGACGGGCGCAGGCCCCGACGCGCAACGCGACGGCTGGCTCATCGTCAACAGCGGCCTCGACGTGGAAGGCGGCACGGGCACGGCGGAAGGCCTGCTCGACCATTCGTGCAGCCTCGCGAAAGCAACAAGTGCATCGCAGTAAGGACCCACGCGAGACTCAAGCCTCGCCGCCCTCGCGCGCCACGCTCACGAGCCAGCGGCGTATCACCTGCTCCTCTTCAGGCGTGAAGCCTTCGGCCATACGCGCTTCGAGCTTCTTCACGCGCGCGCGGCACTGCTTGAGGAGCGCCTGGCCCTCCTGCGTGACGTCGATCTGCTGAATGCGTCCGTGCACCGCGTGCGGCCGCCGCTCGATCGCGCCGCCGCGTTCGAGATTCGCGACGATCACGCTCACGGTTTGCGGCGTGAGCGCCGCGAGCCGCGCGAGATCAGCGCCCGAGATGCCGGGGTATGCCGCCAGCAGGGTCAGCACCACGAATTGCGGCGGCGTGATGCCGAGGTCGGCAAGCGCGCGCTCCATGCGCAGGCGGTGCGCCGCGCCCGCCTGACGCAGCAGATAGCCGAAGTAACCGGCCTCGCCGCGCTTGCCTTCGCCAACGTCAGGGATGACCGGCGCGCGATCATCCCCACTGCCGGTCGTGTCTTGCTTCGCCGTCTTGCGCATATTGTCAGAGTTCGAATATGATGTTCGTGCTCTGATATTACCGCCCAAACCTCGCGAGGTCCAGCCATGTCCAGCATTTCCCCCCGCATTGCCTATGAAACGTTCGTGCGCGACGCAGCGCCCGTCGTCGCCGCGCTCTCCGCCATGAGCCGGGCCGTCGACGCCTCCGGGCTCGAAAAGCCGCTTACCGAACTGCTGAAAATTCGCGCGTCGCAAATCAACGGCTGTGCGTTCTGCATCCAGTATCACCTCAACATCGCACGCGACAAGGCCGTGCCGCGCACGAAGCTCGATCTCGTGGCCGCGTGGCACGAGGCGCCGGCGTTTTTCAGCGAGCGCGAACGCGCGGCGCTGGCTTATACGGAAGCGCTGAGTGCGAAGCTCCACGAAGGCGTGAGCGATGCCCTCTATCAACAGGTGGCGCAGCAATTCCCCGGCGAACAGATGGCGTTCCTTACCGCCGCCGTGGCGAACATCAATGCGTGGAACCGTATTGCGGTGGCACTGCGTTTCGCGCCACCGGTGCGCGACGAGGCAAGTTGAGGAAAGGAAAGAAAAGCAATGGAAAGGATTCGGACCATTTTCTCTCCGATTCTTGCCTGAACCCTTTCCGCCAATTACAAAGCCACCACCCGGTGCGGGAGACGGCATAGGATTGCGCCGACTGAGGGGTCCGACCAGCCGCCTCGGTCGGAAATCGACCATATCGCACATTCACCGGGGGGTTTTTACATGTCGATAAGCGCGTTATCCAATTCGAATTCACTTTATTCCACCTGGGCGGCTTACCAGGCGAACAGCCAGAATTCGGGCAGCAACCTGATGTCCACGCCGCTGGCGTCGGATTCCTCATCGAACCAGGACAGCGTCAACCCGCTGGCCGCCGCTATTGCCTCGGCGCTCTCGTCGCTCGGCCTGAGCACGGACAGCAGCACGAGCACCGCAACGAGCACCACCGGCACGGACTCGACAGCGAGCAGCAGCGATTCGACGTCGAGCACGTCATCCACGTCGAGCGATACGCTGGCCGCCGCGCTTCAGCAATTCCTCGGTGCGCTGTTCCAGGCGGCCGCGCAGCAAAGCGGTTTCGCGGCAACGGGCACGACCGACAGCAGCGATAGCGGCACGGTGTCGGCGGCCACGTCCACGTCCGCCACCTCGGCCACGACGGCAAGCACCGCCAGCACTTCGTCATCCTCATCATCGAGCGATTCGAGCGACACGACCGACGCAAGCAGCACGGACAACACAGCAGCGATGATGCCGCCGCCTCCGCCGCCCATGCCGCCTTCGGCGGGCGGTTACGGCAACGATCTGGCATCGGCGATCTCGAACCTCGCGCAGTCGCTCACGTCGTCTTCGAGCAGCACGTCGTCCGATTCAAGCACGACGAGCAGCACGTCCAGCGGCAGCAGCACGGACAGCGAGCTGACCTCGGACTTCCAGAATCTGTTGACGGCCATGGGCGGCTCGTCGAGCAGTTCGACGAGCGACACGAACACCGAACTACAGCAGTTCCTCACGACGCTCGCGAGCAACCTGCAACAGCAAGGACACGGCGCCGCGAGCGGCCTGTTCGTGAGCACGACGGCCTGAACACGATCAGGTCTGCAAGCGCACGTTTCTCTAAGCGTTGGCCCGTTGGCTTCCTGGCCAATTTGCGCGCCGGCCTGCAAAGGCCAGGCGCGCTTTTTTTGCGTCAGCGCGTGTCAGGCGTGCGTGGCAGGAAAGGTCAGGCGCACGATCAGGCCGCCTTCAGGATGATTCTCGACATGACAGACGCCGCCGTTGTCGCGCGCAAGCCGGGCGACGATGGCAAGGCCAAGCCCGCAATGGCCTTCGCCGCCGCGCGCCGCGCTCAGTCGCACGAACGGCCGCATGGCGGCGGCGATGCGGTCCGCCTCGATGCCCGCGCCATGATCGCGCACGCGGATCACACACGCGCCATCTTCGATGGCGGTCGCGATCTCGACCGGCGGCGCGCCATATTCGAGCGCGTTTTCGACCAGGTTCGTCACGAGCCGGTCCAGCGCCACCTGCGGCAGCCTGAATGGCGAACCCGCGCGCAGATCGAGCACGAACAGCGGGCCGCCGCCGTCTTCGATCTCGTCGGGATTGCCGAACTGGCGCTGCAAGAAAGCATCGACTTCGATCAGGCGGTCCGCGTCGGGCGCCTGCTGCGCGAATTCCAGAAACTGCTGGACGATATGCGCGAGCGAATCGACGTCGCGCAACATGCCTTTGCGTTCAGTCTCGTCGTCCATGAGGCTCGCGCGCAGCTTCAGCCGCGTGAGCGGTGTGCGCAAATCGTGCGCGATGCCGCTCAGCATGACCACGCGATCGTCCTCGGCCTCGTTCACGCAGCGCATCATGTCGTTGAACGACGCGCTCACCTCGCGCAACTCGCGCGGGCCTTCGCCCACGAGCGGCGCGATGCGCTCGCCGGTGCCGAAGCGCCGCGCCGCCTGCGCAAGGCTCGCGAGCGGCTTCTGGATCTGCCATGCCGCGAGAAACGAGAGCGTGAGCGCCGCGACGAGCATCGAGATCGCCTCGATGACGAAACGCGGCGGCGGCGGAATGTCGACGGGCACGACGACCCACGAGGCACTGCCCGGAAAGCGCACCCAGAGCTGCGGCGGTCGCGCGTCGTCGACGGCGATCTGCGTGCCGGGTGGCAAGTGTTCACGTAGATGGTGCGTCAATTCGACGAGCGGCCGGCGCGTGGGCTCGTGCAGATGCACGTCCTTGGGCAGGTTCCACGCGGGCACGCGGCGCACGCGCAGCACTTCGCTCAGGTCGCCGTCCCTGGGCGGGTCGAGCGACTTGCCGAGATGCACGGCGGGGGGCAGGCCCACGCTGTCCGCCGGGTCCGTGTGGTCCTCGCTGGCCGCGCGCAGCGCGAGCAGGATGCCGCGCGCGAAGCCATCCACTTCATGGTGCGGGGGCTGCCGCGCGAGCAGCACGAACCAGCCCAGTTGCACGGCCATCAAGACGGCCGCCGAGAGCAGCGCCATGCGCCCGAACAGCGTATTCAGCGGACTCCTCACTGCACTGGCGCGCCGTGCGCCTCCGTGTAGGTGGCCGGGTCCGGCACGAACACATAGCCCTTGCCGCGCACCGTCTGGATGTGCAGCGGGTTCGACGGGTCGGCTTCGATCACGCGGCGCAGCCGCCAGATCGGCACGTCGAGGCTGCGCTCGTGGAAGGCCCGCTCGTCGCGATGGACGAGGTCGTGAATCAGCGTGCGTGAAAGCACCTTGTAGGGATGCGTGGCGAACACCTTCAGCAACGCGAATTCGCTTTCCCGCAGGGCGATATTCGTATCGCCGCACGACAGCGTGCGCATCGTGAAGTCGAGTTCGAATTCGCCGAACCGGTAGCGCCGGCGCGCCTCGGGCGCGCTCGCCGTCGAGGGCCCGCGCCGCCGCAGGATGTTCTGGATGCGCACGAGCAACTCGTGCGGGTCGAAGGGCTTGGGCAGATAATCGTCCGCACCCAGCGAAAGCCCGCGAATGCGGTCGCTCACCGAACCGCGCGCGGTGACGAAAATCACGGGAATGTCGTCGCCCGCCGCGCGCAAGGCGGCGATGGCTTCGAGACCGTCGGTCTCCGGCATCATGATGTCGAGCACCACGATGGACGGTCGTTCACGCTCCAGGCGGCGCTGGAGGTGGACGCCGTCGTGCAGCACGGCCGTATCGAAATTGTGCGAGCGCAGGAAGCGGCTCAGCAGGTCGCGCACGACGGGATCGTCGTCGACGATGAGGACGCTGGGATTCATGCCGGAATTTTAAAGCAGCGCGGCACCCGGAATCTTGCGCCTATTCTTACCATTCCTTTCCTGCGCCGCCACGATAAAAAGGGGAGAATCAAGGGGGCCGTCTATGCGTAGTTGAGTTGCCACGACACGCCGAAGCGGTCGCTCACCCACGTGAACAGCGTGCTAAAGCCGTAATTGCCGACCGGCATCAATTCCGCTCCGCCCTGCTTCAGGATCTCGCCGAGCCGTCCGACGTCGTCCTGCGAGTCGCATTCTACGAAAAACGAGAACGATGGCGTGAACGTGAAGGCGTGTTTCACTGGACTGTCGGTGCACATTACCGTTTGCTCGCCGATGCGAAAGCGCGCGAGCTTGATGGACCCTGCCGGCGCGTTGCCGCCTTCGCCGTAGCGCTCGATCTGCTCGATCGCGGCGCCTGGGAAAACGGAAAGATAGAACTCCAGCGCTTCGGCGCCGTCGCCCTGGAACATCAGGAACGGCAGTACGGTTGCGGGCATCGCGATAGTCTCCTGTGCAGAGGTCGAGTCGTCGCCGTACTGTATCCTGGTGCGAATGCGCTGCGCGGTTTCAACGACGCTTCGACCCGTTCACCTCAATCGTTCACCTCAACCACGCGCGCTAATGCGCGAGCCCGCGCGTCGCTTGCTCCGGTTGGTCGAGCAACGCACCGCACGCCCAGATGCCCAGTTGCGCGCCCGCCACGCGTTCGCGCAGCCACGCGTCGAACGTGTCGCGCAGTTCGGCATGGCGCAGCGCGAAGTCCACCGTCGCCTGCACATAACCGAGCTTGGTGCCGCAGTCGTAGCGCTTGCCCACGAACTCATAGGCCAGCACCTGCTCCTCCTTGCGCATGCAATGAATCGCAGGCGTCAGTTGAATCTCGCCATTCGCGTCGGGCTTCAGCTCGCGCAAATAATGGAAGATGCTCGGCATGAGCACGTAGCGCCCCGCCACGCCGAAACTGGAGGGAGCGAGCTCGGGCGACGGCTTTTCGATGATGCGGCTCACGCTGATGACTCTCTCGTCCCAGCGCCGTCCGTCGATCACGCCGTGGCTCAACGCGTCATATGATTCGAATTCCTCAACAGCCAGAACCGACGAATCGTAGTGGCTGAAGATATGCACCATTTGCGCGAGAACCGGCGGCTGCCCGTCGAGCAGATCGTCGGCGAGCACCACGGCAAACGGCTCGTCGCCAATCAGTTTCTCCGCGCACAGCACGGCATGGCCAAGCCCGAGCGGCTCGGCCTGCCGCACATAGACGCACTCGACTTCGGGCGGCTTGATGCCCTGCACGAGCTCGACAAGACTTTGCTTGCCTCTTGCCTTGAGCACGTGCTCGACCTCGTAGGACTTGTCGAAATGATCTTCGATCACGCGCTTGCCTCGGCCCGTGACGAAGATCAGTTCGGTAATGCCCGCGGCTATGGCTTCTTCAACAGCATATTGAATGAGCGGCTTGTCGATGACCGGCAGCATTTCCTTAGGGCTAGCCTTGGTTGCCGGCAGAAAATTCGTATCGATTCCCGCCACCGGGAACACAGCTTTACGAACACCAAGCATGATGACCTCACCTGTCGGGTAGAGGAGCGGTGCGATCAGGGAGCGATCGGGATCGGCATGGGCATGGGAATTGGCATTGGGATTTGTGTTCGTACCCCGCATCGTCCCCATGTGGTACGTGGGAATTCAGACCGTCGGCAGGGTTGCAGGTTTCGCCTAAACGTCTGCCAAATCGCCTGGCTACATGATGGCACTGTTTCTTCGTCGCGTGCGCGATTCGACGCCGCGCCGTGATTACATGGCATGTAATTGCCGGCCCGCGCGCTCGCGCCTACGCTTGGCCTGTCGCGTCGCCAAGCGGGCGGCGTTCAACGCCCAGGAGTCAGCATGTCCGCCTATCCCGCTCACACCATCGAATCCGCACCGGCCCAGTCGCAACCCGTGCTCCGGCAACTGCAACAGACGTTCGGCATGATTCCGAACATCGCGGCCAATCACGAACTACACCGGCAGCGTGACGCATCCGGCGCTCGAAGCCCAGTTCGAGACATTCGCCTGGCGCGCACGCGCGGCCTGAATCCGCTATCGTCACGCGCCTCAACGAGGAAAAACCGATGAACGCCACCCGTCCCGACCCAAAGGTGCCGCCAGGCGAGCTTGGCAGCTTGTTGCGCTACTGGCGCGACGTGCGTGGCGTGAGTCAGCTCGACCTGTCGCTCGAAGCCGGGATTTCGCAGCGGCAGATCAGCTTCATCGAAAGCGGGCGCAGCGTGCCGGGCCGCGATACGCTGCTCACGCTCGCCCAGGCGCTCGACGTGCCGCTGCGCGAGCGCAACGCGCTATTGCTCGCCGCGGGCTACGCGCCTGTGTATTCGGAAGTGCCGTGGAACGCGCAGGAAATGCACAGCGTCGTGCGCGGGCTCGAACGCGTGATCCGCCAGCACGAACCGTTTCCCGCGATCGTGATGGACCGCCACTGGAACGTGCTGATGACCAACGATGCGGCGCCGCGCTTGTTCGGCCACTTCGTCGACATGGCCGCGCGCGAGGGGAAGCGCAACATGCTGCACCTCATGTTCGATCCGCAGGGCATGCGCCCTTTCCTCGCCGACTGGGAAAGCGTGGCGCGCAGCCTGCTGCAACGCGTGTATCGCGAATCGGTCGGCGGCGTGATCGACGACGGCACCCGCTCGCTGCTCGACGAACTGCTTGCCTACCCCGGCGTACCGCGCGACTGGAGAGTCCACCACGGGCCGGGCGCTACGCCAACGATGCCCGTCATCCCGCTTGGCTTCGTTCACGAAGGCCAGGTGCTTCGCTATTTTTCAATGGTGACGAGCATCGGCACGCCGCAACATGTCGCCGCGCAGGAGTTGCGCCTCGAAAGCATGTTTCCCGCCGACGACGCGACCGAAGCGCGCCACCAGGCTTTGATGGCCGCGCACGCAAAGGCGCGCTGAGCCGCGAAAAAAAAAGCGCTCCGCCGAAACGGAGCGCCACAGGGTACGACTCTCACATCGTTCGCCGGCCACAGGGAGGCCGGTGAGAACTCATTGGGCCGCGCGATACAAGCGATTCAAGCAATCGAAGCGATACAAGCGCGCCCGGCGGATCAAGCCGCTTCGAGCACCAGCAACTGTGCGCCGTCCGCCACCTGGTCGCCCACGCCGTACAGCACTTCGGTGACCTTGCCGGCCGTCGGCGCGCCGATGGTGTGCTCCATCTTCATCGCCTCCATGACGATGAGCGGCGCGCCCTTCTCCACCACCGCACCCGGCTCCACCAGCACGGCGATCACCTTGCCGGGCATGGGCGCAGTCAGACGGCCTTCGCCATGTTCCACGTCGGCGGCGTGTGCGAGCAGGTTCTGCCATTCGAATGCCAGCGTGCTGCCAAGGCAAAACACATGGAACACGTCGCCGTCGATGAACACCCGGCCGGTCACCCGCGTGTCGCCAATGGTCGCGCCGTACGCGTCCGCACCCTGGCCGCGCCACCACGAGTAGCGCTCCGTGCGTCCGGCGCAGCCCAGCGTCTCGTTGCCGCCGTCGTGCGTGTGCGCGACCGCGAACGCGGTGTCGCTTTCCACGTCGCGCCACGCGAGCGACTGCGCGAAGCCGCTGTTCAACCGCCAGTGCGCAAGCGACTGCCACGGCGACGCACCTGTGCCCTTGCCGCCTTCGCGGCCGAGCAACGCCGCGCAAGCCAGCGCCAGGGCTTCGCGCACCGGCTTGTGCTTCGGCGCGAACAGCGCGTCGTGATGTCGCTCGATCAGGCCCGTATCGAGATCGGCGCTCGCAAACGGCTCGCAGGTCACGAGCCGGTGCAGGAACTCGACGTTCGTATGCGGCCCCACCACCTCGCATCCTTCGAGCGCGCGCTCCATGCGCGCGAGCGCTTCTTCGCGCGTCGCGCCGTGCACGATCAGCTTCGCGATCATGGGATCGTAGAACGGCGTGATGGTGTCGCCCTCGCGCACGCCGCTGTCGATGCGCACGCCCGCGCGCCGGCCCGCGTCGCCAAGGCTGAACTCGACACCCTCAGGCATGCGCAGATGCTTGAGCGTGCCCGTGGAGGGCAGGAAGCCGCGCGCCGGATTCTCCGCGTAGATGCGCGCTTCGAGCGCGTGCCCCGTGATGGCAAGCTGCGACTGTTCGAGGGGCAGCGGCTCACCCGCGGCCACGCGCAACTGCCACTCGACGAGATCGAGGCCCGTGACCATTTCCGTCACCGGGTGTTCGACCTGAAGGCGCGTGTTCATCTCCATGAAGTAGAAGTCCGCGCCCGTCATGATGAACTCGACGGTGCCCGCGCCCACGTATTGCACCGCGCGCGCAGCGGCCACTGCTGCCTCGCCCATGGCGCGGCGCACGTGGTCTTCGAGCCCCGGCGCGGGCGCTTCTTCCAGCACCTTCTGGTGACGCCGCTGCACCGAGCAGTCGCGGTCGAACAGGTAGACCGCGCCGCCGTGCTTGTCGGCGAACACCTGCACTTCCACGTGGCGCGGCCGCGTGAGGTACTTCTCGATCAGCACGCGGTCGTTGCCGAAGCTGCTGGCCGCCTCGCGCTTGCACGAGGCGAGCGCGGCCGCGAAATCTTCACTGCGCTCGACCACGCGCATGCCCTTGCCGCCGCCGCCCGCGCTCGCCTTGAGCAGCACGGGGTAGCCCATCGCGTCGGCTTCGCGCTGCAACAGCGCCGCGTCCTGGTCGTCGCCGTGGTAGCCCGGCACGAGCGGCACGGCCGCCGCGTGCATCAGCGCCTTGGCTGCCGCCTTCGAACCCATCGCCGCGATGGCGTCGACCGGCGGTCCGATGAACACGATACCGGCCGCTTCACAGGCATCGGCGAAGTCTTCGTTCTCCGAAAGAAATCCGTAGCCGGGGTGAATGGCTTGTGCGCCCGTGGCGCGCGCAGCCTCGATGATACGCTCGATGCGCAGATAACTTTGCGCGGCGGCCGCCTCGCCGATATGCACGGCTTCGTCGCAGGCGGCGACGTGCTTGGCGTTGGCGTCGGCGTCCGAATACACGGCCACGCTCTTCACGCCGAGCCGGCGGCAGGTGGCCGCGACCCGGCATGCAATTTCGCCCCGGTTGGCGATCAGGATCTTGTTGAACATGTGATGTCCTCGCTATATCGCTGCGGCGGCCTTATTCGGCGCGCCAGCGCGGCGTGCGCTTTTCAAGGAACGACGACACGCCGTCGCGGCCCTCTTCGCTCGCGCGAATCCGCGCGATGCGAACGGCGGTGTCTTCGATCAATGTGTCGTCTATCGTTTCGCCCGCCACGTCCTGCACGAGCTGCTTGCATTCGCGCACGGCGTTCGGGCTGTTCGCGCACAGCGTGGCGGCAATGCGCTGCACGGTGGCGTCGAGCGCGTCGGCGCTCACGGCCTCGCTCACGAGACCGAGCCGCAGCGCCGTCGCGCAGTCGAATGCCTCGGCCGTGACGAAGTAACGTCGCGACGCCTGTTCGCCGAGCGCGCGGATCACATACGGCGCGATCGTGGCGGGCATGAGGCCGAGGCGCGCTTCGGACAGGCAGAAGTTCGCGGTTTCCACCGCCACCACGATGTCGGCGGCGCACACGAGCCCCATGCCGCCCGCGTAGGCGTCGCCATGCACGCGCGCGACCACGGGCTTCGGGCAGCGATACACGGCCGAGAGCATGTGCGCGAGGCGCAGCGCGTCCGCGCGATTCTCCTCGTCGGAATAGCCCGCCATCTTGCGCATCCAGTTCAGGTCGGCGCCCGCGCAAAAAGCCTTGCCGTTGCCGGCGAGCACGATCGCGCGTACATCGTCGCGCGTGCCGAGCGCGGTGAAGGCCGCCGTTACCTCCGCGATCATCGTCTCGTTGAACGCGTTGCGCACGTCGGGGCGATTGAGCGTGACGGTCGCCACATGCCCGGCGACTTCCACGGTGAGCGTTTCGTATTGCATCGTCTGGCCCTCAATGCATCACATGCGGAACACGCCGAAGCGCGTGTCCTCGATCGGCGCGTTCATCGTCGCCGACAGACCGAGACCGAGCACGTCGCGCGTTTGCGCCGGATCGATCACGCCGTCGTCCCACAGGCGCGCGCTGGCGTAATACGGATGGCCCTGGAGTTCGTACTGGTCGCGGATCGGCTGCTTGAACGCCTCTTCTTCGTCGGCGCTCCACGTGCCGCCCTTCGCCTCGATGCCGTCGCGGCGCACAGTGGCGAGCACGGATGCGGCCTGCTCGCCGCCCATCACCGAAATGCGCGCATTCGGCCACATCCAGAGAAAGCGCGGCGAATACGCGCGGCCGCACATGCCGTAATTGCCCGCGCCGAACGAGCCGCCGATGATGACCGTAAACTTCGGCACCTTCGCCGTGGCCACCGCCGTCACCATCTTCGCGCCATTGCGCGCAATGCCCTCGTTCTCGTACTTGCGGCCCACCATGAAGCCCGTGATGTTTTGCAGGAATACGAGCGGGATCTTGCGCTGGCAGCACAGCTCGATAAAGTGCGTGCCCTTCAACGCCGATTCGGAGAACAAGATACCGTTGTTCGCGACGATGCCCACCGGGTGGCCCCAGATGTGCGCAAAGCCGGTCACCAGCGTGGTGCCGTAGCGCGCCTTGAATTCGTCGAAGGCGGAGTCGTCCACGATGCGCGCGATCACCTCGCGCACGTCGAAGGGCTTGCGCGTGTCCACGGGAATCACGCCGTACAGGCTCTTTGCGTCGTAGCGCGGCGGCAGCGGCTCGCGCAGCACCACGGGGGGCGTTTTCGTGCGATTCAGATTGCCGACGATCGAACGGGCGATCGCCAACGCGTGCGGGTCGTTCTGCGCGAGATGATCGACCACGCCGGACAGACGCGTGTGCACGTCGCCGCCGCCCAGGTCCTCAGCGCTCACTTCCTCGCCCGTCGCAGCTTTCACGAGCGGCGGGCCACCGAGAAAAATCGTGCCCTGGTTCTTCACGATGATCGACTCGTCGCTCATGGCCGGCACATACGCGCCGCCGGCCGTGCACGAGCCCATCACCACGGCGATCTGCGGAATGCCCTGCGAGGAGAGATTCGCCTGGTTGAAGAAAATGCGGCCGAAGTGATCGCGGTCGGGAAAGACTTCGTCCTGGTTAGGCAGGTTCGCGCCGCCCGAGTCGACGAGATACACGCAAGGCAGATTGTTTTCCTGCGCGATTTCCTGAGCGCGCACGTGCTTCTTCACGGTCACCGGATAATACGTGCCGCCCTTGACCGTGGCGTCGTTGCAGACGATCACGCACTCCTGGCCCGCAATGCGGCCAATGCCCGTGATGATGCCCGCGCCCGGCGCGTCGTCGTTGTACATGCCGTAGGCCGCGAGTTGCGAGAACTCCAGAAACGGCGTGCCCGGATCGAGCAGTTGCGCGATACGGTCGCGCGGCAGCAGCTTGCCACGCGAGAGGTGCTTGTCGCGCGCGGCCTCGCCGCCGCCAAGCGATAGCTTCTGGATCTTCTCACGCAGGTCCGCAACCACCGCCTCAAGCGCCGCCGTATTGGCCTTGAAGTCTTCCGAGCGCGGATTGAGCTTCGATTCGATAACCGGCATCCTGTCCTCCCTCAATCATCCAGGATTACATCGTTTCCGCGAACAGCTCGCGGCCGATCAGCATGCGGCGAATCTCGCTCGTGCCCGCGCCGATTTCGTAGAGCTTCGCGTCGCGCCAGAGACGCCCCACCGGATACTCATTGATATAGCCGTTGCCGCCCAGGATCTGGATCGCCTCGCCCGCCATCCACGTGGCCTTTTCGGCCGTGTAGAGAATCACGCCCGCGCAGTCCTTGCGCACCTGGCGCACGTGGTCCTTGCCGAGCGTGTCGAGCTGGCGGCCCACGGCGTAGAGATACGCGCGGCACGCCTGGTACGTGGTGTAGAGGTCGGCGACCTTGCCCTGAATGAGCTGGAATTCGCCGATAGCCTGACCGAACTGCTTGCGGTCGTGGATGTACGGCACGACGGCATCCATGACCGCGGCCATGATGCCCGTGGGGCCGCCCGCGAGCACCGCGCGCTCGTAGTCGAGACCGCTCATCAGCACCTTCACGCCGCCGTTGAGTTGGCCGAGGATGTTTTCCTCAGGCACTTCCACGTCCTGGAACACGAGTTCGCCCGTATGCGAGCCGCGCATGCCGAGCTTGTCGAGCTTTTGGGCAACCGAAAAGCCCTTCATGCCCTTTTCGACGATGAACGCCGTCATGCCGCGCGAGCCCGCTTCGGGGTCGGTTTTCGCGTACACGACCAGCGTGTCGCAGTCCGGGCCGTTGGTGATCCACATCTTCGTGCCGTTGAGCACGTAGCGGTCGCCCTTCTTTTCCGCGCGCAGTTTCATGCTCACGACGTCCGAGCCCGCATTCGGCTCGCTCATGGCGAGCGCGCCGATATGTTCGCCCGAGACGAGCTTGGGCAGGTACTTGCGCTTTTGCGCCTCGGTGCCGTTGCGGTGGATCTGGTTCACGCACAGGTTCGAATGTGCGCCGTATGAGAGGCCGACCGAGGCCGATGCGCGCGAGATTTCCTCCATCGCGACCATGTGGGCGGTGTAGCCCATGTTCGCGCCGCCGTACTCCTCCGAGACGGTCATGCCGAGCACGCCCAGGTCGCCGAACTTGCGCCAGAGGTCCATCGGGAACTGGTCGGTGCGGTCGATTTCCCCCGCGCGCGGCGCGATTTCCTTCGCCGCGAAGCCTGCAATGCTGTCGCGCAGCATTTCGACTTCTTCGCCAAGCGGGAACTGCAAACCGGGTACGTTGCTCATGAAAGTCTCCTCGGATTCGTCGGTACGGGCCTATCTCGCCCCATGGACGCACATTTCACGCCACATTTACGTTAACGTCAATAGGTATTTTTGAGCGTCGCTCAACTTCTTGAAAAGACGAAATTTCCTTGTCTGAACGCGATTCTTTCACCGATAATGGATTTCATCCCAGACGTAAACTGAATCGAACTCAACATGCAAGCCGACGCCCAGAAAGCCGTCCTGCCCGCGTCGCGCCGCCAGCCGGCGGGCCGCAAGTCGCAGCAGCGCGTGCGCGAAATCCTCCAGGCGGGGCGCGATGTGTTCTCCGAAAAGGGCTACGCACGCGCCACCACGGCCGAGATCGCCCAGCGGCTCGGGGTGTCCGAGGCGACTGTGTTCAGCTACTTTCGGGGCAAACGGGAGTTGTGTGCGCGCGTGATCGGCGACTGGTATGACGAATCGATCGCGGCGATCGAAGGCGGACTGCCGCGCGACGGCACCGTGCGCCAGCAGTTTGCTTTCATCGTGCGCATGCATTTGCAGTTGATGCTGGAAAGCGGCACCGGCATTTGCGAGCTGGTGCTCTCGGAAGGCCGTACGCGCCACCACGACCTGAGCGAGGCGCTCACCGAGATGCAGCGCCGCTACACGGCGCCGCTCATGCGCGTGCTCGCGCGCGGCCAGGAGAACGGCCAGATCCGCACCGACCTGCCGCTGCGCCTGTTGCGTTCCCTGGTGTTCGGGCCGATGGAGCACGTGCTGTGGGATGCGACGCTCGCCAACCGCCGCACCGATATCGACGCCACCGCCGACCGGCTCGTGGACGCCCTCTGGTCGGCCCTCCAGCCGCCCAACCTGGAACTCGCCGCGCTCGCGCAGTTCAGCCAGGACGTGGGCGAGGCGCTGCACCGGCTGGAGCGCGAGCGCGCGGCGCGCAAGACTCCCGCGGCATAACGCGCCGCGCCCGCCTCTTCAGACCGCCGCCGCCGCTTGCGCCACACGAGCGCAAAGGCAAGCGGGATCGAGCAGCATCAGCGTGCCTTTCCCCGGCAGTTCCACGGCTTCGTGCATGTCGTTATGCACGCGCGTGTTCTCGCCACGCGTGAAGGCCGACGGCATGTCAAGCTGCGCCGCGCCATTGAGCGTGACGATGTCCTCCACCGCATCGACAAGCAGTCCGTACTTTTCCCGCTCGTATTCGACGATAAGCACTTTCGCGCGCGACAGATCCTCATAGGGCGGCATGCCGTACATCCCGCGCACGTCGATCACGGTCACGAGCACGCTGCGCAGGTTGAGCACGCCGCGCACGAATTCGGGCAGCCCCGGCGTGCTCACGATATCGTCGCGATAGTCGATCACCTCGCGCAATTGCGCAATGCGCACGCCGATCAACTGGCCGATGCGAAACGTGACGAGCGTTTGCCGCGCGCCCGCACCGCGCTTTTGCTCGGCCTGCGCCAGCGCGTTGCGGTACAGATCGCGATGCCCAACGGCCAGCGCAACGATGCGTTCGTTGTCGAATAGCGCGGTCGCGTTCATGAGTAGCACGCCCGCGCGTCCTTCTGCGGCCAGATAGCCCGCGAACAGCGCGCGTTGCGCGTTGCCGCCGTAGGTCGGCATGGCGAGCAGTTCCTCGTCGTGGTACGCCACGATGCTCGCGACTTCGTCCACCAGCAAGCCGAAGTGCAGATCGTTGCGATGAAGCACGACGATGCGCCGTTCGTCCGCGCGCGCATCCTCGGCGCGCTCGCGCGCGAAGCCGAGGAACGCGCCGAAATCGAGCACCGGAATGGTCGCGCCACGCAGATTCAGCATGCCGATGCACACCTCGTCGGCGAGCGGCGAATGCTGCAACGGCGGCACGCGAATAATTTCCTGAATCGCGTCCATCGGCAGCGCGAGCGCCGTGCCCCCCACCTTGAACGACACGTTCTGGCGCCGCTGCCCCTGGTGCGCGCGCCGTTCGCTCACACGCGGCGCCGTTTGCGCGAGATGCGGCACGTCGCGCAAGCCGAGCAGCACGGCGGGCGCCAACACTTGCAAAATGCGTTCGCCGCCGTCGAGCTTGAGCACCGCGCCGATCGCGGCGGGCGTGCCGCCCTCGGGCGTGGCGAGCGCGATGACCTGATCGCGCGGCACGCGCAGGATCTCGCCCGTGGCGTCGAACTGGAGCCCCACGCGCACGCCGCCGGTCTCGACGATGGCCACCTTGCGCGTCGCACTCGTGCTTTGCGCGTGCAAGTTCAGCAACTGCCGCAGATCGACCACGGGAATCAGCGTGCCGCGCAGGTTGAACAGCCCGAGCAGGTACGGCGGCGCGAGCGGCACCGGCGTGAGCGCCTCGGGATGGTTGACCACTTCCTGCAACGCCGCAACCGGCAATGCCAATTCGGCGCCCGCGAGATGAAACGAGCCGTAAAGCTCGATATTCGGCCCCGCTGCAAGCGAACGTAGACTCATCTCGTGACTCCGTATCAGGCCAAAGGCGAGGACGACGTTGACGGCTGCGGCGCGGCGGTGCGCGAGAAATGGCGCACGGCGTAGTGATGCTGCTCGCAGTCGATGGTCAACTGGCGTCCGCACTCGCCGCCCACGTCGACATGCACGACTTTCAGGCGCGTATTGGCGAGCATCTGGCGCGCCATGCGAACGTTCAGTTCTCCGATGGGTTCGTGTATCGTCGTGCGGTGGTGCATCATGTTCGCGCCGCCCGCGAGCACGGCCTCGATTTCCCCCTCGGCGGCCCCATCCGCGTGCATCATGGCCAGCAGCTTCGGCAACGCTTCGATCACGTATTTCGCGCCGTTGCCCGCTTGTGGAGCGGCAGGCGCCGCGCCGCGCGCGACGCCCATCGGCTCGGGCAAGAGGCAATGCGCGAGCCCGTAGGTTCCGCGCGAGCGCCACAGCAAGCCAATGCCTACGCACGAGCCCAGCGTCGCACGCAGGATCTTCGCATCTTCGCCGCTGCTCACGGCGATCTCGCACATTCTCACCTGCACGTCATGCGGGTTGCTCATGCTCACGCTCCTCGTTGCGATAGATGAGCGGCTGCTCGAAGGCGAATCCGGTCGCGACGCGGCTGAGCGACTCGGACTCGCCCACGATCAGCACCGCGCCCGGCCGCATCGCGCGACGCACGTTTGCGAGCACCGCCTTCTGGCCTTCGAGATCGAAATAAATCAGCACGTTGCGCAACAACACCAGGTCGAACGCGCCGAGATCGCGCGGCGTGTCGTAGAGGTTATGCCGACGGAACGTCACCTGCGCACGCAGGGTGTCGTTGACGGTAATGCCGGCGGCGTCGCTGCGAAAATACTTTTGCACGAGTTCGGGCCGCTGCTGGCGCACCCCCTCCATGCTGCGCCCGCCGTAGTGACCGGCGCGCGCGTTCGCGAGAATGCCGTCCGAGATATCGGTGCCGACAATCGCGTAGCGCAACGCGGGATGCTGCGCGCGGCGCTCCTCGCAAAGCATGGCTGTCGTCCACGCTTCCTCGCCACTCGAAGCCGCCGCCGACCAGATGCGCAAGCTCTCGCCGGGCCGCGCCGCGCTCCACCGCGGCAGGAATTCGCACGCCAGATACTCCCAGATGCGCGGCGTGCGAAAGAACGACGTTTCGTTCGTCGTGACCAGATCGATAAAGTCACGCACCTCGTCCGCGCTCGTGTCGAGCACGCGCAGGTAGTCGCCATAGTCGGGCAAGCCGAGCGTCATGATGCGGCGGCGCAAGCGGCCCTTGAGCATGGTCCACTTGCGCTCGTTCATCGCAATGCCCGTATGACGGCGCACCTGCTCGAACAGCGCGCGGCGCACCGCCGGTTCGGCATCCTGATCGATATCCACTGCCACCTCCGGGCTTCACACCACGAAGCGCGCCACCGTAGTGTCGAGCCCTTCCGCGCCGCCCCTGAGCGAGGCCGCAGCGCGCGCGATCGTGTCGCACGCGCCCGCCGACTTCTCGGTTTCCTCCGCCACCTGCTGGATCGCGGCGCTCACTTCGCGCGCGGCGATGAGTTGCTCGTCGGCGCCGCAGGAAATTTCCGAAATGGCTTGCGTCGTGCGGCTCACGCCGGCCACGATCTTCTCGAACGCCTCGCCCGCCTGCTTCGAAATCTCGCTGCCCTGCGCCACGCGCTTGACCGACTCGTTGATGAGCTTCGAGATTTCCTTGGTGGCCTGCGAGGAACGTTCCGCCAGCTTGCGCACCTCGTCGGCGACCACGGAGAAGCCCAAGCCGTGCTCGCCCGCGCGCGCCGCCTCGATCGCGGCGTTGAACGCGAGCAGGTTGGTCTGGCTCGCGATCTCGCCGATCACCTTGATGATCTCGGCAATGTCCTCCGACGAGCGGTTGATGAGTTCCATCGCCTCGATCGAACGGGTCACGGCTTTCGCGCCGCGTTCGGCTTCCTGCTGGGTGTCCTTGGCAAGCTGATCGGCGCCGCGCGAATTGTCGGCAATCGAATTGATCGATGCGGTCAGCTCCTCGATCGACGCGTTCATTTCCTCCACGGTCGCGCCGAGCAACTGCGCGCCGCTCGCCACGGTGTCCGCGCGCGCCGCGATATCCTGCGACGAGCCCTTGAACGTGCCGGCCGATTCGACCACCTTGCCGATCACGCCCGCAAGATCGGTCATCATCCCCTTGATCCCGGCGGCAAGCTGGTCGATCGGCTGCTCGCCGCTCACCTCGACCGCGCCCGTCAGGTCGCCGGCCGCCGCGCGGCTCACGACCGCGAGCAGTTTCTCGACCTTGCGCTGATCGTCCTGCGCGCGCAGCTTCACGCTCTCTTCCAGTTCGACCTGGGCGCTCACGTCGTTGGCGAACTTGATGACCTTGTAGAGGCGGCCGTTCACGTCGAAGATCGGGTTGTAGGTCGCCTGGATCCACACCACGCGCCCGCCCTTGGCAATGCGCTTGTAGCGCCCCGAGTCGAATTCGCCGCGATTGAGCTTGGCCCAGAACTCGCGATAATCGGGGCTGCCCGCGTACGCCTCTTCGCAGAACAAGCGGTGATGCTTGCCGAGAATTTCCTCCAGGCGGTAGCCGAGCGTGTCGAGGAAATTCTGGTTCGCATGGAGCACGATGCCGCCCGTGTCGAACTCGATCACCGCCTGTGCCTTGTCGATGGCGCGCAAGCGCCCCTCGTATTCGGCATGCTGCTGCTTGACCGCGGTGATGTCCGTGGCGAACTTGATGACCTTGTAAGGCCGCCCGTCGTCGCCGATCACCGGGTTGTACGAGGCGTTGATCCAGATTTCCCGGCCGCCGCGCCCAAAACGCCGGTACTCGCCGCGATCGTACTCGCCGCGGCCCAGGCGTTCCCAGAACTGGCGGTAGGCCTCGGTTCGAGCATAGTCAGGATCACAAAAAATGCGGTGATGCTTGCCGCGCACTTCCTCGAGCGTATAGCCGAGCGTGGCGAGAAAATTGTCGTTGGCGTGGAGAATGTTGCCTTGAAGATCGAATTCGATTACGGCCTGCACGCGATGCAAAGCGGCATTGACCGCGCTCAATTCGAGAAATTCGAGCTGCCGGTCCGGCGTCGATTGTTCCATGGTCTTCCCTCGCTTTGGTTTTGCTTTCGAATCGCTTCGGATTCCGGCGAGCCTCCCGCACTGTGCGGTCGGTTTCTCTCAGATTATTTTGTGTGCTTCTCACACGCGAACGTGCCCTCTCTTACCGGTGCTATAACGGCGCTTCCACAGTCAACTTGACCAGGGGTTCTTCCAGGGCAAACGTTTTCTTCGCCCCCGGAAAAGCGCACGAATGGTTGATTTGTCCACGGATGCGGGCGCCGCATTGCAGCCTCTCATTCAATGAACGATTCGTAATATAAATATCATTTTGCATAATTAATATTCGAAACTCATTAAGCGGTATGTTTCCAGTCCTTCATAAAGAAAAAAGCGCACTTTTCAGTGCGCTTTCAGTGCTGGGGATGAGCCGTGCGGTTAGCGGGTCATGTAGGCCACATAGGGACCGGTCCCGCCGCCTGCCGAACGCGAACCCTCGATGCCGTAGTAGACCTTGCGGCCCAGAAAGAACGGGAAGCCGAGATCGACCGTCTGCGCCATGTAGGCGGTGAGGTTGTTGAAGGCGAAGTTGGGCGAGGCAAGCAGCGCGATCGCGTTGCCAATATTCACCGTCACGCTTTCGCTTGCGCCCGTGGCGTCGTTCAGCACGACGTTGCGCGTCCATTCGCCCGGCGGCGCGAAGAATCCGTTGAACTGCATGATCGAGGTGTCGTCAAAAAATATCACGTTCGACCCCGAATCGATGAACCCCGGCACCGGGCTCGTGCCGCTGTACTTCGCGACGAAATTGCCGTAGCTGTCCGTCGCCAGCACCGTGGCGCCTACGCCGCTCAGTGCGTTGTTCGCCTGGGTATCGACGCCGAACGTGAGCGTGCCGCTTACCGAACTCGCGCCGCGCGACGCGACCGCGGGCATTTCGACGATCACGCCGTTGTTGTCGAGCGGAAACAGCGCGACGGGATTGATGATCTGGCGGGCGAGCGGTATCGCAACGGGTTTGGCCGGATTGGCATCGGCATAGTAGTAGCCCGCGAGCGGCGAAGCGGCGCATGCGGGGCCGCAGTCGTAGCGCGCCGTGCCGATGCCGAGAATGCCGTTCGCGCCCAGCACGGCCGGCGAGCTCAGCGCCGTGTTCCACACGCAGGCGTCCGGCGTCGCGGAAACAATGGCCGGGTCGCTCATCACCTGGATCGGCACGGCGGCCGCGATTTCCTGCGAGAGCTTGACGTCGGCGTTGCGCAGGCTGCCCCACGTATGACCGGAGCCGAACGCCGCACACACGCCTACGCGGTTCCCGCCAGCGGCATCGGTTTGCACCGGAAGCGCGGCCAGGGTCGCGGGCGGGATGGTCGACGCAAAGAGGCGCAGGCCGAACGACCCGGTGTCGAGCAACACGTTGTCGATCGTGGCGCAGTTGGTGCGCGCGCTGCTGTTCGGCTGGCAGATCGTCACGCTCACGAGCGGGAAGTTGCGCACGCCCGTTGCCGAGGAAACCAGCACGGGAACCGTGTTGCCCGGATCGGCGGTTGCGCCGCCGCCAGGGTTGGCGGCGGTGCCGGAAGCAGCGGCGTCGGGCGCGCCCGAGCCGGAATCGCCCGTGCCGGAGCCGCCCGATGGGGTACTTCCCGATGGGGTACTTCCCGATGGGGTACTTCCCGATGCGGTGCTTCCCGATGCGGTGCTTCCGGATGCGCCACCCGCCGATGCCGCGCCCGATGCGTTATCCGAACCTGAAGCGCCAGCGGCCGGAGCGCCGCTGCCGTTACCCGCTGCCGATGCCCCCGAAGGCGCTGACGCCGCGGCGCCGGAGCTGCCATCGGCCGGCCCGGCTGCGTTCTTGCCGCCGGTTGTGCCCGCACCCGTTGTCGCCGGTGCGCCGCTGTCCCCGCCACCGCCGCATGCGGCCAGCGCGACGCTCAGCATGAGCGCCGAAATCACTGCGATTCGTTTCATTGCGTTCCCCGTTGCATTACTGGATCTGGTCGGCTGTGACGCCCTGCGGCAGCGCCTTCGGTAGCCACGCGCGGCCGGTCAGCGCGCCCATATGACCGCCCGACTCGACGACGAGATCGTCCTCACGCACCGCGACGGGTCCATAGCCGCCGCCGCGTGCGGCCTGTGCGCTGGCGAGTCCTTTCTGCCAGGCCGGGAAATATCCGCCGAGCAGCGTTTCGAGCGATCCGATGCGAGGGCCGCGCCACGACACCGCGAAAGCAACGCCCTTCGCGTCGAGGTATTCGCGGATCGTCGTGCCGTTCGCGAGCGTCGTGGTATTGACGGTGTAGGGGGCGGTCGCGGTCTTGCCCGCAGCCATGAGACGAGCCTCGGGCGCGCTGCGCACGCCCGCGTAGGTCGGCGCACCGCCTAGCGCCGCCCAGGCCGGCGACGCCGCGAGCAGCGATCCCGTGATAAGACAAGTAAGATTTTTCTTCATGTCGTAGTCCTTATTATTTATAGAAGCGCACGACGTCGCGCTCTGACCGTCAAGCGTCAAGAGTCTATGTCAAGCTGACGGACGGCCTACATGCAGAAAGTCGAAATTGCTTTTTGATATGTTTGGGTATGACGCGTCGTGCGGACCCGCATAGCCGGGTCAGCAGACAGCGGGGACTTCGCTATCCAATTGTTACAGGCAGGCGGCGCGCGTTTGCGCAAACAGAGACCACGAAGCAAGCCGTTGCGCGCCGTTCACAACGCGGGCGGCTTTTGGCGCCGCAATCACGGCAAAACCTGTAACAACTCGAAAAATCGGTGCAACGCGCGTAATTGCATTGATCGCGCCAATGTCATAGCGTTTCATAATTGGCGGGCGTGCGCCGTTGCCCCTGCCCGCCCGTTTCCGGAGATCCTGTGTGAGAAGGTCCAAACTGTTACTCGGCGCCGTTGCGGCCGCGCTCGCCGGCGCGACGGGCGCGGCGCACGCGGCGCATGTCGGCGTGTTCGTCAGCGGCGGCGTACCCTACTACTACCCGGTTGCGCCCGCGCCCTACTACTACGGGCCGCCGCCCGTCATCGTCGCGCCGCCCGCGCCGCAGGCGCCCGACTATATCGAGCAGGGCGATCCGCAAGGCGGCGCGCCCGCAATGGACCCGCAAGGCCCCGATATGGCGGACAACCAGCAGGAAAACAGCGACACCTGGTTCTACTGCGACGCCACGAAAACCTACTATCCGTATGTGAAGCAATGCACGTCGGGCTGGCGCGCGGTTCCCGCCCAGCCGGCGCCCTCGAACTGAACACCTTGACGATATCGAGCCGCACATGAAATACACCTATCTCGCGCTACTCGCCACGGCAGGGCTGCTGAGCGCCTGCGCCGTGGTCCCAACCGGGCCGAGCGTGATGGCGCTGCCGGGCACAGGCAAGACCTTCGACCAGTTCCGCGCCGACGACTTCAACTGCCGCCAGTTCGCCTTCCAGCAAGTGGGCGGCGTCTCCACCAACCAGGCGGCCACGGCCTCCGGCGTAGGCAGCGCCGTGGTCGGCACGGCGCTTGGCGCCGCCGCGGGCGCGGCATTCGGCGGCGGGCAGGGCGCGGCCATCGGCGCGGGCGCGGGCCTGCTCGCGGGCAGCGCGGTCGGCATGGGCAACGCACAAGGGTCGTCGTGGGACGTGCAACGCCGTTACGACTACGCTTATCTGCAATGCATGTATGCATCGGGCAACCGCATTCCCGCGCCCGGCAACATGGTGATGACGCAACCCCAGCAATTCCAGAGCGCGCCGCAGCAGCGCTTTTTGCCGCCGCCCCCGCCAGGGTCGCCCCCGCCGCCGCCGAGCGGGTATTGACGCTGTAAAGGAAAACGCGAGGCAAGCGCGCATGCGCCGGCCTCGCGTTTCGTGCAGCGGTCAAACTCACGCGCGCCACGCTTGCTGCGAGCGCGCGTTTTACTTTGCATTCCGAATATTATTTCGCGGGTAAGTCGAGCGTCTTGCCGTTCCACACCACGCGGCGCATTTCACCCGTTTGCGTGTCGATGAGCGTCATCTGCTGGGCGGCATGCACGGCATCGAGCTTGCCGCCGCCGTCGGGTTTCGACTTCGTTTCGAGCAGCGGCTGCAACACCGGCGCGAGCGATTTGAGCAACTGCACCGACAACGCGCTCGTGAACGTGTAGCGCGCCGCATACGGCTCATGCACCCAGGCCGTGAGCGTGCCGTAGAAGCGGTCGCCGATCACGAACACGAAGGTCGCGCTGCGGTTCACCTTGCGCGACTCGATGAGCCGCGCGCCCGGCGCATACACATTGAAACGCTGGTCGCCGGTGCCGGTCTTGCCGTACACGGGCAGCGTCTTGCCGTCGGGCAGCGTCAAGCCTTCAGCGAGCCGCTTGGCCGTGCCGCCCTCCACCACGGATGTCAGCAACTCGCGCACCACCTGTGAAATCTCCGGCGAGACCAGCGGCTGCGGCGGCGTAGCCGCGTGCACGAAGCGGGTTTCGTAAGGCGTGCCGCGCGCGAATTCGAGCGAATCGAAACTATGCGTCGGCAGCTTTTCGCCGTTGCTGGAGATCAGGCCGATGAGCTGCGCCAACGCCGCCGGCCGGTCGCCCGAAGCGCCGATCGCCGCACCGTAGGAAGGCGTGATGCTGTCGAACGGATAGCCGAGCGCGCGCCATGACTTGCCGATTGCGTCGTACGCGCGCAACTCGATCATGTGGCGAATGCGCCGGTTCTGCGTGGCGTGGTACTTCGTCTTGAACAGCCACTTATAGGTGTAAAGGCGCGTATCGTGGCTCTCCTGCTGAACTTGTGCGAGCGTCGCATCCGGGTGCGCGCGCAAATAGTTCAGGAGCCACAGTTCGAGCGGATGAATGCCCGCGATATAGCCGCGATCATTGAGGTCGAATTTGTCGATCGCGTACTTGTCGTAATAGTGCGCGAGGTCTTCGTCGTCGAGCCACTGGAATTTCGTGTTCTTCAGTTGCGCGCGCATCTGTGCGTTGAACCACGGCTGCGTGCCGCCAGGGTTCACGCTGCGCAACACGGTGGCAATGCGCGCCGGACCCTTGCGCGTGTGCTGCAACAGGGTCGCCAGCGCCTCGTCGTTGCTCTTGCCCGCGTAGCGCGTATAGAAGCGCTTCATGTAGACCTGGCTTTCTCCGTCGGCGAACTGCGTGAGGAAGCGGCTGCGCACGGCGGGGTCGTCGAGCCACTGCGCGGGCGGGCCCGAAGTCTGGATCATTTCGTAGTGCACGATATCGCGCATGAGCCGCACGAACACGAGGTTCACCGAGTGCTGGAACGCGCGGTGCACGGTGAGGATCTGCGCGTTGTCGCTCGACTCGAAATTGTTGAAGCTCTGCGCGCCGCCGCCCGTATAGAAGGTCTCGCCAGGGCTGGCCGAATACTTGCGCTCCACAGCCGCTTCGAGCATCGAGGGCAGCGAGCGGTCCGATGTCTTCGAGAGATAGTCGATCGCCCAGCGCGTGAGCGCATCGCTCGGATCGACCTGCGGCAGCGCGGCGCGCAGCGTCTTCGCGTCCTGGTCGGCGTACTTGTCGTGCAGCGCGGTCACGATCTGGAGATACGTCACGAGCGTGCGCAGCTTGGCCGTCGAGCCGAGGTTCAGCCGCGCGCCCGAGTTGATGTCGAACGGCTCGTTCACGCTATCCGTCTGCACGCGCACGAGGTTCTCGCCGTTGCTGCGCTCGAACAGCGTGAAGCTGTAGGCGATCTTCGAAGGGTCGTCGGCGGGGCGCAGCATTTCGAAGCCCACGAGGCCCGCCTGGCGCGCGCCGTCCTTCGTCGCGGCGTCGGCAAGACGGTCGCTCACGGCCTGCTGCACGCTGTCGTTCAGCGTCGCCGTGGCGGAGAGATCGAGTCGGTCGAGGTCGTAGAGCGTCGTCAGACCGAGTGCCTGCATGAGTTGCGTGCGCAACGTCAGCACCGCCTTGCGCTCGACATACGAAACCGGCGCACGCGGTTGCGGCTTCGAGCGGTCGAGCGTGAGTTGCGCGGAGAGCGCGGCGTCGCGCAGCGCGGGAGGAATCACGCCGCCCGCGCCGAGCAGGCGCACGTAGCTGTCGGTGAGCTTCGCCAGCGCCTCGTTGTTCTTTTGCAGGAAGTACGAAGGCGCGCGCTGCGCGATCAGCAGCGAGAGCACCTGGCGGAATGCGAGCGCCTGCTCGTCGAGCGTGCCCTCCGAAATCGGCGCGCGCAGGATGCGGTTGACTTCGCGGAAGTCGCGCCCGTACCACGCGGCGAGCCCGTCACCGAGACCGTTGACTTCGCCCACACCCGGCTTGGCCGAAAGCGGCACCGAGTTCAGGTAGTGCACGAGAATCTGCTGGCGCGCGGGCATGGTCTGCGGGCCGTCCAGATAGGCGCGCACCGAGGCCGACGCGATCTGGCGCAGCTTCTCCGGCGGCGTGGCGGTGCGCCCGCCCGCGGAGTGGCGGAACTTCTCGATTTGCGTGGCGAGCGTGCTGCCGCCCGGCGTCTGCTGATGGCGGTCGACGATGCGCACGCCCTGGTCGACGAGCGCGCGGCTAAAGCGGCCCCAGTCGATGGCGGGGTTGCGGTTCGGCTGGTCTTCGGCGAGCAGGTATTTGTCTTCGATGAAAAGCAGCGAATTGCGCACGACCGCCGGCACGGCGTCGAAATTCTCGTAGGCGCGCTGCGGATAGCGCGTATGGAACAGCATCGCGCCGGTCGAATCGCGCAGCACGATGCCGGCCTGATCCTTTTCTTCGTAAGGCAGGAAAAGCCCCTGGTCGGCCACGGCGATCATGCGATCCGAATCGCGCGCCTGGGCGGCGATCGTGAAACCGCGTTGGGCAAGCCGGCTCTCGAATACGGGCAATTGCGCGTAACCGAGCCGCACGTCATACGGGCCGTTCGTGGTGGGAAAACGGATGCTGTGGCTCGGTCCGCTCTCGACGGTGTAGCCGATGTCGCGCGTGAGTTCGGAGAGGTAGCGCGCCTGGAGGCGCGACGTGTCGATCTCGATCTGGACAATGCGCGCGACGATGATGAGGGCGGCCAGAAACGCGACGACGAATCCCCACTTGACCCACCGCAAGAGTGAGCCAGCGCCAGTGGCGCGGAGAGGAAAGCGTACCGACGGGCGGTTCATGCGTATTCTCCTGACGTCACGTCAGACTTCGAGACGGCACCCCTAAGATAGTCTATCTCGCTCCGTAAGTTCTTGCGTGCCGGTATGACGGGCGGCGCACGCACGTCGCACTGCCGCAACACCTATGCCTGGCGCGTGACAGTTTGACGTCGGGGACGTGGCACGCGAGATGCTCCCGATATAATGATCGGCTTCCCGTAGCCTTCGTACGAGATCAGAGAAATATGAAGAAGCTCGCTGTACCCCTTGCCCTCTCGCTCACCCTCGGCGCGTGCGCGTGGTTCCAGAGCAATCCGGATGCAGGCCAGCCGGTGATCGATTCCACGACTAACCGGTCGGTTCAGGACGTGATCTCCTGCCTGACCGTGGAAGCGACGCACCACGGCGCCAGCTTCTCGACCTCGCCGCTGCCGCAAGGCCAGATGCTCGAGTTCGGCGACTCGAACGTGATCAAGATCCGCGCCGACAACGGCACGACCACCTACCGCTATTACGCGGGCAAGCGCCACGCCTCGAACCTGTGGATCGAGGGGGCGAGCAAAACCTGCGCGCCCTGAAATTTTGACGCCGGGCTTTCAGCGCGGCGCAGCGCGCCTGGTTCGATTACATCTTCTTACGTGACGTTACGCGCTGTAGCGCCGTGACACATTTTGGCGGGCGGTTTTAAGAATCGCTTAAGTCTTCGTCAGCATCATGCGCTGACCGAAAAGAAACGAACGCAGCAGGAGGTCCCGTGAACCAGCAAGAACCGCAGAACCAGGCAACGAGCGCCGCTACGCCGGCAGCGAAGCCCGCACGCCGCACGCTGCTGCGCCGGCTGCTGAGCCACCACGAGCTCGCCACGCTCCTGTTGCTGCTGCACGCGCCGATCGACGCGCAGGCGAAACCCGAAATTCCGATGCTCCAGGAAGCGGGCCTCGTCGAGCCGGTCATGGACGATGCCGGCGCATCGCGTATCCGCCTCACTTCGGAAGGCAACGCGATTCTGCAAGGGCTCGGCCTCGCGCGCTGACGCGCCCGGCACCGCGCCGGCACACATTACGCAAAAGGGCGGCGGCACGCTTGACGTGCCGCCGCCCTTTTTGTTTGCTTGTTGTGTGCCTCAAGCTGCGCGAGCCGCGCTTGCCTGAACCCGGATCAGGCCGGCTCCAGTTCCTCGCCTTCGCTTGTGAGCGCCGCTGCCTCGTCTTGCAGGCGCAGCAGCCGGTAGCCGCTCTTGTATACCGGTTGCAGCCGGAAACCGTTCGGCTCGTCGATCTCGAGCAACAGACGCAGGCGCGACACATGGCTGTCGATCGTGCGCGTGAGCGTGTGCAACTCGCGGCCCCACACCATCGCATAAATGTGGTCGCGCGAGAGCACCCGCCCGATGTTCGCAAAAAACAGCGAAGCGAGCCGGTATTGCGTGCTGGACAGCAGCACGGGCTTGCCGTGCACGCTGACCGCCTGGCGCCGCATGTCGAAGTGGTACGGCCCGGCGTGGATCGTGGTGTTGTCGTAGCGGTCGGGGAACGCGCGGCGCAGGAGCGCGTTCACGCGCGCGCGCAGCACGGAAGGACAAACCGGCAGGCACACATAGTCGTCGGCGCCGACCGAGAACGCGCGCACCACGCTCTCGTCCGACATGTCCTCCGAAACGAACAGCACCGGAATCTGGCTGCCGTTCACGGCGCGCAACGTTTTCACCAGCTCCGAGCCCGCCAGCCGCGAACCCTGCCAGTCGAGCACGAGCATGTCCACGGTCGATGCGGCGAGCGTCCGGGCAAGCATGAGCGGCTCGCTGAACGGCATGCACGCGTGGCCGCATTGCGTCAGAACCCGCTCGATTTGCTGGCGGTGTACAGCGTCGCGCTGAAAAATCGCGATACGCATGATGAAGTCCTCTCATGGATCGAAAATCAAGCCGGGCAATTCTGTGGATATGTGCAAAGGCTGCCCATCGGACGAGTCCGAATTGCACCCAGACTCGCCCTCGCTCGGCTGATTTCCGACAGCGATCGGCACACGCCCTGACAGCCGCCTACCCCGGCGTGCCTGGCCCCCTGCAAGCTTCCTGTAGAATTGCGCGCTGGCCTGAACTCGTCGGCGCGTCCGCCCACCCGTACGGACGCGCTGTTGCCGTGCCCCACCCTCGCGCCCACTTTCCGACGACCGCCGCCCCCGCGCCACGCGCGCACCAGGCAAATTCGGCCATCACGGACGTCCACACGCGTTCCTTACAACGTCGTACATAACAAACACCCTGGTTTTTCGGAAATGCAAGCAACAGACATCGACGTGCGCGCGCCAGCCGCCGCGCGCGCGCTCACACGCAGCGACTACAAGACGCTGGCGCTCGCGGCGCTCGGCGGGGCCCTGGAGTTTTACGACTTCATCATCTTCGTGTTCTTCGCGCCGGCCATCGGCCAGTTGTTCTTCCCCGCAACGATTCCCGACTGGCTGCGTCAGCTCCAGACGTTCGGCATCTTCGCGGCGGGCTACCTCGCGCGCCCGCTCGGCGGCATCGTCATGGCGCACTTCGGCGACCTGCTCGGCCGCAAGCGCATGTTCACGCTCTCCGTGCTGCTGATGGCGCTGCCCACGCTCGCCATGGGCTGCCTGCCCACCTATGCGACGATCGGCGTGCTCGCGCCGGTGCTGCTCCTCACGCTGCGCGTGCTGCAAGGCGCGGCCGTGGGCGGCGAGGTGCCGGGCGCGTGGGTGTTCGTCTCCGAGCACGTGCCGCGCCGCCACATCGGCTATGCGTGCGGCACGCTCACGGCGGGCCTCACGTTCGGCATCCTGCTCGGCTCGCTGATCGCCGCGGCGGTCAACCATCACTACGCGCCGGGCGACATCGCCGCGTATGCGTGGCGCATTCCGTTCCTGATCGGCGGGCTGTTCGGCATGTTCTCGGTGTACCTGCGCCAGTGGCTGCACGAAACGCCGGTATTCGCGGAGATGCAGGCGCGCAAGTCGCTCGCCGACGAAATTCCGCTCAAGGCCGTGCTGCGCGACCACGGCCGCGCCGTGATCGTCTCGATGCTGCTCACGTGGATGCTGTCGGCCGCCATCGTCGTCGTGATCCTGATGACGCCGCCGCTCCTGCAAAAGCAGTTCCATCTCGACGCCACCACGTCGCTGCTCGCCAACTGCGTGGCGACGCTCTTCCTCACGGTCGGTTGCGTCACCGCGGGCGCGCTCGCGGACCGCTTCGGCGCGCGCCGCGTGCTTGCCATCGGCGGCATTGCGCTGGCCATCTCGTACTACACGCTGTTCCGCCAGATCGCCGTGGACAGCTCGCTGCTCATGCCGCTCTACGCGGTGGCCGGGCTGCTGGTCGGGACTATCGGCGCGGTGCCTTATGTGATGGTGAACGCGTTCCCGCCCGTGGTGCGCTTCTCGGGCATCTCGTTCTCGTACAACGTGGCGTATGCCGTGTTCGGCGGCCTCACGCCGATCGTCGTCGCGCTCATGATGAAGTCCGCGCCGCTCGCGCCCGCGTACTACGTCGCTGCGATCTGCGTGCTCGGCGCGATCACGACGCTGTTCTTCAAAGACCCGCAGCGCGACGAGTAAGCACGTACTCCGTGCGCCTTCAGTGCGCACTGAAGGCGCACGGGACGGCCCCGCCGTTCCGGCGCCATTTTTCCGGCGGCTTCGACGATTCACCCCAGGCCGAAACGTCGCAGCCGGCATGCGCCCTACGATGGGTGCATGAATACCTCACACCCCACCCCCGCCCCCGTCCACTTCACGCCCGCCCTCACGCGCATCGTCGCGACAGTCAGCGTGGGCTTCGTGGTCACGCAGCTCGACGTCACCATCGTCAATATCGCGCTCGCGCGCATCGCTACCGACCTCCACACGAGGGTCGCGGGCCTGCAATGGATCGTCGACGCCTACACGCTCGCCTTCGCGGTGCTGATGCTCTCGGGCGGCGTGCTCGGCGAGCGTTACGGCGCGCGCCGCCTCTATGCCGCCGGGCTCGTGGTGTTCGCGCTCGCCTCGCTCGCGTGCGGCCTTGCCGCCAATGCGGCGATGCTGGTCGCCGCCCGCGCGCTGCAAGGCGCGGGCGCGGCGGCCATGCTGCCGAACTCGCTTGCGCTGCTCAACGAGGCGTGCCGCCATGACCGGGCGCTGCGGGCACGCGCCGTGGGCTTCTGGACCGCCGCGGGCGCCATTTCGATCGCCGCCGGGCCGGTGGCGGGCGGCCTGCTGATCGCGGCTTTCGGCTGGCGCAGCATTTTTCTCGTGAACCTGCCGCTGTGCGCGGCCGGCCTCGCGGCCACGCTCGCCTGGATTCCGGCGCCGCGCCGCCATGCACGTGAACCCGGCGCGGCGGGCACGGCAGGGGTAGCGGCGGCCGCGCGCAGCCTCGACGTGCGCGGCCAGGTGCTCGCCGTGGTGGCGCTCACGGCGTTCACGGGCGCGGTGATCGAATGGCGTCCGCTCGGCTTCATGCACTGGGCGGTGGCGGGCGGCTTCGCGCTCGCGTTCGCCGCGGGCTTCGCCTTCGTTTCGCTCGAAGCGCGCGTGCGCGATCCGATGCTGCCGCTCGCCATGCTGCGCAACCGCACGTTCAGCGCGGCGGTGCTGTTCGGCATCTGCGTGAATCTCACCTATTACGGCACCGTGTTCGTGCTCGCGCTCTACCTGCAACACGCGCGCGGCGAGACGCCATTGCAGGCGGGGCTCGCGTTCGTGCCGCTGACCGGCGGCTTCCTGCTGTCGAACATCGTGAGCGGGCATGTGGTGGCGCATTACGGCACGCGCCGGCCGATGGTCGTCGGCGCGCTCCTCGCCGGGGCCGGTTACGCGTTGCTAACGACGGTGGACGCCGCGACGCCGCTCGCCTTCGTGCTCCTCGCCTTCCTGCTGATTCCCTCGGGCATGGGGCTGGCCGTCCCGGCGATGACGACAGCGGTGCTCTCCTCGGTCGAACCGGCGCGCGCGGGCACGGCCTCGGCGCTGCTCAATACGGCGCGTCAGGCGGGCGGTGCGGTGGGTGTGGCGGCGTTCGGCGCGCTCGCGGGCGGCGCGTTCGCGGCGCAGGTGGTGGCCGGCCTGCGAGCGGAGGCCGCGATCTCGACGGCGCTCCTGCTCACGGCGGCGGGGCTGGCGTGGTTCGTGAGGACCGCTGCGGCGCACGCGGGGGCGCGCCCGGCTGCGGCGCCGCGCCTGAACGAGTCGCGCTGACGCCCTGCAAGGCGGCTACAGCGACGCCTCCTGAATCGCGCCGGAGTCGATCGCGCGTTCGATCAGCCCTTCGTTCTGCGCCTTGCGAATGGCGTGCGCGATGAGCTGGTCCGGCTCCTCCAGCTCGGCCTTGAGTGCGCCGAGCAGGCCGGTGGCGTCGAGGATCACGAGCGTCTTGGCCGTATCCGCATAACTGATGAACACGCGCCGCGTGCCGTCTTCGGCGAGGCTCGCGCAGAATTGCTCCGGCTTGCCCGCCACGTTGTAATCGAAGTTCTGTATCAAGGCCTGCTCCCTGGTCGTCCGGTTGCCCGGTGGTTGTGCCGTTTTGCCCGCTGCCGTGGGCGCCTAGCCGCGCAGGCCGCCGCGCGGCGCGCGCAAGCCATCGACAGAAGCACGTCCCGCGCCCGTTACGGTGAGCAGCAGGAAACCACCCGCGATCGCCACGTTCTTCCAGAAGTGCACCACTGCGTCCTGTTGCAACGCGGCTTGCGTCATGTTCCAGAAGTCATGGCCGAATATCGCCGTGACAACAGCGTACACGGCAAGCAGGAAGCCCACAGCGCGCGTGCGCACGCCCAGCACGAGCGCAATGCCGCCGAGCAGTTCGATGACCGTCGCCACGATCGCCGCATACGAGGCATAGGGCACGCCCTTCGAATGAAGGTAGCCGACGAACCCCGCATACCCCAGCAGCTTCATGGCCCCACCCCAAAGGAACAGGATGGCAAGGGCGACACGGGCGATGAAGATGATGAGGGAATCGGCGGGACGGGTCATGAAGGGCTCCGGTATGCAATATCGGAATGACCGTGGCGCTTGCGCTCAGTTCCCCCAACATTCCCACAACATGAAACGGAGACAGCAGGCAAACCCCGATGGACGAAAGCGGGCCGCGCACGATAGAGCGAACGGCTACGTGCAGATGCCACTCGGGACCACTCGGGAATTGATTCGGAATGCTATGGAATTGGAGCAACGAGCCGGGCGGCGAAACCGTTGCGCGAGCGATCCGGCGAGGAGCCTGCGCGCACGCCGTCGCCGCTCTGGCACGCTCAATGCTTGTGACGCATGCCGTGCGGACGATGGGCGTCGAGCCAGCGCGTGAAGCGCTCCTCGAGCAAGCCCCTGCTGCGGCGCGACACGGCCCACATGGCCGCGCACACCAGCACCATCACGGCTGGTCCGAGCAGGTAAGCAGCAACGGTTTCCCTCATGGCGGTCTCCTCTGCGCGACGCCACAGCCACAGTACGTGAGACTTTTCATTCTAGGCGATCGCGCGGTCCAGCGTATACGTCCTCCATAAATGCCGCAGGGACTTGTTACGGAGGTTTTCATATATTCGATAACGGCCGCGCGCGGCGCGGACTTTACCTCAGACGTAATGGTCTTGCGCGCGCGTTTCGCTAGAATCGGCGGCATGAACACGCTCGCCTCCACACTGCCGGCCTCCGCGGCCGGCGCCGCGCGCCGCAGCGTCGGCGAGATGCTGCGCGACTGGCGCATGCGCCGCCGCATGAGCCAGTTGCTGCTCGCCACCGAAGCGGAGATTTCGACCCGCCATCTGAGCTTCGTCGAATCGGGCCGCGCGCTGCCGAGCCGCGAAATGGTCATGCATCTCGCGGAGCAGCTCGACGTGCCGCTGCGCGAGCGCAACGCGCTGCTCATGGCGGCGGGCTATGCGCCGCTCTACCGCGAGCGCGCCCTGGACGACCCGCAACTTGCCGCCGCGCGCGAGGCCGTCGATCTCGTGCTGCGCGGGCACGAGCCCTATCCCGCCGTGGCGGTGGACCGCCACTGGAACATCGTCGCCGCGAACGGCGCGCTCGCCCCCCTTATCGGCGACGCGTCGCCCGCCCTGCTCGACGCGCCGATCAACGCGCTGCGGCTTTCGCTGCATCCCGCAGGCATCGCGCCGCGCATCGTCAACTGGCACGCGTGGCGCGCGCATCTGCTCACGCGCCTGCAACGCCAGATCGATGCGAGCGGCGACCCCGCGCTTGCCGCCCTGCACGAAGAACTCGCGGCCTACCCGACGCCGGCCGGCGTGGCGGCCGCGAGCATCGAGCCGCTCACGCATCACATCGCCGTGCCGCTGCGCGTGCGCACGGCGCTAGGCGAGCTGGCGTTCTACAGCACGACCACCGTATTCGGCACGCCCGTCGACATCACGCTCTCCGAGCTCGCGATCGAAGCGTTCTTCCCCGCCGACCCGCAAACGGCGCAGGCGTTGCGCGACGCCATGCGCTGATGCGCAGGCGGTCGCTTTCCTCGCAACGTCAAGCGCGTGCCGCCAGCCACGGCCGAATCCAGCCAAGGCCCGCAGACGTATCGGCGCGCGGCCGGTATTCGCAGCCGATCCAGCCGTCGTAGCCCAGTTCGTCGATGCGCGCGAGCAACCACGGGTAATTGAGCTCGCCGCTGTCGGGTTCGTGGCGCTCGGGCACGCCCGCGATCTGAATGTGACCGATGCCCGCCATGTCGCGAGCGAGTTTCACGGCGAGATCGCCCTCGACGATCTGGCAGTGGTAGCAATCGAACTGCACGCGCAAATTCGGCGCGCCCACTTCCGCGCAGATCGCGTGCGCGTCGTCCTGACGGTTGAGCAGGTAGCCGGGCATGTCGCGTGTATTGATCGGCTCGATCAGCACGTCGATGCCGTCGGCCTCAGCCACGCGTGCCGCGTAGCCAAGACGCTCCAGGTACAGATCGCGCTGCGCCGCGCGCGACGCCTCATGCGCGACGAGCCCCGCCATCACGTGAATCTTGCGGTTGCCAAGGACGCGCGCATAGTCGAGCGCGGTGTCGATGCTGCGGCGAAACTCGTCATCGCGCCCCGGCAGCGAAGCCATGCCGCGCTCGCCCGCCGCCCAGTTTCCGGGCGGCGCGTTGAAGAGCGCCTGAACGAGCGACGCACCGTCGAGCCGCGCCTTGATTTCCGCGGCCGGATGTTCATACGGAAACAGATACTCCACGGCATCGAAGCCGTCGCGCGCCGCGGCGGCGAAGCGGTCGAGAAACGCGTGCTCGGTATACATCATCGAGAGATTGGCGGCAAAGCGCGGCATCGAAGTCACTCCAGTGGTTTGCATGACGGCTGATGCCGGTATTGTCGGGCAAAGCGGGGGCGCGCGTGAAGTTGGCCTCAGCCGTTGGCAGCCGGCCGATCTCGGGAATATGTCCACGTCATGAAATGAAACTGGAATAAAGATTCTGGATTCATGCGCACGCAACAATCGCCCCATTCATCCCAATCCAATTCTTGCCCTGGCGTATAACGCGCCTCATTTCCCGATGACAGCCTCCACGTTCGATGCCGATTTACCACATGCTTCGAACTCCATATTTAAATCCCGGAAACACACAGCCTCACGATTCACTGCGTTTTCCCCAGAAATCCCACAACTTTCTTGCACTTGATGAAAAATTTGAAACACCATTCGTTTTCAAACATATTCATCGTTATTGTGCATATTGCATATCCGACATTTTGCCAACTTTCTGTCAAAGATTTCTGGAATTCGTTATATCCATTCATATACGTCGAAATAGATTTCATTCATCCCCTTTACATCTTCTCAATCCTTCTCCTAAATTACGGTAGTCCCCGACGTACAAGCTGGAGATGACATGAGCCATTTTCTGGATCGTCTGCGTTATTTCACGGCGGCACGCACGCAATTCGCCGATGGTCACGGCGCCGTCACAGACGAAGACCGAAAATGGGAGGAGGCGTACCGCACGCGCTGGCAGCACGACAAGATCGTGCGCTCCACGCACGGCGTGAATTGCACGGGCTCGTGCTCGTGGAAGATCTACGTGAAGGGCGGTATTGTCGCGTGGGAAACGCAGCAGACCGACTACCCGCGCACGCGCCCCGACATGCCCAACCACGAACCGCGCGGCTGCTCGCGCGGCGCGTCCTATTCGTGGTACCTGTACAGCGCCAATCGGCTCAAGTACCCGCTCGTGCGCAGCGCGCTCGTGAAGTTGTGGCGCGAAAAGCGCCGCACGCTCGACCCCGTTGCCGCGTGGGCGGCCATTGTCGACGACGATGCCGCGCGCAAAAGTTATCAAACGCGACGCGGCCTGGGCGGCTTCGTGCGCGCGGACTGGAGCGAAGTGCTCGAAATCGCCGCCGCGGCAAACGTGCATACCATCAAACGCCACGGCCCAGACCGCGTGATCGGCTTCTCGCCCATTCCCGCCATGTCGATGGTGTCGTATGCGGCCGGCTCGCGCTATCTCTCGCTCATCGGCGGCGTGTGCCTCTCGTTCTACGACTGGTACTGCGACCTGCCGCCCGCTTCGCCGCAAACGTGGGGCGAGCAGACCGACGTGCCCGAGTCCGCCGACTGGTACAACTCGTCGTTCATCGTGATGTGGGGGTCGAACGTACCGCAAACGCGCACGCCCGATGCGCACTTCATGGTGGAAGCGCGCTACCGCGGCGCGAAGATCGTTTCTATCTTCCCCGACTACGCCGAAGGCGCGAAGTTCGGCGACATCTGGCTGCATCCCAAGCAGGGTACCGACGCGGCGCTCGCGCTCGCCATGGGCCACGTGATCCTCAAGGAGTATCACCTCGCGGGCAAGAGCGCCTATTTCGCCGACTATTGCAGCCGCTTCACCGACATGTCCTGCCTCGTCACGCTCGTCGAGCGCGACGGCCAGTACGTGCCCGACCGCTATCTGCGCGCCTCCGACTTCGACGGCGCGCTCGCGCAGGACAACAACCCCGAGTGGAAGACCGTAGTGATCGACAGCGCGACGAATGAATTCGCGGTGCCGCTCGGCTCGGTCGGCTTTCGCTGGGGCCAGCAGGAAGGCGCCGATCGCGGCAAGTGGAATCTGCGCGAGGAAGGCGTCAACGGCGCGCCGCTCAAGCCCGCGCTCTCGCTCGTCGAAAAGCACGACGATGTGGTGGACGTGCTGTTCCCCTACTTCGGCAACGTCGCGCATCCACATTTCCCGCACACCTCGCACGGGCCGGTGCTGAACCGTCGCATTGGCGTGCGGCGCGTGGCGACGGCCGCCGGCGAGCGGCTCGTGGCCACCGTCTACGATCTTTTCGTGGCGAACTACGGGCTCGACCAGGGCCTGGGCGGCAAGGACATCGCGCACAGCTACGACGACGACGTGCCCTACACGCCCGCGTGGCAGGAAGCGATCACGGGCGTGAAGCGCGCGGACGTCATCAACGTCGCGCGCCAGTTCGCCGAGAACGCCGACAAGACCGAAGGCCGCTCGATGGTCATCATCGGCGCGGGCATCAATCACTGGTTCCACATGGACATGGCCTACCGCGCCATCATCAACATGCTCGTGATGTGCGGCTGCATCGGCAAGTCCGGCGGCGGCTGGTCGCATTACGTGGGCCAGGAAAAGTTGCGTCCGCAAACGGGCTGGACCGCACTTGCTTTCGCGCTCGACTGGAGCCGGCCGCCGCGCCAGATGAACGCCACGTCGTTCTTCTACGCGCACACCGACCAGTGGCGCTACGATCCGATGAACCCAACGGATCTGCTTTCGCCGCTCGCGAACAAGGCCGACTTTCACGGCGCGCCGATCGACTACAACGTGCGCGCCGAGCGCATGGGCTGGCTGCCTTCGGCCCCGCAGCTCGCGAGCAATCCGCTGGAACTGGGCCGATCGCTCGAAGACCCCGCGAAAGCCGGTGCCGAAGTGGCGCGACGCGTGAAGGACGGCAGCCTCAAGCTCGCCTGCGAAGACCCCGATAATCCCGCCGTATTCCCACGCAATCTGTTCGTGTGGCGCTCGAACCTGCTCGGCTCGTCGGGCAAGGGGCACGAGTACTTCCTCAAGCATCTGCTCGGCACAACGAACGGTGTGCAAGGCGAGGAAGTGGTGAAAGACGGTGTGCCGCGTCCCGAGGAAGTCGTCTGGCACGAAGAGGCGCCGCAAGGCAAGCTCGACCTGCTCTGCACGCTCGACTTCCGCATGTCGACGACGTGCATGTACTCGGACATCGTGCTGCCCACCGCCACGTGGTACGAGAAGGACGACATGAACACGTCCGACATGCACCCGTTCATTCACCCGCTTTCCGCCGCCGTGGACCCCGCGTGGCAAGCGCGCAGCGACTGGGACATTTTCAAGGCCATCGCAAAGCGCTTTTCCGAATTGAGCGTGGGCCATCTCGGCGTGGAGCGCGACGTGGTGCTCGCGCCCATTGCGCACGACGCGGCGGGCGAACTCGCCCAGCCCTTCGGCGTGGACGACTGGAAGCGCGGCGAATGCGAGCCGGTTCCGGGCAAGACCATGCCGGGCGTGGTGATGCTCGAGCGCAATTACCCCGAGACGTATCACCGTTTCACCTCGCTTGGGCCGCTCATGGACAAGCTCGGCAACGGCGGCAAGGGCATTAGCTGGAATACCGAGGACGAAGTCCACGAACTCGGCGCGCTGAACTATCGCGATCAGGCGGAAGACGCCGGCGACGCGAAGGGCCGCCCGCGCATCGAGACCGCGATCGATGCCGCCGAAACGATCCTCTCGCTCGCACCCGAAACCAACGGCGCGGTCGCGAAGAAGGCGTGGGAAGCGCTCTCGAAGTTCACGGGCATCGAACACGCGCATCTCGCCGACGCGCGCGCCGACGAAAAGATCCGCTTCCGCGATATCCAGGCGCAGCCGCGCAAGATCATTTCGTCGCCCACGTGGAGCGGCATCGAGTCGGAACACGTGTCGTACAACGCGGGCTACACGAACGTGCACGAGCTGATCCCCTGGCGCACGTTGAGCGGTCGCCAGCAGCTCTACCAGGACCACGCGTGGATGCGCGCGTTCGGCGAGGCGCTGTGCGTCTACAAGCCGCCTATCGACACCGGCAGCTACGAGAAGATGGCCGGTTCGCGCTCGAACGGCAATCCCGAGCTGGCGCTGAACTTCATCACGCCGCACCAGAAGTGGGGCATTCACAGCACCTACACCGACAATCTGCTGATGCTCACGCTTTCGCGCGGCGGCCCGATCGTGTGGATCTCGGAGAAGGACGCGGCACAGATCGGCGTGGTCGACAACGACTGGATCGAATGCTTCAACGCGAACGGCGCACTCTGCGCGCGCGCCGTGGTGAGCCAGCGCATTCCGCGCGGCATGGTCATGATGTACCACGCCCAGGAAAAAATCGTGAATACGCCGGGGTCCGAAATAACGGGCACACGCGGCGGCATTCACAACTCGGTCACGCGCATTTCGCTCAAGCCCACGCACATGATCGGCGGCTACGCGCAACTCGCTTATGGCTTCAACTACTACGGCACGGTCGGCTCGAACCGCGATGAGTTCCTCATCGTGCGCAAGATGAAGAACGTCGACTGGCTCGACGCCGAGGAAACACCCGTTGGCCCCCTGCCTGCCGCCGTCAGCGCGGCCGTTCGCGAAGGAGAAGGCTCATGAAAGTGCGTGCGCAGATCGCGATGGTCCTGAACCTCGACAAGTGCATTGGCTGCCATACCTGCTCGGTCACCTGCAAGAACGTGTGGACGAGCCGCGAAGGCATGGAATACGCGTGGTTCAACAACGTGGAAACCAAGCCCGGCATCGGCTACCCGAAGGAATGGGAGAACCAGGAGCGCTGGCGCGGCGGCTGGGTGCGCAAGGCCGACGGCCAGATCGAGCCACGCCTGGGCGGCAAGTGGCGGCTGCTCGCGCAAATTTTCGCCAATCCGCATCTGCCCGAAATCGACGACTACTACGAGCCTTTCACCTTCGATTACGCGCATTTGCAGGAAGCGGGCAACACGAAGGCCACGCCCGTTGCACGGCCGCGCTCGCTCATCAGCGGCCAGCGCATGGAGAAGATCGAGTGGGGGCCGAACTGGGAAGAGATTCTGGGCGGCGAGTTCGAAAAGCGTTCGAAGGACTATAACTTCGAGAACGTGCAGAAGGATATCTACGGGCAGTTCGAAAACACCTTCATGATGTATCTGCCGCGCCTGTGCGAGCACTGCCTGAACCCCGCCTGCGTGGCCGCCTGCCCTTCCGGTTCGATCTACAAGCGCGAGGAAGACGGCATCGTGCTGATCGATCAGGACAAGTGCCGCGGCTGGCGCATGTGCGTTTCGGGCTGCCCTTACAAGAAGATCTACTTCAACTGGCATAGCGGCAAGGCCGAAAAGTGCATCTTCTGCTATCCGCGTATCGAGGCGGGGCAACCCACCGTGTGCTCGGAAACGTGCGTCGGGCGCATCCGTTATCTCGGCGTGCTCCTCTACGATGCCGACCGCATTCGCGACGCAGCAAGCGTGGCCGACGAGAAGGACCTCTACCAGGCGCAGCTCGACGTGTTCCTCGACCCGTTCGACCCGGCCGTGATCGAGCAGGCCGCGCGCGACGGCGTTCCGCAAGCGTGGATCGACGGCGCGCAACGCTCGCCCGTCTACAAGATGGCGATCGACTGGCGCATCGCCTTCCCGCTGCACCCCGAGTACCGCACACTGCCGATGGTCTGGTACGTGCCCCCGCTCTCGCCCATCAATTCGGCCGCCAACAGCGGCGAGCTGGGCATGAACGGCTGGCTGCCCGACGTGCACTCGCTGCGCATTCCGCTGCGCTACCTCGCGAACCTGCTTACGGCCGGCGACGAAAAGCCCGTGCAGCTCGCGCTGGAACGCATGCTCGCCATGCGCGCTTTCATGCGCGCGCGCAACGTGGACCGCGTGGACGCTCCGCAGGTGCTCACGCAAGTCGGGCTCTCGCTTGCCCAGGTGGAAGAGATGTATCGCTATCTCGCGATCGCGAACTACGAGGACCGTTTCGTGATTCCCACCACGCACCGCGAGTATGCGGAGAACGCCTTCGACCTGCGCTCGTCGTGCGGCTTCTCGTTCGGCAACGGCTGTTCGGACGGCAAATCGGAGGCAAGCCTGTTCGCGCCGAAAAGCGGACATCGCCAGATTCCCATTCAGGAGATCTGACCATGTTCGCGGCTCGTCCCCAGCCCATGACCTACCGGCTCGTAGCGTCGCTGCTCGAGTATCCCGATACGCCGCTCGTCGAGGCGGTGCATGAACTGCGCGCGATCGTGCGCAGCGAGCGTGCGTTCGGCGCCGAGGCGCGCGAGAAGCTCGAACGCTTCATCGACTATCTCGGCTCGCGCGATCTGCTCGCGCTGCAAGAGAACTACGTTGCCTTGTTCGATCGCGGCCGCGCGACTTCGCTGCATCTGTTCGAGCACGTGCACGGCGAATCGCGCGATCGCGGCCAGGCGATGATCGACCTCGTTCAGACCTACGAGAAGCACGGCATGCTGCTCCAGCCGGGCCAGTTGCCCGACTATCTGCCCGTGTTCCTCGAATACCTCTCGATTCTGGAGCCGAACGAGGCGCGCGCACTGCTGGCCGAAACCACGGCGATTCTCCAGTCGATCACGGCCGAGCTGAGCCGCCGCAACAGCCACTACGCGTACGTAATCGGCGCGCTGCTGCCGCTCGCGGGCGCGGGCGGCGCCGACCTGCCCGACGCCGCGCACGACGACGACGCGGGCAAGCCGCACGACAAGGACCACCTGCAAGCGCTCGACGCCGCCTGGGCCGACGAACCGGTGCAATTCATGGGCGCGGAACGGCCTGCGGTTGCGCCTGTGGAGTTTCACCCGCGCCGCGCGCCGCGCTAGACAGCCGCAACACGCAACACGCAATCCGGATACACCGTTCGAACGCCGTTGGCAAACAGCAAGCAAGGAGCCGTCATGGGCAACTACTTCCATCAGTTTCTGTTCGGCATCTATCCGTATATCTGCCTGGCCGTCTTGCTGTTCGGCTCGCTCGTGCGCTTCGACCGCGAGCAGTACACGTGGAAGAGCGACTCGTCACAACTGCTGCGGCGCGGCTCGCTGCGCCTTGGCAGCAACCTGTTCCACTGGGGCATTCTGGTCGTGGTGATGGGCCACTTCGTCGGCTTTCTCGCACCGCACTGGCTGGTCGCGCCTTTCATCTCCGCCACCGTGCACCAGTTGCTCGCGATGGTGGCGGGCGGCGTGGCGGGCAGCTTCGCGATTGTCGGCCTCACGATCCTGATCGCGCGGCGGCTGGGCGACACGCGTATCCGCGTGAACAGCAAGACGTCGGATATCGTCATCGTGTTCATGCTGTGGGCGCAGCTCGCGCTCGGGCTCGCCACCGTGGTGCTCTCCGCGCGCCACATGGACGGCATGATGTTCGAACAGCTCACCGACTACGTGAAAGGCGTGGTGACCTTCCGGCCCAACATCGCTGGCCTGCTCGACGGCGTGCCGCTCGTGTACCAGACGCACATCGCGCTGGGCTTCACCATCTTCCTCGTTTCGCCGTTCACGCGCATGGTCCATATCTGGAGCGGCATCGCTTCGGTTTTCTATCTGATCCGCCCGTACCAGCTCGTGCGCAAGCGCTAATCCTCCCTCCACCGGAACCAGGAGCGCAATCGATGACGAACGCGGCCCCGCATGACCTTGCCCTCGACCAGCCCGCGCGTGTAAACGACGTCGAGATCGGCCTCGCGGCGATCGAGACCGAGCGCGGCAATCACACCGACGACCCTGACCCCGCGCTCGCCGCACGGCGCGCGCTCGTCGTGCACGAGCTGTTGCGCCAGCGCGCCACGGCGCTCGGCCTGATCGCGCCGGACGCCGAGCTCGACGACGCCGTGCTCGACACGCTGCTGGCGCGCGAACTGCGCGTGCCCGAGCCCACGCCCGAGGACTGCGAACGCTACTACGCGCAACACGCCAAACGTTTCGTGCGCAACGAACTGGTGTACGCGAGCCACATTCTCTTCGCCATCACCGAGCGTGTGCCGCTCGCGCTGCTGCGCCAGAAGGCGGAGGAAACGCTGCGCGAACTCCAGCAAACGCCCGACACCTTCGAGGCGCTGGCGCGGCAGTTCTCGAACTGCCCTTCGGCGGGCGTGGGCGGCAGCCTCGGCCAGCTCGCGCGCGGCGACACCGTACCCGAGTTCGAAACGGCGCTGTTCGACGCCACCGACATCGGCATCCTGCCGCGCCTCGTACGCACGCGCTACGGCTTTCATCTTGTGCGCGTGGACCGGCGCGTGCCGGGCGACCCCGTAGCGTATAGCGAGGTGTCCAGCGACATCGCGCGCTTTCTCAGCGAGCGCGTGCGCCACAAGGCCATTCAGCAGTACGTATCGATACTCGCATCCGAAGCGACACTCGAAAACGCGGCACTGGAAGCCGCAACGAGTCCCCTCGTCCAGTGAAGTCGACGTGCACCCCCACGCGATGGAGGCAACATGAATCTGCGTAGCGAATCGGCGCGCCCCGTGACGGGCGCCGCGCAACCGGAGAAGGTCGGCGCGAAGGCCTGGTCCGTCCTGCTCGTGAGCACGCTCGCGTTTCTCGTATGTTTCGTGGTGTGGATGATGTTCGGCGTGCTCGGCGTGCAGTTGCGCGAGGAACTCCAGCTCAACAGCACCGAGTTCGGCCTGCTCACCGCCACGCCCGTGCTCACCGGCGCGATCATGCGTTTGCCGCTCGGCGCGTGGACCGACCGCTTCGGCGGGCGCATCGTCATGACCACGCTGCTCGTGGTGTGCGCGGTGCCCGTGTATATCGTCAGCTACGCAAGCGAGCTGTGGCAGTTCCTGCTCATCGGCCTCTTTCTCGGCTGCGTGGGCGCGTCGTTCGCAGTAGGCACACCTTACGTCGCGCGCTTTTTCCCGCCCAGCCAGCGCGGCTTCGCCATGGGTTTCTTCGGCGCGGGCACGGTGGGCGCGGCCGTCAACCTGTTCGTCACGCCGCAGCTCGAAAATCTCTACGGGTGGCGCTTCGTGCCGCGCGTCTACGCCGTCGCCCTGCTCGTGACCGCCGTCATTTTCTGGTTAGGCTCCGCGCGCGACCCCGGCGCGGGCAAGTCGGGCGGCTCGCTGCTGGACACATTCAAGGTGCTGGCCGACCCGCGCGTATGGCGCCTGTGCCAGTATTACTCGATCACCTTCGGCGGCTTCACCGCCCTCTCGCTGTGGATTCCGCAATACCTGAAGGCCGAGTACGGCATGTCGCTCGTCATGGCTTCGGCCTTCGCCGCGGGCTTCTCGCTGCCAGGCTCGATCCTGCGGGCGGTCGGCGGCGTACTCGCCGACAAGCTGGGCGCGCATACGGTCACCTGGTGGGGCCTGTGGGTGGCGTGGATCTGCCTGTTCATCCTCTCGTACCCGCCCACGGACTTCGTGATCCACACGATCGATGGTCAGGCGGCACTCCACATCAACATGCCGCTGTTCGGCTTCGTCGCGGTGGCCTTCGTGCTGGGCGCGGTGTTCGCGTTCGGCATGGCCTCGACGTTCAAGTACGTGGCCGACGACTTTCCCACCAACATGGGCGTCGTGACCGGCATTGTCGGCCTGGCGGGCGGCCTCGGCGGCTTTCTGCTGCCGATCCTGTTCGGCATGCTGCTCGACTGGCTCAAGATCCGTTCGAGCTGCTTCATGCTGCTCTACGGCATTGTCTGGGTCTCGCTGATCCTGCTCTACATCTCCGAGGTCAAGCGCACGCCGATTCTCGGCCAGAGCAGCGCCTGACGCCCACGTGAGCCTTCACCTCAAGCGGCGGCCGCTGCCGCCTGAGGCTCGGGCGCCGTCACGACGAGCACGCTGCACGACACCCGGTCGAGCAGCAGGCGGTCGTCGCGCCCGTCCCACCAGCGCTTGAACGGCCCGCGCCGGTGGTGGCCCAGCACGATCAGGTCGGGCATGAGCTCGGCGCAGTAGCTCGCAATCACGTCGATAGGCCGCCCCACCACGAAGTGCCCGGTCGCCGCGAGCCCCTTTTCCTGGAGGCACGCCACCCCGTCGCGCAGGATTTCGCGCGCCGCCTCCTCGGCGGCCTCGAACGGCACCGCCGAGGCGATATCCGTGCCCCATTGCAGCGGCGCCTGGTCGAGCACCGCGAGCAGGTGCGTCTGGGCGTGGCACTCGCGCGCGAGGTCGGCGCCCTCGCGCAACGCGCGCCGTCCTTCGCGCGTCGCGTCGTAGCACAGCAGAATGCGTTTAAACGAGGCCATGAGCTTTCTCCCTCGCGGTTCACCCCGGAATGATGCTTTCATTATGCCAGTTATATCACGTTGTGATATAACTGGCATATGGGCTTTCGCCAGATCGCCTTTAAGGAGGCGCCATGATCATCGACAATGATTTCGAGATCGCCTACCTGCTGGTCGCCTTCGCCCTGCTCGGGGCCATCCTCGTGGGCGCCCTCGTCAGCGCGATCCACCTCGACAAATGGCATCCACGGCTCGTCGGCGCGCTGGTCGGCCTGCTGCTGGGCGCCGCTCTCATCGAAGCGGTGCCGCTGCTCACCTGAATGAACGGATACCTCGCCGATTCATCTGAGCCACCGCACCGCTTTCGTCTCTTCTTTACCGGCTTTCTCGCCGGAGCCCAATTTGTAACCAAAGACGCTTTGATGCGTCCGTTTAATAAATATTTCCTCGTGCAAATCCCGGCTTTACTCACTGAGCATATCCCGCGATAGCACGCACTCGCGCTGGTTACACCTTAGTTACACATTCGGCTGTTACAATTGTTTTGGGGTCGAATCGGCTGTTACATATTAATCCTCATCGGAATTAATCCCCAGACACGTATTTTTTACCTGTCAACGTAATTCCTTTCAAAACGTTTATTCCTGCAAGCCTCCCTGCGCGGCACCCGCACATTCGTTGCGCATGCACCGGATGCCGGGACCGAGAGCCCAAGCACCAAGGCCTTCAGACCGAATTGCCGGGGCTGGGCGGGCGTTGCGGCAGATTGCCGCAAGCACGGCATCAAATAGCAGAAAAAATTACCGAAAATAATTTACAACAGTTGATTATTTTTTGATCCGAGGGATTGATTTCTGAGATAAGCCCTCATACAATTCCCTCCAAGGTTGTTACGAGATGTAACAACCTGTATCAAAGAGTCAGGCCCAGCCAATGAGCTAGGGCCGGCCACAAGACCAGAAAAGATACACGGCGAAAAAGCCGGGGGGTTAAATTCGGGGCTTCGGAAACTAGAGAAATGGACCGTAGCAGCGAGACGCTGGATTCTATCCGCGAAATTAATTTGTCGTATCTGATGCTCGCACAGCGCATGCTGCGCGAGGACAAGCCGGTCGGCATGTTCCGACTGGGACTGTCGTCGGAATTGGCCGATCTGCTTGGCGGACTGTCGCTCGCGCAGATCGTCAGGTTGGCCTCTTCCGACCAGCTTCTCTGTTTTTTCCGCTTCGACGATCATGCGATGTTGTCCGCGCTCACGCAGACATCCAAGCATGCCGACGTGGCGGCCACTCACGCGGCCATCCTGCTTGCAGGACAGCCGGCCGGCCAATTCGCCTGAGGGTGACGTCCATGACAACGCGGCGCAGCCTCACCGAAGACGCCCAGGAAGTGTTCCGCGCGATCGCGTTGATCGAGCTGGGCGCGCGCATGCAGGTGCTGGAAAGCGAACTCACGCTCTCGCGTGACCGCATGATCCGCCTGTATCGCGAGATTCGCGGCGTGTCGCCGCCCAAGGGTATGTTGCCGTTTTCGGCGGACTGGTACATGACGTGGCTGGCCAACATCCACGCCTCGCTGTTCTATAACACGTACCTGTTCCTGAAGAATGAAGCGCGTTGCTCGCATCTCGACGCGCTCACCAAGGGGTTCCGGCTGTATCTGGAACACTGCCGCCACAGCGGGGCCGAGCCGGTGCTCGACCTCACGCGTGCGTGGACCCTGGTGCGCTTTTTTGATGCCGATATTCTGCAGTTGACGCCTTGCTGCCGTTGCGGCGGTAAGTTCGTCGCGCATCGCCACGACCTTCAGCACAACGTCGTGTGCGGCGCATGCCAGCCTCCATCGCGAGCCGGCAAGACGAAAAAGGCGGCTGCAGCGCGACGGGGCGCAGAGCAGACCGAGAGCGACCTTCCGGCAGTGGTAACGTCGGATGGCATTGCCGAGGCTGCATAAGCGTAGGAGAGCCAGATCCGGATCAACCGGACTCGAGACCAAGACGCGAAACCGTCCGGTGCCTGAGCGCACCGGACGGCGAAGCGCATTCTACTTGCCGCCACTTCAGGGCGCGCGCCAGCACCCCTCCCTCTTCTAGTTCCCGGCGAACGTCTGCCAGACGAGCCACAGGTTCGCAGCCGAGATCACCACGAACAGGAACCACGCGATCAGCCGCGTGGGCAGCCGGTTCACGAACTCGCCCATCAGCGCACGATCGTTCGTCATGCGAATGAGCGGCCAGAGCGCAAACGGCAGTTGCAGGCTCAGCACCACCTGGCTTGCCACCAGCAGCTTGCCCACCGCGCCGTTGCCCAGCAGCGCCACGCCCGCCACCGCCGGGATCAGCGCGAGCACGCGCGTGATGAGCCGCCGCTGGTAGCACGGAATCTTCATGCGCAGGAAGCCTTCCATGATGACCTGGCCCGCCACCGTGCCCGTAAACGTCGAGCTTTGCCCGGAGGCGAGCAGCGTCACCGCGAACAGCACCGCCGCCAGGCCCGTGCCGACGATCGGCGCGAGCAGCTTGTAGGCTTCTTCGATATCGGTGACCTGGGTGTGCCCGTTGGCGTGGAACGCCGCCGCGGCCAGGATCAGGATGGCCGCGTTGATGAGCAGCGCGAGCAGGAGCGAGACGATCGTGTCCAGACGCGAAAGGCTGATGGCTTGCGCGAGGCTCTGGCGATCGCGCTTGACGGCGCGCGTCTGCACGATCGACGAATGCAGGTAGAGGTTATGCGGCATGACCGTCGCGCCGAGAATGCCGATCGCGAGATAAAGCGGCTCCGCCGAGGCAATGGCGTGCCACGATGGCACGGCGCCCGCGAACACGGCGGGCCAGTGCGGCTTCACGAGCGCGAGCTGGATCACGTAGCCCAGGCCGATGGTGGCGATGAGCCCGGCCATGATCGCTTCGAGCGAGCGGAAGTTCTTGCCCTTCAGGCCGAGCACGATGAGTGTGTCGAACGCGGTGAGCACCACGCCCACCATCAGCGAGCAGCCCAGCAACAGGTGGAACGCGAGCGCGCCGCCCAGCACCTCGGCGAGATCGCAGGCGATGATCGAAAGCTCGGCGAGCGCCCACTGGCCGAGCGCCACGGGCTTTGAGTAGCGCTCGCGCGAAAGCTCCGCGAGATCGCGCTGCGTGACGATGCCAAGGCGCATGGAGAGGCATTGCAACGCGATGGCCGCGAGGCTGGAGAGCACAACCACGAACAGCAGGCTGTAACCATAGCGCGAGCCCGCCTCGATGTCGGTGGCCCAGTTGCCGGGGTCCATATAGCCGATCGACACCAGCAGGCCGGGGCCCGCGAACTGCCAGAACTTCTTCCAGAATGGCGCGCGCGGCGAAACCTCGATGCTGCCCTGCACTTCGGAAGGGCAAAACGGCGCCGTCGCCGTGGTCGGTAGTCGGAACTCCAACGGTTCGATCCTCAAGGGTTGACGTCAACGGTTGACGTGACGCGGCGAAGCGCCGCGATCGGGCCCTCAAGTGTACAGCGTCGGCTGCGGCAGTTCCTGCAAGAGCGTGTGGCGGCCCACGTCGCGCACGCGGTAGTCGAGCGGATCGTGCAGCGTGTGCACGCGCGCGTTGCGCCAGAAGCGGTCGAGCGCGAGCGCCGCGCCCGTGGCGCGCGCGCCGCACGCTTCGAACAACTGCTCGCCGGTTTCCAGCGCGGCGCGATGCGCAACGATCTTCGCCTCCGAAATCGCCAGCGAGACTTCCGCGCGCGTGGCCGCGCCCAGCGCCTCGCCCTCTTGCCACGCGGCGTCGAGCAGCGCGCCTGCGCGGTCGGCAAGCACGGCCGCCGCGAGCGACTGCACGCGCATCTCGCCGAAGCGCTGCTGCAAATACGGGTCGTCGGCCACGTGCTGCACGCCCGCGTTGATCCACGGCCGCCCGTTCGCGAGCACATAAGCGCGCGCTTCTTCGAGCGCGCCTTCCGCGAGACCCACGAACAGGTTCGTGAGCACCCCTTGCGAAACGAGCGTGCGCAGCGTGGCGCGCGGCGTGTCGGGCCGCTGGAGCACTTCGGCGGCGCGCACTTCGACGTTCTCGAACGACACCGTGCCGCTGTCGGTCTGCCGCTGGCCGATCGGGTCCCAGTCGTCGTGCACGGCGATGCCCGCGCGCGTGGTGGGCACGACCGCGAACACCGGGTTGCCGGTGGCGGGATCGTGCGCGCTCACGGTCATCATCTGCGAGCCGTAGGTGCCCGAGCAGAATCCCTTCTTGCCGTGCAGACGCCAGCCGCCCGCGCCATCGGACTGCGCAACGAGCCGCGTGTCGAGCGGATTCACGGCGTTGCCCCACCACCAGCGGTGCTCGACCGTGCCTTGCAGCCAGTTCGCGCGCTGCGCCGGGCTGCCCCACAATTCGACGCTCGCGACTTGCAGGCACTGGAAGCCGAGCAGATGCGCAAGCGCGCTGTCGACGCGCGCGAGCTTGCGGATGATCGTGTAGACGTCGCTCCAGCGCAGGCCGGCACTGGCCGTGTCGCCTGACTGCGCACCGGACGCCGCACCAAACTGCCCGCCGAACTCGCGCGGCACTGCAATGGTGAGCAGCCCGGCGTCGGCGATGCGCTGCTTTTCGGCCGCCGCGTGGCCGCCGGCCAGGTCGCGTTGCGGGGCGCTCGCGCGCAGCGCTTCCAGCAGCGCGGCAAGACGCGCCTCCTCCTGTTCCCGACCGCGCGGCCGCAGTGTTTCGTTCATACCCGTTTTTCCCGAAAGTGATGCCCAAAAAGCGAAGCGCGCAGCGATGGGCTGCGCGCGTCATGTCGAACGGTTGCGCCCGTCAGGTTCGCCGCAAGAGACGCCGCACGAGCAGGTCGCCCACGAATTGCACGGCCGCCACGATCGCGATCAGCAAGACGATCACGGTCACCATGACCGTCGTGTCGAAGCGCTGGTAGCCGTAGCGTATCGCGAGATCGCCCAGGCCGCCCGCTCCGACGGCGCCCGCCATGGCCGAGGAGCCGATCATCGCCACCACGGTGATGGTGAAGCCACCCAGCATACCGGGCAGCGCCTCGGGCAACAACACGTGCCAGACGATGTGGCGGCGCTGCGCGCCCATGGCCTGGGCGGCTTCGATCAGACCGCGATCCACTTCGCGCAGGCTCACTTCGGCCACACGCGCGAAGAACGGAATCGCGGCGATGGAAAGCGGCACCACGGCCGCCCACACGCCGATGGTCGTGCCGACCAGAAAACGCGTGAGCGGCAGCAGCGCAACCAGCAAAATGATGAAAGGCGTGGAGCGGAACGCGTTGACGAGCGCACCGAGCGTCGTGTTGAGCGCGGGCCGCTCGAAAATGCCGCCGCGCGCGGTCGTGACCAGCAGCAGCGCGAGCGGAATACCGATCAGGAGTGCGAAGATCGCCGATACGCCGACCATCAGCACCGTGTCGCGAATACCTTCGAGCAGTTCGGAAATCCACACATCAGACATAGCCCAGCACCTCCACGCGGCTCGCGTAACGGCGCGCCTGAACGGCCAGCGTGGCCGCCTCGTCGGCGCTCGCCACCGGCGCCGACACGATGAGCCGCCCTTGCGCACGCCCCTGAATGCGTTCGATGCCGCCGTGCACGAAGCGCACGCCCTGTGCGCCGAACGCCTGCGCCAGCGTGGCGATCTCGGGCTCCTCGTCGGACTCGCCGGTGAAGCGCACGTCGAACAACGCGTGCGCACCGGCTTGCGGTGTCGCGCGCAGTCGCGCGGCCAGGTCGTCGGGAAGCTCGTGGCCCGGCGTATGCAAGAGCGCGCGCGTCGCCTCGTGCTGAGGATTGCCGCACACGCGCCACACGGGCCCCTGCTCGACCACTTCGCCGCGCTCGATCACGGCGACCGTGTCGCACACGTCGCGGATCACTTCCATTTCGTGCGTGATGAGCACGATGGTGACGCCCAGGCGCCGGTTGATGTCGCGCAGCAACGCGAGAATGGCGCGCGTGGTTTCCGGGTCGAGCGCCGAGGTCGCCTCGTCGCAAAGCAGGATATCGGGCTCGTGCACGAGCGCGCGGGCAATGCCCACGCGCTGCTTCTGACCGCCCGAGAGTCGCGCGGGCCACGCATCGCGGCGCTCGCTCAAGCCCACGAGGTCGAGCAGCGTGTTCACGCGCGTTTCGATGGTCGCCTTCGGCACGCCCGCGATCTTGAGCGGCAGCGCGATGTTGTCGTACACCGTTTTCGCGGAAAGCAGGTTGAAGTGCTGGAACACCATGCCGATGCGCCGCCGCAGCGTGACGAGCCCGCGCTCGTCGAGCGCGCCCACGTCCACGCCGTTCACGCGCACGCTGCCGGTCGTGGGCTTTTCCAGCCCGTTCACGAGCCGCAGCAGCGTGGACTTGCCCGCGCCGCTACGCCCGATGATGCCGAACACCTCGCCGCGCGCCACCTGAAGATCGACGCCGGAAAGCGCGGCGTGCGCAGCTTTCGACTGGGCGCTCGCATAGACCTTGCCGACCTGCCCGAACACCACGGCGGGCTGCGAGTCCTGCGCGTTGCGCGCCGCCTCGCCCGCCGCCGGGCCCGCCTCGATGAAGCGCGCCGCCCCGAACCATTTCATCATCGCTGCTCCTCGTGCGTGAATCGCGTGCGCGTCGCCCGTTACCACGCGACCGCGTAAAGATTGCCGAAGGCCTTGTCGAGTTCCTTGCGCACGGCCGGCGAATGCTGATAGATATCGATGAACTTGCGGATGCGCGGATCGTTCACGCTCTCAGGCCGCACGACGAACTGGATCGCGAACGCCTTGTTCTCCACGCCGTCGAAAAGCAGCGCGCTATTGGGATCGGTGGTGCCCGCGAGCTTGATGAAGCTCGGGTAGCCCTGCGCGAGATCGACGTCGTCGAGCGAGCGCGCGAGTTGCGACGCTTCGAGCTGCACGATCTTGAGGTGCTTGGGATTGGACACGATGTCGAGCGTCGTCGCGCGATAATCCACGCCCGGCTTGAGCTTGATGAAGCCCGCGCGTTGCAGCAGCAGGAGACCCCGCCCGCCGTTCACCGGATCGTTGGCGATGGCGACGGTCGCGCCATCCTTCAGGTCTTCGAAACGTTTTACCTTCTTCGAATACAGGCCGATCTTCATGATCGTGCCCGGCGCGATGGCGACGAACTTGTAGCCGCCCTGCTTCTCGGCGTTTTCCAGAAACGGCGTGTGCTGGAAGTAGTTGACGTCGATGTCCTTGTTCGCGAGCGCGGCGTTGGGTGTATTCCAGTCGGTGAATTCGATGATCTTTACGTCCACGCCCTGGGCCTTCGCCTCGCGCGCGGCTTCCTGGAGCGCGGGCGTTTGCGGCGTGGTGGCAATGCCGATCTTGAGCGTGGGCGTGTCCGCGTGCGCATTGAGCGTTGCCGCCGCGAGCGTCACGGCCACCGCCGTCAGCACGCCGAAACGTTGGAGAAGGGAATGGCGCCACACGGCGCGCACGGCACGTTTCATCGCGGTCCTCGAATGGAAGTTGCACTTCGTTCAGTGAGGAGCGACGCGATGAGGCCAACGGAAAGAACGCCCGCGCGCGGGACGCGCGCCGCCCATCGCGTTTGCTCCAGATGGGTCCAAGCGATGATAGGGGCGCGGCGGCGCGGGGTCTACGAACGGATTGCGCAAAGGAAATCGCCGCCCGCGATATATGCGCGGGCGGCGAACGTGCTTCGGTTTTGCGGATTGACCCGGCGCTCGGCTCAGCGCGCGGCGAGCGGCGCCGGCGGCGGTACCGGATCTCCCGGCGTGGCGTCGCCGGGCTTCGCGTCGCCCCAGCCCCCGCCCAGCGCGCGGATCAGGTTCACGGTCGCCACGGCCTGCGAGCCTTGCAGGTGGCTCGCCTGCAACTGCGACACGAGCACCGTGCGCTCGCTGTCGATCACGTTCAGGTAGCTCACCTCGCCCTCCTCGTACTGCGTGCGCGAAAGGTGCGCCGACTGCTGCGAAGCGCCCACCGCGTCGTTCTGTTCGCGGATCTGGTCGTCGAGCAGGTGCAGGTCGGAGAGATTGTCCTCGACCTCGCGGAACGCCACGAGCACCTGCTGGCGATACTGCGCCACGTCCTCGTCGTACTTCGCGCGCGCCTGAGCGAGATTGGCCTTGCGGCGGCCGCCGTCGAACAGCGGCAGCGTGAGCGCCGTGCCCGCGAGCGGCCCGAGCAGGAAGGCCCGGCTCGACCACATGAACAGGTCGCCAAGCGTAGCCGACTCATAGCCGAACGCCCCCGTGATGTCGAGCTTCGGGAAGAACGCCGACTTCGCAAGGCCCACGCGCGCGTTCGCGGCCGCCATCGCGCGCTCGGCGGCGGCAATGTCGGGGCGGCGCTCCAGCAGCGTGGAAGGCAGGCCCGGCGGCACCTGCACGAGCACCGGCGCAAGCGGCGTTTCCGGGAACGTGAAGTCGGCGGGCGCCTTGCCCAGCAGGATCGCGAGACTGTGCTCCGAGGCCGCGCGCTGGCGTGCGACGCCTACGGCGTCGGCGCGCGCGCTCGCCAGTTCATTGCGCGCCTGCGCGACGTCGAGCGCGCTGATGTCGCCCTCCTTGAAACGCCGCTCGACGAGCTTGAGCGCGTCTGCGCGCAGCGTCACCGTGCGGCGGTACAGATCGACGTCGGAGTCGAACTGGCGCAACTGGAAGTAGTTCTGCGCGACATCGGCCTGCAAGGCGAGCTGCACCGAACGGAACAGCGCTTCGCTCTGCTGCGCGTCCGCCTGCGTGGCGTGGACGTTCGAACTCACGCGGCCGAACAGATCGACCTCGTAGCTCGCCGTGGCCTGCGCGCGCCACAGCGTTTGCGCGGGCACGTTGTAGTTCTGCGGCTGATACTGCGAAGCCGGCGAGGCGCGCTCGTAGGTCGGGCCGAAGCCCGCGTCGATCGACGGGAACCACGAGGCGCGCGCGGCCTGGGTCACGGCACGCGCCTGCTGCACGCGCGCGGCTGCCGCCTTGAGGTCCTGGTTCGCGTCGAAGGCCTGCTGCTCGAGCTTGTCGAGCGTCGGATCGCCGAACACCGTCCACCATTCGCCGCGATGGGCGTCGTCGGCGGGCTGCGCGGGCGTCCACGTGCCAACGTCGTGCGGGTTCGCGCTCTGCGTCTGCTGCGGCGTTTCCTTGTACGCGGCGGGCACGCCCGCGTCGGGCGCCTTGTAGGTCGGCTCGACCGAGCACGCGGCAAGCCACGCGAACAGCGCGACGCTCGCCGCGATCCGCGCGAGACGCCAGCCTCCCGGCGTCTCGCGCGCGCTCTGGCGCAAGATGGATTCGTTAGTCATATTCATCATTCTCCCTTGGCGCCTCAGGCGTCCACCATCGACTGCGGCTTGTGCGCATTGTCCTTCTGCGCCACATGAATCTTGCCGCCCGCGAGCGTGCGCAGCACCACATAGAACACCGGCGTGAGCAACAGGCCGAAGGCGGTCACGCCCAGCATGCCGAAGAACACGGCCACGCCCATGGCATGACGCATTTCCGAACCCGCGCCGCTGGAGATCACGAGCGGCACCACGCCCATGATGAACGCGATGGACGTCATCAGGATCGGGCGCAAACGCAGGCGGCTTGCCTCGATGGCGGCGGAAAGCGGCGTGTGGCCGTCGTGTTCCAGCTCACGCGCGAACTCCACGATCAGAATGGCGTTCTTCGAAGCGAGGCCCACGAGCACCATCAGGCCGATCTGCGTGAAGATGTTGTTGTCGCCCTGCGTGAGCCACACACCGGTCAGCGCGCACAACACGCTCATCGGCACGATCAGGATCACCGCGAGCGGCAGCGTCAAGCTCTCGTACAGTGCGGCCAGCACGAGGAACACGAGCAGCACGCTGATCGGGAACACCCACACGCCCGCATTGCCCGCCAGCACCTGCTGGTACGTGAGGTCGGTCCATTCGAACTTCACGCCGCGCGGCAGCACTTCGGCCGCGATGCGCTCGGCCGCCGCCTGTGCCTGACCCGACGAGTAACCGGGCGCCGGGCCGCCGTTGATGTCGGCCGCGGTGTAGCCGTTGTAGCGCACCACCATTTCGGGGCCGTACGTGGGCGTGACCGTGACGAGCGACGAGAGCGGCACCATTTCGCCCGCGGCGTTGCGCGTCTTCAGTTGCAGAATGTCGTCGGCCTTCTGGCGGAACGGCGCATCGGCCTGCACGCGCACCTGGTACACGCGCCCGAAGCGGTTGAAGTCGTTCACGTAGAGCGAGCCGAGATAAATCTGCATCGTGTCGAACACATCCGTGACCGGCACGCCAAGCTGCTTGGCCTTCGTGCGGTCGAGATCGACATTCAGTTGCGGAACGTTGATCTGATAGTTCGTGAACGTCGGGCCCAGCTCCGGCGTTTGCGAAGCGCGCTTGACGAAGTCCTGCGTTGCGCGGTTGAGCGCCTCATAACCCAGTGCGCCATGATCCTCCAGTTGCAGCTTGAACCCGCCGAGCGTGCCGAGGCCGAGCACCGGCGGCGGCGGGAACACGGCGACGAACGAGTCCTTGATGCCCGCGTACTGCTGGTTCAGCGCACCCGCGATCGCGCCGGCCGAAAGCGCCTTGCCCTTGCGGTCCTTGAACGGCTTGAGCGTGACGAACACGATGCCCGCGCTCGAACTGTTGGTGAAGCCGTTCACCGAAAGGCCCGGGAACGCCACGGCGCTTTCCACGCCGGGCTGCTTGAGCGCAATGGCGCTCATGTCGCGAATCACGTTTTCGGTGCGGTCAAGCGAGGCGCCGTTGGGCAGTTGCGCGAACGCGATCAGATACTCCTTGTCCTGCGCGGGCACGAAGCCGCCCGGCACCAGGCGCGCCATCAGTACCGTCGCGCCGATCAGCACCACATACACCGCGAGCATCGCGCCCTTGTGGCGCAGCACGCCGTTCACGCCGCGGCCATAGCTTTCCGAGCCGCGATGGAACACCTGGTTAAAGCGCCGGAAGAAGCCGCCGAGCACGCGGTTCATCACGCGCGTGAGCCAGTCTTCCTTCGCACCGTGGCCGCGCAGCAGCAGCGCCGAAAGCGCGGGCGAGAGCGTGAGCGAGTTGAACGCCGAGATCACCGTGGAAATGGCGATGGTCATGGCGAACTGCTTGTAGAACTGGCCCGTGAGACCGCTCATGAACGCGAGCGGCACGAACACGGCCACGAGCGTGAGCGCAATGGCGATAATCGGCCCGCTCACCTCCTGCATCGCCTTATAAGTCGCGTCGCGTGCGGATAACCCGCTTTCGATATTGCGCTCCACGTTCTCCACCACCACGATCGCGTCGTCCACCACGATGCCGATGGCGAGCACCATGCCGAACAGCGATAGCGCGTTGATCGAGAAACCGAACGCGAGCAAGAGCGAGAACGTCCCGACGATCGACACCGGCACCGCGATCAACGGAATGATCGAGGCACGCCACGTTTGCAGGAAGACGATCACCACGATCACCACGAGCGCGATGGCTTCCAGCAGCGTATGCACGACGGCCTCGATACTGGAGCGCACGAACTGCGTGGGGTCGTAGACGATGCGGTAGTCCACGCCCGCCGGCATGTCCTGCTTGAGGTCCTTCATTGCCGCGCGCACCTGGTCGGAAATCGCGAGCGAGTTCGCGCCCGGCGCCTGGTTGATGGCGAGCGCCACGGCGGGCTTGTTGTCCAGGAGCGAGCGCAGGCCGTATTCCGAAGCCGCGAGCTCGATGCGCGCGATGTCGCGCAGATACGTCACGCCGCCATCGGGGTTCGTCTTGATGATGATGTTGCCGAACTCGCTTTCGGTACGCAGACGGCCGCGCGCGTTCACGTTGAGCTGGAACGGCGTGCCCGGCACGCTGGGCGACGCGCCGATCACACCGGCCGCCACCTGCACGTTCTGCTCGCGAATCGCATTGACCACGTCGTTGGCGGTGAGATTGCGCTGCGCCACCTTCTGCGGATCGAGCCAGATACGCATGGCATAGTCGCCCGAACCCCACAGTTGCACCTCGCCCACGCCCTGGATATTCGAAAGACGATCCTTCACGTTGAGCAGCGCGTAGTTGCGCAGGTACGTCATGTCGTACTGGTTGTTCGGCGAGATCAAGTGCACCACCATCGTGAGCGTGGGCGAGCTCTTGATGGTCGTGATGCCCAGGCGCTGCACGTCTTCCGGCAGGCGCGGCAGCGCCTGGTTCACGCGGTTCTGCACGAGCTGCGTGGCCTTGTCCGGATCGGTGCCGAGGCGGAACGTGACCGTGAGCGTGAGATTGCCGTCGCTATTGGCCTGCGACTGCATGTACAGCATGTTCTCCACGCCGTTGATCTGCTCTTCGAGCGGCGCGGCCACCGCTTCGGCGATCACCTTGGGATTCGCACCCGGATACTGCGCGTGCACGACCACCGAAGGCGGCACGACTTCGGGGTACTCGGAGATCGGCAACTGGAACAGCGCGATCACGCCGGCCAGCAGGATCAGCACGGACAGCACGCCCGCGAAGATCGGCCGGTCGATGAAGAATTTCGATATGTTCATGGGTTGCTCGTGTTCTTGAGGCTCTTAAGCGATTAGGGTTCCTTATCGTCTGGGGGACGCACCGTGATGCCAGGTGCGCCCGCCGTTCGTCAGGACGTCGTCTTCGCTGCCTTCGCGGCGGGGTTTGCCGCCGGGTTTTCTGCTGTCTTCGCCGCTGCATTCGCCGCCGCGTTCGCCGCATCGGCGTCGGGGTCGCCGTTCATCGGCACCATATGCGAGCGCACCGCCTCGCCGGGGCGCACACGCTGCGTGCCGTTCACGACCACGTGATCGCCCGCCTTCAGGCCGCCGAGAATCACGCGCAGGTTGCCCTGCTGGCCGCCCGTCTGCACGTTGCGGTACGAGACCTTGCCGCCGCCGTCCACGACGTACACGAACTTCTTGTCCTGATCGGTGCCGATGGCGGCGTCGTCGACCAGCAGCGCCGGGTGCGGGGCGCTGCCGCCCACCTTGATGCGTGCGTAGAGGCCCGGCACGAGCGCGCCGTCGGCGTTGTCGAAGCGCGCACGCACGCGGATCGTGCCCGACGAGGTGTCGAGGCGGTTATCCACCGACTCGATCGTGCCCTGGCGCGAGTAACCCGTTTCGTTCGCAAGACCCAGTTCGACCGGCACCTTCGAGCCATCCTTCATGCGGCTGATGTAGTCGAGATAGGTTTGCTCGTCGGCGTCGAACTCGGCGTAGATGGGCGAAACGGACACGAGCGTGGTGAGCGGCGCGGCGCTCGCCCCGGCCGACACGACGTTGCCCACGGTGATCTCGGCGCGCGACACGCGCCCCGCCACCGGCGCGACGATGCGCGTGTAGCCCAGGTTGATCTGCGCGGCTTCGAGCGCGGCCTGCGCGGCCTTGAGATTCGCGCTCGCCTCACGCGAGGCGTTCTGCTTCTCGTCGTAGTCACGCTTGGCGATGGCGTTGTCGCCAATGAGGCGCTGCGCGCGCTCCCAGTCGCTTTGCGCGTAGCCCGTGCGCGCCTGCGCGGCGGCAAGCTGCGCGGCGGCCTGATCGACGGCGGCCTGGTACGGGCGCGGATCGATCACGAACAGCGTATCGCCCTTGTTCACGAGCGCGCCGTCGCGGAAGTTCACCGAGACGATCGTGCCCGAAACCTGCGGACGTATCTCCACTTTCTCGACCGCGGCCATGCGGCCGGAATAACTCTGCCAGTCGGTAATCGTGCGATTGACCACGGCGGCGACATCGACTTCCGGCGCGGGCGGCGCTTCAGCGGCCACCGCGGGGTGCGAGTCGAGGCGGATCGCGCCGAGCGTGCCCAGCCCCGCGATGACCAGCACGCCGACTACCGCGAGCGCCATGCGCGAACGGGATTGCGAAAAAAGTGACATGTCGGACTCCAGAAATAATGGTTGGTTGTTCTTGACTGGTTCGGCAGCACCGCGGCTTCAGCGCTTCCCCTGCTTGTGCGCGTTGCCCGCTACACCGTGCCCGCGTCGAAGCAGCATTGGAAAAACCGTACGGCTTCGCTCAAGGCGGCCGGATGCGCGGCGAGATTCGCATGCGAAACGCTCGGGTAACGCACCACCTGCGTGCGCACGCCAGCGTCGATCAGGCGGCTCGCGTACTTCTCCGCCTCGATGTGCAGCACGTCGTTCTGCGCGGTCACGATGAGCGTGGGCGGCAGACCGGCGAGGCGCAGCGATTCGAGCGGCGCCGCATACGGATGCAGGCGTTGCGCCGCTTCGGGCAGGTACGCGCGATAACAAGCCGCGCATTCGCTCGCGGTGATGTCGGAGCCGAGGCGCGCCGCATCGCCGAGGCGCGTGAGGCTCGGGTCCAGCATCGGCGCGAACAGCGCCTGCGCGGCGAGCCGCACATCGCCGCGATCGCGTCCCATGAAGGCGAGCACGTTGGCGATCTGGCCGCCCGCGTCATGGCCCGCCGCAATCAGCCGTTTCGGCGTGCCGCCAAACGCGCGGGCCCGCGTGAGCGCCCAGAGCGCCGCGCGGTGCGCGTCTTCGGGCGCGGCGGGAAACGGAAACTGCGGCGCGAGCGAATAACCCACGCTCACGACCAGCGCAGGTAAGCGTTCTGCGAGAAAACGCCCCGCCGTTTCCGCTTCTTCAATCGACCCTCGCACGAAACCGCCGCCGTGGAAATACAGCAGCACCGGCAGGCCGTTTGCGCCCTCGGGGCGGTACACGCGCAACGCAATCGGCTGGGCGTAGCCTTCGATCGTCACATCGGTCGTGACCAGCGTGCGCGCCGTGCCGGTTCTGGCCGGCGCGGCCGTGGGCGCGGCCGCCGGCGCATCGGCAAACGGCATTTCCACGGCGGAGATCCACGACGTCGGGCGTTTAAAGGCATCCATGTCAAATCGGCGCAATGCGCGAGAGTAGATTCGAATGGAGCGAATTGTGGGTTCGGCAGACTTGCAAATAAATGCCTATAATCCGGCAACACAATTCGGCGCACCTGAACAATCTGTCTCCTCTTTGTGCGCGGGCGTTTGCTTCAAACGCCGCGCGCCGTGCGGCCGAAGCTTTTTGGAGAGTGGCAATGGACCGCCTTCAGGCCATGCAGGTGTTCACCCGCGTCGTCGATACGAACAGCTTCACGCGAGCCGCCGAAACGCTCGACATGCCGCGTGCTTCGGTCACGACGATCATCCAGAATCTCGAAGCGTTTCTCGGCGTGCGCCTCATGCACCGCACGACGCGGCGCCTCTCGCTCACGCCCGACGGCGCGGCGTATTACGAGCGCTGCGTGCGCATTCTCGCGGACGTGGAGGAAACCGAAACCACATTCCAGGATCGCAACCGCAAGCCGCACGGCAAACTGCGCATCGACATGCCCGGCTCGATCGGGCGGCTCATCGTGATTCCGTCGCTGTGCGAATTCCACCAGCGCTATCCCGACATCGACCTGCAACTCGGATTGAGCGACCGTCCCGTCGATCTGCTCCAGGAAGGCGTGGATTGCGTGGTGCGTGTGGGTGCGCTTCAGGATTCGTCGCTCGTCGCGCGGCGCATCGGGATTTTCGAAGGCGTGTCGTGCGCGGCGCCCTCGTATCTGGAGCGCCACGGCACGCCGCAAACGCTCGAAGAACTGGCCGAGCATCGCGCCGTGAATTACTTCTCGTCGCGCACGGGGCGTGTGATCGACTGGGCATTTCTCGTCGACGGCAAGGAAGTGGAGATCAAGCTCAAGAGCATGGTCTCGGTCAATGATGCGGACGCCTACGTGACCTGCGGCATCGAAGGCTTTGGCCTGATTCAGGGGCCGCGCTACATGGTGCTGCCGCATCTGCGCTCGGGCGCGCTCGTCGAGGTGCTGCCCGATTACAAGCCGCTGCCGATGCCGATTTCGGCCGTCTACCCGCACAGCCGTCATCTGTCACCCAAAGTGCGCGTGTTCGTGGACTGGATTGCCGAAGTGTTCGACCGCTGCCCGCTCCTGAGCGGCCGCGCCTCGCTCGACAAGACGTGCACGATGCGCACGATCGAAGAGCGCGAAAACGCGCCGGCGCTCGAAACGCCGGTGATTTCGGAATGGGCCGCATAGGCCGGGCCGCATAGCGCGCGCCCTCAAAGCCGCGTCCGCAAAGGCTTTCGCGGGCGCGGCGCGGCGATTGTTCCGGATTTTCGACAATTGCTTTCGCAATAAGACCGTTTATCGCAAACGGCTGCGCAACTACATTGGCTCCTGTCGCCGCAACCTACGTGGCAACCGTACACAGGAGCAGATCATGAAACGCACTCTCGCAACCGCCATTGCAGCCACGCTGGTTCTTTCGCTCGCCGCAAGCGCCTCGGCTTTCGCACAATCGTCCAGCGCTGCGCCGAAAACGCGCGCCGAAGTGAAGGCCGAACTCGTCGCCGCGTATCGCGACGGCACGCTGCCCTCGCTGAACAAGACGAGCTACCCCGAGCAAAGCCTGATTGGCCGCACGCAAGCGCAACGCATCGCGCTTCAGGAAAGCCGCGCCAATAGCGCCGCGCACGTCGCGCAAGCCGGCGAATAAGCTCGGCACCGCATTGATATTTCGATGGCAAGACGATAAACGTAGGAGTCCGATATGAAACCGACCGTACCCTCCGAACTCGACGACTGGGACAACACCACGCCTGTGTGGGCGCCGTTCCGGCATTGAAGCAAAAAGGCCCGGCGGTCTCGCGACCGCCGGCCTCATGCATTACCGGTTCACGAAATCCGGCTCGAAAAACACCCAGCGCACCAGCGGAAAGCGCGCCTGCAAAGCGGCTTCGATTTCGTTGATCGCTTCGACCATCGTGCGGCTATGCTCGTAGTCGAGCATTTCGCACTGCACCGCGACCATCACCTCCTTACCCCATTGCAGCGTAATGAGGCTGATGATGCTGCGAATCTCCGGCCGCGCGCGCAGGAACAGTTCGATATCGCGACGCATTTCCGGGCTTGCCGACTCGCCCACGATCATCGACTTCACTTCGCGTGCGATAAACCACGCGATCAGCATGAGCAGCACGCCCACGCCAATCGAGCCGCACGCGTCCCAGACCGGATTGCCGGTGATGACGGTGAGCAGCACCGCGGCGAATGCGATGGCGAGGCCCGCGAGCGCGGCGATGTCCTCGCCCGCCACGACGAGCAAATCCGAATCGCGCGTCTCGCGCGCCCAGCGCCACAGCGACTTTTTCGGCGAGCCCTTGCGGATCTCGCGCATCGCGCCGTAAAGCGAAAACGCTTCGAGCGCCACGGAAATGCCGAGCACGACCAGCGCGACATACACGTATTGCAGCGGCTCGCGAGCAATCAACCGGTGCACGCCTTCGTACACCGAAAACGCACCGCCCACGAAAAAGAGCAGCAGCGCGACGAGCAGCGAATAGAAGTTGATCGCGCGGCCCGTGCCCATGGGGTGCAAGGGCGTGGGGGGCTCGCGCGACTGGCGCAGGCCGAACAGCAGCAGCAGTTGATTGCCGCAGTCGGCCGTGGAGTGAATCGCCTCCGCGAACATCGATCCCGAACCCGTGAACCCGGCGGCTGCGAACTTGCAGACCGCAATGCCGAAGTTCGCAGCGAGCGCGTAGAAGATGGCTTTCGGCGATTCTCCGCTCATAGCGCCTCGACGCGTGCCGGGCCTTCGCTCAACTCGCCGATCACGCGTGCGTCGCTGAATCCGTCCGCGCGGAAGATCGCCAGCACGTCGTCCACGCTCTCGGGTGCGCACGCCACGAGCAGACCGCCCGAGGTTTGCGGGTCGGTGAGCAGCGTGCGCGCGCTTTCGGGCAGGCCGGGCGCGAGCGTGACGGACTCGCCGTACGAGGCCCAGTTGCGGCCCGACGCGCCTGTGAACACGCCCTCTTCCACGAACTTCTGAACGCCCGGCAGCCACGGCAGGTCCGCATACTGCACGCGCGCCGTGAGATTCGCGCCGCGCGCGATTTCGAGCGTGTGGCCAAGCAGGCCGAAGCCGGTCACGTCGGTCATGGCGTGCACGCCCGGCAATTCCGCGAGCGTGGCGCCCGGCTTGTTGAGCATCGTGGCGGCGCTCACCATCGCCTTGTAGCCCGCGTCGCCGAGGATTTCCTTCTTGAGCGCGGCCGAGAGCACGCCCACGCCAAGCGGCTTGCCGAGCACGAGCACGTCGCCCGCGCGCGCCGACGCGTTGCGCTTCACGCGCTCCGGATGCACCACGCCCAGCGCCGCGAGGCCATAGATGGGCTCCACGGAGTCGATCGAATGCCCGCCCGCCACCGGAATGCCCGCCGCCGCGCATACGTCCTCGCCGCCGCGCAGCACCTGCGCGATCACGTCGTGCGGCAGCACGTTGATGGGCATGCCCACCAGCGCGAGCGCGAGGATCGGCTTGCCGCCCATCGCGTAGACGTCCGAGAGCGCGTTGGTCGCGGCGATGCGGCCGAAGTCGTACGGGTCGTCGACGATCGGCATGAAGAAGTCCGTGGTCGCGACAATGGCCTGCTCGTCGTTGAGCTTGTAGACGGCGGCGTCGTCGGCGGTCTCGGTGCCGACCAGCAGGTTCGGAAACACGGTGGTGAGCGGCGTGCTGCGCGCGAGCAATGCCGAAAGCACGCCCGGCGCGATCTTGCAGCCGCAGCCGCCGCCGTGCGAAAGGCTCGTGAGGCGCGGCACGGCGGCGCCGATGGCGGGTTTGTCGTTCATGTCGGGGAATCGTCCTGAAAGTGCCGGATTAATCCCCACATTATGGGGCAATCGCCGCGAGGACGATGCGGGCTGCGCGCGCTCAGGCGCGCCCGGCGGCCGCGTGGGCGGTGACGTCGCCGGCGTGGAGCGCATCGGCCAGCCAGTGCGGATCGTCGTGCGGCAGGTCGTGCCCCGCCCACGGGTGCGCCACGTGCGGCGCGCCCCACGCCTGCGCGAGCCGCGCCGAGCAAACGGGATTGACGAGCCGGTCGCCGCGCGACGACACCACGAGCACCGCGCAGCGCGGCACGCCGCGCGCCTTGAAGCGCGCCGCGGCGGCCAGTTGGCGCAGCGCATTCGCGCGGCTCACGGGCGCGCTCGCGCGAATCGCGCGCCAGGCGTCGAGGTCGGCGGCGAGCGTGTCGCGCCGCGCGCACGTGAGGCCGTGGATCAGCGCTTCGGCCATGCCATCGGGGTCGCGGCCGTCCCAATGGCGCGCCGCGCGCGCGAGCGCGGGCCACGCCGAGGGCCGCAGCCGTTCATGCATGCGGCTGTACGGTCGCATGCTCGTGTTCACGAGTACGAGCCGCGCGATCTCATCGGGATAGCGCAGCGCCCATGCCGTCGCCACCATGCCGCCCAGCGACATCGCCAGCACGCGGTAAGGTGCGCGTGCACCGCGCCGCCGCGCTTCGTCGCGCAACGCGTCCACGTAGGCGTCGACGGCAAGCGGCGAGCGTACGTGCGCGGCCGCGCCGTTGCCGGGCAGGTCGATGGCCAGCGCGCCCTCGCGTGCGGCGAGCAGCGGGGCGAACGCGCCCCAGTGGCGCGACTCGCGCGTGAGGCCGCGCAGCAGGAGCCAGGGGCCGCTCATCCCGCGGACCCTTGATACCAGTGGCTAATCGCGCTTTGCAACACCTGCTCGCGCGTCACGCCCTCGGGCAGCCAGCGCGGCGCGGAATACGCCGCGCGCGTGAGGAATTCGAACAGGTTCGCATGGCGCCGCAAGACGCGCGCCGTGCGATGCGCCATCAGCGGATTGAACATGCCCTGGCGCGAGAAGATCTGGCGCGGGTTCTTCTTGATCCACAGCCACGAGCCGAGTTCGAGCGTGAGCGGCAAAAAGATGTTGCTCGCGGGCGCATGGTCGTATGCGCAGTCCCACAGGTCGCCGTGCAGCAGGTATTGATGGCTCTGCGGCTCGAACGTGTAGCCGTGATGGGGATGCGCGCGCTCGAACATCGTCTTGAGCACGTACATCTCGGGCAAATGACGCATGAGGCGGCGCGTGCGCGCATACGGAAACCAGATGCTGTCGCTCCAGCCGTAGCCCGAATGGCAGTCGAGCGCGAATGAGAGAGGACGGCGCGTGAGTTCTTCGTCGACGATCTTCAGGAGCGCCTTCGCCTCGATCTCCATGGGCGCCCCGCGCCTGCCGCGATACCACGGCAGCCATGAGCCCACGCGCTGGCCGCCCGCAAGAAAGGGCACGTGTTCGTCGGCGTCCTGCGGCGCGTTGCGCATGAGGTCCACGCCGTTCGGATTCGCGCGGGTGGCCAGCCACATGCCGCCGGGATTGAGGATGGGCACGAACACGATGCGCACGGATTCGAGCTGGCTCATCAATAACTCGTCCCACGCGAGCCGCCCCACCAGCGCACGCATATAGTCGAGCACGAGCTGCGAGCCGATGCGCTCCAGCCCGTGAATGCCGCCGAAGAAGCCAATGGCGGGCGCCGCCGGATCGCGCGAGCCGATGGACGCCACATAGAGCGCGAACGTGCGGCCGCGCACCTCGACTTCGCCTTCGCTGCGAATGTCGAACCAGCGTGCGCCCGCATCGAGGATCGTCTTGAGGTCCTCGAATTCCGCAAAACTGTCGGGTAGAAAGCTCAGTGCCTGCATGGCGCCGGGTTTCGTTACTTGTTCGGATCGGGACCGTTGTGTGCGGCCGCATTGTCTACAACAGCATGAGTTTCGGCGTGTGTGTCAGCAATAAGTCAGCGAAACCAGGGACACCACACGCACTGCCCCACAATATAGCCGCTTCCTCTGACATTAAGCATGACAGATGTTTTCCGTCATGTGTCTGTCACATCGTGCGCCTCAATTCCTCCGACCAAAAAATATAAGACGTGTAGTCGTCTAGACGTCGCGACACCTTCACTCAACCGTCACAGTCGCTTCCTAGAATGAGCCTCGACTTCACCCGCGACGGATTGTTATGGAAGCCATACGCATCGAACGCCTATCGAAAAGTTTCGAGAGCGGCCGCAAGGCGCTCGACGAAATCAACCTGCGCATCGGCGAGGGCGAAATGGTCGCGCTGATCGGCGCATCGGGCTCGGGCAAATCGACCTTGCTGCGCCAGATCGCAGGCTTCACGGCCTCCGATCCGCAGCCGTCGCGCATCGACATTCTCGGCCGCCCCATCCAGCAGGACGGCCGCATCGTGCGCGAGGTGCGCCGCATTCGCCGCGACATCGGCTTCGTGTTCCAGCAGTTCAACCTCGTGCATCGGCTTACCGTGGAAACCAATGTGCTGATCGGCGCGCTCTCGCGTTTGCCGCTGTGGCGCAGGCTCACGGGCCGCTTTCCGCGCGCTGAGCGCGAACTCATGCTGGCCGCCCTCGGCGAAGTGGGCATCGCGCACAAGGCTGCGGAACGCGCCTCGAATCTCTCGGGTGGCCAGCAGCAGCGCGCGGCGCTTGCACGCGCGCTCGTGCAACGCGCGCGCCTCATTCTCGCCGACGAGCCGATTGCTTCGCTCGACCCCGAATCATCGCGCCGCGTGATGGACATGCTGCGCATGCTCAACCGCGACCACAGTCTCACGGTGGTGGTCTCGCTGCATCAAGTGGATATCGCCATGCAGTATTGCCCGCGCACCGTTGCGTTGCGCGAAGGGCGCGTCGTGTACGACGGTCCTTCTGCGGCGCTCACGCCCGCGTTGCTGCAACAGCTTTATGGCAGCGCCGCGCGCGAATTGCTCGAACCCGATGCGGCGCCGTCCGCCGTACAGCGCTTTGGCGCACAACCTCGCGCGGCCTGACCCGGCCACGCATTCTCAACCCTTGACGTTCCTCTCTCCACGGACCGCTCCCATGAAACTGCTCCGCTCCATGCTCTCCTGGTGCGCCGCCGGCGCCGTCGCGTTTGCCTCGCTCGGCAGCGCGGCCGCCCATGCGGAAGACCTCAATTTCGGCATCATTTCGACGGATTCGTCGGCGGTGCTCAAGCAGCGCTGGCAGCCGTTCATCGACGACCTGAACAAGCAGACCGGCCTCTCCGTGAAGGCGTTCTTCGCCACCGACTACTCGGGCATCATCGAGGCAATGCGCTTCAACAAGGTGCAGATCGGCTACTTCGGCAATGCTTCGGCCATGGAAGCCGTGGACCGCTCGAACGGCGAGATCTTCGCGAAGGTGCTTTACGCGAACGGCGACGCGGGCTACAAGTCGGTGCTCATCACCAACGTGAACAGCCGCGTGAAGACGATCGACGATGTATTCAAGAATACTAAGGATCTCACGCTCGGCTGGGGCGACCCCAATTCCACCTCGGGCACGCTCATTCCGGGCTACTACCTGTTCGCGCAGCACGGCGTTTCGGTGAACGGCTCGAACTTCAAGACGGTGCTGCCGTCGAGCCATGAAGCGAACCTGCTCGCCGTGGTCAACAACAAGGTGGATATCGCCACCAACAACACCATCGAACTCGCCACGCTCCAGCAGAAGCACCCGGATCGCTTCGCGCAGGTGCGCGTGCTGTGGACCTCGCCGATCATTCCGTCCGATCCGCTCGTGTACCGCAAGGACCTGCCTGAAGCCACCAAGCAGAAGCTGCGCGACTTCTTCTACCACTACGCCAAGACCGACCCGCGCGAGAAGAAGATCATGGCCGACATCACGGGCTATGCCGGCTTCGCGCCCGCCAGCGACGCGCAGTTGCAGCCGATCCGCCAGGTCGCGCTGTTCCAGCAGAAGGAAAAGATCGCCGCCGACACGCATCTCTCCGACGACGACCGCAAGAGCCAGATCGCGGCCATCGACGCGAAGATCGGCGCACTCGCCGCACCCGCGAAGCAGTAATGGGCGCGATGGATTTCGACAGCTCACGCGTCGCGGCGCACGGCACCGAGGCGCAATCCGCCACCGCCGCTGCGGCTCCCAGCCCGGCGGCGAGACCCACGGGCAAGCGCAGCTGGTCCTCGCTCGTGCTCTGGGCCATCGTGTTCGCTCTGCTCGGCGTGGCGTGGCGCGGCGCCGACATGCGCCCGCTCGACCTCTTCGCCGACTCGGCGAACATGGGCACGTTCGCGCGCGGCTTCTTTCCGCCCGACTTCACGGAATGGCGCACCTACGTGGGCGAAATGTGGGTGACGCTGGCCGTGGCGCTGTGGGGCACGGCGCTCGCCATCGTCTGCGCGGTGCCGTTCGGCCTGATGTCGGCGCACAATCTCGCACCCAACTGGGTCCTCCAGCCGGTGCGCCGGTTGATGGACGCCTGCCGCGCCATCAACGAGATGGTGTTCGCGATGCTGTTCATCGTGGCCGTGGGGCTCGGACCGTTCGCGGGCGTGCTGGCGTTGTGGGTCCACACCACGGGTGTGCTCGCGAAACTCTTCGCCGAAGCCGTGGAGGCCATCGACCCGCGCCCCGTGGAAGGCGTGCGCGCCACGGGCGCCTCGCCGCTCGACGAGATCATTTATGGCGTGCTGCCCCAGGTCATGCCGCTGTGGATCTCGTACGCGCTCTACCGGTTCGAGTCGAACGTGCGCTCGGCGATGGTGGTGGGCATGGTGGGCGCGGGCGGCATCGGCGTGGTGTTGTATGAGGAAATTCGTTCGTTCGACTATCCGCAAACCTGCGCCGTGCTCATCATGGTGATCGCCGTGGTCACGGTCATCGACCTGATTTCCGCGCGACTGCGCGCACGCGTGATCTGACGCACTCCCTCCAAAGCCCGCGCGAGCCTCTACAGAATCACAATACGGGCTCGCGCCCGTTTTACTTTCTTTCTGGCGGACGTGCGCGTTCGCTGGAATAATCACACGATTGCGGCCGCAACGGCCCGCGCCTCCAACAAGTCGATTCGATTCGCAATCCCAATGGCCAGTTTCGTCGTCCTGCTGGTCCTGCTCTCGGCACTCATGCACGCGAGCTGGAACGCCTTCCTCCATCTTTCGGGCGACCGGCTCTGGCTGCTCGGCATGTTCTCGGTTCCGTATATCGTCGTGAGCGCGATCGGCGTGTGCGTGCTGCCGCTGCCCGCGCAGGCAAGCTGGCCGTATATCGCGGCTTCGGCGGTGCTGGAGTTCGCGTACTGCTTCACGCTGATCCGCGCCTATCGCAGCGGCGACTTCGGGCAGATCTACCCCATCGCGCGCGGGCTCTCGCCGCTGCTCGTGTTCGTGGGCGCGCTCGTGTTCGCACACGAGGAACTGCATGGGCTCGCGGCCGCGGGCGTCACGCTCGTCTCGCTCGGCATCATGTCGCTCGCGTTCCGGCGCGGCATGCGCTTTTCCGGCGAGAGCGTGCCCTATGCGCTGCTCACGGGCCTCTTCATCGCGATGTACTCGATCATCGACGGCCTCGGCGCGCGCCTCGCCGGCAACGCGCTCAGCTACATCATGTGGGTGTATCTGCTCTGGAACGTGCCGCAGTTTTTCGTGGTCTGCAAGCTGCGCGGCGGCGTGGCGCGGATGTTCACGTCAAAGGCCGAAGTCGCGCGCGGCATGCTCGCGGGCGTGCTCGCGCTCACGGCATATTGCCTCGTGATCGAAGCGTTCCGTTTTCTGCCTATCGCGATGGTTTCCGCGTTGCGAGAACTCTCGTCGATCTTCGCCGTGCTGATCGGCTGGCTGTTCATGAACGAGAAGCTCACGGCGCGGCGCATGGTGGCGTGTGCGCTCGTCACGTGCGGCGCGGTGCTGATCCGGCTCTAGGCATAGAGGCGCTCACGCGAACGCGGGCAAGGTCGTATCGATCGCCTCGGCCAGCGTCTCGAACGCCGGCGCGATCTCCTCGTCGGGCACGCACGCGTAGCCGATCAGCAAACCCGACGCCGCGCGCTCGCGCGCCGAGTAGTACCCCGAAAGCGGCCGCACGACGATATTGCGCGCAAGCGCGGCTTCGGCCACGGCGCGGTCGTCGCTGCCTTCGGGCAACTGCATGACGACGTGCAGGCCCGCGTCGCCGCCCATGGCGGGCAAGGCGTCGCCGTAGCGGCGCGACACGGCGTCGAGCAGCACCTGGCGGCGCTGGCCGTAGAGCGCGCGCATCTTGCGGATATGCGACGTGAAATGCCCCTCGGCGATGAATTCGGCGAGCACGGCCTGCTGGATCAACTGCCCCTCGCGATACAGCTCGGCGCTCGCGGTCGCGAAGCTTTCCGCGAGTGCTTGCGGCGCGACGAGATAGCCCACGCGCAAGCCGGGAAACAACGTCTTGCCGAAGCTCCCCACGTAGATCACCTGCCCCGCCGTATCGAGCCCCTGCAACGACGCGAGCGGGCGGCTGCCGTAACGGAACTCGCTGTCGTAATCGTCCTCGATGATCCAGCACTGATGCTGGCGCGCGTACTCCAGCAGCATGCGGCGGCGCGCGAGGCTCATCACCATGCCAAGCGGGTACTGATGCGAGGGCGTGACGAGCATGAGCTTGGGCGGCGGCGCGGCAAAGTCGGCGGGCGAGGGATTGAGACCTTCGCTGTCCACGGCGATGGGCCGCGCGCTGAGGCCCGAAACGTGCAGCACGCTGCGCACGCCCCAGTAGCACGGGTCTTCGGTCCAGATGGTGTCGCCGGGGTCGGAGAGCAGGCGCACGGCCAGGTCCACCGACTGGTGGATGCCCGTCGTGATGATGATCTGCTCGGGCGAGCAGCGCACCGAGCGCGAGGTGCGCAGATAGTCGGCGAGCACGTGGCGCAGGAGCGCGAGGCCGCCGCCGGGCGCGTAGGTCAGCAGGTCCGGACGCAGGCTGCGCCAGTACTTGTTGTGCAGGCGCGTCCAGATGCGCGCGGGGAAGCGCGAGACGTCGGGCACGCCGGGCATGAACGCGCCGCCCTGGCGCTTGGAAACGCCCGCGCCCGCAACCAGGCGCGCGCCGCGTGTGGAGAGCGCCCGAGCCGCTGCGCGCGGCGGCTGGGCGCCAACTGCGCCCACTGCCGGGCCGCCCGCCGCGATAGCGTGCACTCCCGTACCGCCCAAACTTGGGCTGTTAGTTGCGATCGCATTTTCGACGGCGACGGCTCCTGAATTGCTCGTTTTTTTCACCGCTTCCATGGAGCCAATTTCCGCGGCTCCGACGATCTCGTCAGGCGACGTATCGGCCACGAAGGTGCCGCGCCCCGTTGCCGACGTCACATAGCCTTCGAGCACCAATTGTTCGTAGACCTGCGTCACGGTATTGCGCGCAATGCCAAGCTCCGCCGCCAGCAGCCGCGACGACGGCACCCGCGCGCCCGCCGGCAGTTCCCGGGAGAGGATCGCCTGCTGGAGCAGCTTGTGCAGTTGACGGTAGACCGGCTGGGCGCTTCCGCGATCGAGCCGTTGGGCCAGCCAGTCGGACAGGACACTCGCGCGCATCGAAATTGGCTCCTAAAGATTGCACTGAATGGCTCTGAAATTTAGAGCCAAACGTGAGTATAGTCGCGGCATGGACCTGATGTCTGGTCCGCCTGCCAACCTCAGAACTGACACTGATTCCGAAGGAGATGAACGTGAGCAAGAACGCCGATCTGCAAAGCCGCAAGAACGCCATTACCCCGCGTGGCGTGGGCGTGATGTGCGACTTCTACGCCGAGCGCGCCGAGAACGCCGAGCTGTGGGACGTGGAAGGCCGCCGCTTCATCGACTTCGCGGCCGGTATCGCCGTGTGCAACACGGGCCACCGCCATCCGAAGATCGTCGCCGCCATCAAGGCGCAGCTCGACCAGTTCACGCACACGGCCTACCAGATCGTCCCCTACGAGTCGTATGTCTCGCTGGCCGAGAAGGTCGCCCAGCGCGCGCCGGGCAGCTTCGCGAAGAAGGCCGCCTTCTTCACGACGGGCGCCGAAGCGGTTGAAAACGCCGTCAAGATCGCTCGCGCCCACACCGGCCGTCCGGGCGTGATCGCCTTCGCGGGCGGCTTCCACGGCCGCACGATGATGGGCATGGCGCTCACGGGCAAGGTTGCCCCGTACAAGCTCGCGTTCGGCCCGTTCCCGGCCGACGTGTACCACGCGCCGTATCCCAACTCGGTGCACGGCATCAGCACGGCCGATTCGCTCAAGCACATCGAGATGCTGTTCAAGGCCGACATCGATCCGAAGCGCGTTGCCGCGATCATCTTCGAACCGGTTCAGGGCGAAGGCGGCTTCTACCAGGCGCCGGCTGACTTCGTGCGCGGCCTGCGCAAGATTTGCGACACGCACGGCATCCTGCTGATCGCCGACGAAGTGCAAACGGGCTTCGCGCGCACCGGCAAGCTGTTCGCGATGGAACACTACGACGTCACGCCCGACCTCATGACGATCGCCAAGAGCCTGGCGGGCGGCATGCCCCTCTCGGGCGTGGTGGGCCGCGCGGAAGTGATGGACGCGGCAGCGCCTGGCGGTCTCGGCGGCACGTACGCCGGCAACCCGCTGGCCGTCGCTTCGGCGCACGCGGTGATCGAGATCATCGAAGAAGAAAAGCTGTGCGAGCGCGGCACGAAGCTCGGCGACAAGCTCAAGGCCAAGCTCAACGCGCTCAAGGCCGACGTGCCGCAAATCGCCGACGTGCGCGGCCCCGGCGCGATGAACGCCGTTGAGTTCTGCAAGCCGGGCACGAGCGATGCCGATGCCGACTTCACCAAGCGCGTGCAAACGGCAGCCCTGAATCGCGGCCTGCTGCTGCTCGTGTGCGGCGTGTACTCGAACGTCGTGCGCTTCCTGTTCCCGCTCACGATTCAGGACAACGTGTTCGACGAAGCGCTCGCGATTCTCGAAGAGTCGATCAAGGAAGCAGTGGGCGTGCCGGCGTAAGCCTTCACACAGACTGGCTCGCGTGCAGCGAGCCATCCTCGAAACGGCACACCGGCGCTTGCCGCTGTGCCGTTCGTCGTTCTAAACGATTCGAATTGAGTCCGGAGTTCCAGCATGAACCTGAAAGACGCATCGCTGCTGCAACACAACGCCTATATCAACGGCGAATGGCAAGGCGCTGAAGACGGCGCCACGCTCGAAGTGAACAACCCCGCCACCGGCGCGCTGATCGGCACGGTGCCGCGCATGGGCGCGGCCGAAACGCGTCGCGCGATCGCCGCCGCTAACGCCGCATGGCCCGCATGGCGCGCCAAGACCGCGAAGGAGCGCAGCGTCATCCTGCGCAAGTGGCACGACCTGATGATGGAAAACGCCGACGACCTCGCGCTCATCCTCACCACCGAGCAAGGCAAGCCGATCGCGGAAGCCAAGGGCGAGATCGGCTACGCGGCGTCGTTCCTCGAATGGTTCGCGGAAGAAGGCAAGCGCATTTACGGCGACACGATTCCGACTGTCGCCAATGACAAGCGCATTGTCGTGACGAAGGAACCCGTGGGCGTGTGCGCCGCGATCACGCCGTGGAATTTCCCGGCCGCGATGATCACCCGCAAGGTCGGCCCCGCACTCGCGGCCGGCTGCCCGATCGTGCTCAAGCCCGCCGAAGCCACGCCGTTCTCGGCGCTCGCGCTGGCCGTGCTGGCCGAGCGCGCGGGCGTGCCGCGCGGCATCTTCAGCGTCGTGACCGGCGACCCGAAGGCGATTGGCGGCGAACTCACGGGCAACCCGACCGTGCGCAAGCTCTCGTTCACGGGCTCGACGCCGGTGGGCCGCCTGCTCATGAGCCAGTGCGCATCGACTGTCAAGAAGGTGTCGCTGGAACTGGGCGGCAACGCACCGTTCATCGTGTTCGAAGACGCCGATCTCGACGCAGCCGTAGCCGGCGCGATCGCTTCGAAGTATCGCAACAGCGGTCAGACCTGCGTGTGCACGAACCGCTTCTACGTGCACGACGCCGTGTACGACGCGTTCGCCACGAAGCTGCGCGATGCGGTCGAAAAGCTCAAGGTCGGTCTCGGCACCGAGTCGGGCGTGACGCAAGGCCCGCTCATCAACGAAGCGGCCGTGCTGAAGGTGGAATCGCATATCGAAGACGCGCTCGCGAAGGGCGCGCAGGTGATCACGGGCGGCAAGCGCCACGCGCTCGGCCACGGCTTTTTCGAGCCGACCGTTCTGACCGGCGTTACACCCGCGATGAAGGTCGCGCGCGACGAAACGTTCGGCCCGCTCGCGCCGCTGTTCCGCTTCTCGTCGGATGAAGAAGTGATCAGGATGGCGAACGATACCGAATTCGGCCTCGCCGCCTACTTCTACAGCCGCGATATCGGCCGCGTGTGGCGCGTGGCGGAAGCGCTCGAATACGGCATGGTGGGCATCAACACCGGCCTGATCTCGAACGAAGTCGCACCGTTCGGCGGCGTGAAGCAGTCGGGCCTCGGCCGCGAAGGTTCGCACTACGGCGTGGATGACTACGTCGTCATCAAGTACATGTGCATGGCAGGCATGTAAGCCAGACGAACGACGGGCGCCTGAAAAGGCGCCCGTTCGGGAAACGCTGTGAGCCGGCGCCTCGCGACTTCGTTGCGACGCGCCGGCTTTTTTTATGCGCGCTTACTGCCTGGCGCCAACCGGCGTCACCTGCGTTGCATAAGCGGAAACGAATACGGCGTGAATCGTGTCGCCGACCTTCAGATGCTTCAGATCGACGTCCGGCGTGGCCTGGAGCGTAACGGTCTGATACGCGCCGCGCAGCGTGACTTCACGCTTCTTCGCGTTGATGTGCTGCACGGTCGCCTGCACTTCGACCTGGCGCGCGGCGTCATAACCCGACGACGCCGGCAGATACACATTGGTATCGACACGCTTGCGAATGCCCTTGTCCTTGCCCGTGACCTTGTCGGCCGTGACGAGCAACGCGTTCTTGTAGAGCACGTCCACGGTGTCGCCCACGTTGAGCTGGTCGAAGTTGCCGACCTGCTGGCTGAGCGCGATATCGACGTCGTTGCCGCGCGGACCGCGCAGCGTGACCACGCGCGCGGCGCGATCGATGCCGACGATCTTCGCCTGAATATGCACCGGTTGCGCGTTGGCGACGATATCCTGCGCGGCGCTTGCAAGCGCCGATTGTGCTTGCGGTGCCGAAGCGGCCTGGTCGTTTTGCGCCAGCGCCGCCTGCGAAATGCCAACGCCCACCACCCATGCCGCTGCCAGAATCGCTGCCTTCCTCATTCACATTCTCCCGGTCTAGAGTTTCGAATTTGCTTTTGATGCATGGCATCGGCGTATCGTGCCTGTCACGCCGAAGTGCGACCGATTCTACGCGCGGCTTTTAAAAACAGGGCGCTAACTGGCCGGAGTCCGATCAAGTTATTCAGGGTGAATCACGCGAATTTCAGTGGGGTTTGCTGGGCCGCAAATTCGCGTTCGATATTGAATTGAAACAAATCGCGAGTTTGTTGCGTTGCACGAAATACTGATTTCATGCGTCCCTTTGCGGTGAGGGGCGCACGCTGTCAGTACCATGCGTTCGACGGCCGTTGTGCGAGGCCTGGCGACGTGACGGCGCCAACGTCACTCAGCGTGGTGCCGCCTGCCCGTTCGCGGCGTTTGCGCCGGCGGATTTTTGCATGGCAATGTCCCGTGCTTCTCAGCGCTATATCGATGACGAATCAAGCATTAACGATATGAGCGTGCGTGCGAAATACACTCGCCAATGATTTTCAAAAGGCGGCGAAGGTGTATTGAGAATTATATGTATTTCAACCTTGATAGCAAAACGCAAGCACGGTGAAAGTCAGAACTCCTCATGGATTTCCGCCCGCCGGCGGCGACGCACGAGGACTTTCCGCAACAGCAGATACAGCACTTACACACGATTACACCTGTGCCATATCGAGCCGATGACGGCCCTCATACAATCGACGCATCGAAGGCGACTCTTTTGGGGAGACAACAATGAAAGCAGCACGAACGATGATTGTGGCGGCAGCGTGTTTGCTGGCGTGCGCGACGGCGCCGGTTTATGCACACGGCGGCGGCGGGGGTAGCGGCGGCGGCAATGGCGGTGGCAACGGTGGCGGCGCCGGGATGGGCGCGAGCATGGGAGCCGGACACGCGGGCTTGGGCCATTCCGACGGCCAATCGCTGGGTCACATGAGCAGCGTGGGCTTCAGCAACACGAACAGCCACGTATCGGCGGACCGCGACAAGGGGCATGAGCGGGCGGCTGACCGCGCAGGACTGCACGCACGCGGCCACGGGCTTCACGCTGACGGGAAGTCAGCCAGCCACATGAGCGAGAAAGGATTGAGCAACACGAACAGCCACGTTGCCGCGGACCGCGACAAGGGCGTGGATCGCGCGGCGGACCGCGCGTCGTTGCAGGCGCAACCCCACATGGGTGTTCCGGGCTAACGGGGACAACGGGGTAACGGCAGGGCTAAGCGCAATGAAGTGCGCTTCAGGACGTGCCCGCCCAAGAGACGCAAAACAGACGTAAAAAAAGCCGCGAATCAAACGATTCGCGGCTTCCTCTATCGAAGCGAAACTAGCGCAAGCGGCGCTCAAACCCGCTCGATAGCAATCGCAATCCCCTGCCCCACCCCGATACACATCGTGCAAAGCGCGAAGCGACCTTGCGTGCGATGCAACTGATACATGGCGGTGGTCACGAGGCGTGCGCCGCTCATTCCGAGCGGGTGGCCCAGCGCAATCGCGCCGCCATTCGGATTGACGCGAGGATCGTCGTCAGCGACACCGAGCGCACGCAGCACGGCAAGACCTTGAGAAGCAAACGCTTCGTTAAGCTCGATAACGTCGAACTGGTCGATCGTCATGTTCAGTTGCGCGAGCAGCTTTTGCGTCGCCGGCGCAGGTCCGAAACCCATCACGCGCGGCGCAACGCCGGCCGTCGCCATACCGAGCACACGCGCACGCGGCGTCAGCCCGAAGCGCTTCGCGTTTTCCGCATTGGCGAGCAGCAGGGCGCAAGCGCCGTCGTTCACACCCGAAGCATTGCCAGCCGTGACCGAACCGTCGGCGCGCACCACGCCCTTGAGGCGCGCGAGCGCTTCGAGGCTGGTTTCACGCGGATGCTCGTCGCGCGAAACGACGATCGGGTCGCCCTTCTTCTGCGCGATCGTGACCGAAACGATTTCCTGCGCGAGCGTGCCGTCCGCTTGTGCGCGTGCTGCCTTCTGCTGGCTGCGCACCGCGAATGCGTCCTGATCGGCGCGGCTCACGTTATAGTCCACGGCGACGTTCTCGGCCGTTTCCGGCATCGAATCGACGCCATACTGCTGCTTCATGAGCGGATTGACGAAGCGCCAGCCGATGGTCGTGTCGTAAATCGCGGCGTCGCGCGCAAAGGCGCTAGCGGACTTGCCCATGACGAACGGCGCGCGGCTCATGCTTTCCACGCCGCCCGCGATCATCAGCCCGGTTTCGCCGGACTTGAGCGCGCGCGCGGCGATACCCACGGCGTCCATGCCGGAGCCGCACAAACGGTTCACGGTCGAGCCCGGCACGGCCTGCGGCAGGCCCGCCAGCAGCGACGACATGCGTGCGACGTTGCGGTTGTCCTCGCCGGCCTGGTTCGCGCAGCCGTAGATGACGTCGTCGATCGCCGTCCAGTCCACGTCCTTGTTGCGCTCCATCAGCGCCTTGAGGGGCACGGCCCCGAGGTCGTCGGCGCGAACCTGGGCAAGGGCGCCCGCGTAGCGGCCGATCGGCGTGCGAATCGCGTCGCAGATGAATGCTTCCGTCATGTGAGTCTCCAGATGATTGAGCTTGACGGACTGCGCGGGCGAAAAAAGGGCGATCGAACGCGCACGTCCTCGTGCGTTTTGTTCGACTGTCGAACCTATGATCGATAATCGAACATTTGGCGCCCATGATAGGCGTCGCGCGGGACGGGTGTCAAGCACGCGAAACTGGCGCCAGAAACGAAAAAGCCGCACGGAACACGAGTCCGTGCGGCCTTCAAACGCCAGGGAATGCGCTTAACGCGACATCATGAGCATGCCGACGTTATGCATGACCCAGATCGTGCCGAAGATCAGGAACGCGGCGGCCAGCACCGTGTACGCGAGCGAGAGCACGTTCCAGCCCTGCCCCGGCGAGACGTTCAGGTGCAGGAAGAACACCAGGTGCACGACCACCTGCACGAACGCGAGCACCGCGATCACAATGATGGCCGTGGTGGCGTCGAGCGTGCCGTGCAGCACGACGCCAAACGCGCCTGCGGTCAGCAGCACCGCGAGGATGAAGCCCGCCACATAGCTGCCAAGGCTGCCGTGGGACTGAGCATGAGTATGTGCTTGAGCCATTTAGAGCACGCTCCCCAGATAGACAAAAGAAAACACGCAGATCCACACGACGTCCAGAAAGTGCCAGAACAGGCTCAGGCACGTGAGGCGGCGGACTTCCTGCTCGCCCAGTTGCGGCGCGCGAATCACCTGGATCATCATCACGAGCATCCACAGCAGGCCGAAGAACACGTGCAGGCCGTGCGTGGCGACGAGCGTGAAGAACGACGAGAGGAACGCGCTGCGCTGCGGACCGGCGCCGTCAGCGATCAGGTGCGAGAACTCGCGCAGTTCGAGCACGAGGAACGACGCACCCAGAACGAAGGTGACAGCCAGCCAGCCGAGCACGACGCTGTTCTTGCGCTGGTGCGCGCCGAGCATCGCGAAGCCGTAGGTGATGCTCGAGAGCAGCAGCACCGCGGTTTCGAGCGCGACGCCCGGAATATCGAACAGGTCCTTGCCCGTCGGGCCGCCCGCGAACTGGTGGCCGAGCACGCCGAACGTGGCGAACAGCGCCGCGAACAGCAGGCAGTCGGTCATCAGGTAGACCCAGAAGCCGAATACCGAGTGCGACTCCGGGTGATCGTGATGATCGAGTTCGGCAAGGGTTGCCGCATTGGTTTTCTGTAACATCAGATTGCCTCCTCGGCGACCAGATCACGCTTGGCCACGGCAGCGCCGGCGCCAAAGCGCTTTTCCTCGATCTCGCGAACCTTCGCGGCCGGGATGTAATAACCGTCGTTGTTGCCGAAGCTCTTGATGATCACCGTCAGCACGACGCCGACGAAACCGAGCACGGCAAGCCACGTGATGTGCCACACGGCCGCAAAACCCAGCACGAGGCTGAACATGCCGATGATGAAGCCCGCCGCCGTGTTGGACGGCATATGGATGTCGGTGTATTTCGCGGCGAGTCCCGGAGCACGGCCCGTTTCCTTCATGTGCGCGAAGGCGTCGATGTCGTCCACGTGCGGAATGACCGCGAAGTTATAGACTGCCGGCGGCGACGAAGTTGCCCATTCGAGCGTACGGCCGTCCCACGGGTCGCCCGTCACGTCCTTGCACGCCGCCTTGTTGCGGTCCACGAAGGCCATCACCCATAGCAGCACCTGGAACACGATGCCGAGCGCGATGATCACGGCGCCCACTGCGGCGATCACGAAGTACGGATGCCATTCGGGCACGTCGTAGTGGTTGGTGCGGCGCGTTGCGCCCATGAAGCCGAGCACGTAGAGCGGCACGAAGGCCACGTAGAAGCCGACGAACCAGCACCAGAACGACGCCTTGCCGAGCTTTTCGCTGGGCTTCAGGCCAAACACCTTCGGGAACCAGTATTGCAGGCCCGCGAGGTAGCCGAACACCACGCCGCCGATAATGGCGTTGTGGAAGTGAGCAATCAGGAACAGCGAGTTGTGCAGCACGAAGTCCGCGCCCGGAATAGCCAGCATCACGCCGGTCATGCCCGCGATCGAGAACGTCACCATGAAGCCCACGGTCCAGAGCACCGGTGCGGTGAAGTGGACACGGCCGCGATACATCGTGAACAGCCAGTTGAAGATCTTCACGCCGGTCGGAATGGCGATGACCATCGTCGCGATACCGAAGAACGCGTTGACGTCGGCTCCCGAGCCCATCGTGAAGAAGTGGTGGGCCCACACGAGGAACGCCAGCACCATGATCGCGCACGAGGCGTAGACCATCGTCTTGTAGCCGAACAGCGGCTTCTTGCAGAACGTGGCCATCACTTCCGAATAGATGCCGAACGCAGGCAGCACGAGGATGTACACCTCGGGGTGGCCCCACGCCCAGATCAGGTTCAGATACAGCATGGCGTTGCCGCCGAGTTCATTCGTGAAGAAGTGCGTGCCGACGTAACGGTCGAGGCCGAGCAGCGCCACGGCGATCGTGAGGATCGGGAACGTCGCCATGATCAGCACGTTCGAGCACAGCGCCGTCCACGTGAACACGGGCATCTTCATGAGCGTCATGCCCGGCGCGCGCATCTTGATGATCGTGACGAAGAAGTTCACGCCTGTAATCAAGGTGCCGACGCCCGAGAGCTGGACCGCCCAGATGTAATAGTCCACCCCCACGTCCGGACTGAACTGCAACTCGGAGAGCGGCGGATACGCAAGCCAGCCCACCTTCGCGAATTCACCGATCACGAGCGACAGGTTGATGAGGATCGCGCTGATCGCCGTCATCCAGAACGAGAGCGAGTTCAGGAACGGGAACGCCACGTCGCGCGCACCGATCTGGAGAGGCACCACGAGGTTGAAGAAGCCGACCATGAGCGCCATCGCCATGAAGAAGATCATGATGACGCCGTGCGCCGTGAAGATCTGGTCGAAGTGGTGCGGTGGCAGATAGCCCGGCGAATTGAACGCCATGGCCTGCTGGATACGCATCATGACCGCGTCGGCGAAGCCGCGCACGAGCATGAGCACCGCCACGATCATGTACATCACGCCAATGCGCTTGTGGTCCACGCTCGTGAGCCACTCGGTCCAGATGTACTTCCATTTGCCGGTCACGGTCACGAGACCGAGCACGCCGAGGACGAGCAGCGCCATGAACGCTGCCGCGCCCATGATGATGGGCTGATCGAACGGGATCGCCTCTAATGTGAGTTTTCCGAACATGCTGCTTACCCCTTGGTCACGCAGGACGGGTCAAAATTCGTCACGTGCCCGTTGTTGTACTTCGCGATGATGTTGTTGAAGAGCTTCGGGTCGACTGTCGAGAAGTACTGGACCGGCGCCTTCTCCTGCGGCTTCGAAACCGATGCGTACTCGTCCATCGAAAGCTGGGTGGACGACGTCTTCACCTTCTGCACCCAGGCGTCGAAGTCCTGCTGGCTCGTGGCGAGCGTGCGGAACTTCATGTCCGAGAAGCCCTTGCCGCTGTAGTTCGACGAGAGGCCGTCGAAATCGCCGGCTTCGTCGGCGATCAGGTGCAGGCGCGTTTGCATGCCCGCCATGGCGTAGACCTGGGTGCCCAGTTGCGGGATGAAGAACGAGTTCATCACCGAGTCCGACGTGATGCGGAAGTTGACCGGCGTGCCCACCGGCACGGCGAGCTGGTTCACCGAAGCGATGCCGAGGTCCGGGTAGATGAAGAGCCACTTCCAGTCGAGCGCGACCACTTCGACGTTGATGGGCTTCACGCTCGACTCCAGCGGCTTGTACGGATCGAGTTCGTGCGAGGTGCGCCACGTGAGGATGGCGAGGAACAGAATGATCGCGGCCGGAATGGCCCAGACCACCACTTCGATCGCCGTGGAGTGGGCCCACTTGGGCGCGTAGGTCGCGTTGCGGTTGGAAGCCCGGTAACGCCACGCGAACAGCAGCGTCAGGATGATGACGGGCACCACGACCAGCAGCATGGCCCACGTGGCCGTGAGGATGAGCGACTTCTCGGCCGCGCCCACGCTGCCCTTCGGGTCCAGCACGGCGAAATTGCCGCTGCACCCCGCAAGAGAAACGAGCAGCCCGCTGCCGAGGGGGATTAACCACCTTTTAAAGGCTTTTCTGTCTTTCATGTTTGCCTGTTCTTCCGTTGTCCACCAAAACGCGTAACACCCAACACATTTGCATCGCAAAATCGCCACGCAAAATGCACCCGTATCGTATGCAGCGCGATTTTACGGAAAGGAGTAATCGCGAAATTTGATCTTTGCTAAGGATTCGCGAGCGGGTCAAATCTCGCTCAGGCAAGCGCGGCGTAAAGCCGCAATTATCTTTCTAGAACCTTTCGGTTTTGCGGGCGCCCTGTGGGGCGCTGATTCCGGCCCGGCGGGACCTGCGCGCACGCGCGCTCAAAGGGCACGAAGGCGTGATTGGGTCAATTGCGAAATCTTCAGAAAGTGTTTCGATTCATTCGAATCCCTGTGCCGTTTTTTATTCGCAAATGAATGACACGGCGATCCGGATTGGAATCAATTCATTCAGATTTTCCGCCTATATATTTAGCGAAAATAAATTGATGGAAGTCAAATAAACGGAATCGAATGGGCATAATGCGCGCATTTGTCGCAAGCAGCAACAGACCGGTCGATCGTCGCGGGAAACGTCCGTCCCGCTCGTCCCCGTTGCCCCGCCCCCGGCGCGCCGCGTGTTGGCGAAACCGGTCGCTTGCGCTATCTTGACAGGTTCTCCAAGCGCCGCAGCCACACCGACCGCCACGCCCATGAATTCTGCTTCCAATGCCTCGCCCGGCCGTTCCGCCGAACCGCCGGAGATCCCCGAAAAGCCGGGCGACTCCTATGTGCAGTCGTTCGCGCGCGGGCTTTCGGTGATCCGCGCGTTCAACGCCGAGCATCCCGAGCAGACCCTGACCGACGTCGCCGCCGCAACCGGCCTCACGCGCGCGGGCGCGCGCCGCATCCTGCTCACGCTCCAGACGCTCGGCTACGTCGAAGCCGAGGGCCGGCTTTTTCGCCTCACGCCGCGCATTCTCGATCTCGGCTTCGCCTACCTCACGTCGATGCCGTTCTGGAACCTCGCCGAACCGGTGATGGAGGAGCTCTCGCAGGAAGTGCACGAGAGCTGCTCGGCGGCCGTGCTCGATCGCACGGAGATCGTCTACGTGCTGCGCGTGCCCACGCACAAGATCATGACGATCAACCTCTCGATCGGCAGCCGCCTGCCCGCGTACTGCACCTCGATGGGGCGCGTGCTGCTCGCCTCGCTCGACGAAGGCGCGCTCGAGGAAACGCTCGGCTCCACGCCGCTCTACGCGCACACGCCGCGCACCGTCACCGATATCGGCGAGCTCAAGAAGATCATCGCGCAGGTGCGCCAGCAAGGCTGGGCCATCGTCGATCAGGAACTGGAAGGCGGCCTCATCTCGATCTCCGCGCCCATTCGCAACCGCCACGGCCGCGTGATCGCCGCGATGAACATCAGCGGCAACGCGCAGCGCACGTCCGCCAAGCAGATGGTGAAGACCTTTCTCGAACCGCTTCAGCAAGCGGCCGCGCGCGTGTCGGGCATGGTCGCGCGGCGCACCTGAACGCTCAGGCGACGTCGGCGAACACCTGCACGAGCCAGTCTGCGAAAGCGCGCACGCGCAGCGACAACTGGCGGTTCTGCGGATACAGCACCGAAACCGGCAATGGCGGCGGCGGATACGCCGGCAACACGACGCACAGCTCGCCGCTCGCGAGGTGCTCGCGAACGCGGTAGCGCGGCACCTGCACGATGCCCAGCCCCGCCAGCGCACCCGCCGTATAAAGCTCCGCGCCGTTGACGGCCACCGGCCCCGGCAGCGTCACACGTGCCACGCCCTGCGGCGTCGTGAATTCGAGCGGCAGCGCGCGGCCCGTGGCCGACGAAACATAATTCACGGCGCGATGCCCCGAGCCGGACACGCTTGCTCCTTTGTTCTCATGCTCCGCAATGCCCGCAGCCGCGCCGTCGAGCGCCTCGATCGTCGCCGGGTCGCCGTGCCGTTCGAGATAGGCGGGGCTCGCGCAAGTCACCTGCTCCAGCAGCGCCACGCGACGCGCGATCATCGAGGAGTCGGCCAGTTCGCCCGCGCGCAGCACGCAGTCCACGCCCTCGCGCACGAGGTCGACGAAATGATCGCCCGAGCCGATGAAGAGGTCGATGCGCGGATAGCGCGCGAGAAAGTCGGGCAGGCGCGGCATCACGAAATACTGCGTGAGTGTGCCCTGCATGTTCACGCGCAGGCGCCCCTGCGGATCGGGGTCGCGAAAGGCCTCCTCGGTTTCCTCGAGGTCGGCGAGCAGGCGCGTGCAGCGCTGGTAATAGGCTTCGCCGTCGAGCGTCGGCTTCACCTGGCGTGTGGTGCGTTCGAGCAGGCGCACGCCGAGGCGTGCTTCGAGCCGCTTGATGGAGTTGGTGACCGTGGCGCGCGGCAGGTTCAGATCCTCGGCCGCCTGCGTGAAGCTGCGGCGGTCGACGATGCGCGTGAAAATCTGCATCTCCTGGAAACGGTCCAAGGGCATTCTCTATGAGTTCGCGAGTCGCCTTCATCTTCTCATGGCAACCGCCCTCGACCAAAAATCCCCCCTGCCTGCGCGAGCCCTTAAGCGGCTGTTAAGGCGAGGTTGCGGCGAAGTCGTACGCGCACCGCCCGGCGTTGGCGCTAGCCCGCCGCCACCTGCCTCACGAGTTCGACGAACGCCTCGCCCGCCTCCTCCAGTCGCCCCGAGTTGTCGATGCGCGAGAACGCCGCGCCCTGCGGCACTTCGAAGGGCGCGCGCCGCGCGAGGCGCGCCGCCACCTGCTCGGGCGTTTCGCGCGCCCGCGAGGCGAGGCGCGCGGCGAGCACGTGCTGCGCGGCCTCGACATGCACGAGCGTCATGCGCGCATAGCGCTCGAATGCCTCGCCCGCGTAGGCGCGCGAGCCATTCACCACCACGGTGCAGCCCAACGCCATCCACTGGTCGATCTCCACGCCCACGCCGTAGCGCAGCGCGTGGCTGCGCCATTGCAGCGCGAAGAGGCCGCGCTGCGAGCGCGCTTCGAATTCGGCCTCGTTGAGCGCGATGTGGTTCTCGCCGCCGCTGTCCTCGCGCGTGATGTAGCGATGCGCGAACACCACGCTTTCCCCGGCGAGACGCTCGCGCGCATAGCGCAGCAGCGTGTCCTTGCCCGCGCCCGAAGGCCCCATTACATAGATCAGGCCGCCCTTCATGCGCGCACCTGCGCGAACGCAAGACGGCGCCACAGCGCGAACGGCGCGCCCGGTTGCGGCTCGACGAAGAGGGCCGCGCCCTCCACGGGCAGCGCGCGCGCATCGCACATCTGCGTGTTCCAGGCCTCGACGAGTTGCGCGCACGTTTGCGCGTCGTTCAGCGAATCGGATAGCGTCATGTGAAAGCGGAATTCTTCGAACACGTACGGGTAGCCCCATTCTTCGACATAGGTGCGCTGACGCGGCGTGAGCGGCGCGTCCAGGCGCTTCGCAAGCTCGGCGGGCGTTTGTGGGGCGCGCAGCGAACCGAGTGCGCGCAGGGCGCTCGCCGCGAGTTCGCGCAGCGCGGTTTCGCCGGCTTCGTCGGCCGGACGCAGCGCGACGAAGCGGCCGAGCGTCGCCGCCTCGACGTTGGCTTCGAAGCGCGCCTGCTCTAGCGCCCACTGCTGGGCGGCCGCGCACAGCGCTTCGGGGCTCACGCCTCGTGCGAGCCGGAACGGCGGCACGAGCGTGCCGTGCCAGCCATATCGGCGGGGCGCAACGCTCAGGCCGGCGAGCGGTTGCGCGAGTCCCGCGATCCGCGGCGACGCGAGCGTCTCGCCCGTTTCCGGATCGCGGCCAAGCCAGGCGCAACCCGCCTGCCACCAGACCGACCCGCGCGGCGGCGCATAGTAAAGCGCGAAGCGCGTGGCTTCGCTCCAGTCCTGCTGCGGCACGCTCATAGGTCGTGCTCCACCATGAGCTGCACGCGATCGGCCGCGAAGTGGGTGACGCCATATTTGATCGGCACGCCGTCGAGATCGACGTCGACGTTTTCCACCCACAGCACCGGCTGCTGCCGGTTGATGTTCAGGCGCCGCGCCACCTCGGCCTCGGGCAGCACGCTGCCGATACGGCTCCACTTGCGCAGATAATCCTTCACGCCGAATTCGGCGAGCGCCTTGGAGGTGCTGTCCACGCGCTCCATGACGGCGGGCAGGTCGGCGAAGCGTGCGGCCGGATACCAACTGCGCGCGTAGGTGAGCGGCACGCCGTCCGACTCGTGCAGCGTTTCGAGCCGGTACACGAGCGCACCCGCGCGCAGGCCGAGCGCCTTGGCGACCGCGGGGTCCGCCTTCACGCGCGACGAGGCCAGCAGCTTGCCCGCCGCCGAATGCTGATGGCGCTTCAGGTTTTCGGTGAAGCGCGTGCGCTTGCCGATGGTGTAGTCGATCGCGCCGGGCTGCACGAAGGTGCCGCGCCCCTGCTCCACGCTCACGAGGCCGAGCGCCGCAAGGCCCAGCATTGCGCGCCGCACGGTATGGCGGTTCACGTCGAAACGGCGCGCGAGTTCGCCCTCGCTCGGCAGGCGGCCGTCCTCGCCGAAGCCCTTCGCCGCGATCTCGGCCGCGAGGATCTGCTCGATCTGCCGCCACACCGCCACGCCCGCGCCGCGTTCGAGCAGGCTGGCCGGCGCCTCGTCGTTCGATGTCATGGTGCTGTCATTCCTCTCGGTTCCAATAGCGTTTTGTGCATTGTAGTGCGCAGGGCGTGATGGAAATATGAAAACCTCGAATCCGCCCGCGTGAAACGACTGTACCATTAAACGTCTAGACGTTTAGATGAATAGATGGTTCAATTGACCCGCTTCACAGAACCAGTTGCCATGTCCGCTCTCCCCTCGTTCACGACACAGGAACTCCGATGAACGCTTCCTCCACCTCGTCCTCCCCCGCCGCACGGCGCGCATGGATGGTGGTTCTCGCGCACACGCCGCGCGCCGAGCTCGAAGCGGCGCTGGGCGCGGCGCTCGCAGGCGTCCCCGCGCCCGCCTTCGACTGGCTGCGCCCGCCGCAAACCGGCGTTGCCATGGTGCGCGGGCGCATTGGCGGCACCGGCGACGCCTTCAATCTGGGCGAGGCCACCGTCACGCGCGCCACGCTGCGCCTGCGCGCCTCGGGTGCCGTCGGCGCCGAAGCCGCACCCGCCTCGGAAGCCGCCGGGCGCGCCGATGCAAGCCTGCCCGGCCCGGTCGGCGTGGCCTGCCATCTGGGCCGCGACAAGCGCCGCGCCGAGCTGGCCGCGCTCGCCGACGCCCTGCTCCAGTTGCCCGCCCGCCACGAGCGGCTGCATGCGCAGTTGATCGAGCCGCTGGCCGCGCGCCTGGCCGCCCAACGTGACACGCGCCGCGCCAAAGCGGCCGGCACGCGGGTCGAGTTCTTCACGATGGTTCGAGGTGACGCATGAGCGACCAACGCAATGCCAACAACGGCGCCATGACGCCCGATTTGCTCGCGGCGCTCGCGCCCGGCTTCGGCGACCCCGTCCATGACACGCAGGCCGTGTTCCGCACGCTGCTCGACGCGCTCGCGCGCCCCGGCACGATCGGCTTGATCGAAACGCCGCTGCCGGGCGCCGCCGCCGAGGCTTCCACCACGCGCGCCGGTCTCGCCGCCTTCGCCTCGCTGCTCGCGCTGGCCGACTACGCCACACCGGTCTGGCTCGCGCAGCCCGACGCGGCGCTTGCCGCCGCACTGCGCTTTCACGCGGGCGCGCCGCTTGCACCGGAACCTCGCACGGCCGCGTTCGCTTACGTGCACGACGCCGCGGAACTGCCGCCGCTCGAAGCCTTCGCAAGCGGCACGCCCGAGTCGCCGGAACAGGCGGCCATGGTGTTCGTGCGCGTGAGCGCGTTCACGGGCGGCGCGCCGCTCTCGCTGCGCGGCCCCGGCATCGAAACGACTTGCAGCATCGCGCCGGTCGGCCTGCCCGAGCGCTTCTGGCGCGAACGCGCCGCTTTTGCGCCGCACTTCCCGTGCGGCATCGACTTCTATCTCGTGTGCGGCAACCGTTTGATGGGCCTGCCGCGCACGACTCTCGTGGAGATGCACTGATGTACGTCGCCGTCAAAGGGGGAGAGCGCGCGATCGAAGCGTCGTGGCGTCTGCTCGACGAAGCGCGCCGTGGCGACACGGGCGTGCCGGAGCTGAGCGTCGCGCAGATCCGCGAGCAGATGCGCCTCGCCGTGGCGCGCGTGATGGCCGAAGGTTCGGTCTACGACGAAGAACTCGCCGCCCTCGCGATCAAGCAGGCCGCGGGCGATCTCGTCGAAGCGATCTTTCTGCTGCGCGCCTATCGCACCACGCTGCCGCGTTTCGGCTATACGGAGCCCGTCGAAACCGAAAACATGGTGGTGGAGCGCCGCATTTCCGCGACCTTCAAGGATGTGCCCGGCGGCCAGGTGCTCGGCGCGACCTACGATTACACGCAGCGCCTGCTCGATTTCGCGTTGCTCGCCGATGGCACCGATGGCACCGACGGCGAACACAGCGCAACACATGCGCCGCTCGCCACGCCGCCCGAGGAACCGATGCCGCGCGTGCTCTCGCTGCTCGACAAGGAAGGCCTGATCGAGCAGGAAACGCCCGCGTCCGGGGCGCGCGAGCCCGGCGACCTCTCACGCGAACCGCTGGCGTTCCCGGCCGATCGCACGCTGCGCCTGCAAAACCTCGCGCGCGGCGACGAAGGCTTCCTGCTCGCAATGGGCTATGCCACCCAGCGCGGCTATGCGCATTCGCACCCGTTCGCGGGCGAGATCCGCTTTGGTTCGGTGTGCGTAGAAATGGTGCTGGACGAACTCGATGAGGCCGTCGAGATCGGCGAAATCGAGTTGACCGAGTGCCAGATGATCAACCAGTTCGCGGGCGCGAAAGACGTGCCGCCGAAGTTCACGCAGGGCTACGGGCTCACGTTCGGCCATGCGGAGCGCAAGGCCATGGCGATGGCGCTGGTGGACCGCGCGCTGCGCGCCGAAGAACTGGGCGAGACGATCGCCTCGCCCACCCAGGACATCGAATTCATGCTCTCGCACAGCGACAACGTGGAAGCCTCGGGTTTCGTGCAGCATCTGAAACTGCCGCACTACGTGGACTTCCAGGCCGAGCTGGAACTCGTGCGGCGCTTGCGCGCGCGGCATGAGCAAGACGCCGGCGAGCCGAACCAGGAGGCCGCATGAACGCGCCCGATACCTTGCAGGCCAGCGCGGCCGCTGCCGCTTCGCCGGCCGCTTCGCATCTCACCTCGCATCTCACCTCGCATCCCACCTCGCACGTCGCCTCGCACGAAACACAAGCCGCCTCCGGCTACAACTTCGCTTATCTGGACGAGCAGACCAAGCGCATGCTGCGCCGCGCGCTGCTCAAGGCCGTGGCCGTGCCCGGCTACCAGGTGCCGTTCGCCTCGCGTGAAATGCCGCTGCCGTATGGCTGGGGCACGGGCGGCATTCAGGTGACGGCGGCCATCATCGGCGCGAACGACACGCTCAAGGTGATCGACCAGGGCTCGGACGACACCACGAACGCCGTGAACATCCGCCGCTTTTTCGCACGCACCACGGGTGTGGCCACCACGCGCCACACAACGCAAGCGTCGATCATCCAGACGCGCCACCGCATTCCCGAAACGCCGCTCACCGACAAGCAGATCCTCGTGTATCAGGTGCCGATGCCCGAGCCGCTGTTCCGTCTCGAGCCGCGCGTGGCCGAATGCAAGAAGCTGCACGCGCTCGCCGATTACGGCCTGATCAGCGTGAAGCTTTACGAGGACATCGTGCAGCACGGCAGCATCGCCACGACCTACGATTATCCGGTCACGGTGAACGGGCGCTACCTCACCTCGCCTTCGCCGATTCCGAAGTTCGACAATCCGAAACTCCACATGAACGCCGCGCTGCAATTGTTCGGCGCGGGCCGCGAGCGCCGCATCTATGCGATCCCGCCGTACACGCCGGTCAAGAGCCTCGACTTCGACGATCACCCGTTCGAAGTGCAGCGCTGGGAGCACGCGTGCGCGCTGTGCGGCTCGCGCGAGAGCTTCCTCGACGAGATGATCGTCGACGACGCGGGCAAGCGCATGTTCGTCTGCTCGGATAGCGACTACTGCCACGAGCGCCGCGCAGACGACGATGCAAGCGACGACGCAAGCGAAAACGACGTCGATGCGCGCGCAACGAATCAAGCCGGAGAAAACGCATGACGCCGCTGCTAAGCGCAAGATCGCTCACGAAGCAGTTTGGCGGCCGCAACGGCTGCCGCGACGTGAGCTTCGACCTGTACCCCGGCGAGGTGCTGTGCATCGTCGGCGAATCGGGCTCGGGCAAGACCACGCTGCTCAACACGCTCGCGCTGCGCACCGAAGCCGATTCGGGCGACTTGCACTACACGAGCGCGAACGGCGAAACGCTCGACCTGCGCACGCTTTCCGAGCCGCGCCGGCGCCTGCTTGCACGCACCGAATGGGGCTTCGTGCAGCAGAATCCGCGCGACGGGCTGCGCGCGGGTGTCTCGGCCGGGGCCAATATCGGCGAGCCGCTCATGGCCGTGGGCGCACGCCACTACGGACAGATCCGCAACACGGCGCAGCAATGGATGCAGCGCGTGGAACTGGACGCCCTGCGCATCGACGAGCTGCCCTCCGCGTTTTCGGGCGGCATGCAGCAACGTCTGCAAATCGCGCGCAATCTCGTGACCGGGCCGCGCCTCGTATTCATGGACGAGCCCACGGCAGGCCTCGACGTGTCCGTGCAGGCGCGCCTGCTCGACCTGTTGCGCACGCTCACGACCACGCTGCATCTTTCGGTGCTGATCGTCACGCACGACATCGGCGTGGCGCGCTTGCTCGCGCATCGCCTGATGGTGATGCAAGGCGGCACGGTGGTCGAATCGGGCCTGACCGACCAGGTGCTGGACGACCCGCAACATCCCTATACGCAGACGCTGGTGGCATCCGTGCTGCCGGTCTAGGATGATCGACATGACTTTCACCTCAACACCGGCCGCCCCCGTCACGAAAGGCACGCGCGCCTTCATCGAGCGCCCCGCGCTCATGCTGCGCGCCGAGGACGTGCGCAAGACCTTCACGCTGCACGGCCAGGGCGGCATCGGCATCGAAGCGCTCGCGGGCGTTTCGCTCGACGTGGAGCGCGGCGAATGCATCGTGCTGGTCGGGCCCTCGGGCGCGGGCAAGAGCACGTTCCTGCGCTGCCTGTACGGCAACTATCTCGCGAGCGGCGGCTCGATCGCGATCCGCGACGAAGGCGCGCCGCTTGGCCACCTGGAAATCACGGGCGCGGCGCCCCACGACATCCTGCGGCTGCGCCGCAACGTGATGGGCTACGTGAGCCAGTTTCTGCGCGTGATTCCGCGCGTGAGCGCGCTCGACATCGTGGCCGCGCCGCTCGTGTCGCGCGGCGTGGAGGAAGACGAAGCCCGCGAGCGCGCGCAAACGCTGCTCGCGCGCCTGAACGTGCCGCGCCGCCTCTGGCCGCTCGCACCGGCCACCTTCTCGGGCGGCGAGCAGCAGCGCGTCAACATCGCGCGGGGCCTGATCGCGCAGCATCGCGTGCTGCTGCTCGACGAGCCCACTGCTTCGCTCGACGCGGAAAACCGCGAAGTCGTGGCGAGCCTGATCGGCGAGGCGCGCGAACGGGGCGCTGCGATCGTCGGCGTGTTCCACGACGAGGACACGCGCGAGCGCGTCGCCACGCGCGTACTCGAACTCACCGCGCCGCGCGCGCAAGCGCCGCTCACCGCCGCGGCCTGAATACCGCCAGAATGGCGCAAACCGATATCTGCGATATCTGCGATTTCTGATTAGGGAGCCTGACGATGTTGATCAAAAACGCTCGCATCGTAACGCGAGACGACGTTTTCACCGGCACGCTAAGCGTGGAAGACGGCATCATCCGTGACATTTCACGCGGCTCGACCGCCGCGCCCGAGGCCGAGGACTGGGAAGGCGACTTCCTGTTGCCGGGCCTCGTCGAACTGCACACCGACAACCTGGAAAAGCACCTTGCGCCGCGCCCCGGCGTGCACTGGAACACCGACGCCGCCTTCGTCATTCACGACGCGCAGATCGCGGCAGCCGGCATCACCACGGTATTCGACGCGCTCGCCATCGGCACGCGTCTCGCCGTGGGCGTGCGCGGGCGCGACGTGCAGCTTGCCAGCGCCGCCGCGCTCAAGCGCTTTTCCGAACGCAAGCTGCTGCGCGCCGACCACTTCCTGCACCTGCGCTGCGAGATCGCCACCGAAGACGTGATCGAATTGTTCGACACGCTGAGCGACCATCCGCTGCTGCGCCTCGCCTCGGTGATGGACCACACGCCGGGCCAGCGCCAGTGGCACGACCGCGCGCAGTGGCGGCGCTTCCAGGAGCGCCACGGCAAATGGACCGACGAGCAGACGAACGCCATGCTCGCCGAAATGGCCACCGAACAGGAGCGTTACGCCGACGCGCACCGCCTTGAAATCGTGCAGCGCTGCCGCGCGCGCGGCATCCCGCTCGCGAGCCACGACGACACCCTCGTGGAACACGTCGAGCAGGCCACCGCCGAAGGCATCGTGCTGGCCGAATTCCCGACCACGCGCGTGGCCGCCGAGGAAGCGAAAAAGCGCGGCATCGCGACGATCATGGGCGCGCCGAACGTGGTGCGCGGCGGCTCGCACTCGGGCAACGTCTCGGCACTGGAACTCGCGCAGGCCGGCCTGCTCGACATCCTCTCGTCCGACTACGTGCCGTCGAGCCTCCTGACCGCCGCGTTCGACCTCGTGACCCAGGCCGACTGGACGCTGCCGCGTGCGCTCGCCACGGTCTCGTGGGAGCCCGCTCACAAGTCGGGCCTGACCGATCGCGGCGCGATCGAGCCGGGCCTGCGCGCCGACTTCGTGCGCGTGACGATGCTCGACTCGCTGCCCGTGCCGCGCGCGACCTGGCGCGCGGGCGTGCGCGTGGTCTGAACGTCCGCTCTCGCCGCCTTCGCTGCTGCATTGCGGCAGCGAAGGCGCGCCGCAATTGCCCTCGTTTTTACGCGTAGCCAACAGCGCGCCGTCGATTCGATTTCAACCACCCTTCATTCCCCTGCCGGCGCCGCGCCGGCGGGATTTCGCATTCCTCCGACTGTTGCGGCGGAGCATCGCACGACGCGCCGGCGAGCCCCGCGGCGGGCCCGGCTCGCTTCCCCGCAAGCCTTGCCGGACAAGGCTTTGCGCCGCGTCGCACAAGCGCACGGGCGTACACTTATCCGCGCCCTTTCCCGCCATCCGGTATTACACTAGCGACGCAGCAATTTTGACCTGGTAAGCTTGCCGCGCTTCGCTGGCCGCAGGCCGGCGGGTCCAAAAAAAATCCCGGTGCGAGCCGCGCCGGACAATGCGCTGCGGTGGCACAACCGCACGCGGCGCGCCCTGAACCATCTCGAGGAGTACCCATAGTGAAGAAACTGCTTGCCACCCTCACGGTCGCCCTGCTCGCCGTCTCGGCCGGCGTCGCTCATGCGAAGGACTGGTCCACCGTGCGTTTCGGCGTTGACGCCAGCTACGCACCGTTCGAATCCAAAGCACCCGATGGCAAGCTGGTCGGCTTCGATATCGACCTTGGCAACGAGATCTGCAAGCGCCTGAACGCCAAGTGCGTGTGGGTCGAGCAGGACTTCGACGGCATGATCCCGGGCCTGAAGGCGAAGAAGTTCGACGGCGTGCTCTCCTCGATGACGATCACCCCGCAGCGTGAACAGCAGATCGCCTTCTCGGCGAAGCTGTTCAACACGCCGACGCGCCTCGTGGCCAAGAAGGGCTCGACCTTCCAGCCGACGGCCGATTCGCTCAAGGGCAAGTCGGTTGGCGTCGAACAAGGCACGATCCAGGAAACCTACGCCAAGGAAAACTGGGCGCCGAAGGGCGTGAACGTCGTGCCTTACCAGAACCAGGACCAGGTCTACGCCGACCTGATCTCGGGCCGTCTGGACGCCGCGCTGCAAGACGAAGTGCAAGCCGACCTCGGCTTCCTGAAGACCCCGCGCGGCGCGGGCTTCCAGTTCGCGGGCAAGGAAATCCCGACGGGCGCAGCGGCCATCGGCCTGCGCAAGGAAGACGCCGACCTGAAGGCGAAGATCGACCAGGCGATCGCCGACATGATCAAGGACGGCACGTACAAGAAGATCGAAGCCAAGTACTTCGACTTCGACGTCTACGGCGGCTAAGCACCGCGGTACGCAAGCCCGGACTTCGGTCCGGGCTTTTTTTCTTGCGATTTAATCCGGATTCCGAATCGTTTTGATTGCGCGCACGGCACCCACGGCATGCGCGGGCACGCGGGTTCCTGGCCAACGGCGAATCCGCTAAGATCGGCATATCGCCCGCTTAGCGCCACTCACGGGCCTCTCGTCAACCTGACCGCCATTCGCGGTCCCCCGCGCCTCGCGCATCCATCATGCAAACCCGAAACCATCCGTTGATCGCGCCCGCCCTCGGCACCGCCAGGCAAATCGCCAGCTTTCACTACGGCAAACCCGGCGGCAACCAGAAGGTCTATATCCAGTCCTCGCTGCACGCCGACGAACTGCCGGGCATGCTCGTCTCGTGGGCGCTGCGGCGCAAGCTCGCGGAACTGGAAGCCGCGGGCCGCATGCGCGGCGAAGTCGTCGTGGTGCCGGTGCCCAATCCGGTGGGCTTGAATCAGCATTGGCTCGGGCATCTGATCGGCCGCTTCGAATCGAACACGGCGCAGAACTTCAACCGCAATTTCCACGAACTCACGGCGCTCGTGCTGCCCGACATCGAGGCGAAACTCGGCCCCGACGAAGCCGCGAACCGCACCGCGATCCGCGCCGCCATGGGCGAGGCGCTGGCCGCGCAACAGCCGAAAACCGAGCTCGACTCGATGCGCCTCGCGCTGCAACGCCTCTCGTACGACGCCGACATCGTGCTCGACCTGCATTGCGACTGGGAAGCCGCCATGCACATCTACACGAACCCCGAGCTCTGGCCCGAGGTCGAGCCACTCGCGCGCTACCTCGACGCCAAGGCGTCGCTGCTCGCGCTCAACTCGATCGGCAACCCGTTCGACGAGATCCACAGCTTCTGCTGGTCGGAGCTGCGCGAGCGCTTCGGCGCGCACTACCCCATTTCGCACGGCTCGATTTCGGTGACGGTCGAATTGCGCAGCCAGCGCGACGTGTCGCACGAATTCGCCGAACATGACGCCCAGGCCATCATCGAGTATCTGATCGGGCGCGGCGTGATCGAAGGCACGGCCGCGCCGCTGCCGCCGCTCGCCTACCCGGCCACGCCGCTCGCGGGCACGGAGCCGATCGTCGCGCCCCAAAGCGGCGTGCTCGTGTTCCGCGTGGAATGCGGCACGTGGGTGGAACGCGGCGCGGCCATTGCGGACATCGTCGATCCGATCGCCGACACCGTGACCACGCTGCACGCCGGCGTGAGCGGCGTGGTATACGCGCGCCACAGCGCGCGCCTCGCGACGGCCGGCATGGAAGTCGCGCGCATTGCCGGTGAAAAGCCCATTCGCACCGGTTCGCTGCTCTCCCTGTAACGCCACGGTATTGAAAAGGGCTCGCGCCGCCAGCGCGAGCCCTTTTTCATGGATCTCCTCCCCATTTCATTTATTTCGGGTAACTAATTTTCGATTTCAGGAATGAACGCTAATAAGCCATGTAAAGCGCGCATTGATCGGCCGTTAATGCGTTGCTGGTGTTAATCAATCCGAGCTTGAAGCCGGAATCAAAAGATCGATAATCGCGGTAAACAAGAAGAAGCTTAGAAAAAAATTTTATAAGGCCGCTTTTTCCAATCCGGCATGCCGAATAACCCCCCATATTCGGCCGCAAACCCAATAGCGGCGGGCATCGCGGGAAATCCGAAGGGCGCGCAACCCGGGTGTCGCATTCGCACAACACAATGGCGACAATTTCCCTACATAGCCTTACTGTCACATTCCTTTCGTTATCGACCCTTAAATTGCAGCCGGTCGCATCCACCTGCCCGTTAGAGGCGGGGGTAGTCATCTTTCCTTTACCCGGAGAAACAGTTGAAAAAGAAAATTCTGACCACCGCTATTCTTGCGTCTATCGCGGGCGTGGCACACGCACAAAGCAGCGTCACCCTGTACGGCTTGATCGACGCCGGTATCAGCTACAACAGCAACGTCAAGAACTCGACGGGCGGCAGCAGCAGCCTGTGGCAATACGGCGACGGCGTTGCACAGGGCAGCCGTTGGGGCCTGCGCGGCACGGAAGACCTGGGCGGCGGCCTGAAGGCGATCTTCGTGCTCGAAAACGGCTTCAACAGCGGCAACGGCACGGCAGGCCAGGGCGGCGCGATGTTCGGCCGTCAAGCCTTCGTCGGTCTGACGCAGTCGAACATCGGTTCGCTGACGTTCGGCCGCCAGTACTCGTTCAGCACGGACGTGCTGGGCGCGAACTACTCGACCGGCGGCAACACCGTCGCGGGTAACTACGCTTACCACTTCAACGACGTCGACCAGCTCACGTCGAGCCGCATCAACAACTCGGTGAAGTTCCAGAGCGTGAACTTCTCGGGCCTCACGTTCGGCGCGTTGTACGGCTTCTCGAACTCGACCTCGTTCGCCGGCTCGCCGACGGGCACGTCGACGGCTTCGTCGCGCGCATACAGCTTCGGCGCGAACTACGGCTACGGCCCGTTCAGCCTCGGCGCCGCGTACACGAACATCACGTACCCGGGCGCAGCCACGCCGTCGATGTCGACCTCGATCTCGAACCTGCCGGCAACGGCGCTGACGATCCACGACCTGCGCTCGTTCGGCGTCGGTGGCCGCTACATCGTCGGTCCGGCAACGCTGTGGGCCCTGTGGACCAACACGCTGATCTCGCCGATCGCCGGTTCGTCGACGCTCTACAACGCGTATGAAGCAGGCGGCAAGTACGCCTTCACGCCGGCTCTCTCGGGCGCGCTCGGCTACACGTACTCGCGCGCTTCGGGCAGCGCTTCGGCTCACTGGAACCAGATCAACGCAGCCGTTGACTACGCACTGAGCAAGCGCACCGACGTGTACTTCCTCACCGTGTACCAGGACGCTTCGGGCCGCGTCGGCACGACCAACGTGCAGGCACAGATCGGCGATTCGACCTCGAACATCTTCCCGACGTCGGGCACGGGTTCGCAGGATCAAGTCGCGGTGCGCGTCGCAATCCGTCACAAGTTCTAAGCAGCACACGCTACGCAACAGCGGCAGCGGGCGGCTCACGCCTCCCGCTGTGCTTTACCGGACGGGGCATCCCTTTGGGATGCCCCGCTTTTTTTGCGTGCGCGCCCGCCCTGCGACGTGATGACCGCCGTCGCCCCACCCTGGCCCCGCTTCTGGTACGCTGCGCTCTCTCACCTCGCAGCTATCGAACCGATGGAACTCCCTTTCAACGAAGCCGCCGTCTCGGTCACGCGCAGCGCGCTCACCGCCGCGGGCCAGGTCTTTCCCCTGCGCGACATCGAGGACGTGCGCATCGTCACGGGGCGGCGCAGCCGCGTGGTGCCGATCGCGATCAGCCTGCTCGGCGCGGCCGGCGCCGCCGTGGGCGGCGCGTTGGGCTCGGCGACAGGTCTTGCGTGCGGCGTGATGGTGATCGTGGTGGGCTGGCTCGCGTGGATCTGGCAGGAGACGATCCACCGGCTCTATGTCGTGACGGGCGGCGAATTGCGCGAAGCGGTCACGAGCGGCGACCGCGCGTTCCTCGATCGCGTGGAGCAGGCGGTGCGCGCCGCCAAGGCCGCGCAAGGCGCGCAGGCGGAAAGCGGCAAGGCGCGGCCGGCCGCGCCCTGAGGCCACTGAGGCCACTGAAGCCACTGAAGCCACTGAAGCCGCCGAAGCTCACCACGCCGCCGCGGCGGCTTTTGCCTCACTCCATCTCGATCGACTTCACGTGCCAGATATCGCGGGCGTACTCCGCGATGGCGCGGTCCGACGAGAATTTCCCCATGCCCGCCACGTTCTCGATCGCGCTCGCGGTCCATGCGGGCACGTCCACGAACCGCTGGTCGGCGGCCTCCTGGGCCGCGACGAAAGCCGAGTAGTCGGCCAGCACGAGGTAGTGGTCGCCCCAGTCCACGAGCGTGTGGAAGATGTCCGTGTAGCGCGCCGTATCGCCCGGCGAGAAGAAGCCCGTGCGGATCTGGTCGAGCGCGCGGCGCAGTTCGGCGTTTTCCTCGTAGACCTGGCGCGGCCGGTAGCCGGAGGCGCGCAGCGCATCCACCTGGTCGGACGTGTGGCCGAAGATGAAGATGTTGTCCTGACCCACGGCCTCGCCGATCTCGATGTTCGCGCCATCGAGCGTGCCCATCGTGAGCGCGCCGTTGAGCGCGAGCTTCATGTTGCCCGTGCCCGAAGCCTCGGTGCCCGCCGTGGAAATCTGCTCGGAAAGATCCGCCGCGGGAATCAGCACTTCGGCCACGCTCACGCCGTAGTTCGGCACGAACACCACCTTGAGCCGGTCGCCCACCACGGGGTCGTGATTGATCTTCGCGGCCACGTCGTTGATGAGGTGAATGATCATCTTCGCCATGCGGTAGGCCGAAGCGGCCTTGCCCGCGAACAGCACGACGCGCGGCACCCAGTCGCGCCCGGGCGCTTCCAGAATGCGGTTGTAGCGCGTGATGACGTGCAGCACGTTGAGCAACTGGCGCTTGTACTCGTGAATGCGCTTGACCTGCATGTCGAACAGCGCGTCGGGATTGAACACAACGCCCGTGCGCTCCAGCGCGCGCTGCGCGAGGCGCACCTTGTTGCTGCGCTTGGCCGCGTGAAACGCGGCTTCGAATGCCGGGTCGCCGCGCAGCTTGCGCAGCGCGCCCAGTTCGAATAGATCGCTGCGCCAGCGCGGCCCGATCGCTTCGTCCACGAGTTGCGCGAGCGGCGGGCTCGCCTGCGCAAGCCAGCGGCGCGGCGTGATGCCGTTGGTCACGTTCGTGAAGCGCTCGGGAAAAAGGCGCGCGAAGTCCGCGAAGATGTCGCGCGTCATGAGTTGCGAGTGCAACTTCGACACGCCGTTGACCTTGTGGCTCGCCACGATCGCCAGATACGCCATGCGCACGCGGCGCTGGCCGTATTCGTCCACGAGCGAGATGCGGCGGATCAGGTCGAGGTCGTGCTCGCCACGGTCGCTCGCTTCGCGCAGGAACGCCGCGTTGATGTCGAAGATGATTTCGAGGTGGCGCGGCAGCAGACGCGCCAGGAGTTCGACGTCCCAGGTTTCGAGCGCTTCGGGCATGAGCGTGTGGTTCGTGTACGAGAACACGCGGCGCACGTGACCCATCGCCTCGTCCCAGGGCAGGTGATGCACGTCCACGAGCAGGCGGATCAACTCGGGAATGGCCAGCACCGGGTGCGTGTCGTTCAGGTGCACCGCGACCTTGTCCGAGAATCGCCCGAAGGTGCTGTGCGTGCGCAGGTAGCGGCGAATCAGGTCCTGCATCGTCGCCGAGACGAAAAAATACTCCTGGCGCAGGCGCAGTTCGCGACCGGCCATCGTCGAGTCGTCGGGGTACAGCAGGCGCGATACGTTCTCCGAAATATTGCGTGCCTCCACCGCGCGCTGATAGTCGCCCTGGTTGAACGCGGAAAGATCGAGTTCTTCGTCCGCGCGCGCGGACCACAGGCGCAGCGTATTGGTCGCGCTCGTGGCGTAGCCGGGAATCACGGTGTCGTAGGCCATGGCGTTCACGTGCTGCGTGTCGACCCACTCGACGTGGCCGTCGCGCTGCATGGTGCGCCCGCCGAAGTGCACGGGATACTGGACCTCGGGCCGCGGAAACTCCCACGGGTTGCCGTAGCGCAGCCAGTAGTCAGGCGCCTCGACCTGCTCGCCGTTCATGATCTGCTGGCGGAACATGCCGTAGTCGTAGCGAATGCCGTAGCCGAAGCCGGGAATGCCGAGCGTCGCCATCGAGTCGAGAAAGCACGCCGCGAGGCGGCCCAGGCCGCCGTTGCCGAGCGCGGCGTCGGGCTCGTAGTCGACCACGGCGTCCATGTCCACGCCCACGCTTGCGAGCGCCTCTTTCATCTGCTCGCGAATGCCGAGCGCGATCAGCGCGTTCGAGAACGTGCGGCCGATGAGGAACTCCATCGAAAGGTAATAGACGCGTTTGACGTCCTGGTCGTACTGGCGGCGCGTGGTGATCATCCAACGCTCGACGAGCCGGTCGCGCACGGCCAGCGCCGCGGCGTGCAGCCAGTCTTGCGGCCGCGCGGTCACGGCGTCCTTGCCGACGCCGTACATCAGACGGTTGGAGAGAGAGCGACGCAGCGCCTCGACGCTGCTTTGCAATTGATCGAACTCGAGGCCAACGGCTGTCATTTACGAACTCCTGTCGATCGCACCGGGCGCGTTAGCGCCTGGTGCGGTCCCACGCAGAGCGCTGGAAATGGCGGCGCGCCAACAACCAGTGCCAAGCGCGCGGTTGTTCCTGGGGCTGCGTCGCGGGAGGCGAGGTGCGGCGGCGGCACCTCGGCGTCGCGACGCGAAGCACCATCACCGCTGGCCGGCGAGCGCAGATCAGTTTGCAGAGTAGTGCATTTCTAAATGACGTGCGGCGGCGCGTCAGGAGCACGCCGGGCGCGCCCGCGCAGCGCCGGGAACCCACAGCCCGCCTCGATCCCTTGCCATGCGGACGGTTCCGCGCGCGCAGCGCGGCGGCACGCGGACGCGTGCCAGACTTGGCGGTTAGTTGCGATATGACCGCGCATACGCGCCGTCGGAAGCTCACTGCCGCCTTACAGACTCCCCACGCTTTGAAGCGTCTCCTGCAAAACCGGGCAGGCTCTGCAACAATCGCAGAATTCGCCCGTACGGCCCGCGCCGCGGCCTTCATCGTCCTACCCGCCCGAGACCGTCTTGTCCGAAACATCTTCCGCGCAGCGCGAGGCCCACGAAATCGGCCACGCCGACGCGCCCATGACGGCGAAGAACCGCCGCGCCATGGGCGCGGTGATGCTCGCCGTCGCGCTCGCGACGCTCGACACCGCCATCGCCAACACCGCGCTGCCCGCCATCGCCACCGACCTGCACGCGGCCCCCGCCGCCTCGGTCTGGATCATCAACGCGTACCAGCTCGCGATGGTCGCGACCCTGCTGCCGCTGGCCGCGCTCGGCGACATCATCGGCCACCGGCGCGTCTATATCAGCGGGCTTGCGATCTTCACGGTCGCCTCGCTCGCCTGCTCGCTCGCGCCCACGCTCACCGCGCTCGCGGGTGCGCGCGTGCTACAGGGGCTGGGCGCGAGCGCCATCATGAGCGTGAACACGGCGCTGATCCGCTTTCTCTACCCGCCGCACCGGCTCGGGCGCGGTCTCGGCACGAACGCGCTGATCGTGGGCGTGTCGTTCGCCGTGGGTCCGACCATGGCCTCGCTGATCCTCTCGGCGGGCACCTGGCCGTGGCTCTTTGCGATCAACGTGCCGCTCGGCGTGGTGGCGCTCGTGTTCGCCCTGCCCGCGCTGCCGCAGACGGCGCGCGGCAAGCACGCGTTCGACCCGCTCGCGGCGCTGCTCAACGTGGTGACGTTCGCGGCGCTGATCTTCGCGCTCGGCGAGGCCGCGCAGCGCGCGCCGGGCTTCGAAGTGGGCATTGCGGCCGTGGTGGCGCTCGTGTTCGGCGCGCTGCTGATCCTGCGCGAGGCCGGGCATCCCGCACCCATGTTGCCCGTGGACCTGTTCCGCCGGCCGGTGTTCGCGCTTTCGTCGCTCACCGCCGTGTGCTCGTTCGCGGCCCAGGGCCTGGCGTTCGTTTCGCTGCCGTTCTATTTCGAAACCGTGCTGATGCGCAGCCAGGTGGAAACCGGCTTCCTGATGACGCCCTGGCCCGTGGTCGTGGCCGCTGCCGCGCCCATCGCGGGACGGCTCTCCGACCGCTATCCGCCAGGCCTGCTCGGCGCGATCGGCCTCGCCATTCTCTCGGCGGGCATGGCTTCGCTCGCGCTGCTGCCCGCGCACCCGTCGATTGTGGACATCACCGTGCGCATGGCGATTTGCGGCGCGGGCTTCGGCTTTTTCCAGTCGCCCAACCTGCGGGCGATCATGGCGAGCGCGCCGCCCGAGCGCAGCGGCGGTGCGAGCGGCACCATCGCCGTCTCGCGTCTGCTCGGGCAGACCACGGGGGCGGCGCTGGTGGCGCTGTGCTTCGGGATCGTGGGTCAGCGCGGCCCGGCGCTCGCGCTGGGCCTTGGCTGCGCCTTTGCGGGCGCGGCGGCCATTGCGAGCGGGCTGCGGCTGTTCGCGCCGTCGCACCGGGCGGTGCGGCGCGGGTGAAGCGCGGGCGGCAGCGCGCTGCCGCCCTTCTTGCGCCTGACTGCTAACGCTTAACGCGCGAAGTACCCCTTCACGGCCGCCACGAACGTATCGATATCGGCGGCGGTCACGTCGAGGTGCGTGACGAAACGCGAAGCGTAGAGCATTTGCGTGAGGATGCCGCGCTCTTTCAGGTACGCCTCCAGCGGCGCGCAATGCTCCTGCGGGAACTGCACGAACACCATGTTCGTGGCCTGCGACATCACTTTCACCTGATCGATCTGCGCGAGACCGGCGGCGAGGCGCGCGGCGTTCGCGTGGTCGTCGGCGAGACGCGCAACGTTGTGATCGAGCGCGTAAAGGCACGCGGCCGCGAGCACGCCCGACTGGCGCATGCCGCCGCCGAGCACCTTGCGCCAGCGATGCGCGACGTCGATGAGCGCGCGGCTGCCCACGAGCACCGACCCCACCGGCGTGCCCAACCCCTTCGAAAAGCAGATCGAGACCGAATCGAAGCCCGCCGTCACCGTGCTCAAAGACTGGTTCGAGGCGACGACCGCGTTGTACACGCGCGCGCCGTCGAGGTGCGTGGAGAGACCGCGCTCATGCGCAAGCTGCGTGGCCTGGGCAACGTATTGCGCCGGCAGCACCTTGCCGCCGATGGTGTTTTCGAGCGCGAGCAGGCGCGTGCGCGCGAAGTGGTCGTCGAGCGGTTTGATCGCCGCGGCGATGCGCTCGAGCGGGAGCGTGCCGTCTTCGGCGTTGTCGAGCGGCTGCGGCTGGATGCTGCCGAGCACCGCGGCGCCGCCGCCCTCGTACTTGTAGGTATGTGCCGCCTGGCCGACGATGTACTCGTCGCCGCGCGCGCAATGCGCCATCAACGCGGCGAGGTTGCTTTGCGTGCCGCTCGGGAAGAAAAGCCCCGCTTCCTTGCCCGACTCCTCGGCCACGCGCGCTTGCAGGCGCAGCACGGTCGGGTCGTCGCCCCACACATCGTCGCCGGTTTCGGCGCGGGTCATGGCGGCGAGCATGGCTTCGCTCGGACGGGTGACGGTGTCGCTACGCAGGTCGATCATTGCGATGAAATCCTCGTGGTTGGCGCTCGCGCGGGACGAATGGGCGCGCCTTGTCGGGGCGCGCGCCGCGCGGCGTGAGAACCATCGAGTGTATTTTCAAACGGCGGGGCAGCGCAATGCCGGAGCGGACGCCCGGCCGGCGGCAACCGGGGCGCGACGGCTGCGGAAAAAACCGCCGTCGCCCCTGGCGCTCTGGTTGGTGCGTTGATTAACGCGCAAGCAGCGGCAGCGGGTCGACGGGCTTGCCGTCGCTACGGACTTCGAACTGAACACCGGCAACGCCGCGCTCGTCCGTGCCCATTTCCGCGATCGGCTGGCCTTGCGTGACCGCGTCGTCTTCCTTCACGAGCAGCTTGCCGTTGTGGCCGTAGGCCGTCACGACCTGGTCGTTGTGCTTGATGATGACGAGCGGACCATAGGCCTCGATGCCCGTGCCCGCATAGACCACGCGCCCGGCGGCGGCGGCCTTGACCTGCTCTCCGGCCGTGCCGCCGATCACGATGCCCGTGGATTTGCCGGGCACGAAGCGCTGGAGGATCGGCCCGCGCGCCGGCCAGGCGAGCGCGATGGAAGGCGCGACCGGCGCGGGCGTCGCCACGCCGGCGGCCGCGGGCGCGCCGCCCGGCACCTGCGGGGCGGCCGTGGCATAGCTTGGCGGCGGCGCGACGCGCAGCACCTGGCCCGGCAACACCTGGGCGTTGGCGCTGGAGAGCTGGTTCCAGCTCGCGATGTCCTGCGGGCGCTGGCCGTAGGCCGAGGCGATGCGCGAGAGCGTGTCGCCGGGATTGACGCGGTAGTAGCCTGCGGGCACGCCGCTCGACGACACGGTGTGCGCCGGCGTGGACTCGGCCCAAGGCGCGAAGGGGGTGCTACAGGCGCTACAGACGAGCGTGAGGGCGGCCAGCGCCGCATATGCGCCCGGATTTCGCCGTTGTCGATTCATGTTGCTGTTCCTCGCTTGGTCCTCGCGTACGTCGGAAATACGCATATTGGATGCGCGGCGGGCCGCAGGCGTTCGCTTGCGCGCCACATTCCGCGGATTAAGCCGGAATTGGCGAACGGCCCCCATTATATCGTTCATGCCCCGTCGGCCTTTTTTCGGCGTCATGCGCGCCCCGCCTACGTTTGCGCGGGGCAACGCCTATACTGGTTCACGCGTGACCCGATAATCAGATGAAAGGCCTCTCGCTTCAGTCCCATGGCCCTGAGGGATCCGAGAATGAACAAAGCCACCTTCCTTTCGTTGCAGCTCAATGTCGAAGACGTCGCGGCGTCGCCCGGCCTCGTCGAATTGTTGAACAACCATCTCATCTTCGCGGCCGACGTGGCCGAAGCCGCGGACGAACTGGTGCAGCATGCCAGCATCGCACGCCTTTCGGGCGCGACGCGGGCAAGCGTGGAAATTCCCGCCGTGGTGATCGAGCGTTTGCGCGATGCGCTCGACACGCTGAGCGGCTATGACGAAACCTGGCTGTTCGCGCTCGAACCCGGCCGTGCGCTCTTCGACGATATCGCGCGCCGGCCCCGCCTGCTGCACTAGGAAGCCAACCCGGAGCGGACGGCGCCCGCCTCGCATCGCCCGCCCCTTTTTGCCTGCGCGCCTGCGCAAAGGTCCACGCCGTCTCGCGCGGACCGTGTGGGCTTTGGCGCGCCAATCTGGGGGAACCGCCGTGAAATCCATTTTGAACCGCCGTAGCGCCGCATTGTCCGGCGGTCCGTCGCGCCTGCTCGCCGTGGCGCACGACGCGGCCGCACAACGCGCGCTCTCGCGCGACGCCGCCACCGCCGATGCCGATCCCGCCAACGCCGCCCATGCGCCCGCCGAGTCCGTGGTCGACATCGAGTCTCGCACGGAACCGTCCGCAAGTGCTGCCATGCCGGCCGATGGCGGCCCGCGCCCGGTGTCCACGCTGCATGCGGTGCCGGTCATGCCCGCGCACCTGAACGGCCGCCCGGTGCAGATCGCCGACGGCGCCGCGTTCGAAGCGCTCGCAGCCGGTGAGGAACTGATGACGTTTCGCGTCTACCGCTGCTTCGCCTATAGCGTAAGCCTGTTTTTCCACCCGCCCACGCTCGGCTACTACGTCGCGCTCCATCAGGAAAGCATCCTCTGGCGCGCGCTCAAGGCCAACGACCTCGACGCGGCCGGCTCGGCGTTTCATCTCATGCAGGAGCAAGCCACGCGCCTTGCGGACGGCGAAGCGCGCCGCGCACAGCTCATCGCGCAGAATGCGGAGCTCACACGGCTGATCGAGGAATCGGAAGCACAGGCCGAACGGCTGCGCGTGGACCTGCAACGGCACGCGGATCAGGAACAGACCGTGACGGGCCGCCAGCATCAGGTGCGCAAGGAAGTGGCGCAACTGGAGGCGCAGCGCATTGCCGCCCAGGCGCAACTGAACAAGGCGCACAGGTCGCTGCATCAGCTCAAGGTCGCGACGAGCGAGGGCGTGCCTCATCTGCGTGGCCGCTGAAAGCGCGAACGCGGCGCACAAATAAGTACGGGCCGGTGGAGAACCGGCCCGTGCTGGACTGCCTACTGCGTTACTGCCTGCAACAACTGCGTACTGCTACTGCAAGGCTGCACCTCTCACTGCGCCAGCCAACTACATCCATCTACTGCTCTCTGCGTGCTTCTACTGCGTACTGCAACAACTCACAACGCTCACTGCAACTTCTCGACTGCAACAACTCACTGCGTGCTGCGGTACGGCTCCTGCAACTTCAACTGCAATAACTCACTGCGTGCTGCGGGTACGGCTCCTGCAACTTCAACTGCAATAACTCACTGCGTGCTGCGGTACGGCTCCTGCAACTTCAACTGCAACAACTCACTGCGTACTGCGTGCTGCAACTTCCACGACAACTACACACTGCGTACTGCAACGGCCTGGTGCAACAGCTCACTACCGACTGCGAGAACTCACAACACCTTCAAACTGCGAGGATTTGCTGCAACAACGAACTGCAACATCAACTACAGGGGTTGGGGCGCCGGAGCCACTTGTGGCGGCCCCGGCCGGTCACCGCTTAGTGACCGAAATAAACCTGCTGGTGCGGCGCGAGGTGTGCGGGTTGCACTGCTGCGCCCGACTGCGACGTACCCACGGCCGGTGCGCCGTAGCCGCTGGTGTCGCCTGCGGCCAGCTTTTCCTGGGTCACGCGGGCTTGCGCGGCTTGCAGGTTTTCCGGGTAGTTCACATGGTCAGCCGACGGGTTGTAACCGGCGTGCTCGAGTTCGACCAGTTCCGCACGCACCTGGGCGCGGGTCAGGCCTTGCTGGCTCGACTGGGCAAACGAGATTGCCGGGATGGCAAGAGCGGCGGCAACAACAACTGCGGGGATAAGCTTGTTCATGATCGGACCTCCATCTGTTTTATTTCCGCTTCGGAACACGGTGTTCGTCAGCGATTGATTACAGTGTAGTAGCCCGACGCCCATAGGGAAAACCCTAATTCATAAAAACACCGTTGCAAATCCAGCAACAAAAAAAGGTGAGTCCACGGGACTCACCTTTCGATTCCAACAAAGACCGTAACGACAGTGCGGCCTTTTGACTTGCGATTTCCTTACGACCAGTCGGCGTGGAAGCTGCCCGGCTTGTCGATGCGCTCGAACGTGTGAGCGCCGAAGAAGTCGCGCTGCGCCTGCACCAGATTGGCGGGCACACGCTCCGAGCGGTAGCCGTCGAAGTAAGCGACCGCCGACGAGAACGCCGGCACCGGCACGCCCGCGCTCACCGCCTGGATCACCACGTCGCGCAACGCCGACTGATAATTGGCCGCGATGTCACGGAAATAGGGATCGAGCAACAGATTGTCGAGCTGCGGATTCTTCGCATAGGCGTCCATGATCTTCTGGAGGAAGCGCGCACGGATGATGCAGCCCGCGCGGAAGATCTTGGCGATCGTGCCGTATTGCAGATCCCACTTGTACTCGTCGGAGGCGGCGCGCAGTTGCGCGAAGCCTTGCGCGTACGAAATGACCTTCGAGAAGTACAGCGCGCGGCGCACCGACTCGATGAACGCCTTCCGGTCGCCCGAGAACGGCTTCGCGTCCGGGCCCGCAAGCACCTTGCTCGCGGCCACGCGCTGCGTCTTGAGCGACGAGAGCACGCGCGCGAACACGGCTTCCGTGATGAGCGGCAGCGGCGCGCCGAGATCCAGCGCGTTCTGGCTCGTCCACTTGCCGGTGCCCTTTTGCGCGGCGCGGTCGAGAATCACGTCGACGAGATCCTTGCCCGTTTCCTCGTCCTTCTTGGCGAAGATCTTCGAGGTGATTTCGATGAGGTAGCTGTCGAGCTCGCCTTCGTTCCACTCGGTGTAGACCTGGCCCAGTTCCTCGTTCGAGAGGCCGAGCACCTGCTTGAGCACCGCATAGCTTTCGGCGATCAGTTGCATGTCGCCGTATTCGATGCCGTTGTGCACCATCTTCACGAAGTGACCCGCGCCGTCCGGGCCCATGTAGGCTACGCACGGCTCGCCGTCCGGCGCCTTCGCGGCGATTTCGGTGAGGATCGGCGCAACCAGATCGTAAGCATCGCGCTGGCCGCCCGGCATGATCGACGGGCCCTTCAACGCGCCCTCTTCGCCGCCCGACACGCCCGTGCCGATGAAGTGCAGGCCCGACTTGGCGAGTTCCTGGTTGCGGCGGATCGTGTCGGTGAAGTGCGTATTGCCGCCGTCGATCAGGATGTCGCCCTTTTCCAGCAGCGGCTTGAGCGCGGCAATGGTGTCGTCGGTGGGCGCGCCGGCCTTCACCATCATGAGAATGCGGCGCGGCTTTTCGAGCGAATCCACGAACTCTTCGAGCGTGTAAGCCGGCACGAGCTTGCGATCCGGATACTCAGCGATCAGCTCGTCGGTTCTCGCGCGGCTGCGATTGAACACCGAAACCGCATGACCGCGGCTCTCGATGTTGAGCGCCAGATTGCTACCCATCACGGCCAGACCCACAACGCCGATTGGCTGTTTGCTCATGTTGATTCTCCACTTCATTCATAGACGGCGCCGCAAGAGGCGCCAACCGTGCAAGCATAAGGGAAACGTCCGGGCGCTGCGCGAACGCGCGCACGCGCGGCTGACCGCCCCCCGCCTGCGTTAGCGTTTGCGGAACACCAGGCTGAAATTGTTGGCCGGCATCGGCACGCGCGCCTCGCATACGAAGCCCTGCGCCAACGCCAGCGCCTCCACGTCCTCCATGTCGCGCACGCCCCATGCGGCGTCGCGCGCGCGCAAGTCGGCGTCGAAGGCCTCGTTGCTCGGCGCCGTGTGTGCGCCTTCGCGCCGGTACGGCCCGTAGAGCACGAGCGCTCCCCCTGAAGCAACGCGCGCGCCCGCGCCTTTCATGAGCGCCTGTGCCGCTTCCCACGGCGCAATGTGAATCATGTTGATGCAGACGATGGCGTCCACCGCGCCGATCGGCCAGGGCTCGCGGCGCACGTCGAGATCGAGCGGCTCGCGCAGGTTCGCGAGGCCCGTGTGGGCGCGCCATGCGCAAATCGAGGCGCGCGAGCGCGCGTCGGCGTCGCTCGGCTGCCAGGTGATGTCCGGCAACGCGGCCGCGAAGTGTACGGCATGCTGGCCGGTGCCGCTCGCGATTTCGAGCACGGTGCCATGAGAGGGCAACGCGGCGCGCAGCACGTCGAGGATCGGCGCGGCATTGCGCTCGGCGGCGGGCGCGCTGAGGCGCTGGGCGGCTTGCGGGTCGTTCATCGTCTTGCGTTCTTTCAACGTTCGGTCAGTACAGGGTGTGCTTGATGCGTTCGGCGAGACCGGCTTCGTAAGTCTCGCTGTCGAACGTCTCGTCATATTGCTCCTCGTTCACGCGGCGCAGCATGTCGCCCGCGCTGGGCAGTTGCGAGCGCTCGACATGGCGCGACGGGTCCCACAGCTTCGAGCGCACGATGGCCTTCGAGCAGTGGAAGTACACGCTTTGCACGTCGATCACGAGCACCGAGCGCGGCGGCTTGCCGTCCACGGCGAAGCTCGCGAGCAGCGACGCTTCGGTGCTTACGCGGGCGCGTCCGTTCACGCGCAGCATCTCGCCCACGCCGGGCACCATGAACAGCAGGCCCACCTGGGACGAGGCCACCACGTTGCGCAGGCTGTCCACGCGGTTGTTGCCGGGCCGGTCGGGCAGCGCGAGCGTGCGCTCGTCGAGAATGCGCACGAAACCCGGCGCGTCGCCGCGCGGCGAGCAGTCGAGCCCGTCGGCGCTACCCGTGGCCAGCACGACGAACGGCGAGCTTTCGATAAAGCGACGGTAGTCCGCGTTGACGTGATCGATTTCCTTGCGCAACGCGCGCTCGTGCGGCGTGCCGTAGTGCGCTTCGAGGTCGGCTAGCGTGTTCAGCATGGCGTCGGTTCCGTTGAATGGCGAATGGCGAGTCGGGAGATCAGGCGCATAGCCGGGCGTCGAGCGCGTCGAGCACGGCCGCGCATGGCGCTTCCAGCTTCAGCGCGAGCAGCGGGTCGGCGCGCGTCTTGCCCATGTTGATGGCGGCCACGGGCTTGCCGCGCTGCTGCGCCCAGGCGCAGAAGCGATAGCCCGAATACACCATCAGCGAGGAGCCGACCACGAGCACCGCGTCGGCTTCATCGAGCGCGTTCGAAGCGGCCGCCACGCGCTCGCGCGGCACGTTCTCGCCGAAAAACACCACCGATGGCTTGAGCATGCCGCCGCACGCCGCGCACGCGGGCACATGGAAGGCGTTGGCGCCGTCGAAGTCGAGATGGGCGTCGCCGTCGGCGGCGGGCTCCGCGCTTGCCGCCGCAACGGCGGGGTTGCGCGCGACGAGTTCCGGCTGGATCGACTCGCGCGAATACTGCGCGCCGCAGTCGAGGCAATGCACGTGCGCGATGCTGCCGTGCAACTCGATCACGTCGTGGCTGCCCGCGCGCTGGTGCAGTCCGTCCACGTTCTGCGTGACGAGCGCGCGCGCGTAGCCCGCCGCGCCCAGGCGCGCGAGGGCGCGATGCGCGCCGTTGGGCTGCGCAAGCCCCACCGTGGGCCAGCCGATCAGGCTGCGCGCCCAGTAGCGCCGCCGCATGCCCTCGGAGCCGAGGAACTCCTGCAACGTGATGGGCGGCGAGCGCTTCCAGGCGCCGTTCTCATCGCGATAGCCGGGAATGCCCGAGTCCGTGCTGATGCCCGCGCCGGTCAGAACGAAGAGGCGCGGGTGACGCTCGACGAAAGCTTGCAGCGCGTCGAGCACGGCGGCGTCGAGAACGGGGGCGTTGGGTACGAGAGCGGATTCGGTCATGGCGGAGGGGCAATACGCTTCGGCGCGCTTCGGTGCGGTTCAGTGCATTCGGTGCGGTTCGGCCCGGTCAGTGCGACTGGCGTGAGGTCTTGCCGTGCGGCGGTTCGGCCGAACCGGCGGCCGGCTTGGCCGCCGCCTGCGTCTGCCGCTCGGCTTCGCGCGCTTCCCACGCGGCCAGCGCGGTGCGATACCGGCCGTACTCCTCGTCGTACAGATCGAAGATGCAGGGGTCGCAGCCGCTATGGCAGCAGTCGTCGTTATTGGGGCATTCGGGCGGCTGGGGGCGCGGATCGTCGTCCGGACGCGGGTGTGCAGGCATGGGCGCTCGGGCGTCGTGATGGTTCAGCGGCCAGTATACGGGAGGCGGCGCGCTCGCGTGCGCCAGCGTCTGCGCGCCCCCGCCGCTGTGTCCCGTCCAGTGCCCGGTCTTGCGCCCGGGCCGCCCCGTTCAGCCGCGCCCCACGAACGGCATCTTCGTCGCCATGATCGTCATGAACTGCACGTTCGCTTCCAGCGGCAGTTGCGCCATGTGCAGGAGCGCGTCGGCCACGAGTTCGACATCCATCAGCGGCTCGATGGCGATCTCGCCGTTCGCCTGCGGCACGCCGCGCGCCATGCGCTCGGCCATCTCCGTCGCCGCGTTGCCGATATCGATCTGCCCGCACGCGATGTCGTAGCGCCGCCCGTCGAGCGACACCGATTTGGTCAGCCCCGTGATGGCGTGCTTCGTCGCCGTATAGGCGATGCTGGAAGGCCGCGGCGCGTGCGCCGAAATCGAGCCGTTGTTGATGATGCGGCCGCCGCGCGGCGTTTGCCGCTTCATCAGCCCGAACGCCGCGCGCGTGCACAGGAACACGCCCGTCAGGTTGGTATCGACCACGGCGCGCCAGTCGTCGACGGAAAGCTCGTCGATGTCCACGCCCGGCGCGTTGCGGCCCGCGTTGTTGAAGAGGAGGTCGAGCCGGCCGTAACGCGCGCGGATCGTCTCGAAGAGCGCCTCGACGGCTGCCGCGTCGGTCACGTCGCAAGGCACGGCCAGCGCCTCTTCGCCGCGCGTGCGGGCTTCCTGCGCAAGCGCTTCGAGCGGCTCGGCGCGACGGCCCGTCAGCACGACGGCAAAGCCGTTCGCGAGCAGTCTGCGCGCGCACGCCCGGCCGATGCCGCTGCCCGCGCCCGTGACGAGCGCGATCTTGCGAGCGGGCGTGTTTGCGTCGGGTGTCACTGCGCGTTCTTGCGTTTCACTCATCGTTAGGTCTCTCCATGCGTTGCGCCGCTTGATCGCTTGCGACCGTTTTCGGGCGCGTTCAATCGAGCGGCTGGTCGTTGGGGTTTGCAAAAAGCGCCTTCATCTGCGCCGACATCGGATAGTCCAGGTTCACGCCCGCCGGCGGGATCGGCATTTCGAACCAGCGCCGGTAGAGCGCACACGCTTCGCCCGAGCGCTCCATTTTCGCGATGGTGTCGTCGGCAATGCGCTTGAAGGCCACGTCGCCGCGCCGGAACATGCAGCCGTACACCGCGGGCCGCGCCGCGCCGCCGACAATCGCGAACGCCTGCGCGCCGTTCATGTTGCGCGCGCTTTGCGCGACGGCCGAGCCCGGCGTTTCGCTCGCCACGTAGCCGGTGGCGAGCGCGGCGTGCAGGAGCGGCTCGTCCATCACGAAGGCCGCGGCGCGGCCGGAACGCACGGCTTCGACCGAATCGCCGTGCGTTTTGGCCACGACGATGTGCATGTTCATCGCGTGCTCGACGTTCCAGCGCCGCAGCATGCGTTCCTCCGACGTGCCCGCCGTCGTGACCACGGTGCGGCCCGCGAGATCGTCGAAGTCGCGCACCGGCGAGCCGCGCTTCACGAGCATGCGCACGCCGAACACGAAAATACTGTCCGAGAACGTCACGTCGCTCTCGCGCTCGTGCGTGTGCGTCGCGGTGCTGCATTCGAGATCGACGGTGCCGTTCTGCACGAGCGTGATGCGGTTTTGCGGCGTGACGATGAGCTCTCGCACCCGCAATGCAGGAAGCTGGAGCGAGTCGCGCACGGCCCCGGCGATGCGCTGCGCGATCTCGTACGAGTAGCCCGTGGCGTGCGCGCCGCCCGCCATGTACGAGAACGGCACCGCCGCTTCGCGCACGCCGATCACGATCGTGCCGGTGTCGCGGATCTTGCGCAGCGTGGGGCTTTCCAGTTCCTGCGCGTGGGCCGCGCCCGCCAGGATGCAGGCGCAGGCAAGCGCGCCGCCCAACGTGACCGACAACGAACGCGCGGCCCTCGCGGCGCGCGCATGATGACGCGAACGTCCCGCGATGCCAAAGCACTTCAACACAGTCTCCATCCCGTTTCCCGATTGCATGAAGCACGCACGCGGCGAAGCCTCCCCTGCGCCCGATTGTACCGGCGGCCCGCGCCGGATCCGATGCCCGACGCGCTCACGCCTGGCACGTTTCGGCGAGGCAGCCGCGCAGCACGTCGACGAACGCATTGCCCGCCTGCGAGTCCATGCCGCCTTCGCGCCACATGGCGAACACGCCGATCGTGAGCGCGGGTTCCACGCGCCGTATCGCGACCGGCTCGCCCGCGCTGCACGCGGTGATCTCGTCGAGCAGCACACGGCCGATGCCACGCGCCGCGAGCGCGCGCGCCACGTGCCACGTTTGCGCTTCGACGGCCGCGAGACGGTCGTCCACGCCCTCGGCCTCCAGCAGGTTGCCGATCGCCTCGCCAAGCGGGTCGACGTTGCCGATGCTGATCCATTCGCCATCGACGAAATCGCGCAGCGCAAGCGCCTCATGTTCAGGCGAGGGCTCGTCGGGCGGCGCGACGCAGACCACGGCGGTGCGCGCCAGTTCGTGCGCGGCGATGCCGGGCCGCGCAGGCGGATTGAGCGCGACGGCGAGATCGAGCTCGCGCGTGAGCAATGCGTTGAGGAGTTCGGTGGTGTGGCGCGTCTGGATCTTCAGCGAGACCTCGGGATAGCTCGCGCGAAACGCCTGCACGGCGGGCGGCATCAGGCTCATGCCGAGGCTCGGCAGACAGCCGATACGCAGCAGCCCTTGCGGGCGCAGCGCGAGATTGCGCGCGAGGTCGCGAATGCCGTCCAGGTTCGACTGAAGTTTCTGCGTTTCGGCGAACAGCAGCTCGGCCTCGCGCGTGGGTTGCAGGCGGCCGTGCGCACGGCTGAAAAGCTTCAGGCCCGCGCTGCGCTCCGCGTGCGCGAGCACCTTGCTGACCGCCGGCTGCGAAACGCACAGCAGCTCGGCCGCCTTCGAAAGCGAGCCGGTGCGCATGATCGCGTGAAAGACTTCGATGTGACGTAGACGCATAAGGTCGCGTGCCGCGCAGGCGTAGCTCGCTCATGCGCGGCGAAACAAAAGCGCAAGCATAGCGCGTTCGGCGCGGCGCATTGGCCGCGCCTCGCGCTCGTCACCATCCGTCGCCCCCCGTCACCACACGTCACACGCGGAAGTCCGCCGCCATGTCCTCGTCGCTACGCGCCATGATCGCGCCGCTGCGCGCCGCCTTCACGAACACGTCGTAGTCGCGCTCCACCTGGTCGGCGTAGGCGAACGCGTAGCTCGTCAATGCCTCCCCGAACTGGTCGTTGCGGCCAATATACGAGGAAATTTCGATGGCCGCGCTGCCCGACTTTGCATGCGCGCGCGCAAGCGCCCAACCGCAAAGGCGCGCATAGCCGATAAGCAGCGTGCTGTCGAGCAACTGGAGGTCGACCGAGAGTTTCATGTCGCGCAACTGGCGCACGTAGAAGTTGCGGCCGGAAGGGCCCGTGGTCCAGCCAAGAAAGATATCGCTCGCGGCTTGCAGCAGCCGCTGGCCACGCACGACCCGTTCGCCCTCGTGTTTCGGCGATTGCGACTTGAAGTACTGCGAAATAACTGAACGCCGTGCCTCTTTCACCTGAAGGAACAGCGGCTTCTCGTGATGGTCGACGAGCAGCATCACGAGGCAGCGCGTGCCCACGCTGCCCACGCCCACCACCTTGAACACGAGATCCTGGATGGCGAAGTGGTCGAGCAGTTCGCGCCGGTCGGGCGCGAGCGTTTTCGCATAGGCCGCGTACATCGGCTCGATCAGCGTGCGCCAGTCGCCGAGCGTGAACCAGTCGTCCTCGGGTTCGAACAGCGTGTTCACGCCGTGAACGTGAAAGAGCGCGGGCGGCGCGTCGCGGATCGTCCAGTGGTCGCTGTGGCGCTCGGCGAGCTTTTCGAGCAGGTTTTCGTGCGTGCGGTTGGCGGCCTTTTCCATGCCGCGCCGGATCAGCCGGCGGCCTTCGGGCGTGAGCGCCGTCTCGACCATGCGGTCGAAGGTGATCTTGTCGTACCAGAGATCGAGGGCGCCGTACTCCGCATACTGGCGCAGCCGGTCGCGATAGTGCGTCACGGCGGTCATCACGAGTTCTTCGGCCACGCCGCGCGAATAGCGCATGTGCCGCGCCGCCACGACGAAGCTCGCCACGAGGCGCTTGAGGTCCCACTCCCACGGACCGGGCGCCACCTCGTCGAAGTCGTTCAGATCGAACACGAGCTGGCGCTCGGGCGTGGCGAAGGCGCCGAAGTTCAGCAGATGCGCGTCGCCGCAGATCTCCATCGTCATGCCGGTGTTCGGCACGCCCGCGAGATCGTGCGCCTGGAGAATCGCGCTGCCGCGAAAGAACGTGAAGGGCGAGACGATCATGCGCCCATAGCGCAACTGCACGAGGTTGGGCACCCGGCCTTCGCTGCTCAGGCGCAGCAGTTCGAGCGGGTCGCGCCGGATCTCGCCCACTTCCTTGTGGCTCGAACGTTTCGAGCGCTCGCGCGCGGCACGCCCGGCCGCCTCGCGTTCAGCAACGGTGCTCCCATTCATGACCTTCTCCGGTTCTTGTACGGTCTCGCACCTGCCTCGTGGCAACGTGCATCGCGGGGAATACGGGGAAATTCGTTCTGCATACGCGGCGGCCTCGCGCGCCGTGGCCGCAGCCTGCGTATTTAAGCGTGCGGCCCCGTTTCGTGCAAGCAACGTGGCCGGCGGCGGCGGACGATTGCGCCCGAAGGCACACCATCAGGCACCCGATTGCGCACCATGAGCGCAACGCCCGCGCGCCTGGTGTACCGTGACGCGGAGATGCGTCCCCGCTATTGCAGGCGCAGCCCCCGGCAGCCCAACGCGTTCCGCTGCCGCCCTGCGAGACCTCGAATGAGACCTCGGTCATGAACGTCAAAGTCTATGGAACGCTCGTTGTCGCTTCGCTCGTGCTGCTGGTCGGCCAGTGGCTCGTCGCCGCAGTGCCGCTGCTGCGCAAGTGGACGATTCCGGAGCCCGTGGCGGGCGGCATCGTCGCGGCGCTGATCGTGTTCGGCCTGCACAGCTACGCGCACGTGGACGTGGTCTTCGACACCTCGCTGCAAGCGCCGCTCATGCTCGCGTTTTTCGCCACCATCGGCCTGAACGCGAACATCGCCAACCTGAAGCACGGCGGCCCGGTGCTCGTGCGCTTTCTCGCCCTGGTGATCGGCTTGCTCGTGCTGCAAAACGTGCTGGGGATCGCGCTCTCGCTGGCGTTCGGGGTCGATCCGCTGTTCGGCCTGCTCGGCGGGTCGGTGTCGCTCGCTGGCGGGCACGGCACGGGCGCGGCATGGGGCGCGGTGTTCACCGAGCATCACGGCTTGCAGTCGGCCACCGAGGCGGCCATTGCGTGCGCCACGTTCGGTCTCATCATGGGCGGCATACTCGGCGGCCCGGTCGCGCAGCATCTCATGAAGCGCCTCGGCGCGCGCGGCGATACCTCGGGCACGGCTGTCCCGCAAAGCGCCCCCGACCCTTACGCGTTCGAAGAACCCAAGGCCGAGCAGCCGACCACGCCGGGCGCGTTCATCAACACGCTCACGCTCATCGCCATCAGCCTCGCGGTGGGCGACGTGCTCTCCGAACTCATCGCCGGGACCGCGTTCGAGCTGCCCACGTTCGTGTGCGTGCTGTTCGTGGCCGTGCTGCTCGCCAATGGGCTTGCCTTCGCGGGACGCCCCGTGGCCGAGCACGCCGTCGCGCTCATCGGCAACGTGAGCCTCGCGCTCTTTCTCGCCATGGCGCTCATGACGCTGCGCCTGTGGGACCTCGCCTCGCTCGCACTGCCCGTGTTCACGATCCTCGCCGCGCAAACCGTGCTCATGGTGGTCTATGCGATTTTCGTCACGTTTCGCGTGATGGGATCGAACTACGACGCCGTCGTGCTCTCGGCGGGGCACTGCGGCTTCGGCCTTGGCGCGACGCCCACGGCGATCGCGAACATGCAGGCCGTGACGGCGCGCTTCGGCCATTCGCATCTCGCGTTTCTCGTCGTGCCGATGGTGGCCGCCTTCTTCATCGACATTGCCAACGCCATCGTCATCAAGCTCTTTCTCGCGTTGCCGATATTTCACTAGAAAACGCCACAGATGGGCGCGCCAGGCGGCGCGCGCCAGTCGCGCTAGAATGACGCGATTCACCGCGGATTCATTGAGCGTCTTCGCGGGGCGCAAACCTTCGAGCGTCATCATGTCCTTCACCGCCTGGCTCTTTTTCCTGCCCGCCTGCTTCGCGCTGAACATGGCGCCGGGGCCGAACAACCTGTTGTCCATCAACGTGGCCGCACGTCACGGCTTTTTGCGCGCGTTCCTCGGCGGCACGGGACGGCTGGTCTCGTTTGCCGCGATGATCGCGCTCGCGGCCACGGGCCTCGCCGTCGTGCTGCGCGCGTCCGAAGCCGTGTTCTTCGTCATCAAACTCGCGGGCGCCGCGTACCTCGTATGGCTCGCCGTGCAGCTCTGGCGCAGCGACGCCAACCCGGTGGGCATGACGCTCGACGCCGACGCCTCGCTTGCGCGCATTGCGTGGCGCGAGTGCCTCGTGGCGGCGGGCAACCCCAAGGCGATTCTCGTGTTCACGGCGTTCCTGCCGCAATTCGTCGATGTCGCAAGACCCATCGCGCCGCAGTTCGGCGTGCTCGGCGCGAGCTTTCTCGTGCTCGAATGCGTGGCCATCGCGCTCTATTCGCTCGCGGGCATGTACCTTGGCCGCTGGCTCACGCGCGCCACGGTGCGCCGCTGGTTCAATCGCACCTGTGGCGCATTTCTCGGCCTGATCGGCGTGAGTTTTCTGCTCGTGCGGCGCGCTTGATCGTGCTGCAAAAAGTGCTGCACTGCGGGTCGAATCCATAAGCTTCTCTTGATGATTTTCACGAGAAACTTTAACTGTCGTTAATCGACAGCACCCCCTATGCTCAAACCATCGTCCGGCGCCGCGGCGAGCGGGCTGCTTTTCCCCAACGCTCGCACACGATCATGAAACGCGCCGCCAGGGACACGCGGTTTTCAACGTCATTGGGGTTTCAACATGAAGATCTGCATCTATGGAGCGGGCGCTATCGGAGGCATGATGGGCGTGCAACTCGCGCGCGCGGGCGCCGACGTGAGCTTCATCGCACGCGGCCCGCATCTGGCCGCCATGCGCGAGAACGGCGCGCGCCTCTTGATGGACGGTGAGGAGTATGTGGCGAAGGTCCGCTGCACGTCCGACCCGCGCGAGCTGGGCGTGCAGGATGTCATCATCGTCACGCTCAAGGCGCATTCGGTGGCGGGCGTGATCGACGCGATGCAGCCGCTCATCGGCAAGCACACCGCCATCGTCACGGGCACCAACGGCATTCCCTACTGGTACTTCTACCAGCACGGCGGCAAGTTCGCGGGCACGCGGCTCGAAAGCATCGACCCGGACGGCTCGCAATGGACCCGCCTCACGCCGGAGCGCGCGATTGGCTGCGTGCTCTATCCGGCCGCCGAAATCGACGCGCCCGGCGTGATCCGCCACGTGTACGGCAAAAAGTTTCCCATTGGCGAGCCTTCGGGCGAGCGCACGCCGCGCATCGTCGCGCTGCACGAAATCATGCAGGCGGCCGGGTTCGACGCGCCGATCCGCGAGAATATCCGCGACGAAATCTGGCTGAAACTGTGGGGCAATCTCTGCTTCAACCCGATCAGCGCGCTCACGCACGCCACGCTCGACGTCATCACCGGCGACCCGGCCACGCGCGCCGTTGCGCGCACGATGATGCTGGAAGGCAAGCGCATTGCCGAGCGGTTCGGCGTGAACTTCCGCGTGGATGTGGAGCGTCGCATCGACGGCGCGGGCGCAGTGGGCGCGCACAAGACCTCGATGCTCGTCGACCTCGAAACCGGTCGGCCGATGGAGATCGATCCGCTGCTCACCGTCGTGCAGGAAATGGGCGCGCTGGTGGGCGAGCCCACCCCGACGATCGACACGGTGCTCGCGCTGGTGAAGCAGCGTGAACGCATGGCGATGCAACCGGCGTAATGCAGGGCGAAGGGCGGCAGGACTAAGGGCGGCGCGCAGGCCGCCCTGAATGGATGGAAGACAAAACGGATCGCGCGAGGGCGATCCGTTTTGCTTTTCTGGCGATGAAACGATGATGTGCGCAGCGCGCGCTATTCAATGCGCGCGTGGGTGTGCGTGGTCTGGAGCGTGGGCGCGGAGCCATCGCGCAAGGTGACGCGCATGGGCGCGCCATGCGTGTTGCGCGCGGACGAGCCATCGAGTGAAGATTCCGGTGCCGTGTCGTGCGCGACCGAGCCGTCCGGCATGAACTGCGACCACGCTGCCTGAGCGCTCGGCCGCAGCGAGCGATGACGACGCCGCACGAGCATCGTCGTGACGTTGACGACCGGATGCAGCAAGCGCGTGACGAGCGGGCCCGCAGGCGCGGGCCAGTGACACGCGGCGTGCGCGCCGTCCACGCACACCGGCAGCACGCCGATGCCCATGCCGAGCTGCGCCATGCGCGCCACGCCCGCGACGTGCGCGAACTCTTGCAGCGGCCTCCCCTCGGGCCGCAAGCCGTCCAGCGCGCGCATCACCGCGCCCCTGCAACCCGCGTCGCGATTGAGCGTGACAAGCGGCTCGCGCGCGAGATCGTCCCATCGCAGCGCCCCCTGTAGCGCCAGCGGATGGTGCGCGGGCAACAGCGCGCAAAGCGGCGTGGCCGAAAGCGGCTGCACGTCGAGATTGCCGCTCGCGAACGGCACGGTTTCGGCGATCACGCCGAAGTCGGCCTCGCCCTGCTCGACCGCCTGAAGCACGGCCGCTTGCGGCAAGTCCTGCAATTGCAGCGTGAGTGACGGAAAAGCCGCTGCGCAGCGCGCGAGCGCGGCGGGCACCCAGGTGGACGAAAGCACCGGATTGCTCGCCACGAGCACCACGCCGCTATGCGCCTGGTGCGCGTCGCGGCCTTCGCTGAGCGCCATCTCGATCTCGTCGAGCAGGCGCCCGATGCGCCGCTCGAAGCCGCTGCCCGCAAGCGTGAGTTCGACCTGGCGCGTGGTGCGATCGAACAGCTTCAGCTCGACCGCTTCTTCCAGTTCGCGCACGCAGCGGCTCACCGCCGACTGCGTGAGACCGAACTCGCGCGCGGCGCGCGTGAAGCTGCGCGCCCGCGCCACTGCGACGAACACCTTGAGTTGCTGGAGGGATACGTTCATCGACATGGCGGGCTCGCGCGCCTCATTCGCCGCGCGGGTTGGACCACGGCTGCAAGCCCGGGCCCGTGCTGGTGGCGAGCGTGACGGAAGGCTCGTTGCTCTCCTCGGCGCTCTGCTCGATCAAGCGCTTGCGCATGGGCGCGACGATGAACTTGGCGCTCACGCCCGCCGCGATCGTGATGACCGCCGCCGCGATGAACACGGCGCTCCACCCGCCCGTGGCCGAGAGTACGGACGCTACCGGTACGAGCAGGGCAGCGGTGCCCTTGGCGGTGTACAGCGTGCCGGCGTTCGATGCGGCGTACTTGCTGCCGAAGGTGTCCGCGCAGATCGCCGGGAAGATCGAGAAGATCTCACCCCAGAACAGGAAGATGAGCGCGGCGAACGTCATGAACGCATACGGGTTGGTGCCGAACTGCATCATGCCGAGCAGCGCGAGCCCTTCGCCCACGAAGATGATGAACATGGCGTTTTCACGGCCGATCTTGTCGGAAATGAAGCCGCACAGCGGACGCGTGAAGCCGTTGCAGATGTTGTCGATCGAGAGCGTGAGCGTGAGGAGCGGCAGCGTCGCGCCGAACACCGTCATCGGAATGGTGGCGAGGCCCCAGTCCTTCGCGATCGGCCCGATTTGCGCCGTTGCCATCAGGCCGCCGGCGGCCACCGCGACGAAGCAGACGTAGATCACCCAGAACACCGGCTGCTTGACCATCTGCCCCGGCGTGTAGTCGACGCGCGAGACGAGACGGCGGCCAGCCGCGGCGACGGCGCGCGGCACGGGCTTCACGAGCAGGAACGAGAGCACGAGAATCGACACGCCCTGGAGGATGCCGAAGAAAAAGAACGTGTGCTCATAGCCCGAGCGCGTGATCATGTTCGCAATCGGAATCACCGTGACGGCGGCACCGGCGCCGAAGCCCGCGGCCGTGAGGCCGGCGGCGAGGCCGCGGCGGTCCGGGAACCACTTGAGCGCGTTGCCCACGCAGGTGCCGTACACGCCGCCCGCACCAATGCCCGCGATCACCGCCGAGACATAGAGCATCGGCAGCGTCGTGATGTACGCGTTCATCACCCAGGCAAGACCCGCGCAAACCGCGCCGCCCGCCACGACCGGACGCGGACCGAACTTGTCGACGAGCCAGCCTTCCACCGGCACGAGCCAGGTTTCGGTCAGAATGAAGATCGAGAACGCCAGTTGAATCTCGGCCTGGCCCCAGTGGTGCCGCGCGTTCATCGGTGCGACGAACAGCGTCCATGCGTATTGCAGGTTGGCAACGAGCGCCATGCATAGCATGCCCACCACCAGTTGAAACCAGCGGTTCGTCCAGAACGGACCGCCCTCGCTCCTCTGACTGATTGCATTCATCTCGCTTGTCTCCGCTATCTATTCATTGCAGCCTGCCTGATTGCCGGTCTGCATAAATATCAACTTATGGTCTTTAAATTTTGCTGCGCTGCACTCTGTCTTTTATTCGCCGGATGAATGAAAAATGCGAATGGAAATTCGCCAATCCCCGTTCACCCGACTCCTACGTCACATCCCTTAAAGCATCGTTAAACAAGGGTTTTTCTACGCGTTACCCCTTATGAAATCGTATTTCCGAGCGTTAACCCGGACATCGTTTCGGGCATTCCACGCGGCATTCGGACTCCTTTCAACTCATGCTAGGGTGATTGCTGAATTACTCACAATTAAAGTTTGTTATTATGTGGATTCAGTATCCTTTATGGTTCGGCCATGACGATGCGAAACGCCACGCTGCGCCAGCTCAAGGTCTTCGAGACCGTGGCGCGTCACCTCAGTTTTTCGCGGGCCGCGGAGGAGCTGCATCTCACACAGCCGGCCGTCTCCACGCAGGTTCGGCAGCTCGAAGACCACGCGGGCTTGCCGCTCTTCGAGCAGCTCGGCAAGAAGATCTATCTCACGCCCGCGGGCACGGAGATGCTTCACTACAGCCGCGCGATCATCCAGCAGTTCCATGAAGTCGACGAGGCGATGAGCCAGTTGAAGGGCGTCTCGGGCGGCAAGCTCAACGTCGCCGTGATCAGCGCGGGCGACTACTTCTTTCCGCGCCTGCTGGCCGAATTCACGCGCCGCTACAAGGGCGTCTCGCTCAATCTCTCCGTGCACAACCGCGAGCAGTTGCTCCACCAGCTCGCCAGCAACCAGACCGATCTCGCCGTCATGGTGCGGCCGCCGCACGCGACCGACGCCATCAACGAGCCGTTCGCGCCGCACCCTTACGTGATCGTCGCCGCGCCCACGCACCCGCTCGCGAACAAGCGCGGCATCAAGCTCAGCACGCTCGCCAACGAGGCGTTCATCGTGCGCGAGCGCGGCTCGGACACGTGGAATTCAATGGAAGAAGGCTTCGCGGGCAAGATCACGAACCTCAAGATCGCCATGGAGATCCAGAGCACGGAGACGATCAAGCAGGCCGTGATTGCGGGCATGGGCATCGCGTTTCTTTCGGCGCACACCATCAGCCTCGAATTGCAGGTCGGCCACCTCACGGTGCTCGATGTCGAAGGCTTCCCGGTCATGCTCAACTGGTACGTCGTGCACCGCAAAAACAAGCGGCTGCCCCCCGTCGCGCTCGCGTTCAAGCGCTTCCTCATGGAGGAAGGCGCGCCGCTCATCGAGAACATTACACGGGTGTCAGAAGCGAGCCTCCATAAGTAAGGTGCTATGGATACGCACCTTACCTTCAAGGATAGCTAATCGTTCGTCCGTTTCGCGCATGACTCGCGCCCGCGAATGGCGGGCACAGCGCATCGGCGTGCGGCCTCGGTGCGGACTCAGCGCGATCTCAGTGCGGCCCTTGCCGCTGCCGCAACGCGCCATGCCGACTGCGCCGCCGACGCGGCAAGTCCTGCGACGCGTGCTGGCCCGAGCGCCCCGCCCCGCCGGGTGACGTGTCGCCCGGCGCGAGCCACGCGGGCTCGAACGCACCGCTGCCGCAGGCCGCGACCAGTAATTCGTCCGGCACGCCCGCGAAGCTCGCGTTGAATGTCGCGCCAAAGGGCTCAAGCGATTCACGAGGCTGCGCACCCGTGCGCGCGGGCCGAGGCTTGCGGGCGCCGCTCATCAACCGGGCGCCCAGAGCCGCAGCCAGAACGCTCGCGGCCACCAGCACGGAAAGCTCGAAATCGGCTGAGGCGCGCGCGCTCACGAAGCCATAGCCGAGCGCGACGCCGAGCAGCAGCGCCAGGAGATGAATCGCACGATCGCCGCGCCCGAAAGGCACGCGCCTGCGCACCGGGCCGCGGCCAAGGAGGCTCAACGCGCCGCCAACCAGCAGCGCGCCTGTCACCACTGCGATGAACAGCGCGGCACGTTCGAAAGGCGCGCGACCGGGCTCGAGCAGGCAGCTCGCGAAGCCGCCGGTCAGCGCCGCCGCGCCCAACGCGCCGCCCGCCAGCGCGGCCGTGCGCGCCCGCCGCGTGAGATCGCGCCGACCCGCAACGTAAAGCCCGGCCAGCACGCCGGCTTCGACGGCCACCGCCGCCTGGGTTGCGTGCGAGCAGCCGGCCGCCAGCACACCCGGCGGCACGGTAAGTAGCAATGCGAACGAAATTGCGAAACCGAAGCGACGCTTGTGTGGCGCACCCGCACGCTGCGCACAGCGCGGCGCGGCGGGCGAGCGGCGCGAGCGCACCGGTGCGAGCGCCGCCAGTTGTGCAAATGCACAGCCGAGCCATGCGAACAGCGCGCCGGCGCCCAGCCATGCCAGGTCGCCAGCCAGTAGGTCCGGCATCTCTCCTCCTCGCGCGCGGCATGCGAGCCGCGCGCGTTTCCGGTTCACTCGCTCAGGCCGCGCCCTCTACGGCGGCTAGCGGCTGCGTTTCGCCGCGTGCGGCGGCCAGCGTATTGCTCAACGTGCCAATGCCTTCGATCGTGACCTCGACGGTTGCGCCATCAACGATCGAGCCTACGCCGAGCGAGGTGCCGCACGCAATCACATCGCCGGGTTCGAGCGTCAGATCCTGCGAAATGAGGCTCACCTGCTGCGCCGGCGAAAACACCATGTCGTCAAGCGGATAATTCTGCCGCTCCACGCCGTCAAGTTGCGTGACAACGCGCGCGCGCCGCCAGTCGAAGCCCGAAACGATGGCCGGGCCCAGACAACAGAACGTATCGAAACCTTTGGCGCGGCACCATTGCGGGAAGTGCGGATTCTCGGTGATGAGGCCCGCCGCCGTGACGTCGTTGACGACCGTGTAGCCGAAGATCGAGGCCTCGGCCTCTTCCACGCTCACGTCGCGGCAGCGCTTGCCGATCACGATCCCAAGCTCGCCTTCGAACACGATTTTTCCCGCATAGTGGGCAGGACGCCGAATCGATTCCGACGACCCGATCACCGAAGCCGCCGGCTTGATGAGAAAAAGCGGGTGCGCGGGCACCGGCTTTTCCAGCTTCGCGGCGAGCGCGTGAAAGTTGTTCCAGAGCGCCACGACCTTGCCGGGCGCACAGGGCGCAAGCGGCGTGAGCGCGCGCAGCGACAACACCGCGCCAGTCGGAACGGGCTGATCCAGTCCTTCGTATTCGTGCAGGTAACCGTTCTCGACGCGACCGAACACAATGCTGCCGTCGCTCGCCATTAAACGCATCCACGTTTCCATGCTTCGCTCCTTTCGTGTCAGACGGCGCCAGAAGCACGCAGCGATTGAATCTCGTCTTTCGTGTAGCCGAATTCCGCGAGCACCTCGTCCGTGTGCTCGCCGAGCAGCGGCGAGCGCGTGACGTCGGTCGGGCTGTCGGAGAGCTTGATCGGGTTGCCAACCGTGAGGTACTTGCCGCGCACCGGGTGCTCCACCTCGACGATCGTGCCGCTCGCGCGCAGCGACTCGTCGCCGGCGATCTCCTTCATCGAGAGAATGGGGCCGCACGGAATGTCGTAGCGGTTGAGCACGGCCATCGCCTCGAACTTCGTGCGATGCATGGTCCAGTGCTCGATCTCGCCGAAGATTGCCTTCAGGCGCGGCAGGCGCGCGTTCGGCGTCGCATAGTCCGGATCGTCGATCCACTCCTCGCGCCCGATCAGCTTGCAGATGCGGTCCCACACAGGGGCCTGCGCGATGAAGTAGATATACGCGTTCGGATCAGTCTCCCAACCCTTGCACTTGAGGATCCAGCCCGGCTGGCCGCCGCCGGACGCATTCCCGGCGCGCGGCACGGCTTCGCCGAAACCGTCGTTCGGGTACTGCGGATACTCCTTCATGGCGCCGGTGCGCTCGAGGCGCTGCTGATCGCGCAGTTTCACGCGGCACAGGTTGAGCACGCCGTCCTGCATGGCCGCGAGCACCTTCTGGCCGCGCCCCGTATGCGTGCGCTGATAGAGCGCCGTGACGATGCCGAGCGCGAGATGCAGGCCCGTGCCGCTGTCGCCGATCTGCGCGCCGGAAACCACGGGCGGCCCGTCGTCGAAGCCCGTCGTGGAAGCCGCGCCGCCCACGCACTGCGCCACGTTCTCGTAGACCTTGCAGTCCTCATAGGGCCCCGCGCCGAAGCCCTTCACCGAAGCGACGATCATGCGCGGGTTCAGCGTCTGGATATGCTCCCAGCTAAAACCCATGCGCTCCAGCGCGCCGGGCGCGAAGTTCTCCACGAGCACGTCGCAGTCGCGAATGAGCCGCTCCAGCACGCGCTTGCCTTGCGGGTTCTTCGTGTCGAGCGTGAGCGAACGCTTGTTGCCGTTGAGCATCGTGAAGTAGAGGCTGTCCGCGTCCGGCAGGTCACGCAACTGCTCGCGCGTGATGTCGCCGCCGCCTACGCGTTCTACCTTGATCACATCCGCGCCAAACCAGGCGAGCAGTTGCGTGCAGGTGGGTCCCGACTGCACGTGCGTGAAATCGAGGATACGCACGCCGTTCAATGCCTTGCCCATGTCATGTCTCCTTGTTTAATCGTCGTGGCCGGGCGAGTTTTCAGAAATCGGTGGGGTTGCGTGGGCAGAGGCGAGTCATCTGCGTCCTTGAGCAATACGGTATGTGATATATCACAGTGAAGCAAGAGGGGATTTGCCCATCGGGAATGCCTTTAGAAATGCGCCAAAGCCTTACGCCGCGTGGCTTTGCTGTGATTTCGCAGGCTTTGATGCGGCGCACACAAGGGAAAACACCGAGCGCGCAGCGGGTCTGATATGCCAGATTCCGTGTGAAGGATGGCGGCAATGGTTGCCGGTTTCGGCCGACTAATTCGTCAGGGATGCCAGGGGTTGATGCGCATAAAGTCGGACGCCGCGAGGGCTTCGGCCGCCGGCCGTGAGCCGGTAAACGCAAAACGGGAGACCCTGAGGTCTCCCGTTTTGCTGTGGCCGGGGCGGTTGCCGCCCGCCTCAGTCGAGGAAGTCGCAGTTCTTTTCGACGTACACCGCGAGATCGAGCGAATGCTGGCGTACGAGCTTTTCGGCCAGTTCGGTATCGCGCTTTTCCAGCGCTTCGATAATGCGCAGGTGGTCGACGATCGAGCGCGAGGCGCGGTCGCTCTGCGAGATCGTCATGCGGCGGATGGCGCGCACATGCACGAAGATGTTCTTGATCGTGTCGAGGATGATCTGAGACCTGGAGAGCTCGACAATCGCCTGGTGAAACGCAATGTTGGCGTCCGAATACTCGGCGATATGCTCCGCGGGCGTGCTGTCGCGGAAGTCGTCGAACATGTGACGCAGCCGCGCGATTTCCTCGTCGGTGGCGTGGATCGTGGCGAGGCGCGCTGCCATGCTTTCCAGCGCCCCCCACATCTGGATCATTTCGACGATTTCGCGCTTGCTCTTGCGCACGATATAGATGCCGCGGCGCGGCACCATGCGCAGAAAACCTTCCTGTTCCAGCAGCGTCATGGCCTCGCGCACCGGCGTACGGCTCACGCCGAGCGTCTCGCTCAGCACGCGCTCGTCGAGCCGGATTTCCTCGCGCGACTGGTAGATGTCGGCGTCGGCAATGGCCTGGCGCAGCATCGCATAAGCCTGATCGCGCAGGCTCAGCGTTGCGTTGATGGGTTGCAGCGCCAGTTTCAGGGGCGCCGCGTCCCGGGTTGCTACCGCTTCTTCAGTGTGTTCTGACGACATTGATTGCCTCTTTTCCGACCTGCGGCCGGATTCGCGGACCGAATTGTGCACCAGGTTTCGCGCGCCGCGCCGTCGCAACGCGCGGCGCCTCGCCCAAACCTGCGTACCGGCCATGCCGCGCAGCCTGTTCAATAGCCGACTGCGGCAGCCACCTGGCGATCAGGACCGTAGCGGCGGCGCCCAGAGCCACGACTGCCGCCCCGAAGAGTGCGAGAGAAACGAAATCCATTTGAAGCTCCGCAAGATTGAGTCATCGAATGACTCAATCATATGTTGCGTCGCGACAAAAAGCAATATTCTGTATGTGATATATCAGATATAGTCGTTCCCGCACAACACGCCGATGGAACTACGGGCTGGTCTGCCTTGAAAACAACCAATGCTAGTGAGAAACCGGTGCTGTCGGCAAGTGGCAATAGCGTCGAAGGGCACGATCGTGTCATGCAATATCGCGAGTGCGCCTTGCGCGCAACACAAAGCATGCACAGACAGCACTTCAAATCATTTCCGGTTGACAGTGCAAGCCGGCGCCCCGCACACTCGACCCATGCACACCTCCTACACCCTCCTCATCGTCGCCAACGCGATGAATCATCCGTGGAAAACCCATACGGGCGATCCTCGGGGATGGTGTGCGTACTAGCAGTCTGTCGTCACGCAAATCAAAAGCCCCGCCGGCATCGACGGGGCTTTTTGCATTTCTGGGTAATAGCGCTCCGTTCGTCGGCTCCAAAAACTGGAGAAAACGATGGATGACGCTTCACAATCCGCCTCACAGGCGGCCCGCGCCACGCTCGCTCATTTCGCCGACGAAGCCAGCCGCTTCGACGACCCGTTGCCCACGCAATCGATCCATTTCGCCGTGCCGCCCATGCGCACGCTCACATGGCGTGTGAACGCGCCGGCCACGCTGCGCATCCATGCCGCTCACGTCTGGGTCACGCGCGCGTGCTCGCCGTACGACCACTGGCTACAACCGGGGGAGACGCTGCGGCTCGAACGCGGCGAGCGCATCTGGCTCAGCACCGAGGCTGCCGTGCCGGCTCGCGTGAGCGTCACCAGCGCGTGGCGTCCGCCGTATGCGGGCGTGCGGCGCGGCATCGAGCGCATGGGCGCCTGGCTTGCATTGCTCACGCTGCGGCGCGCAAGCCAGACATAAGGTCGGGCAGGAAACCGGCGCGCGCCGGCCAGTAAACGGCAAAACGCCGGATGCACCAACTGGCGCATCCGGCGCTGTACGGAGCCCGCACAGATTCAGAACTTGTGCCGCAACCCGAGGTTGACGATCGTCTGGTTCGAGGTGCCTGCGTAGCCATACGAACCGATCGAGGCCTCGGCCGGCATCGAGCCGCCTGCGCCGTCGCCGGTGTCGCCGCTCGCGTGCTGCCACGCCGCCGTCATGTAGAGGTCGGTGCGCTTCGACAAGCTGTAGTCCGCGCCGAGCGAGACCTGGTGGTAGCTCGCCGTCGTATCGCCGTTGGCGTGCGTGTAGCTGTAACCCAGGCCGAGCAGCAGCGCCGGGCTCAACTGATAGTTCATGAAGCCCTGCCCGGTGTTGTACTTCTGCGTATCGCGGAACACCGAACTGCCGTCGGGCGCGTAGCGCGCATTGCTGTAGCCCAGACCAAACGTGAACTGGCCGAGCTGGTACTGCGCCGCCGCGCGCGCGATCGCCAGCGAGTGCGCCGTGGTATAGCCGGAGTTGATCGGGCCGTCGAACGTGCCGTCCGAGGTGCTCGACCAGCCGTCGGTACGAATGGCGTTCGTGGCCTGGCTGTTGGTCGCGTAGAAGTAACCGCCCGCCAGCGCGAGCGGACCGTTGGTGTAGTTGATCGCCGCCGAATACGACTGCTCCGCGCCCGTCGAGCCCGCCACCCCGCCAAACGAGTACATCGCCGCCACCTGCAAGCCGCTCCACACGGGCGTGGTGTACTTGACGGCGTTGTTCACGCGGAAGCTGTTGTCGTAGTTGTCGACGTCGCCCGCCGTCGCGAACACGGAACCGAAATAGTTGTCGGCCGTGATGCCCTGCACGAGGTCGATGAGCGGGTCATACTGCCGGCCGAGCGTGAGCGAGCCGTACTGCTCGGCGGTCAGCCCCACATAGGCCTGGCGGCCGAACAGCTTGCCGCCCTGCCCGAGCGAGCCCGTGGACGGGTTGAAGCCGTTTTCCAACTGGAAAATCGCCTTGAGGCCGCCGCCGAGGTCTTCGGCACCCTTCAAACCCCAGCGCGAGCCGGAGAGATTGCCATAGCTGCTGTTGCCGAGCGTCCAGAGGTTCTTGTTGTCGTTGGCGTGGTTGACGTACGTGATCGAGGTGTCGATGGTGCCGTAGAGCGTCACGCTGGTCTGTGCCTGAGCCAGGCCGGCAGCCCCGAGCGCGGCAAGCGAAAGGGAAGTCAAGGCGAGTCTTTTCACGTCATTCTCCTGGCGCAGTAAAACAACTCTTGACCAAAGCAGACTAACTCTCCGTTCGAGGCTTGTAAAAGGATTAAACGAGATGTCTCGAATTAGTAACAGCGATTTCTGAAACCGCATTCAGCCGCCCCCGAGCTTTCGCTCCCGGAGTGAAACAATGCGCGCAGCATCGGCGGCAATCGTCCGTTCTATAAGGCTTGTAGCGCGCGGGCGCTTGCGGGCGGCGTTGCTGCAACGACCATGATTCGGGACGCCGCGGCGGACTCGCGTTTCAATGCCTCAGCGAATGGTGCTTTACAATCCGCTTTGCAAACATCAATCGTCGGAACATTTTCCGCCGCTGGAATCCGCGAACTTCCTCCCCGCAAACCCGCCGCGCGCATGCGCACCCATCCTTACCCAATAACAGATTCTTGCCTTGGGGCGTCAACCGCTGGCGAGTCCTATGCGTTTCCTGAGTTTTACCAGCCCTTTACCAAACGTTTACGTTTTGGCTCGAATTCCGGGATCGGCGCGCCAGGTGTGCGCAGCCGCTTCGAAAGTACATAACGAATAGACGCGATGTCACCGCCGGGGAAGCTGTAACAGCTACGGCGACACCGCAGAGAGTCACCAGGCCGATCCATGTCTCAATCGCATTCTTCGCGCGCGGCGCGTGCCCTCGGGGCACTGCGCCGCCGTGCCGGCGCGTGGCGCCCGCAGCGCTTCGTCGCGCCGGTGCTCGCACTCGGCATCTGCGCGCTGCTGCTGCTCGTATTCCAGCATCTCTCCAGCTCGGTCGACTACCACTCGGTGATCCGCCAGCTCTGGACGCTCACGCCCGCGCAGTGGAGTGGCGCACTCGCCGCCACGGCCGTGAGCTTCCTCGCGCTCGTCGGGCGCGACGCCGTGGGCCTGCGCTACCTCGGCGTGCGCGTCTCGCGCGGCGCACTGTGGGCGGGCGCGATCGCCGGCTCGGCGCTCGGCAACGTCACCGGCTTCGGCGCGCTCACGGGCGGCGCCGTGCGCTGCCGCGTGTATGGCGGCGCGGGCGTCACCGCCGCGCAGGTCGGCCGCATGACCGTGTTCACGAGCGTCACGCTCGCCCTCGCGCTCGTGTTCATGACCGCGCTCGGCATGGTCGGCGCCGCCGGCACGCTCGCCGGCCTGCTGCACCTGCCGCCCGACGCGCTGCGCGTGATCGGCGGCGCGCTGCTTGGCTGCGGTGCCGTCCTTGTCGCGCTGTGCCCCGCCAGCGCGCGCGAGATCGAGCCGTTCGGGCGCGCCTGGCTGCGCTTTTCGCTGCCCGCGCGGCGCGACCTCGTCGCGCAGTTGCTGCTCGCCGCACTCGACGTGGTCGGCGCGGGCCTCGCGCTCTGGTCGGTGATGCCGCACGCGCAGATCGGCTTCACCGATTTCCTGACCGTCTACAGCGCCGCCATGCTGCTCGGCCTGATCGGCCATACGCCGGGCGGCATCGGCGTGTTCGAAGCCGCCATGGTCTACGCGCTCGGCCCGAGCGTGCCCACCTCGAAGGTGCTGGCCGCGCTGCTCGCCTATCGCGCGATCTACTTCGGCGCGCCGCTCGCGCTCGCGGCGGCCGTGCTCGCCGTGTTCGAAGGCCGCGCGCTCAAGACGCCGCTCGGCGCGCGCTTCGCAAAGCGCGGCGCGGACGGCGTTTCGCAGCTCGCGCCGCTCTTTCTCGCCATCGTCACGTTCGTCACGGGCAGCATGCTCGTGATCTCGGGCGCGACACCCGCGTTCTCCAAGCGCATCGCGCTGCTGCAAACCTTCCTGCCGCTCTGGGTGCTCGAAAGCTCGCAGTTGATGGGGAGCCTGTTCGGCGTGCTGCTGCTGTTCGTCGCGCGCGGCCTGCTGCGGCGGCTGGACGCCGCGTGGTGGCTCGCGCTCGTGATCGCCGTGGCCAACCTCGCGCTCTCGCTCGCCAAGGGCCTCGCCTTCGTCGAAGCAGGCGTGCTCTGCGTGCTGATCGTGCTGCTCATCGCCACGCGCAAGCGCTTCAACCGCCACTCGTCGCTCTTTGCCGAACGCTTCACGCCCGCCTGGCTCGCCTCGGTCGGCTGCGTGATCGCGCTCGCCGTGTGGATGCTGCTGTTCGCGTTCCGCGACGTGCAATATTCGCAGCATCTGTGGTGGCAATTCGCCTTCCACAGCCGCGCCCCGCGCGCGCTGCGCGCCACGCTCGGCGCAGGGGTGTTCGCCGCCGCGCTCGCGTTGTGGCAACTGCTGCGCCCCGCCGCGGGCCGCTTCGTCATGCCCGCGAGCGAAGACCTCGAACAGGCCGCGCTCATCGTGCGCGCGCAGGAACGCAGCGACGCGGGCCTCGCGCTGATGGGCGACAAGAGCTTCCTCTTCTCCGCCTCGCGCAAAGCCTTCCTGATGTATGCGAAGCGCGGGCGCACGTGGGCCGCGCTGCACGATCCGGTCGGCCCGCGCGAAGAGTGGCCCGCGCTGATCCGCGAATTCGTCACGCTCGCCCATGCGCACGGCGGACGCGCGGCGTTCTACCAGGTACGCGCCGACGCGCTTCCGCTCTATCTCGACGCGGGGCTCACACTCATGAAGCTCGGCGAGGAAGCGCGCGTGATGTTGCAGGAGTTCGACCTGAAGGGACCGCAGCGCGCGCATCTGCGCTACGCGCTCAAGCGCGGCGAGCGCGACGGCTTTTCGATCGAGCATATCGAGCCCGCGCAAATGAGCGCGAGCCTGCCGGTGCTGCGCGCCATCTCCGACGCCTGGCTCGAAGACCGCGAAGCGCGCGAAAAGAGCTTCTCGGTGGCCGCGTTCGACGACGACTATCTCGCCGCGCAGTCGGTGCTGCTCATCCGCCAGAACGGCGAACCGCTCGCCTTCGTCACCTTCATGACAACGGATCTGAACACCGACGCGACAGTGGGCGTGATGCGCCATCTGCCGGGCGCCTCGCCCTATGCGATGGAGTATCTGTTCACGCAGCTCGCGCTGCATCTGAAGGACGCGGGCTACCAGTCGCTCTCGCTCGGCATGGCGCCGCTCTCGGGCATGGGACCGTCGCCGCTCGCTTCGTCGTGGCACCGGCTCGCGGGCTTCATCTGGCGCTTCGGCGGCCGCTTCTACAATTTCCGGGGCCTGCGCGGCTTCAAGAACAAGTTCGCTCCGCGCTGGGAACCGCGCTATCTGGCCGCTTCGGGCTCGATCAGCGTGTTCATCACCCTCGCCGATCTATCGCTGCTGGCAGGAGGCTGGCGCTCATGACATTCCGTATTCCCAGGCTGCCGCGCATTGCAGGCACGGCAGCGGGCGCCGTTGCGCTCGCGTTTTGCGCGGCTCACGCCAACGCGGCTTCCATGCCCGCCTCGACGCCGCCTTCCGGCGCGACGATGCACGTTCCCGGCGGCCGTTACGGCGAAGTCGCGGTGACGAAACCGAGCGGCGCGATGCGCGGTTTCACCGTGCTGTTCTCCGCGGACAAGCACTGGAGCGCCGCCGACCAGACGCGCGCCGACGCGCTCGCGCAACATGGCGCGCTCGTCGTGGGTGTGGATAGGGAGCGCTACGCGACGAACCTCGCAGCGGTGAAGAACGAAACCTGCCACAAGCTCTACAGCGACGCTGAAGCGCTGAGCCATCAGCTCGAACGCCAACTGGGGTCAAGCGAGTATTACGCGCCGATCGCCATCGGCAGCGGCGAAGGCGCGCTCATCGCCCAGCGCATGCTCTCGCAGGCGCCCGCGAACACGATGGCGGGCGCCGTATCGCTCGATCCGGCCGCCACGCTCGACGCGCGCTTCGCCCCGTGCCCCGGCGACCCCACGCTTTCGCGCGGCAAGGGCCTGCCCGGCTTCCTGGAGCAAGGCGTGACGGCGAAAGATGTGCGCGCAACCAACACAACCAACGCGGCAAACGCAAGCACTGCCGCCTTGCACACGTTCGCCCCGACGACCGCCGATGCCGACAAGATCGTTGCGCTCGCATCGAGTCATCTGCGCGTCGCGACCGAAAGCGAAGAGGACGTGTCGGACCTGCCGCTCGTCGAACTGCCCGCGGCACACCCCACCGACATGCTCGCGGTGGTGATCTCCGGCGACGGCGGCTGGCGCGATCTCGACAAGACGATCGCGGAAGCGCTGCAAAAACAGGGCGTTTCGGTGATCGGCTGGGATGCGCTGCGCTACTTCTGGAGCGAAAAGACGCCCGCGCAAACGAGCCACGACCTCGCGCGCGTGCTCAAGACCTACGGCTCGCGCTGGCATGCGCAGCACATTGCGCTCGTGGGTTACTCGTTCGGCGCGGACGTGATGCCGTTCGCCTACAACCGGCTGCCCGACGCGCTGCGCGCGAAGGTGTCGTACATGTCGCTGCTCGGCTTCGCACCGGACGCCGACTTCCAGATTCGCGTGACCGGCTGGCTCGGCATGCCCGCCAGCGACAAGGCGTTGCAGGTGCGCCCGGAACTCGCGAAGGTGCCGCCTTCGATCGTGCAATGCGTGTACGGTTCGGGCGAAAAGGACACGCTGTGCCCGGCGCTCGCGAACACCGGCATCGACGTCGTCAAGACGAGCGGCGACCACCACTTCGACGGCGACTACAACGCGCTGGCCGGAAAGATCATCGCGGGCTGGAAGAAGGAGATCGCGTCGCGGGGATGAGGACGCGGGTCGTTATTCGTCGTTGGCTTGACGGCGGGCAGTGTATCGCCCACTATAACGCCATGCGTCATATGACGCATGGCGTTATGCTTTGGCATGGCGATCCAGAACTTCTACGACAGGGAAACGGCACTGATCTGGTCCGGTGCGCGGTCGCGCCGGTTGCCGGCGGAAATTCAGCAGGTGGCGCGCCGTAAGCTGCGCATGCTGAACGCTGCGCAAGATCTCGCGGACTTGCGCATTCCGCCGGCCAACCGGCTCGAAGCGCTAAGGGGCGAGCGCGCCGGCCAACACAGTATCCGTATTAACGACCAGTGGCGGATATGTTTCGAGTGGCACGGCGGCCACGCCCATGACGTGGAAATCGTCGACTACCACTGAGGTGCGGACTATGAAAAAACTCCGAAACGTCCATCCCGGCGAAGTGCTACAAGAGGAATTCCTCACGCCCATGGAGATGAGCCAGAACGCACTCGCCCGCGCGATGAAAGTGCCTCCGCGGCGCATCAACGAAATCGTCCATGGCGCGCGCAGCGTGACAGCGGACTCCGCACTGCGTTTGTCGATCGTGTTCGGCACCACGCCGCAGTTCTGGATGACACTCCAGAGCGACTACGATCTCGAGGAAGCCGCGCGCAACACCGATCTATCGGATCTGCGCCCCCTGGCGGCATAGGCGCTGCGCGAGTTCACTTCCTCCCCACGAGATACTGCACGCCCTGCGGCCCGTAGCGCTCGGCGTGCGGCAGGTTGGCGGCAAGATGAAACACGTCGCCGGCCTCGTAGCGCCGTTCTTCGTCGCCCACGCGTATGTGCATTTCGCCCTCGACGATCAGCGCCTTCGCTTCGAACGGATGCGTATGAACTTCCATGACGCCGGCTTCCCGCGTCACGACCACGGGTTCGGGAAAGCCTTCGTCGGCCAGGCTGCGGATGAATGCGTCGCGCTGCATGATGCGTCTCCTCGCTCGACGGCGTCGAGCCACCGGTCGTCCACCGGCAGCCAGTTTGGCACGCGCGCGGGAGCGCTGCATGACCTCGTTTCGTGCCCGCCCGCCGCCCGGCCAGTAAAGATCCCCGTCAACCTTTCATAAAAACAAAAATGAAAGGCTTTCGAAAAATTTCCCCTTACATTACCAAAAGCTTTCATCTATAACGGCATCACATGCCGCGATTTCCGCTATCTCGCGCATGCCTCCACCCGCCAGGTCTGACCGGCGGGTTTTTTTTTCGGGTGCGCGCAGCATCGACATGAAGCTTTCAAAAGCCATACTCATCAATGCATCGCCCTAGTGGAAACACTGAGGTGGCTTTGACTTGACTCCCTTGATATATCACATATTGTGTAAACGACTGTCAGCTAAACGACAGGATTTGCGGACCGCGAGTCGGGCAAAAACCTTCGGGCAAAACGCCCCTCGCAGAAGGCCATTCATTCGAAAAAACCGGAGACACACATGGAGCATCGGCAAGGAGGGGCGTCGCGATTCGCGTCGCCGTGGGTGCAGCTCGTGTTCGGCGTGATCTGCATGGCGATGATCGCCAACATGCAGTACGGCTGGACGCTGTTCGTCAATCCGATCAACGAGAAGTACCACTGGGGGCGCCCTGCGATCCAGGTCGCGTTCACGATTTTCGTCGTCACCGAAACCTGGCTCGTGCCCGTGGAGGGCTGGCTCGTCGACAAGTACGGGCCGCGTCCCGTCGTGGTGAGCGGCGGGCTGTTGTGCGCGCTCGCGTGGGTGCTCAACTCCGTCGCCGCGTCGCTGCCGGTGCTCTATATCGCGGCGGCCGTCGGCGGCCTGGGCGCGGGGGCCGTGTACGGCACCTGCGTCGGCAACGCGCTCAAGTGGTTTCCGAACCGCCGCGGCCTCGCGGCCGGGATCACGGCGGCGGGCTTCGGCGCGGGGTCGGCGGCGACCGTCGTGCCCATCGCCAACATGATCAAGAACAGCGGCTACGAGTCCACCTTTCTCTGGTTCGGCCTGGGGCAAGGGATCGTCGTGCTCGTGCTCGGCTTCGCGCTCAGCGCGCCCGCTTCGCACGGCGTTGCCGCGGCCAAACGCGCGATCGGTCAACTGGGACACGCGGCAAAACAGGTCGCGCAAAACGCCAGCGCCGTCTACAACGCAGGCCCGCGCGAGGTGGTCAGCTCGCCCATCTTCTGGGTGATGTACGCGATGTTCGTGATGATGGCCGCCGGCGGCCTGATGGCGACCGCGCAGCTCGGCCCGATCGCGAAGGACTTCGGCCTGCACGACTCGCCCGTTTCGCTGCTCGGCCTCACGCTGCCCGCGCTCACGTTCGCGCTCACCATCGACCGCGTGCTCAATGGGCTCACGCGGCCGTTCTTCGGCTGGGTGTCGGACCGCATCGGCCGGGAGAACACGATGTTCGTCGCGTTCGCCATCGAGGCGGTCGGCATCGTGCTGCTCTCGCAATACGGCCACAGCCCCACGGCCTTCGTCGTGCTCACCGGCATCGTGTTCTTCGCGTGGGGCGAGATCTACAGCCTCTTTCCCGCCACCTGCGGCGACACGTTCGGCCCGAAGTTCGCCGCGACCAACGCCGGGTTGCTCTACACCGCGAAGGGCACGGCCGCGCTGCTCGTGCCGTTCACGAGCGTGATCACGGCGGCAACCGGAAGCTGGCACGCGGTGTTCATGCTCGCTTCGGGCATGGCCGCGATCTCCGCGCTACTGGCCGTTTTCGTGCTCAAGCCGCTGCGCAACGCGCATCGCCAGAAGCATGCGGAGCCGGCCGCCGACTTCCCGTACGGCAGCCCGCTCGTGCAGGATTGAGCGTTCTCGCGCAGCAATAAAAAACGCCGGCGTGAGCCGGCGTAAAGAGAGACTACCCTAAACCTTTGTTCAGGCGAGCGCTGCCGCCGCCTTCGCATCCTCTTCCTGCTCCACCGACGAGCGGATCAGGTAATCGAATGCGGCCAGCGAGGCCTTCGCGCCTTCGCCCACGGCGATCACGATCTGCTTGAACGGCACGGTCGTCACGTCACCGGCGGCGAACACGCCCGGCACCGACGTCTGGCCCTTCGCATCCACTTCGATCTCGCCGTGCTTCGAGAGCGCCACCGTGCCCTTGATGAACTCAGTGTTCGGCACGAGGCCGATCTGCACGAACACGCCTTCGAGTTCGAGATGATGCTTGTCGCCCGACGTGCGCTCGAGGAACGCAAGACCTGTGACCTTCTGGCCGTCGCCGGAGATTTCCGTGGTTTGCGCGTTCACGTGCACCGTGACGTTCGGCAGGCTGCGCAGCTTGCGTTGCAGCACTTCGTCCGCACGCAGTTGCGCGCCGAATTCGAGCAGCGTGACGTGGCTCACGATACCGGCCAGGTCGATCGCCGCTTCCACGCCCGAGTTGCCGCCGCCGATCACCGCCACGCGCTTGCCCTTGAAGAGCGGACCGTCGCAGTGCGGGCAGTAGGCCACGCCCTTGTTCTTGTACTGCTGCTCGCCCGGCACATCGACATTGCGCCAGCGCGCACCCGTTGCGAGCACAACGCTCTTCGCGCGCAGCGTCGCGCCGCTCTGCGTACGCACTTCGAAGCCCTTGCCGGTGGGCACGAGCGCTTCGGCGCGTTGCAGGTTCATGATGTCGACGTCATAGGCGCGCACGTGTTGCTCAAGCGCCGCCGCGAACTTCGGCCCTTCCGTTTCTGTGACCGACACGAAGTTCTCGATCGACATCGTGTCGAGCACCTGGCCGCCGAAACGCTCGGCGAGCACGCCGGTGCGAATGCCCTTGCGCGCCGCGTAAATCGCCGCAGCCGCGCCGGCGGGGCCGCCGCCGACGATGAGCATGTCGAAAATGTCCTTCTGGTTCAGCTTCTCGGCGGCACGCGCCGATGCGCCGGTGTCGAGCTTCGCGAGAATCTCTTCCACACCCATGCGGCCCTGGCCGAACACTTCGCCGTTCAGGTAGATGGTCGGCACAGCCATGATCTGGCGCTTCTCGACTTCGTCCTGGAACAGCGCGCCGTCAACCGTGACGATCTGCACATTCGGGTTGAGCGACGCCATCGCGTTGATCGACTGCACGACTTCCGGGCAGTTCTGGCACGACAGCGACATATAGACTTCGAACGAGAACACGCCGTCGAGCGCCTTCACCTGTTCGATGGTTTCGTTCTCGAGCTTGACCGGGTGGCCGCCCACCTGGAGCAATGCCAGCACGAGCGACGTGAATTCGTGGCCCATCGGAATGCCCGCGAACGTCACCTTCACGTCGGAGTTCGCGCGCTTGATCTCGAACGAAGGGGTACGCGCGTCGCCGGCAGCGGCGCCACGGCGTTCTTCGTAGGAGATGCGGCCCGAGAGCGATGCGATGTCCTGCAACAGTTGTTGCAGTTCTTGCGACTTCTCGCCGTCATTCAGGTACGCAACGATCTCGATCGACTGCGTGACTTTTTCGAGGTAGCTTTTGAGTTGATCTTTGAGGTTGGCGTCGAGCATGGCGTTTTTTCCGGCTAAAGAAGAAGCGGGGGAATTCTAAGTATTGCCTGGCAATTTCGCCGTTCCGCTTTTGGCGTAACGCGGCGAACAGGGTTCCCGGGCCTCAGCCGCGTGGGCGCGGCCCGGGGATACAGCTAGTGAGACTTGGGCGTCATGCGATCAAGGCGATCGCATTGGAACTGCGACGCTTAGATCTTGCCGACCAGGTCGAGCGACGGCTTGAGCGTTTCTGCGCCCGGCGTCCACTTGGCGGGGCACACTTCACCCGGGTGCGATGCCACGTACTGAGCGGCTTGCACCTTGCGCAGCAGTTCCTTGGCGTCACGGCCGATGCCGTTGTCGTGGATTTCGCACAGCTTGATCTCGCCTTCCGGGTTGATCACGAACGTGCCGCGCAGGGCCAGGCCTTCTTCTTCGATCATGACGTCGAAGTTGCGCGTGATTGCGCCCGTCGGGTCGCCAACCAGCGGGTACTGGATCTTGGCGATCGTGTCCGACGTGTCGTGCCATGCCTTGTGCGTGAAGTGCGTGTCGGTCGACACGCCGTAGACTTCGACGCCCAGCTTCTGGAATTCAGCGTACTGGTCAGCCAGGTCGCCGAGTTCCGTCGGGCACACGAAAGTGAAGTCGGCCGGGTAGAACACGACAACCGACCACTTGCCCTTGAGGTTTTCTTCAGAGACCGGAACGAACTTACCGTTGTGGTATGCGGTTGCCTTGAACGGCTTGACTTGCGTGTTGATGAGAGACATGCGTTGTTTCCTCGGTCTGGGTTGGGAAAAGGTATGGACGAAGGTTACGGGAACCGCGCCCGTTTGAAAAATTGGTTGCTTTGATCGCTGGTATTAACCCTGCCTATCGGCCCCGATAGTCTGCCTCGAAGCCCGCCGGCACGGGGTTGCGCGCCTGCTTCACGCCCCCGGAGCAACCCCCGGGGCGGTGAGCATACAACGAAACTGCGACATTGCGCCTCACCTGGCCGCCCTTTCATGGTGCATCCGAGCTGCCCGAAGGCCTCGGCATCGGCTGTGATCGCTCCAGCCCGCACCAGGTTCCTCGTGTTAGATGCAGGCGCAACGGCCGTTCTGCAAGAGCTGCGGGCTTGCTGCGTCAAAGCGCCCCGCCGCGCGCAGTTGCCGCACGCGCGATAAGCCGCTCGCGCAAGTATTGCGTGAATGCGCGAATCGTCACGGAAGCTTCACGATGCTGCGGATACAGCGCGTGCAGCGCATTGGACGGCGGCATGAACGGCTCCAGCACTTCGACGAGCAGTCCCGCGTCCACCGACCCGCCCACGATGAAGTCCGGCAGATAACAGATGCCGAGCCCGGCAATGGCCGCGTCGCGAATTACCTCGCCGTTGTTGGCGCGCAGCGGCCCGTGCACCTCGAACGGCGTGCGCACGCCGTCGACGATGAATTCCCACGGCGCGCGACCCTGCTGGCCGTAAGGCAGGCAGTCGTGCTGCGCGAGCTCTGCGGGCGTTTGCGGTTCGCGGCGGCGGCGCCGGTAGCCGGGGCTGCAACACGCGATCATGCGCACGTCGATGAGCTTTTGCGCGACCAGCGTGGAATCGGCAAGGCGGCCGATGCGCAGCGCCATGTCGAAACCCTCGCCGATCACATCGACGGTGCGGTCGCTCAGATCCATGTCGAAGCGGACGTCCGGATGCTCGCGCAGAAATTCGGCCACGAGCGGCGAGAGATGCGCCATGCCGAACGACATCGGCGCGCTCACTTTCAGCAGGCCGCGCGGCTCGCTGCGCCGGTCCGACATGGCCTGCTCGGCTTCGGCCACGTCCGCGAGAATGCGTTTGGCGCGCTCGTAGAAGTCCTGCCCCAGGTCGGTCACCGCCAGCTTGCGCGTGTTGCGCACGAGCAGCCGCGCGCCCAGATCGGCCTCCAGCGCCGCCACGCGCCGGCTCACGAACTGCTTGGAAAGCCGCAGCCGGTGGCCCGCCGCCGTGAAATTGCCCGCATCCACGGTGTTCACGAAGATCCGCATGTCGTCGAGTTGCATTCGAATTGTCCACTTCAATGTGACAGTGAGTCGTATTTTACGGCGATTCACGTCATCTGGATTGACCTAAACTTCATTCCATCGCAACCAGACACCGAATCGAAAGATTCACACGGAGAAACGAAAATGATCGAACTTCGCAAAGCAGACGAACGCGGCCGCGGCGAACATGGCTGGCTCAGCTCGCGTCACACGTTTTCGTTCGCAAACTACTATGATCCGAAGCAGATCGGCTTCTCGGACCTGCTCGTGATCAACGACGACCGTGTGGCGCCGGCGCGTGGCTTCGGCAAGCATCCGCACCGCGACATGGAAATCTTCTCGTACGTGCTGGAAGGCGCGCTGGAGCACAAGGACTCGATGGGTACGGGCTCGGTGATCGTCCCCGGCGACGTGCAGCTGATGAGCGCCGGCACGGGCGTGGCGCACAGCGAGTTCAACCACTCGGCCGACGAAGGGGTGCACTTCCTGCAAATCTGGATTGCCCCGAACGAGAAGGGTGCGCAGCCGCGCTACCAGCAGAAGAACATTGCCGATGCCGAAAAGCGCGGCAAGTTCCGCCTGATCCTCTCGCCGGACGGCGCGCAAGACTCACTGCTGCTGCGTCAGGACGCCCGCGTGTATGCCGGCAAGCTCGACGGCGCGGAAACGGCGAAGGTCGAGATCGGCGCGGAGCGCCATGCTTATGTTCACGTGGCGCGCGGCAGTGTGAAGCTCAACGGCGTGGAGCTTGGCGAAGGCGATGGCGCGCGCATTCGCTCCGAGCGCGAGCTGACCTTCACGGACGGACACGATGCCGAGGTACTTGTGTTCGATCTGCGTAATATCGAAGTGTCGGAACTCTGGGCCTGACGCCTGACACCTGCCAGGCGCGGACCTGAGCGCGGCGGCCCGCCGCTGGAAAGCGGGCCGCCGCCCGGCGAGCGCGAATCCGTTCGTAGTGAACGACTTAAAAATTTTTCGGAGTGAACCATGCGATACAACCTCTTCGGACCCGGCAACGACGTCGTGCTGCTGGTCTCGCGCATTCTGCTGACTTCCCTGTTCATCCTGTTCGGCTGGTCCAAGATCACCGGCTTTTCCGGCACCGTCGACTACATGGCGCACGTGGGCGCGCCCGTGCCGATGCTCTCGGCCGCCATTGCCGTGATCATGGAGTTCGCGGTCGGCATTCTGCTTCTGGTGGGGTTCTTCACGCGGCCGCTCGCCGTGCTGCTCGCGATCTACACCGTTGCCACGGCGTTCATCGGCCATCACTTCTGGACCATGACCGGCGCCGACCAGATGGCCAACATGATCAACTTCTACAAGAACGTGAGCATTGCAGGCGGTCTGCTCGCGCTCGCCGTGACCGGACCGGGACGGATTTCGATCGACAGGAAGTAAGGCGGTGGCCGGTTGCCGGTACCGGCCGTATCGCAAACCGGAACGAAGCGCGATGCCTCGAGGCATCGCGCTTTTTTTTGTCGCGCCTTACGGTGCAACCGGCTCAGTGCAAAGGCCGGGCGCCGCGCCGTCACGCCCGCATGAGCAACGCGCGATGATCGGTGAGGCGCAGATCGATTTTTTCTGCACTTCTTCGCAATTGCGTGCGACGAGACCGTTGGCCAGTTTCAGATAGAGCGATTCGATTTCCGCGCGCGTATTGCTGCTCAAGGTAAGGAATGCATTTCGGCCGCCGCCCGATACCAGTTCGTTCAGCATGACGAACTGTTCACGGAGTAGCTCACGGCACCCGTCAGGCAAGTCCGCGGTGACCGTTTCAGAACTTTGTTGCATAGGATTAAGGACATTGAAAGAGAGTTGCGCCAGCAACCGCCGAATCTATCACCGTCGTAAATTTGCGCGGGAAGGGCAAACATCCATGCGCTCCATTTCCGCCCAGCAAGAGCTTGCGAATAGCGCACCGTAATGGCATCCCTGACAATTGGATCAAATTTACTTTCAAATTCTCACATGCGAAGATTTGATCAAATCTCAAGGAGACCCGCATGCAAAGCCGGCAAGGCGTGAATGGGAATCACGCGCAGCACGTTCTCGCACGCGAGCGCGAAGCCTTCGTCGCCGCGCGCCCGAAGTCGCAGGCGCTGTCCGCGCAAGCCGCGCAACATCTGCTGTTCGGCGTGCCGCTGCACTGGATGAACGACTGGCCCACGCCTTTCTCGCTGTACGTGGACGCCGCGCGCGGCGCGAGCTTCACCGACGCGGACGGCCACCGCTACGCCGACTTCTGCCTCGGCGACACGGGCGCGATGTTCGGCCATGCGCCGCAACCCGTGGCGCGTGCGCTCGCGGCCCAGGCGCAACGCGGCTTCACGACCATGCTGCCGGGCGAGGACGCCGTGGCCGTGGGCGAAGCGCTCGCACAGCGCTTCGGCCTGCCCTTCTGGCAATTCGCGATGACCGCGAGCGACGCGAACCGCTTCGCCGTGCGCTGGGCGCGCGCGGCCACGGGGCGGCGCACGATACTCGTGTTCAACGGCTGCTACCACGGCACGGTGGACGACGTGTTCGTCGATCTCGTCGACGGCCGGCCAACGCAGCGCGCGAGCCTGCTGGGCCAGGTGCACGACCTGTTGCCGACCACGCGCGTGGTGGAATTCAACGATCTCGAAGCGCTCGCCCGAGCGCTCGCCGGCAACGACGTCGCATGCGTGCTCGCCGAGCCCGCGATGACCAACGTCGGCATGGTGCTGCCCGATCCCGGCTTCTGGCGCGCAGCCCAGGCGCTCATGAAACGCCACGGCACGCTGCTGTTGATCGACGAAACGCACACCATCAGCAGCGGCCCGCGCGGCTATGCGCGCGAGCACGGTATCGAGCCCGATCTCTTCGTGCTCGGCAAGCCGGTGGGCGGCGGCGTGCCCTGCGCGGTCTACGGCTTCTCGGCCGAATTCGCGGCGCGCGCGCAGCAGGCGAAGCACGACGCGCCGCCGGGCCATTCGGGCATCGGCACGACGCTCACGGCCAACGCGCTTTCCATGAGCGCGATGCGCGCGACGCTCGACGAGGTGATGACCGAAGCCGCCTACGCACACATGGTCGCGATGGCCGAGCGCCTCGCCAAGGGCCTCGCCGCAACGATCGCGCGCCATGCCTTGCCGTGGTGCGTGACGCGCGTGGGCGCGCGCACGGAGTTCCAGTTCTGCGCCACGCCGCCGCGCAACGGCAGCGAAGCGCGCGCGGCCATGGACGACGAACTCGAACCGCTCCTGCATCTGTATCTGCTCAATCGCGGCGTGCTCATCACGCCGTTCCACAACATGATGCTCGCGTGCCCGGAGACGACCGAGGCCGATGTGGACCGCCTGCTCGCTGCCTTCGACGCCTGTGTGAGCGAACTCACCGCGCCCGACGCGCAATGAAGACGCGAGCGCACCAATCGCTCCAGGACGAGACTTACGCCACGCTGCGGCGCTGGCTGAGCCTCGGGCGCTTCGTGCCGGGCGAGCGCCTGCGCATCCACGTGCTGGCCGACCAACTGGGCGTGGGCGAGATGCCGGTGCGCGCGGCGCTCGTGCGCCTTGCCGGCGAGTCGGCGCTGGTGAACCTGCCCAATCGCGGCGTGATGGTTCCGCAACTCACGCACGCGCGGTTCGACGACGTGCTCAACGTGCGCGTGATGCTGGAAGGAGAAGCCGCGTTTCTCGCCGCCACGCGGCTCACCGCGAGCGAGATCGGGCAGCTCGACTCCCTGTGCATGCAGATGGCCGAAGCGCTCGCGCAACACAAGCGCGCCCGCTATCTGGACGCGAACGAGGACTTCCATCTCACGCTCTATCGCGCGGGCGGTTCGCCGCTGCTCGTCGATCTGATCGAAACGGTGTGGCTCCAGGTCGGGCCGATCTCGAACCTGCTGTTCGAAGACGCCGAATTCGCGCACACGCTCAACGACGCGCACGCGAGCCTCGTGCGGCGGCTCAAGCGTCACGATGCCGCAGGCGCGCGCCGCGCGATCGAGCGCGACCTGGGACACGCGGGGAAGCGGTTGCGCGCGCATTGCCTGCCCGACGACTCGCACACAGTCGATCCGGCTTGATATGCTTGGCGGCGCTCCGGCCCGCTCCAGCCACTCCTCACGTTCTCCTTACGACCCACGCCGCGCAATGCACGACCCGCAAGACAACCTTTACGCCTATCTCACGTCGCTCCAGCAATCGGCGCTGGGCGCGCTCAAACGCCTGCCGCTCAAGAGCCGGGCCGCGCAGGGTGCGTTAATGGCGCTGCGCGCCGTGTGCGGCGCGGGCCTCGCGTACAGCATTGGCCGCGCACTCCATACGGAACAGGCGTTCTGGGCCGCGATCACGGCCATTGCGGTCACCCAGCACGATTACGCCGATACCGTCGCGCAGTCCCGCGACCAGTTCATCGGCGCCATCGCGGGCGGCGTGGTGGGACTCGCCACGGCCGCGCTCGGCCCGGGCAATCTCACGGCCTACCTCGTGGCCGTGAGCGTGGTGATCATCGGTTGCTGGTGCCTGCGCGTGAGCACCGCCGCGCGCCTGGGCGCGATCACCACGACCATCGTGCTGCTCGTGCCCATGAACGGGCCCGTGTGGGACGTCGCGCTCTTTCGCGTAGCCGAGGTCGCCATCGGCATGGCGTGCGCGGTGCCGATCTGCTGGCTGTTCTCGTATGTCGAGCGGCGCTGGCTGCATACCTGAGGGCTCGCGCGCTTCGTTTTGCGCCGTTCTTCTCTCAACTCACGCGAAATAATCCATCTCCGCGCGCTCAGGAATCGGGAGCCGATTAGCGGCGATAATCAGGTCCGCAGTGCGACGCAGGTTGCCGTGGGCCTGGGGCACAAGGGCACGAACACGCAAAGGCGCATGCAGGGCGAATCCTGCGGCGCGTGCGCGCAGGCGCCGCCAAAATGCCCCCGCGCGTGTCAAATCGTGCGAAACTCCCCCGCCGCGCTCCGCCGCCGCCAGGTGAATTCCCGGCAATGCGGGGCGCAATCGAGAACACAACTCACGTCGCCGCGACTTCACACCATGAACACCACCACCCGTCCCGCCGCACCGAACGCCAAGTCCAGCAAGTCCATCACGCTCTTGCAGTTGCTCGCGCTGATTGGCGCCGCCGGCATCGCGGCCTCGCTGCTGTTCCGCTACTTCCTCTGAACGCAGCGCGTCCGGGACCGCGCGTTCGAACCGCGCGTTTAGACCGTTACGCACATCGTTTTCGCTTATGTACAAGAAAGGCGTCGCCCTCGAAATCCAGTTCTCGCCCGAACGTCTGAACGACGGCGCGGGCGATCCGTACTGGATCGACCTCACCGCTGAAGAAGCCACCGCGCTGCTCGAAACGCTGCACGCGAAACTCGCCGCGCGCGAGAGCACTGCCGCGCCGCTCGTCGTCACGCTCGACACGCCGCGCGAAAACGCGGCGCAGGAAACCCCGGCCAACGGCGCTGCGGCCGCGGCCGCAGCCGACGACGGCTTCAAGCAATGGGTCTGCGTGATCTGCGGCTGGGTCTACGACGAGGCGGCAGGCGCCCCCGACGACGGCCTCGCGCCCGGCACCCGCTGGGCCGACGTGCCCGATGACTGGCGCTGCCCGCTGTGCGACGTGGGCAAGGAAGACTTCGCGCTCGTCGACTTCTGAGGCGCGCACAGAATGAACGCGATGAACGCGTGATGCACGCGCGGCGCTTACGCGCCCGCGCGCCCAAGCGGCTCGTAGAACAGCGCGAACAGTTCCGACTGCGAGCTCACGCCGAGCTTCGCATAGATGTGCTTCTTGTGAGCCCGCACGGTCTCGAACGAAATGTCGAGCCGCTCCGCAATCGCGCGCGTGGAAAAGCCGCTCAGGCTCAGGCGCACCACTTCGATCTCGCGCGCGGTGAGCGCCACGCGCCCGCTTTGCTGCGTGACCGCCTCGATGCGGCTTGCGAAACCCGCCTCGCTGAGCTGGCCGTGCGACGCCGCGCTTTGCACCTCGACCCGGTCCGCCGCAGCGACCTCCGCCGCCCCTTGCGCAAAATGCTCGTACGCGAGCCGCTGCTTCATGAGCGCGACCACCCACGGCGCGAACATCGCGAACTGCGCAATATCGCGCTCCGTGTAATGGTGCTTTGCGCCCAGTGAGAAGATCACCGTGCGCTCGTTGTCGACGGGCAGGTTGAACTGCACCTCGTCGCCGATGATGTTGCTCTTGAAATAGCGCTGGTAATAGTCCGTCATGCGGAAGTTATCGGGCGCGACTTCGGCGAGCGTGACGAGCCCCGCGCGCGGCTTTTCGCAGGCGTTGATGTAGAAGGGATCGAGCTGGTACATCGCCTCCAGATACGCGCGGAACAAGAGATCCACGGTGCCGTCGGGCATCGGCGACTCCGCGCAGACGAGCGGCGCGCGCTCGCGCGTGAAGAGGAGCGCACACCAGTTGTCGAACGCGACGAAGCGCTCGATCACACGCGTCATGCGGGTCCAGAAATCGGGGCCGTCGAGGGCGTCGATCAGCGTGGCGATATGGTGATGGAACGCGCGGTCCTGCCAGTCGCTTTCCATGAGTCCTCCGATCAGGGTACCCCTGGTGGGTAATTCCTGGACAAAAATAACGTGGAGATAATAGCCGCTCCTGACGCTCGCGCGGCGCTTTACGTACTACATAAGCCTGACTCACAAACCAGGCCGCGCGGGCCCGACGATTTTGGCAACTTCGCTGGCGACATCGCAGGCAACACTGGAGACAAGCATGCAACTCGAACTCGCGCAGATCCCGCTCGTGGATGGCGCAGTCGCTCCCAATCTGGCCCGCGTTCTCGACGCCGTGGCCGCGCGCCGCGAAGGCAGCGATCTCATCGTCTTTCCCGAAGCCACGCTCACCGGCTTTCCCACGCGCGAAAACGTGCGCGACGTGGCCGAAACGCTCGACGGCCCCTCGCTCAGCCGCGTGCGCGACGCCGCGCGCGCCGCGAACATCGGCGTGGCGGTCGGTCTTGCCGAACGCGAAGGCGAACGCTTCTACAACACGACCGTGCTGATCGACGAGCGCGGCGAAATCGCGCTGCGCTACCGCAAAACGCATCTGTGGGCCACGGACGTGGGCGTGTTCACGCCGGGCGATCGCTTCGAAGTGTGCGAATTCAAGGGCACGACCGTGGGTCTGCTGATCTGCTACGACATCGAGTTTCCCGAAACGGCGCGCGCCGTGGCCTCGCTCGGCGCGGAAATGCTGGTCGTGACGAACGGCAACATGGACCCGTTCGGCCCGGTGCATCGACGCGCCATTGTCGCGCGCGCGATGGAGAACCAGATGTTCGCGGCGCTCGTGAACCGCACCGGCGACGGCGACGACAACCTCACGTTCCCCGGCGAAACGGCGCTCGTGAGCCCGTTCGGCGACGTGATCTGCGAATTGAAAAACGAAGACGCGGTGCTGCATGCGAAGGTGGACCGCGCGCTGCTCGCGCAAAGCCGCGAGCACTACAGCTATCTGCATGACGCACGCGTTGCGCTGAATCTCGCGGACGAGAACGACGCACAAGGCCGCCGCTCGCTCAATATTCGCCCGCGCGCGCGTTAAGTCCGCGTTTTTGCCCGTCTTAGGCCGGCGTCTTGCCCTAAAGGCGCGCACGACAAGCATCCGCATGGGATGACATGGCTTCGCCTCACGGCGTGGCCATGCCGGCCCGCGCACGCCCTATCCGCAGCACCCTGGAGACACCTGCACCATGAAGCCAGCCTCGCCGTCGCATGAACGCGGCGCTCACGTCCCTCACCTGAAGCGCACGCTCGGCCTGCCCTCCGTGCTCCTGTTCGGCCTCGCCTACATGGCGCCGCTGATCGTCTACGGCACCTATGGCGTGCTCGCCGGCGCGAGCCAGGACACTGCCGCCCTCGCCTACCTCATCGCGCTCGTCGCGATCGTGTTCACGGCGTTCAGCTACGGCAAGCTCGCGCGCCTCTTCCCGGTGGCAGGTTCGGCCTACACGTACACGCGCAAGAGCTTCAATTCGCATCTGGGCTTCATGATCGGCTGGGCCACGCTGCTCGACTACTTCTTCCTGCCGATGGTGATCTGGCTGATCGGCGCGGCTTATCTCGGCGCCGCATTCCCGAGCGTGCCCACGTGGATCTGGATCGTCGCGTTCATCGTGCTCACGAGCGGCCTGAACATCATCGGCATCGAACTCGCCGCGCGTTTCAACATCGTGCTGATGATCGTGCAGCTCGGCATCGCCGCCATGTTCGTAGTCCTGTGTTTGCACTACGCCTCCGCGGCGGCGGGTCCCGGCGGTCTCATCACGGCGCAGCCGTTCTTCCAGCCGCACGTGCCGCTTTCGGCCACGATGGCGGGCGCTGCGATCGCCGCGTACTCGTACCTCGGCTTCGACGCCGTTTCCACGCTCACCGAAGAAACCATCGAGCCGGAGAAGACCATTCCGCGCGCCATCGTGCTGATCGCGCTGGTGGGCGGCGCGATCTTCGTGATCGCCGCGTACACGCTGCAACTCGCGCATCCGGGCGCCGTGTTCAAGGACCCGGACTCGGCCGCGTTCGAAATCGCGCGCAAGGTGGGCGGCGACATCTTCGTGACGATCTTCCTCGCAGGCCTGATCCTCGCGCAGTTCGCCTCGGGCATCTCGGCGCAGGCGAGCGTGGGCCGTCTGCTCTACGCCATGGGCCGCGACGAAGTGCTGCCCAAGTCGATCTTCGGCTACATTCACCCGCGTTTTCGCACGCCCGCGCTCAACATCGCGATTGCCGGCGTGATCGGTTTGATCGCCCTGAAGCTCGATGTGGCCACCTCCACCTCGTTCATCAACTTCGGCGCGTTCCTCGCGTTCACTTCGGTGAACCTGTGCGTGATTCGCCAGTATTTCGGCGGCGCGGCCGGCACGCGTGGCTTCGGTTTCCTCGGCGGCCTCGTGTTCCCGCTGATCGGCGCCGTGACCGATATCTGGCTGCTGTGCAGTCTGGAAAAGACCGCCATCGTGCTCGGCGTGATCTGGTTCGTGCTCGGCCTCGCCTACCTCGGCTGGATCACGCGCTGCTTCCGCCAGGCCCCGCCGGAAATGGCCGTGTAAGCGAAACGCCGCATCCGTCCCGCTGCATGCAAAACGGCGGGCGTCCCTCACGGGGCGCCCGCCGTTTTTCATTGGGTCCGGCGCACGGAGCGCAACGCGCGCCCTCCGGCGCTCAGCTATCCAGGCCCGCCAGCCGCGCCGCGGCCATCACTTCGCGCTTGGTATCGAGAATATGCCGCTCGATCAGCGCCACCACTTCCTCCACATCGCGCCGCTTGCAGGCATCGACGATCGCGTAGTGGTCGCTTTGCACCTCGTTCTTCTCCGTATCGAGCGACATGCGCAGATGCGGATACCGGTTCGTCGTACTGAGGCAATACTCCTCGATCATCTTGCGCAGCCGCGAGTTGTTCGCGGGCGCGCACAGCGCGAGGTGGAACTGGCGGTTGCACTCGGCCCATTCGGCGGGCGAGGTAGCGGCGTCGTACGCCGCGAGAATGCGCTTCATCACGTCGATGTCGCCGGCCACCATGTTCGGCACCGCGAGCTTCGCCGCATAAGTCTCCAGCGCCGCGCGAATGTCGAGCAGCTCGCAGATCTCCTGCGTGGACATGGCGATCACCACCGCGCCGCGATTGAGCTGGTAGCTCACGAGCCCTTCGGCCTCGAGCTGGCGCAGCGCCTCGCGCACGGGAATACGGCTCGCGCCGAAGCGCTCCGCGAGGCTCTCCTGGCGCAGTTGCGCGCCGGGCGGCAGCACGCCGCGCAGGATCTCGTCACGCAACTGGTCGCGGATCGTCTGAGGCAGCGATCGCTGGTCTTCCTTGGCCTGCACTGTCGTCATGAATTTGCGGGCGCCGGGCGGACGAACGCCGACCGACGAAAAAGTATTGTCGTCAATATTTTTGCCTGCCAGAATTGGATACAATCCACCAAGTTCTGGATATTTAGACTGGTCGGACGGATCCGCCAGCCCTTCCCACTGTGCCGTGTCCTCGTCTGGAGACTGTATAGGTTGCTGTAAGCAACTGAAAACCAAGCAATTTTAACGTATCCACCGGGCCGTCCCGAGGCTGTTGCGTGCGCAACGGTATCGGGGGGCGAACCGCCGCCCGGCGGCCGGACTGTTTTGCTTCACCCCCTGCGCAACAAGGCACGCCGCGCGTTCCCAACGCGGTGCGGGCCCGGCTGCGCCCATGAAAAACGTAGAACGTTGAGGAGAGACCCAGGATGAACCCGAGCAAACACCCCCTGCGCCTGCGCGCCCCCGCTGTCCTTGCCGCCGTCGCGGCCCTGTGGAGCGCCGGCGCGCTCGCCCAGGCCACCGACGTGAAGATCGGCTTCGCCGCCCCGCTCACGGGCGGCCAAGCCCACTACGGCGCGGACTTCCGCAGCGGCGTGCAGATGGCGATCGACGACGAGAACGCCACGAACCCGACCATCGGCGGCAAGCCGGTGCACTTCGTGATCGACGCCTACGACGACCAGGCCGACCCGCGCACCGGCACGACCGTCGCGCAGAAGCTCGTGGACGACGGTGTTTCGGCCGTGATCGGCCACTTCAACTCGGGCACCAGCATTCCGGCCGCGCCGATCTACGCGAAGGCCGGCATTCCTGAAATTGCCACGGCCACGGCGCCCACCTACACGCGCCAGGGCCTGCCCACCACGTTCCGCCTCGTCACCTCCGACGCGCAGCAAGGCAGCGTGCTCGGCGAGTACGTCGTGCGTGACCTGAAGCTCAAGCGTTTTGCCGTGATCGACGACCGCACGGCCTACGGCCAGGGTGTGGCCGAGGAGTTCGCCAAGGCCGTGAAGGCGGCAGGCGGCACGGTGGTCGCGCAGGAGTTCACGAACGACAAGGCCGTGGACTTCCGCTCGATCCTCACGCACATCAAGGCGGCCGACGCCGACGCGATCTTCTACGGCGGCGCCGACACCCAGGCCGCGCCGATGCTCAAGCAGATGAAGACGCTCGCGATCAAGGCCACGCTGATCGGCCCCGACATGATGCATTCGGACGAGCTCATCAAGATCGCCGGTCCGGCGGCCGATGGCGCGCTGGCTTCGTCGGGCGGCAGCCCGCTCGAACAGATGCCGGGCGGCAAGAGCTATGTCGAGCGATACACCAAGCGCTTCAACAAGCCGGTCGAGCTGTACTCGCCGTACGCGTATGACGGCACGCGCGCCGTGATCGCCGCGATGAAGAAGGCGAACTCGACCGATCCGCACATCTATCTCGCCTCGCTCAAGGCGACCAACATGAAGGGCGTGACCACGAACGAGCTGGCCTATGACCAGTATGGCGACCTCAAGTACGGCGGCGTGACGGTCTACAAGGTCGTGAACGGCAAGTGGCAGCCGCTCACGACGGTCGGTACGAAGTAAGCCGACCCGGCGTCCATCCCGCCGCCGCGTTGCGGGCGCGGCGCCGTGTGGACGCATCGATTTAGCGCATCGCGCACAGGAACAGCCGGCGGTACCCGGCTGCGGCGCACGCCAGCGAGTCATCTTCTCCGCTCGCTGCCCCGTGCGCCGGGTTGACACGGGCTTTCGCGTTGGGCGAAAGCCCGTTTTTTTTGGTCGCGGCGCGGCGCGCGCCCGTCGATCCGCCTTCGGGCGCCTTTCGAAATCTCCGAAAAAAACGAGCATTCGGTCGTGCCCCAGGGAACCGAACTACAATGCTTGCCGTCCGATGCAATGCCGCATTGCCGCCCTGTTTGCCCCGAACATGTCCCGTTTTTCCAGAACCGTCTCTCTATTGCCCGTCCCGCCCGGTAAAGCCGCCCTTGCCGCAGTCGCGCTCGCGCTGACCGCCGCGCTTGGCGCCTGCTCCTCGGCCAAGCCCAACAGCTTTCAGGACGACCAGCTGCTGAGCAACGCGCCGAGCCAGTTCTCGCGCAGCTTCAACTACGCGAGCACCGACGCCTGCGAGGCGTCGCGCCGCGCGCTGCTGAGCCAGGGCTATATGACGACGATGTCGCGCAACGACACCGTCGACGCCACCAAGAACTTCCAGCCGACGATGGATCAGCACATCGTCGTGGAGGTGCACGTGGTTTGCACGCCGGGGGACGCGAGCAATACCAGCATGGTGTACGTGAACGCCGTGCAGAACGGCTATGCGCTCAAGAAGAGCGATACCTCGGCGAGCGTGGGGCTCTCGATTCTGGGGTCGGTTTCGCTGCCTATCCGCTCGAACAGCGACGAGATGGTGAAGATTTCGAGCGAGACGATCCAGTCGGGGCCGTTTTACTCGCGCTTCTTCGATCTGGTGGGGCGCTATCTGAGTACCGCCGCGCGCAGCGAGCCCGTGCCGGGCAGCGGCGCGATCAAGATCACGCCGCTGCCGCCGCCCGCCGAGCCGGTCACGGCAACGGCCAGCGCCGCGCCCGCCGCGATCACGGTCGGCTCGGCCGCGCCGGCCGCCGCTGCGGCGGCCGCTGCCACGGGTGCGGCCGTGCTGCACAACGCGGCGTTGCCCGCCACGCCCGTGGTAACGGCGCATCCGGCGGCTTCGGCGGCTGCGCCCGCGCCGGTCACTGCGACGCCCGCACCCGCGCCGGCCACATCGGCCGCGGCGCCCGCCGACCACGCCACGGCGGCCGCCGCCGCCATCATGGGCGTGCCGGTGACGCCGGCAAGCGCCCAGCCAGCGGCGTCTGCAACGAGTGTGAGCACTCACAATGCGGCGGCGCCCACGGCTGCCTCCGCACCGGTTGCGACGCCGGCAAGCGCCACTACGGCCGCGCAAACCCTCGCTTCGGCTGCCGCCGGAAATCACGCCGAAACCACGGCAACGGCCAGCCCTTCGGGCACGGCGGGCGCGAGCGCCGCACCGGCCACCGGCACGACCGCTACTACGCCCTGACCCGCACGGCCGGCGCCTAGCGCAAACCGGCCATCATCGCGCCCATTCCCACAAGCAGGCTGCCCATCAGCCGATTCACGGCGCGCATGCGCCGGGGCCGCTGCAACACGTGGCGCAGCCGGTGCGAGAACAGCGCCATCGACGCCACGCCGCCCGCGAACAGCACGGCGAACGTCGCCGCCAGCAGCAGGTACTGACGGTTGGCGCTCCACGGCGCGTCGGCGCTCATGAACTGCGGAAAAAACGACGGAAAGAACAGCAAGGTCTTCGGATTGAGCCCCGAGGTCGCAAAGCCGCGCCAGAACAAGGCGCGGCCCGTCGCGCCGTCCGCCTCCGGCGGAGCTTCCGCGCCCGCGAGCGAGCGGCTGCGCCATTGCTTGCAGCCGAGCCAGACGAGATAGGCCGCGCCCAGCCATCGCAAAACCGTAAGTGAATGCTCACTAATGAGCAGCAGCGAATTGAGGCACAACGCAGTCAGCACGAGTTGAAGCAGGACGGCAAGCGTGCCGCCCCAGACGCAAGGCAGCGCACCGCGCCAGCCGGCGTGGAGCGCCTGGCTCATCGTGAGCACGTTGACGGGACCGGGGGTATAGACGAGAACGAGCGCGGCGGCGAGAAAAGACAGATACAGCTGGATCGACATTTCGGATAGTTCTGGCGAAAACGGGTGACGAACGGCGCTCGGAGAATCGCAAACGGGCAACAAAAAACCGCGCCAAAGCGCGGTTTTCAAATGCCTTTTGCCCGACCGGACGCTGCTGACGACGTGATAAACGCGCGCAACGCCCGGTAGCCGCCGCAGGGTGCAACGGAAAATCGGCCCTGACGGACCACCGCGGCTTGTGGCTGCGGCGGCGCTCCCCACTGCGGGGAGGTGGCCGCGTGGGTCGTGCCAGGCAAGAAGGCATGTGGAAAATATACCGGGGAACAGCCTGTATAGGCTTCCTGTTTTCGGGTCAATAGCGTCGTTTTACGGAAGCTTGTTCCGCTAAAATAGCATTTCCCTGTACAGGATTCTTTTCCACCATGAGCCCTCGTGAACGCCCTGCCAAAACGCTCGACAACCAGGATCGCAAGATCCTGCGCGCGCTCCAGGAAAACGCGCGCCTTTCCAACGCCGAACTCGCCGAGCAGGTGGGCATGTCGACCACGGCGTGCTGGAACCGCACGCGCCAGCTCGAAGCCGACGGCTATATCGAAGGCTATGTCGCGCTCGTGAACCAGCGCAAACTGGGCTACGCCGACATCGTGATTCTGGAAGTCACGCTCGACCGCCATGAAGACGACGCGCTCGCGCGCTTCGGCGCGGAGCTCGCGGCGCTGCCCGAAGTGCTGGAAGCCTATCTGGTCTCCGGCGAGTACGACTACTGGATCAAGGTGGCCGTGGACGGCACGGCGGGCTACGAGCGCTTCCTGCGTGAAAAGCTCTATCGCATTTCGAGCATTCGTCACAGCCGGTCGATGTTCGCGTTGCGCTGCATGAAAGACGTGCCTTCGATGCAGGTGTGACGAACGCCGTTACTTCGGCGTCCGGATTGATTGCGTGACGCTCAACGCTGCACGATCAGCGTCACGCGGCGGTTCATCGCGCGGCTCGCGGGGTCGTTGCCGGCCACGAGCGGATAGTTGTCGGCGCGGCCGATGGCGGCCAGGCGGTGTGGCTCGATGCCCCGCTCGACGAGGTAGCGCACCACCGCGCCCGCGCGCGCCGAGGAAAGCTCCCAGTTCGACGCATATTTCGCGTTCGAGATGGGCGTGCTGTCGGTATGTCCTTCCACGAGAATGTTGCCCGCGGGCACCGCGCGCAGCACGTCGGCGATCCGGCCCAGCACGCCGAGCGATTCCGGCAGCAGCGCGGCGTCGCCCGCGTTGAAGAGAATCTTCGCGTTGATGCCGATCTCCACGCCGTGCGCCACCGGCACGATCGTGATCTCGCCGCGTTGGCGCAGCGCTTCGAGCGAGGCGAGCAAGGCCTGATCGGTGGCGGGCGGCTTCACCGCTGCCGCAGGCGCACCCTGCGTCGCCGATCGAATTTCGGATTCCTTATTCTTCGCGAGCTGCATGGCGTAGAGCGCGAGGAACAGCACCATCAAGGTGGTGATGAGGTCCGCATAGGAAATGAGCCAGCGGCCGGAGTGCGCTTCGCCGCCTTCGTCCTCGCCGTGATCGAGGCGGGCCGTGAGCGGCAGGTCTTTATCGGAAGGCATGTGCATGCTGAGTGGCCGGCGTGCGGGTCAGGCCGCGTGCGTTTTATCCAGCGCCCATGCGCCGGTTTCGGCGTGCAGCCCGCCAGCGACACCGCTCGCATTGCCGCCCACCTCGCCGGCAAGACGCGTGGCGATCGTGTGCGGCGACTCCTTGCGGGAAATGGCGAGCAGGCCGTCCAGATAGAGCTTGCGCAAGCGCAATTCGCTTTCGATGTGTGCGCGCATCTTGCCGTAAAGCGGCAGAAAAACGAGGTTCGCGAAAGCCAGGCCGTACAGCGTGGCGACGAACGCCACCGCAATGCCGGGCCCGAGTTGCGCGGGCTCGATCAAATGCCCCGTGACCTGAATGAGGCCGAGCACCGAGCCGAGAATGCCGAACGTGGGCGAATAGCCGCCTGCCTGCTGCCACACGCGCGCCGCCGCCATGTGCGTGCGCCCGCAGGCTTCGAGTTCGCGATTGAGCGCGTCTTCGAGCACGGCCGTCGACACGCCGCTCGCCAGCAGTTCCAGCCCGCGCCGCGCGAACGGATGAATGCCTTGCAGGTCCATCGACTCGAACGCAAGCAGGCCGTTGAGCTTGGCCTGATCGCCCCACTCCAGCACGGCGGCGAGGCTCGCCTCATCCACGCGCGGCGCTTTCACGAAGGCCGTGCGCAAATGCTTGATGGCGTCGAAAAAGCGCGCCCAGGTGTTCTGGATCATCACGGCGCCGAGCGTGCCGCCCAGCACAATGGCGAGCGCCTCGGGCTGAAGCAGCGTGACGAAGTGGCCGCCTTCGAGCGAAAAACCGGCCACGAGCGCCAACGCCCCGACTGCGATGCCGATCAGGGTAAGCAAATCCATGTGTTGCTCCGGATGAGGAATCGAGGGGCTTAACGCGCGCCGGGCGACTTGAGCGAACGCACGGCTTCGAGCAGGCGCTGCTCGATGTCCTCGACCTCCACGGGGTCGATCTTGATGTCGCGGCGCATGACCCACGACACCTCGTTCTTGCGCGCGTCGGCCATCACCGAAAGCAGGCGCTCGGACACCGCCTGGTCCTCGATCGAGGCGAGCAGTTTCGCGAGATCGTAGGTATCGAGCGTGCTCACGGCGTCGAACAGCGTGCGTTGATCGACGAACAGCAGGTCGTCGAGCGCCTTGATTTCGCCCGTGCCGCGGTTCGTGCGCTTCGAGAAATACGCCACGCCCTTTTGCTCGACGAAATTGAGCACCTTCGATTTGCGGAACGCGAACACCTCATCGGCGATCTCGGCGTGCGAGAGCTTGTTGAGAATGACCTTGCGCTCCACACCGATCAGCGTTTCCAGATCGGCCAGCTCGATCAGTTCGAGTTCGCTGTTGATCGACACGTCGAGATCGGCGTCGGCCACCTGCGCCGCGCGCTCCACGATGCGCACGGGGTCGAACGTCACCACCTGACGGCTCAATGCGCCCTCGGCGGCTGCCGTGCCGCTGCCCAGATGCGTGGCCTGCCCGCTTTGCACGGCGATGAGATTGAGCTTCTCCATGCGGCGCAGCATCGCCATCACGTGCGGGCGCGAATGGCCCGCCACCGCGCGGCACTTGTGGACCACGTCGGCAAGCGGCACGCTCACCTCCGCGGCCGCGGCGCCTTGTCGCGACCACGTGTCGCCGTCGGCGCGATCGGCGCGATCATTCGCGCCCGCGATCAACGCGAGCACGTGCGCGTACGAAAGCACGCCCGGCATGAAGTCGGCATGGGTATACGTGGCGAGCAGATCGTCCTTCGCCTTGACGCGCCGCGTGAGCGTGCGCACGACATGGCGCAGCAGCGGCGAAACGCGTTCGAGCTCGTCTTCGATGATGCTCGCGGGCACGACCGTCAACTGGCAGAAGCTGAGCGCCTTGGCCGTGTTCGGTCGCGGCTCGGCGCCGAGCAACGCGGTCTCGCCGAAAAACTCGCCACGACCCAGCGTGGCCATCACGACTTTCTTGTCGTCGCAGCGTGTGGAAATTTCGACCTTGCCGTCGGCGATCACGAAGATCAGCCGCTCGCCGGCAAAGCCTTCCGAATAAATGATCTCGCCAGGCGCCGCTGTACGCGACCATGTTTGACTGCGATTCAAGTTCTATCCCCGGAAAAACGTATTCATCGCGCGCAAGAGTCCTGTTTGCCCATGCGTCAGCGAAGTGAGTCCTATGTGCCGCGTTTACGGCTTTTTCCGCTGGGTTCTTGAATCGGTTTGCATAGACGGCATGCGTGGAAAGCCTGCCGAAAGCGGATGCGGCGAGTGCGCACTCCGGGATGTATCGCGCGTTTTGCACGCGCAAACGCTTGCGTGTTCGCGAAGCGCTGTAAAAGCGACCTTTACTGCACAACATGCGGCACATTGCGGCGGCGAGCATTGCGCCCGCCGCCGCGTCACCGCGCTTTCACGCCGCAAGCTTTCCTGTTGCGCCGTTGCTCACGGGCGCACTCACGCCCGCGCGCGCAAAGCGAAGCGCTTGCATCAGCGTTTCGTGCTCGCCCACGTGATTCGCGAGCAGCAGGATCAACTGCGCGTTGGCCGACTGGCTCTGCGCTTCGTCGAGGTCGCGATGCATGTCGATCAGCGCTTCATAAAAGTCGTCGGGCCGCGCCAGATTGGGTTGAGTGTTGAGCATGGTTGTCTCCTTCGATCTTCTATAGGCGCTATGCCGTGCCCTGCACGCACAGCGTCCGCTTGAGCGCGCGCTCCACACGAGCGGCGTCGGCGCGCCGCCAGCGTGCGCACACGTGCTGGTCCGGACGGATCAGATAGAACGCGCCGTCCTGCGCGCCATAACGTTGCGCCGCGAGCCCTTGCGCGTCGCGCAGCACCACGGTGGAGGCGGGCAGCCCCGCGGGCACCGCGGCATCGCCGTCGAGCATCACGATGAACTTGAGCGGCACCGGAGCGCGCGAGAGCGCTTGCAACGTGTCGAGCGTCGCGGTGTCGATGGCCGAACCCGTGCGGCTGAACAGGAGCCCCCCGAACCGGTCGCCCAGGTGCGGGAGCAGCCAGGTCTCCTGGCCTGCCGCATCGAGCACCGGCGCGTCCGCACACGAAGCGCCCGGTTCCATCTGGCCGCTGAACGTGTCCTCGTCGGGCGTGTTCAAGGTCGATTCACGCAGCACCGCCGGCACGGAAAGCCGGCCGCTGTTCACCAGTTGCCGCGCAAACGCATGCTCGCGGGCAAGCGTGAGCACGGCGTCGCGGAACACGCGGCTCACCGCGCTCTTGGGCGTGATGAAGTCGGTCGAGCGCGTGGAGTTGCGGATATTCTCATCGGCCGCGTATTCGCGCTCGCTGGCGTAGCTATTGAGCAGCGCGTCGGGTGCGTGGTTCTCCAGCACCATCGCGAGCTTCCATGCAAGGTTTTCGCTGTCCTGGAAGCCGCTGTTCGCGCCGCGCGCACCGAACGGCGAAACGAGGTGCGCCGAGTCGCCCGCGAACAGCACGTTGCCCTGGCGGAAACTGTCCATGCGCAGGCACGAGAACGTGTAGATGCTCACCCACTCCAGCTCGAACTTGACGTCGGGACCGAGCAGCGCACGCACGCGCGGAATCACGCGCTCGGGCGTTTTTTCGAGCACCGGGTCGGCGTCCCAGCCAAGCTGGAAGTCGATGCGCCAGACGTTGTCGGGCTGGCGATGCAGCAGCACCGACTGGTTGGGGTGGAACGGCGGATCGAACCAGAACCAGCGCTCAGTGGGGAATTCGGCTTCCATCTTCACGTCGGCGATCAGGAAGCGGTCCTTGAAGGTGCGGCCGTGGCTGTCGAGGCCGAGCATCTTGCGCAGCGGGCTGCGCGAACCGTCGGCGGCCACCGCGTAGCGCGCGAGCAGCGTATAGGGCCCGTCGGGCGTTTCGATTTCGAGCGCGACATGCGCGTCGTTCGAACCCGGCGTGCCGTGCTGCGCGACGCCCGTCACCTTGTTTTTCCAGCGGATTTCGAGGTTGGGCAGTTCCTGCGCGCGTTCGAGCAGAAAGCCTTCCACGTAGTACTGCTGAAGATTCACGAAAGCAGGACGATGATGACCGCTTTCAGGTAACAGATTGAACGTGTAGACGAGCTCGTCCTTGCGGAACACCTTGCCCACGTTCCAGCTCACGCCCTTTTCGACCATGCGCTCGCCGCAGCCGAGGCGGTCGAAAATGTCGAGTGAGCGCTTGGAAAAGCAGATGGCGCGCGAGCCGGTGGAAAGCGTGCAGTCGTCGTCCACGAGCACCACCTGCACACCTTGCTGCGCGAGGTCGATGGCCGTCGCGAGGCCCACCGGGCCCGCGCCGACCACCACGACCGGACGCACCTGCGTGGCGGCGTCCGGGGTTTGTTCGCTGCATCGCGCGTAGTCGAAGGTCAGCGTTTGATAGTCGATCATCGTTTTGTCTCCTGTCGGCCGGAATGAGCGCACGAGTGCTCACTCCGGTCCCCTGCCGCTGCCGATCGCCGCCCGCGCTCCAGCGCTGACTGCGATCCCAGGCAAGGCTGCGTCTCCAGCCTGTCAACCGTTACATCAATCCTGCAACGCGTCCCACATTTCCTTGTCGCGCTGCGCCGTCCAGATGCGCGGATGCGTGATGCCGCTCGCTTCGTCATAGGCGCGCGTCACGTCGAAAGGCAGGCAATGCTCGTAGATGAACACGTGGCCGAACTTCGGGTCCATCGCCTCGCGCGTGAGCGCCATCGCGCCCTTCAGGTCGAGCTTCTTTTCCACGGCGGCGCGGCCTTGCGCGAGCAGCGTGGTCACGAAGTCCTTCGTGTAGTCGAGGCCCTTGTTCACTTCCGCGGGGTTCAGCAGCGCGGGGCCACGGCCCGGCACGAGCTTTTCGGCGTTGAGCGAGCGCAGCGCTTCGAGCGTGGCGGGCCATTCGGCGAGCTGGGCGTCGCCGCAGTAGCAGGCCGCGTCGAACTCGACGAGGTCGCCCGAGTACAGCACCTTCTGCTGCGGCAGCCACACCACGGTGTCGCCCTTCGTGTGGCCCGAGCCCAGATGCGCGATCTTCACTTCGAGCTTGCCGAGGTACAGCGTGATTTCCTTCTCGAACACGAGCGTGGGCCACGTGAGGCCCGGCACCGTTTCGACGCCGGCGAAAAGGCGCGGGAAGCGCTCGATTTCCGACTTCATGTCGGCTTCGCCGCGCTCGACAATCATCTCGTACGTGCCGCGGCTCGCGATGATCTGCTGCGCGCCTTCCTTGAAGTACGCCGATGCGCCCAGCACGCGCACCGCGTGATAGTGCGAGAGCACGACATACTTGATGGGCTTGTCGGTCACCGAGCGGATCTTCGCGATGAGATCCTCCGCCATGGCGGGCGTGGCCGTGGTGTCGACGATCAGCACGCCGTCGTCGCCGATGATGACGCCCGAGTTCGGGTCGCCTTCGGTGGTGTACGCGTATGCGTTTTCCGAGAGCTGCGTGAAGGTGACCTTCTTTTCTTCGAGGTCGGCCTGGGATGCGAACGCCTTTGCCATGTTGAGTCTCCGTATTGAGGGGCTCTTGAAGCCAGGGCGGGGCGAAGCGCGCAGGGGCCGGGCGCATGAAGCGCCAGCCTCGTTGTCTCGCCCCGTTTTAAATTGAACTGACCGCTGTTGTGCCGGGGTGGAGCCATCATGGTCCTCCCGCTTTTATTTGTCAATAGCGAATTCTATCGTTATACGCTAATTTCTCGGCGCGCTACGCTACATGGCACGAAGCTAAGCGCGAAGGCGCCATGACGGCATTGCGGCCGCCGCCATCGTGCGTCGCCATTCAGTTAACATGGACCCTTTTTCAGCCAGAGAAAAGCGCCAATGAGACGTCGCAACGATAGCGCCACGGCCGCGCCGGAGCATGGCGCGCCACCGGGCCGCACGCAGCGCGGCATCCAGAGCGTGGAGGTGGGCGGCCGCCTGCTGCGCGCGCTCGCCGACGCACGCGCGCCGCTGGGCGCCACCGACCTCGCGGCGAGCGGCGACATCCCGTCGAGCCAGGCGCATGCCTATCTCGTGAGCCTCACGCGCCTCGGGCTCATCAAGCGCGACGCGCTCTCGGGGCGCTACGAGCCCGGCCCGCTCGCGCTGCGCCTGGGCCTGCTGCATCTCGCGCAGCAACCCGCGCTGCGCGAGGCCGTGCCACGCGCGGCCGCGCTCGCGCACTCGCTCAATTGCAGCGTCGCGCTGTGCATTGCCGGCCCGCAGGGCCCGACCATCGTGCGCTACGAGCACGCGAGCCTGCCGTTGCATGTGAACCTGCACGTGGGCACGGTGATGTCGCTGCGGGCCACGTCCACGGGGCGCGTGTTCTGCGCGCATCTCGCGCCCGACGCGCTCGACGACATCCTCGCACGGCAAACCGCGCAGCCGGTATGGCGCGGCACCCGCGGCGCGGCGGGCGCAAGCGCCGCGCCGCCGGAAAACCCGGCCCCGCCCGCGCCCGACGCCGCCTTCCTCGAAACGCTCGAAGCGATCCGCACGCGCGGCTACGAACTCGGCATCGACGCCCCCAGCCCCGGCGTGAGCAGCGTCTGCGTGCCCGTGCTCGGCCCGCAACGCGAACTGGGCCTTTCGCTCACCGCCATCGGCGCGAGCGGCGCGCTCGACGTGCGCCCGAACGGCGCGGTCGTGCGTGCGCTGCGCGACGCCGCCGCCGAAATCGCCGCGGCCGCTTTTCACACGACTCCGACATGCCCCGAGTAAGCGCCTCCCCCCCGCCCCCCGACGCATCGCCGACTGCCGGTGAAGGCGCCGCCACCGAAGCCGCCGACAAACCGCAGCGCGGCATCCAGTCGCTCGACGTCACGGGCGACCTGCTCGCCGCGCTCATCGCGGCAGGCACGCCCTTGCCGCTGCGCGACCTGGCCGCGGCCGCCGGCATGGCGCCCGCCAAGGCGTTCCCGCACCTGGTGAGCCTGCAAAAAATCGGTTTGCTCGCACGCGATGCGGCGGGCCGCTACGAGGCGGGCCCGCTCAGTCTCGAACTCGGCCTGATCGGCCTTGCGCGCCTTTCCCCCGTGCGCGAAGCCGATGCCGAACTGGTCGGCCTCGCCGCCGCCACGGCCATGAGCGTCGCGCTCGCGGTGCCGGGGCCGCTCGGCCCGACGGTCGTGCGTCTGGAAGAATCGGCGCTGCCGCTGCACGTGAGCCTGCGCCCCGGCACGGTGATGTCGCTCGTGAACACGGCGATCGGGCGCGTGTTCGCCGCATGGGTCGACGACGACGTGCGCGCGGCGCTGCTCGCGCAGGACGAACTGCGGCTCGCGGGCGCCAACCCGCGCGAAGGCACGACGCGCGACTATCTCGCACGGCTTGCCGCGATCCGCGCACAAGGCGTGGATACGGCGCTCGACAAGCCCATCCCCGGCATCAGCACCGTGACCGCCCCCGTGTTCGATCACACCGGCAGCGTGTGCCTCGTGCTCGCGGTGATGGGGCCTTCGGGCAGCCTCGACATCGCGCGTGAAGGCACGGCGGCGCAATTGCTGATCGCCGCCGCCGAACGCCTCTCGCGGCGTTTCGGCTATATGGAAGGCGCGGCGGCCGCGCCGCTATGAGCGCCCTCCTCGCGTCATACCAAAACCGCACGCCCACCTGATGAGAACCTGCCCATGAGCACGGCATCGCCCCGACCGGCCTTGCGCCGGATCGCCGACCTACCCTGCCCGCGCGGGCTGCCGCTGCTCGGCAATCTGCTCCAGCTTTCGCCGCCGCGCCTGCATCTGATCCTGGAGCAATGGGCCGCCGAACTCGGCGCGCCATACCGCTTCCAGGTGGGCAGCATCCCCATCACGATCTGGACCGATACCGAACTCATCCAGCAGATCATGCGCGAGCGACCGCATCGCTTCCGGCGCTATCAGCCGATCGAAGCGGTGTTCGAGGAGATGGGCTTCAACGGCCTCTTCTCCGCCGAAGGCGTGGCGTGGGAGCCGCAACGCAAGCTCGTGATGCAGGCGCTCTCCATTCCCAACATCAAGGCGTTCTACCCCACGCTGGCCGACATCACGCAGCGTCTGTACGCCCGCTGGCAGCGCGCAGCCGAAACCGGCGAGACCGTCGAGATGACCGACGACCTCAAGCGCTACACGGTGGACGTGACGAGCGCCCTTGCATTCGGCGAAGACCCGCGCACGCTGGAGCGCGACCACGGCGTGATCCAGGAGCACCTGGAGCGCATTCTGCCGGGCGTGATGAGGCGCACCAACGCGCTCTTTCCGTACTGGCGATATTTCAGGCTGCCTGCGGACCGCAAGCTCGACCAGTCGCTCGCCGAAGTGCACCGCTATGTGAACGCGATGATGGCGCGCGCCCGCGAGCGCATGCGCGACGAGCCGTCGGAAACGCCGCGCAATCTGCTCGAAGCGATGCTTTCGCAGCAGCAGACGCAAGGCGATACGTCCATCAGCGACGCACAGATCCGCGCGAATGTGCTCACGCTTTTGATAGCCGGCGAGGACACCACCGCCGATTCGATCGCCTGGACGCTGCCCTATCTCGCCGCCGACACGGCCTTGCAGCAGCATCTCGGCGAAGAAGCGTCAAAGGTGCTCGGCGATTCGACGGTGTGCCCCGATTACGCGGCGTTGAAAGACCTCGATATTTTCGAAGCGATCTGCATCGAGGCCACTCGCTTGCGCCCGGTGGCTTCGGTGCATTCGTTCGAGCCGCTGGAAGATGTGGTGGTCGACAACGTGGCGCTGCCCAAGGGCACGCGCATGTTCTTCGTGGCGCGCCCGGCCATGCTCGATGCGAAGCACTTTGCCGATCCGCAACGTTACGACCCGTGGCGCTGGATGAAACGCAATGAGCGTGAAGCGCGCGAAGCCGCCGACGAGAAAGCCCATGACGTGCGCGCGTATCTGCAATTCGGCGCGGGGCCGCGCGTGTGTCCGGGCCGCCATCTCGCGACGGTGGAAATGCGCCTCGCGCTCTCCATGCTGATGAAGTCGTTCACGATCGAACTGGCGATCGATCCGGCGAAGATTCAGGAAGTGCAGGCGTTTACGATGGTGCCGGATACGATGCCGGTGAGGCTCAAGCGGCGCGAAAGCCCTAACAGCGGCGGCTGATTTCCATCACCCGTCTTCGGGCGCACCGGGCGCACCAATGGCCGAAGCATCATCGGGCACGCCATCGCTACGCGCCTGCGCATCACGCACCTTTTCCATCACCTTCGGCCCGAGCCCGAGCGACACCCCGAGCGCGAGCGCATCGAGCACCGCGAGATGCGCGATGCGCACCACGGCGGGTGCATGTGCATCACTCGCGGCGGGCACGCGCAGCAAGAGCGGAATATCCACCACCCACGCGAGGCGCGAGCCCGCGCTCGTGAGCGCGATGGTCGTGGCGCCGCGCTCCTTCGCGATCTGAATGCTCTCGTTCACCTCCACGCTACGCCCCGACTGCGAGATCGCAAACGCGACGTCGCCCGGTTCGAGCAGCGCGGCGTAAAGGCGCTGCAAGTGCGCGTCCGTAAACGCGCTCGCGGCAATGTCCAGGCGCAGCATGCGCAGCGCCGCGTCCTGCGCAACCAGCCCCGAGCCCGCGCCCACGCCGAAGAAATACACACGCCGCGCGCTGCCGAGCGCCGCCACGGCCGCTTCGAACACGGCCGTATCGAGCGAGGCGCGCGCATGCGTCACGCCCTGCACGACCGACTCCGTCACCTTGTCGAGCAGCGCGCCGACTTCGCCGGCCCATGGCGCGCCGCCGGCCTCGCCGCCCGTCATCTCCGTGGCGAGTGCGAAGGGCACATTGCCCGCCGCGCTCTGCGCGAGCCGCATCTTGAAGTCGCGCAGGCCGTGCGCGCCCACCGCGCGGCAAAAGCGCGTGACGGAAGGCTCGGACACGTCCGCGCGCAACGCGAGTTCGGTGATGCTCGCGCGCATGGCGAAGTCGATGTCGGCTAGCACCATCTCCGCGACCTTGCGCTCGGCGGGACGTAGCGACTCCGCGACATTGCGGATGTGATGGATCAGGTTGGAGACCGGCAAGCTGTTATTCCCGTGGAAGGTACGAGGCGCCCGCTATCCAGATTACGATGCGAGCTTCCGCTTCAATCGAGCCGCTTGCCGCTTTCAGTATCGAACAGATGCAGGTGCGCCAAAGGCAACCCTAGCGTCATGCGCTGGCCCGGCGTGACATCCGGACGCGCGCGCGTGGTGACGCACCATGTCGTGCCGCCTATTTTCCCGTACAAGTGGGTCTCCGCGCCAGTCGGCTCGATCACTTCCACGTTGAACGGCACGTCCCCGCCCGCTTCGATGTGCTCGGGGCGCACGCCGAGCGTCACGCGCGCGCCCGTCTGCGTCTTGCCCAATATGGCTTCCGGCAGCGTGATGCGCACGCCGTCGTCGAGCACGAGCGCCGTGCCGCGCGCGTCGCTCATCAACGCGCCCTCGGCAAAGTTCATCGAAGGCGAACCGAGGAAGCTCGCCACGAACAGGTTGGCCGGCTTGTCGTAAAGGTCGAGCGGACGGCCGATCTGCTCGATGCGCCCCGCGTTCATCACGACGATGCGGTCGGCCATCGTCATCGCCTCGATCTGGTCGTGCGTGACGTACACCACCGTATTGCGCAGGCGCTGGTGCAGCGCCTTGATTTCGGTGCGCATCTGCACGCGCAGCTTGGCGTCGAGATTGGAGAGCGGTTCGTCGAAGAGAAAGAGCGAGGGCTCGCGCACCACGGCGCGCCCCATGGCCACCCGTTGACGCTGGCCGCCCGAAAGCGCGCGCGGCAAGCGCTCCAGATAACTGGAGAGATTGAGCATTTTCGCGGCGGCTTCGATGCGCGGCTTGAACGTGCCTTCACGCTCCTTGCGAATGCGCGGGCCGAACGCGATGTTGTCGTACACCGAAAGATGCGGGTAGAGCGCATAGCTCTGAAACACCATCGAGATGTTGCGCTGCTGTGGCGGCAGCGCATTCGCGCGCGTGCCGCCGATGGTGAGGTCGCCGCCCGTGATGTCTTCGAGACCGGCGATCATGCGCATCAACGTGGTCTTGCCGCAGCCCGAGGGGCCGACCAGCACGACGAACTCACCGTCTTCGATGTCGAGATCGACGCCATGCACGACCTGGGTTTCGCCGTAGCGCTTGTAAATGCCGTTCAGTTGTACCGCTGCCATGCTGTCCTCGTGTGCGTGAAGTCTTTTCAGGTCTTGCCAGGCCTTACCAGGTCTTGCCAGGTCAAAGCGGCGCGTGCGCAGCTCAGTACGGATCGAGCGTCAGCTCGTTCGCCATCTGCCGGTTACCCGCCATGAGGCCCGCGTCCACGGGCAGCGCCACGCCTGTGATCACACGCGCCTGCGGCGAGGCGAGAAACTGCACGGCGTCGGCAATGTCCTCGGGCGTGGCCACGTCGCCGAGCGGATACCATTTGCTTAGTTCTTCGAATATCTTCGGATGCTGTTCCACACGCGCGCGCCACGCGGGCGTCTTCACCGTGCCGGGGCAGACGATATTCGCGCGGATGCCGTGCGGCCCCAGTTCCATGGCGAGCGCCTTCGTGTAGCTCACGAGCCCCGCCTTCGCCGCGCTGTACGCGGGATGGCCGAGCGAGGTGAGGCCGTTCACTGAGCCGATCAACACGAGCGCGCCGCGCCCGCGCTCGATCATCGAGGCGCGCACGGCTTCGACCGTGTAGTAGGCCCCGTTCAGGTTCAGGTCGATGTCGCGCCGCCAGCTCGCGGCGTCGGTGTGCGCGAGCGTCGTGCCGAACGCGCCGCCCGCGTTCGCCACCGCCACGTCCACCGGGCCGCGCGCGGCCACGCCACGCGCCACCGCGCCGGCCACGGCGGCCTCGTCGCTCACGTCGGCGGCCAACGGCTCCAGCCGCGCGGCGCCGAATTCGCTCGCAAGCTGCTGCACGCCCGCCTCGTCGCGATCGAGCGCCAGCACCGTGTCGCCCGCCTCCAGAAACCGCTTGCACAGCGCGCGGCCTATGCCGCCGCTCGCGCCCGTCACCAGCACCACCCGGCTCATGTCGACTCTCCGTGCGGCCCGCCGGTCATGCCGGCAAACCTGAAAATTTCCTACATACCAGTGACGCGCGGCGGTTCGAGTTCGGGTTTATACCGACTGCACGGCGCTGCTGCATCGCATGAATTTCCCCTGTTTTACAGCATGTTATGCAAACTTCGACGGTCGAAACAATATCGAGATTACCAGGTGACAACGCTTTTTTCATCCTGTAGGATTTTTTCAAACAACGCAACCCAGCGGCCGGGAAAACGGCGGCGGCGGCGGCCACGGCAAGTACAAGGCAGGAAAAACCACCAAGGAGAGACAGAATGTCGTTTCAGGCACGTGCAACCAGCATGCTCGGCAAGCTCACCGTCGCGCTCGCGTTCGCGGGCATCACCGCCGCGGCGCACGCCGATACGGTCCGCGTGACCGTCGCGCACTACAGCGACGCCACCGCCCCGTACTTCGAGAAAATGGCCAAGCAGTTCGAGGCCGCCAACCCCGGCATCACGATCAAGATCGAAGACGTGAACTGGGACTCGTTGCAGCAGAAGCTGCAAACGGACATCTCCGGCGGCGCCAACGCCGACCTGGCGATCATCGGCACACGCTGGCTGCTCGACTTCGTGAAGGACGACATTGCCGAGCCGCTCGACCCGTACATGGACGCGAATTTCAAGGGCCGCTTCATCGGCCCCTTCCTCGCTCCGGGTCAGATCAACGGCAAGACCTACGGCCTGCCGATCGCCGCTTCGGCCCGCGCGCTCTACTACAACAAGGACATGCTCGCTTCGGTGGGTTATCCGGACGGCCCGAAGACCTGGAACGACGTGATCGACGCCTCGAAGAAGCTCAAGGCGAAGGGCATTGCGGGCTTCGGTCTGCAAGGCAAGGAAATCGAAACCGACGTGTACTACTACTACGCGCTGTGGACCCACGGCGGCGAAGTGGTGGGCAAGGACGGCAAGGCGGCGTTCAACTCGCCCGCCGGCGTGAAGGCCGCCACGCTCTACAAGACCATGATCGACGAAGGTCTCACGCAGCCGGGCGTGACGGGCTACAGCCGCGAAGACGTGCAGAACCTCTTCAAGCAGGGCCGCGTGGCGATGATGATCTCGGCGCCGTTCCTCGCCAAGCAGCTCAAGAAGGAAGCCCCGAACATCAAGTACGGCATCGACCCGATCCCGGTCGCCACGACGCCCGCAACCTATGCCGTGACCGACTCGATCATGATGTTCAAGAACTCGAAGGTGAAGAAGAGCGCCTGGAAGTTCCTGGACTACCTGTTCACGAAGGAGCCGCGCGTGCAGTTCACGAGCACGGAAGGTTTCCTGCCGACCACGAAGGCCGAGGCAACCGACCCGGTGTTCCAGGACCCGGACACGAAGGCGTTCATCGCGCTGCTGCCGCACGCGAAATTCGCGCCGACCGTGACGGGCTGGGAAGACACCGCGAAGGCCGTGACCAACGCGATGCAGTCGATCTACCTCGGCAAGGCCAAGCCAGCTGACGCGCTGAACCAGGCAGCCACCGAAGCGAACAAGTCGCTCGGCAAGTAAGCCTTCCTGACGGCAAACCCGGCGCGCGCCCGCAGTTCCCGGCGCGCGCCGCAACGCCTGAGAACCGACGTTTCGAAGCCCTGACGATTCGACATGACTACGGGTCCCCTGAAGCCCTCGCCCGCCGCTGCGGCTGCGAGCGAAGCCCCCGACCGAACACGCGCACGAACCCGCATGAGCCGACTACCCCGCGCCGTTGCCGCGCCCCGCGCACCCTGGCTCCTGATCGTGCCGAGTCTCGTGCTCGCGCTCTTCATCATCAGCTATCCGATCTTCAACATCGTGTACCAGTCGCTGCACGATGTCTCGCGCTTCGGGCAGATTCGCGACTTCACCGGCCTGCAAAACTTCTATAACGTGTTCGACGACCGGGTGTTCATGAGCGCCCTGAAGAACACGCTGATCTGGACATTTTTTGTCGTGGTGGGCACCGTGCTGATTTCCGTGCCCGTCGCGCTCGTGCTCAACCAGGACTTTTACGGCCGCGGCATTGCGCGCACGATCGTCATGCTGCCGTGGTCCGTCTCGCTCACCATGACCGCCGTGGTGTGGCGCTGGGCGTTCAACGACGACTACGGCATGGTCAACGTCACGCTGCAACGCCTCGGTCTCACGAGCGGGCCGATCCACTGGCTCGCCACGCCCGAGTATGCGTTTCCTGTCGAGATCTGCGTGGGCATCCTGGTTTCGATACCGTTTACCACCACGATCCTGCTCGGCGGCCTTTCCTCGGTGCCGGGCGACATCTACGAAGCCGCGCGCATCGACGGCGCGAGCGCCTGGCAGCAGTTCCGCCAGCTCACGCTGCCGCTGCTCAAGCCGTTCATCAACATGGCGATCCTGCTGAACGTGATCTACGTGTTCAACTCGTTCCCGATCATCTGGGTGATGACGCAAGGCGGCCCCGACGACAGCACGCATATTCTCGTGACCTACCTCTACGAACTCGGCTTCCGGTTAGGACGACCAGGCGAAGCGGCCGCCGTCTCGCTCATCATGCTCGTGATCCTGTTCGCGTTCTCGGTGGTTTATCTGCGCTTGCAGGCCAGGCGTGGCGACGCCGAAGGAGACCTCGCATGAACCGCAAGCTCAAACGCTCGTTCTGGTGCTGGCTTGCGCTCTCGCCGCTGGTCGTGGCCGTGCTGTTTCCGTTCGCGGTGATGTTCTTCACCTCGTTCAAGCCCGCTTCGGAAGTATTCGTTTATCCGGCGCGCTGGCTGCCCATGCAATGGCGCTGGCAGAACTATGCCGACATGTGGCAGGCCGCGAACTTCGGCGTCGCGCTGCGCAACAGCATCGTGGTGAGCTGTCTTTCCACGGCGCTCGCGCTCGCGGTGAGCCTGCCCGCCGCCTATGCGCTCGCACGCTTCCGGTTTCGCGGGCGCGGGCTCTACCGCCAGTTCCTGCTCGTCACGCAGATGCTCTCCCCCATCCTGCTGGTGGTGGGCCTGTTCCGCCTCGCCGCGATGATTCCGTATGGCGACGGCAATCTCGTCGATTCGAAGATCGGCGTGATCGTCTCGTACGCGGCGTTCAATATCGCGTTTGCCGTGTGGATGCTCTCGTCGTATTTCCAGACCGTGCCGCGCGATCTCGAAGAGTCCGCATGGCTGGAAGGATGCAGCCGCACGGGTGCCGTGTTCCGCGTGTTCCTGCCGCTCGCGGTGCCGGCCGTGGTGGTGACGGCGATCTTCACGTTCATCAGCGCGTGGAACGAGTTCGCCGTGGTCTACACACTGATCCGTTCGCCCGAGAACAAGACGCTCACGGTGCAGGTGACCGACATGGTGGCCGGCAAGTACACCGTGGAATGGCAACTCGTGATGGCGGCGACGCTCGCGGCCACGCTGCCGGTTTCGGTGGTGTTCGCCTGGCTTCAGCGCTATATGGTGAAAGGGCTGGCGCTTGGCGCGGTCAAGTAAAAACGCTCCGCTGCGAATCGAAACGAAAACGACGGGCGCAAGCCCGTCGTTTGTTTGATGGCGACGCTAAATGGCGGAGTGATCGCGCAAATCAGCGCGCAAGATAGTCGTGCACCACTTCACCGAGACCCAGCGTGAGGTCCGCGATCAGGTGCCGCGCCTCGACGATCTCCAGCACCGGCAGGTCGGCGACGGGCGCGAGCGCGTGAGGCACGAGATGCAGCGCGGCCGGGCCCGTCCAGGCGCCCTTCATGCGGATGTCCTGCAAGTGATAGCGCACGAGTTCGCACACGCGCGCCGAGCCGTCCACATGCGGCACGATCTTGAGCAGATAGTTCGGCCCCGCGAGGCGTGCGCCCTGTTCCGCCAGATCGAGCTCGCGATGCTTGTAGCCCATCGTGCCGATCGCAATGCGCACCGGGCCGTAATCGAGCGTGCCGACCAGGGTGTCGGAGTGCGGAGCGAGCGTGGGCGTCGCCAGCTTCTTGGGGAATCCCCAAAGCTCGCGGCCGCCGGCGATCGGCGGATGGTCGTCGAGATACATCGAATGCGTGTAGCTGCCCGGCTTGCCGTCATACATCACCGGAATCACCTGGCCGCTTTCCGTGTAGTCGCCGAAGCCCGTTGAGTCCGGCATGCGGATGAACTCGTAGCTCACGAGCGGCTCGACCACTTCGAGCGGCGCCGGCACGACCTTGCGCAAGCGGTCCATGTCGGTGCGATAGGTGATGATGAGGAACTCGCGATTGACGAACTTGTACGGACCCGGCGGAAAGGCGGGGTTCGTGAACGGCATCGCGAAAGCTTTGGACGGGATGTTTTGCATGAGCGGTCTCACGATAGGTGCGAACGAGCGACTGCGTTCAAACGCGATACTCGACGTTGACTGCCGGCAGCCGGTTCCGATGAACAGACCGGCGCACCCACGGCGACACGCACCGGCCAGATACCAGTTGTATCACTCATACGAAGGAAAGCGCCGGGCGTGAGGGTGTTGCGCCCGCTGAAATTGCGGCGGGAACCCGCTCGCGAGTATAGGAACCGACCATCCGACAGTCTGTCGTCAATCAGTGACGATTTGAGGACGGTTAAAGACCTGGTCGAAAGTCGCCCGGCATCAGGCGCCGCGCAGCGAATCGCGCGGGCGAAGCATTACAAACGCCTTTGCGTACGCTTGCAATTGCAGGGGCCATTGCTACGCAAACGTCAGCTTATTTGCCCAGTTCGTGCCCGATCACCCCGCCCGCCACTGCGCCGCCCACGGTGCCGACCGCGCTGCCGTTGGTCGCCCGGTTGCCGACATAGCCGCCGGCCGCGGCGCCGCCCAGCGTGCAGGCGCTCGCGCCCAGTGCGGTGAGGATGACGGTGACGACGAGAGAAGCGCGTGCCGCGCCGATGCGTCGAAGCCAGTTCATCGCCGTATCTCCTGATCGATGGTGGTGGCGTTCTACGCAGCAAGCATCGTGCCGCGCCCGTCGCTCAACCGTGATGCAGGTGCAGCAGGATCAGCGTGAGCGTGACAAGCGACCCGAGCGTGGAGTGCAGGATGGTGCGCGACGTGACGTGCGCTTCACGCCGGTAATACTCGGCGAGCATGAACGGCCCCGTGCCCGTGGGCAGCGCCGCGAGCAGCACCGCGATTTCCACGAGTTGGGGCGGCAACGCGAACACGCGATCGGCCAGCCACCAGGTGAGCGCGGGCTGCGCAACGAGCTTCGAAAGCGTGAGCCACCACGAAGATTCGCGCGGCGCGTCCGAACTCGCGCGGCGCTCGGCGAGGAAAAGACCGAGGCTCACGAGCGCGCACGGGCTGGCCGCGCCGCCCAGCAGCTTGAGGAACGTTTCCGCGCTCGCGGGCAGCGTGACGTGCGCCGCCGAGACGATCGCACCCAGCGCGGGCGCGACCAGCAGCGGATTGCGCAGGAGCGAGCGCACCACCTTGATGGCGAGGCGGTGCGGCCGCCGCTCGCTCTGCAAGCCCGTTTCGATCAGCACGATGGCGATGGCGAACAGCACGCAGACCACGAGTATCGTCGCGATGGTCGTGGGCGTGAGGCTGGCCGGCCCGAACGCGATCATGCACAGCGGAAAGCCCACGTAGCCCGTATTCGGATACGCAGCGGCGAGGCCGTCGATGCTCGCGTCCGCGAGCGGACGGCCGAGAAACACGCGCGCGCCCACCACGGCGATGAATACGACGAGACCCGCCAGGCCGAACGCCGCAAGAAAGCCCGGCTGATATAGCTCGTGCCACGTTGCGTGCGCAAGGATATCGAATAGCAACGCGGGCAGCGCGAGCCAGACGACGAAGCGGTTGAGTTCGGAAGCGGCGGCGGGACCGAGCACGTTCGTGCGGCGGCACGCGAAGCCCGCGAAGATGAGGCCGAAAACGGGCAGGAGGATGGAAACGGCGGAGAGCATCGAGGTTCGTGAATGCAAAGCGCGCGGACCTGCCGCGCGCCAGGAGTGAAACGAAAGGCGAAGGCTTCGGGCCGGTTCCCGCTAGCAGGCCCTAATCCATCGCCGCGTGGCTCGTATCGACGGAAGCGGCGCTCGAACTGGGCCGGATCACGAGGAGCAGCGGAATCACGAGCAGCGTGGCCACGAACATCATCTTGAAGTCGTTCAGATACGCGATCATCTGCGCCTGCTGCGTGATCGACTGGTTGAGCACGGCAAGATCGTACCGCGATCCGCTTTCGAGCATCGGCTGGATCGCAGGGTTGAAAGGCGTGATGTTCGCGGCGAGGTCCGAGTGCGCGATCTGCGTGCCGCGCGTGACGAAGGTCTGCACGATCGAAATGCCGATACTGCTGCCGATATTGCGCATCAGGCTATAAGTGGCCGTGCCGTCCGCGCGCAATTGCGGTGTAAGCGTCGAGAAAGTGAGCGCGGAAAGCGGCACGAACACGAAGCCGAGACCAAAGCCCTGCACCACGCCCGGCCACACGATATCCGAAGTCGACAGCACGAGCGTGTACTGCATCATCTGCCACAGCGCGTACGCGGAGACCACGAAGCCGAACAGCAGCATGGCGCGCGCGTCCACGTGCTTCAACATGCGCCCCGCTATGAGCATGGCGACCATGGTGCCCGCGCCGCTCGGCGCGGTCACGAGCCCCGTGGTGGCGACGGGATAGCCCATGAGGTTTTGCAGCATGGGCGGCAGCAGCGCGCGCGTGGCGTAGAGCACGGCGCCGATCACGAAGATGAAGAAGGTGCCCGTTGCGAAGTTGCGGTCCTTGAGCAACTGATAGCGAAAGAACGTGCCGGGCCCGGAAGTCGCGGTGTGCGCGATAAAAAATGCGAAAGCGATGGCCGCCATGATGGCTTCCACGCGGATTTCGAGCGAGCCGAACCAGTCGAGCTGCTCGCCGCGGTCGAGCAGGGCCTGCAACGCGCCGATGGCAAGCGCGAGGCTTGCAAATCCGAACATGTCGAAGCGCTGCTGGCGCAGCGGCTCGCGCGCGGGCAGAAACGTCGAAACGCCGAAGAACGCGAACAAGCCCACGGGCACGTTGATGAAGAACACCCAGCGCCAGTTGTAGCTGTCGGTGAGCCAGCCGCCGAGCGTGGGCCCGAGCACGGGCCCGACCATCACGCCCATGCCCCAGACCGCCATGGCCTGCCCCTGGCGCTCGCGCGGGTTGATGTCGAGAAGAATGGACTGCGAAAGCGGCACGAGCGAAGCGCCGAACACGCCCTGGAGCAGCCGCGAGGCGACGATTTCGCCGAGCGTTTCCGAAAGCCCGCACAGCGCCGAAGCCACCGTGAATCCCCCAATGGCCACGCCGAGCAAGCGCTTCACGCCATAGCGGTCGGCCAGCCAGCCCGTGAGCGGCGTAGCGATTGCGGCCGCAACGATATACGAGGTGAGCACCCACGTGATCTCGTCCTGCGAGGCCGACAACGCGCCCTGCATGTGCGGCAGCGCGACGTTGGCGATCGTGCTGTCCAGCGTCTGCATCAGTGTGGCGAGCATGATCGAGAGCGTGATCATGCCGCGGTTGAGCGGAGCTTCCTTGCGTGGCTCCGCCCGATGCTGCGCGGCGGCGCCGTCCTGCATGACTGCGGTCATCGTGCAATGGTCGTGCGGTTGTCGGGATTGGGGGCGGAGCGCGTGGAAATAATAAGCCTGCTTATTATACGACTCGCGCCTTTGGACGCAATCGGTATCGATGCGGTGTTGTTGCCGTGCCGCTGCGGGCGTCAAGACGTGCGCCCGCGCATTCGCGGCGGGACGCTCCCTCGTATAATCGCGCGATGACTACCGACCTCGAAAAGCGCTTTGGCTTCCTGGTTGTCGACGTGGGCCGTCTTTTCGGCAAACGCTACGACGAGCTGGCGAAGTCGTCGCTCGAACTCACGCGCGCGCAGTGCCGCATGATCGCCTACCTCGCGCACTACGGCGACATGAACCAGGCGCGCCTCGCCGAACTGCTCGAAGTCGCCCCGATTTCCGCCGGGCGGCTGCTGGAGCGCATGGAAGAAGGGGGCTGGGTCGTGCGCACGCCCAACCCGGAAGATCGCCGTGAATTGCAGGTGAGCCTCACGCCCAGGGCCGAAGGCGTGCTCTCGGGCGCGCGGCGCGTGGGCGACGAGGTGCAGGCGGAAGCCCTGGCCGGCTTCACGCCCGAAGAGGCGGAGCAGTTCAGCGCCATGCTCCAGCGCGTGCGCACCAATCTCGGTGCGCTCGTGGAGCGTTAGAGAAGCTTACTTGCCGGCGGCTTTGCGTTGCCGCCACAGGCACAGCAAGTCGCACGCGAGGTGCGCGGCCGCGAGCGCCGTGATCTCGCTCTGGTCGTAGGCGGGCGCCACTTCCACGACGTCCGCGCCAATCAGGTTCACCGCTTCGAGCCCCCGCACGATGGCCAGCGCCTGCGCCGACGAAAGGCCGCCCGCCACCGGCGTGCCCGTTCCGGGTGCGAAGGCCGGGTCCAGACAGTCGATGTCGAACGTGAGGTACGCGGGCCGCTCGTCCACGATCGACAGAATGCGCTCACGCGCCGCGCGCGGGCCGTGCTCGTGCACCCATGCGGCGTCGAGAACATGCATGCCGAGGAAGTCGTCGTTCCACGTGCGGATGCCGACCTGCACCGAGGTATCCGGATCGATCAGCCCTTCTTTCACGGCCTTGTAGAACATCGTGCCATGATTGAGGCTCTCGGGCGCGTCGTCGGGCCAGGTGTCGCAATGCGCGTCGAAGTGGATCAGCGAGAGCGGCCGCCCATATTTTTCCGCGTGAGCGATGAGCAGCGGGTACGTGATGAAATGATCGCCGCCGAAGGTCAGCATCTTCGCGTTCGAGCGCAGGATCGTGCGCGCATGGTCGACGATCGCGGGCTTGATCGTCAACGGATTGTGCGCGTCGAACCAGCAGTCGCCATAGTCGGTCACAGCGAGCGTCTCGAACGGATCGAAGCCCCACGGGTAGGGATGCAGTTCGGCAAGCTGCACGCTCGCCGCGCGGACGGCCGAGGGACCGAGGCGCGCGCCGGAGCGAAACGTCGTGGCGAGATCGAGCGGCACGCCTGAAATCGCGACGTCCACGCCGTTCAGTTCACGCGTGTAGTTGCGGCGCATGAACGACAGCGCGCCCGCATAGGTGTTTTCGATCGACGAGCCGTGAAGCGAGGGGCGGCGGAACGCGCCGTCGCCATGAAGCGTGTCAGTCATGCAGGAACCCCGGTAAGCATTGCGTGAAGCCGTGCAGAAAAGCGCGGCGGCGGCCCCGAGGGGCACGCCGCCGCGTGTGCCGAACGCTGCCTCAGCGCAGACGCACGAGCGTGGACTTGAGCTCCGTATACTTTTCGAGTGCGTGCAACGACTTGTCGCGACCGTTGCCCGACTCCTTGAAGCCGCCGAACGGGAAATTCATGTCGCCGCCTTCGTCGTAGCAGTTCACCCACACGGTGCCCGCGCGCAGGCGGCGCGCGATCTCGTGCGCGTGCGTGAGATTCGCGGTCCATACGGCCGCTGCAAGCCCGTAGTCGCTGTCGTTGGCAATGCGCACGGCCTCGTCGATCGTGCTGAAGGTGATGACCGAGAGCACCGGCCCGAAGATTTCCTCGCGCGCGATCTTCGCGTCATGGTGCGTGTCGAACACCGTGGGCTCCACGTAGAAGCCGCCGCTCTCCACGTTCACGCGCTCGCCGCCGGTCAAGAGCTTCGAGTCCTTGCGGCCCGCTTCGATATAGCTCAGCACGCGCTCCAGCTGGATCTTGTCGACGATGGCACCCATCGACACTTTCGGATCGAGAGGATTCCCAGGCTTATATGCCTTCGCGGCTTCCACGAGTTTCGCGAGGAACTCGTCCTTGATGTCACGATGCACGAGCAGGCGCGAACCCGCCGTGCACATCTCGCCCATGTTGTAGAAGATCGCGCCCGCCGCCGCGTTCGCCGCGCGGTCCAGATCCGGACAATCGGGCAGCACGATGTTGGGCGACTTGCCGCCGAGTTCGAGCCACACGCGCTTGAGATTCGACTGGCCCGCGTACTGCATGATCTGCTTGCCCACGTTGGTCGAACCCGTGAAGGCAATGCAGTCCACGTCGCGATGCAGGCCGAGCAGTTTGCCAGGCTCGCCGCCGCCCGGCAACACGTTGAACACGCCCGCTGGAATGCCGGCTTCGTGCGCGAGTTGCGCCACGCGAATGGCGGTGAGCGGCGACTTTTCCGAAGGCTTGAGCACGACGCTGTTGCCCGCGGCGAGCGCCGGGCCGAATTTCCACGCGGCCATCAGGATCGGGAAATTCCACGGCACGACGGCGGCCACCACGCCAATGGGTTCGCGCGTGACGAGGCCCACGAGATGCGGGTCGGCGGGCACGACTTCGCCGCCCACCTTGTCGATGGCTTCCGCATACCATTCCACGCAGTAAGCGGCACCCGGCACGTCCACGCTCGTGGTGTCGCCAATGGGCTTGCCCGCGTCGAGCGTTTCGAGCAGCGCGAGTTCTTCCAGGTGCTCGCGCATGAGCGCGGCCCAGCGCAACAGGATCGCCTTGCGTCCGCGCGGATTCAGCCCCGCCCACACGCCTTTTTCGAACGCGCGGCGCGCCGCGCCCACAGCGGCGTCGACATCCGCCGCGCCGCAGTCGGCCACGCTTGCCAGCACGCGCCCGTCAATGGGGCTCACGCAGTCGAACGTGCGGCCGGAATAGGCGTTGCGATACGCGCCGTCGATGAATGCGCGGCCTTCGATCGAGAGCGTCGCGGCCTTGTCCTGCCAATAAGCGAGAGTTTTCTTTTCCATCAGGATGCCTCAATGATTTGCGATTCGCCTTGCCTGCCGCATTGCAGCAAAGCATGTGGCAAAAGGCGAACCGGGTACGCGCGACCCGGAGGGTCAGAAGGTGGGCGGCGAGTTCGCCGACACCACTTCGCAGACTTCGTTCGCGCTGGGATTGCGAAACCGGTGCGGAAAACGGCTTTCGAAGTAGTAACTGTCGCCGGGGTCGAGCAGCCACGTCGTGCCGTCCACGGTCAGCTCAAGCTGCCCCGCGACCACCACGCCGCCCTCGTGCCCCGCATGCGTCAGCATTTCCGGGCCCGTATCGGCAAGCGGCTGATAGACCTCGCGCATGATGCCCATGTTGCGGTCTTTGATGTTGGCGCCGGCCAGATAGAACTCGATGGACTCATTGCCGAGATTCGGCATTTCGCCGCGCCGCGACACGACGTCCGAGCCTTCGCGCAGGTCGAACGTGAAAAATTCGGCAAGGCTCATAGGAATGCATTCGAGCAGCTTCTTGAGCGAGCCGACCGAGGGACTGACACGACTTTGCTCGATCAGCGAGATCGCGCCGTTGGTCACGCCCGCACGCTTGGCGAGCTCGCGCTGCGACAAACCGTAGCGTTTGCGAACATAACGCAGTCGCGTGGCGACTTCGGACGACACAGAGGAAGACTCGGACACGATGAAGAACCGTTGGCTAGGAAGACGCGCGTGCACGGCGCGGTGGACGTGTTGAATATTCTAATCAGTTTGCTTTATTTTGCGTCAGTACAAACCCCTGTAAGTTATTCGAAATATAAGAGCAGATGCCGATATTTCGCAGAGCGTTCTATTTCACAAGGCTCTCGGGGAAAGTGCTGACATCAAAAAGTTGAAAAAATAATTGACGCCCTTTTTGGCTCGTATATGCTGAAACACAGGTCGAAGATTGCATCGTTTCTGTCGCGTTGCAACGCAAAAAGCGCGTTTTATGCGAGAAACATAGCAAGTCGGCCGGGTCTGGAAAGCGATACATCGATGTCGTTCAATGTGTAAAGCCGCAATGAAATTGACGACCTCGAATGCTTGAACCCGACATCCTTCAACGTAACCAGTCGAGTGTTATTGTGAGAGTCCGTGGCCCTCTGGTGAGGTGGGATCGTAGTCATGCGAGGTGTCTTCGCAGTGACTGCGCCGCCCTCGCCGACGGCAGTAGCGGCAGGCTTGCCTCTCGCCTGTTCCTGTCCGTCTTCACGATCCTTTCGCGTCGCTCCGTGCGGCGTCATAACTCCGTTTCCGCACGCGCCTTCATTGCCGTCCACACGGACGAAGTCGCGTCGCTTCTGCCCTAGCGCCTCTCCTTCCTGCGCCGTTCGTTTTCTTCGCCGTCGTTCGTCCGCGAGGTGTCTCGTCGCGCCTGAACGATGTGGCTGTGCGCGCCTGAATACCGTCGCGCCGCATAACGGCAGAAAACGAACCGCTTACATGATCTCCACGCGCAGCGCCATTCGTTAGCGTCGCTGCCCGGAGCACACAGGGTTGCAGTTTTGCGTCCAGCAAGACTGCAAGGTCATGTCACGCCCGTCGCATCGTTTCAAACCGCGCGGGCAAGGAAGTGAATCATTAGTCATGCGAACCAGACCATTAGTTGGCGTCACTGCCGACCGCACGATGATGGGACCGCACGCTTCGCACGTCGCCGGCGAGAAGTACCTTGCCGCCGTGGTGGACGGTGCGCACGCGCTTGCGCTCGTGCTGCCCGCGCTCGGCGAGCGCCAGGCGGCGGCGGACATCGTCGAAGCCGTGGACGGCCTGCTTTTCACGGGCAGCTATTCGAACGTCGAGCCGCATCGTTATGGCGGCCCAGCGAGCGAAACCGGCACGCTGCACGACCCCGCACGCGACGCCACCACATTGCCGCTCATGCGCGCCGCGATCGAGGCGGGCGTGCCGGTGCTCGCCATCTGCCGCGGCTTCCAGGAAATGAACGTCGTATTCGGCGGCACGCTGCATCAGCAAGTGCATGCCGTCGCACGCTATGACGACCATCGCGAGAACAAGGACGATCCGCTCGACACGCAATATGGTCCGGCGCACGCGTTGAAGCTCGTGGAAGGCGGTGTGATGCAGCGACTGGCAGGCGGCGCACGCGAAGCGCGCGTGAACTCGCTGCACGGCCAGGGCATCGAGAAGCTGGGTGCGGGCCTCGTGGCCGAGGCATTCGCACCCGACGGCCTCATCGAAGCCGTGAGTGTGGCGAACGCCCGCAGCTTTGCCCTTGGCGTGCAGTGGCACCCCGAGTGGAAGCACGCCGACGACGCGCTCTCAACCGCCATCTTCCGCGCATTTGGCGAAGCCTGCCGCAACTGCATGCTGGCGCGAATACCGGGCGGGGCCGGACACGACGTGGCGCATGCGCCGCGCACCGCCCACGCCTGACACCGGCCCAAACAGAACAGAGAGAAAGATCATGCATGAAATCGACGAATTCCTGAAAAAGCACCACATCACCGAAATCGAAGCGATCATCCCCGACATGGCGGGCATCGCGCGCGGCAAGATCATTCCGCGCAGCAAGTTCGAATCGGGCGAGGCCATGCGCTTGCCGCAAGCCGTGATGATCCAGACCGTGACCGGCGACTATCCCGAAGACGGCAGCCTCACGGGCGTCACCGACCCCGACATGGTGTGCATGCCCGACCCCTCGACGATTCGCATCATTCCGTGGGCCGTCGACCCCACCGCGCAGGTGATTCACGACTGCGTGCACTTCGACGGCACGCCTGTCGAGATTTCACCGCGCCGTGTGCTGCGCCGTGTGCTCGAACTGTACGAAGCGAAGGGCTGGAAGCCCGTGATCGCGCCGGAGCTCGAGTTCTATCTCGTCGACATGAACAAGGACCCGGACATTCCGCTCACGCCGCCCGTGGGCCGCACGGGCCGCCCCGAAACGGGCCGCCAGGCGTATTCGATCGAAGCGGTGAACGAGTTCGACCCGCTCTTCGAAGACATTTACGAGTACTGCGATATTCAGGGACTCGAAGTCGATACGCTGATTCACGAAGTGGGCGCGGCGCAGATGGAGATCAACTTCATGCATGGCGACCCGCTCAACCTCGCCGACCGCGTGTTCCTCTTCAAGCGCACGGTGCGTGAAGCGGCGCTGCGCCACCACATGTACGCCACGTTCATGGCGAAGCCCATGGAGAACGAACCGGGCTCGGCCATGCATGTGCACCAGAGCCTCGTTTCGGCGGAAAGCGGCCAGAATCTCTTCACGGGTTCGGACGGCAAGCCCACCGACATGTTCTACGCGTATATCGCCGGCCTGCAAAAGTACACGCCCGCGCTCATGCCGATCTTCGCGCCGTACATCAACTCGTACCGCCGTCTTTCGCGTTTCATGGCCGCGCCGATCAACGTGGCCTGGGGTTACGACAACCGCACGGTGGGCTTCCGCGTGCCGTACTCGTCGCCTGCCGCGCGCCGCGTGGAAAACCGCATTCCCGGCGTGGACACGAACCCGTATCTCGCCATCGCCGCGACGCTCGCGGCCGGTTATCTCGGCATGACGCAGCATCTCAAGCCCACCGAACCACTCGTGAGCGACGGCTATTCGCTGCCGTACCAGCTACCGCGCAATCTCGAAGAGGGCCTCACGCTGATGAGCGCGTGCGAGCCGCTCAACGGCATTCTCGGCGAGAAGTTCGTGCGCGCCTACCTCGCGCTCAAGGAAACCGAATACGAAGCGTATTTCCGCGTGATCAGTTCGTGGGAACGCAAACACCTGCTGCTGCACGTGTAACAGACCAGGAGGATTGGAAAATGAGCTATCGGATCGACGCCCCCGCGAGCGCGATGCAGGAAGTTCCCACGACGCTGCGCGCGCAGACCGCACGCACGACGAGCGAGTACCGCGCGCTGGACGCCGCGCACCACATTCACCCGTTCTCGGACATGGGCTCGCTCAACAAGGCGGGCAGCCGCGTGATCGTGAAGGCGAAAGGCGTGTACCTGTGGGACTCGGAAGGCAACCAGATCATCGACGGCATGGCCGGACTCTGGTGCGTGAACGTGGGCTACGGCCGCAAGGAACTGGCCGACGCCGCCTACCGGCAAATGCAGGAACTGCCCTTCTACAACACGTTCTTCAAGACCACGCACCCGCCCGTCATTGAATTGTCGGCGCTGCTCGCGCAACTTTCGCCCGAGCCGTTCAACCACTTCTTCTATTGCAACAGCGGCTCCGAAGGCAACGACACGGTGCTGCGCATCGTGCATCAGTTCTGGCTCACGCAAGGCAAGCCCTCGAAGAAAGTCGTCATTTCGCGCAGGAACGCGTATCACGGTTCGACCATCGCGGGCGGCACGCTCGGCGGCATGGGCTACATGCACGAGCAGATGCCCTCGAAGGTCGAGAACATCGTGCACATCGACCAGCCGTACTTCTACGGCGAAGCGCAAGGCAACATGACGCCCGAGGAATTCGGCCTCGCGCGCGCCCAACAGCTCGAAGCGAAGATTCTCGAACTGGGCGCCGAGAACGTGGCCGCCTTCATCGGCGAGCCGTTCCAGGGCGCGGGCGGCGTGATCTTCCCGCCTTCGACGTACTGGCCGGAAATCCAGCGCATTTGCCGCAAGTACGACATCCTGCTGTGCGCCGACGAAGTGATCGGCGGCTTCGGCCGCACGGGCGAATGGTTCGCGCACCAGCACTTCGGCTTCGAGCCCGACCTCATCACCATGGCCAAGGGCCTCACGAGCGGCTACGTGCCGATGGGCGCGGTGGGCATCCACGACCGCATCGCGAAGGCGCTTATCGAGCACGGCGAGTTCAATCACGGGCTCACGTATTCGGGGCACCCGGTTGCCGCGGCGGTGGCGGTGGCGAACCTCAAGCTGCTACGCGACGAGGGCATCGTCGCGAGCGTGAAGAACGATACGGGCCCGTACTTCCAGCAGCGCCTGCGCGAAACGTTCGCCAACCATCCGATCATCGGCGACATTTCGGGCGCGGGTCTCGTGGCGGGCCTGCAACTCGCCGAGGATCCGAAGGCGCGCAAGCGCTTCGCGAACGGCGGCGACGTGGGCACGATGTGCCGCGACTTCTGCTTCAACGGCAACCTCATTATGCGCGCCACGGGCGACCGCATGCTGCTCTCGCCGCCGCTCGTCGTCACACGAGGTGAGATCGACGAAATCGTGTCGAAGGCGAAGAAGGCCGTCGACGCAACGGCGCAACAACTGGGTCTTTCATAACGCGACTTGTCCACGGCGGGCGGTACACAACGGGGTGTCAAGCCGCCCGCCGATCTTCACCTTCAGGGGTAAACAACATGAGTGTTAGTCATCTTCGTCATGCGGTCGCGATCGCGGCCCTCGCTGCGTGCGCGGGCCTCACGGCCACTTCGAGCGCGCCCGCGCGGGCGGCCGACGGCGATCTGAACGTCTATAACTGGTCCGACTACATTGCGAAGGACACGATCCCCAACTTCGAAAAAGAGTCGGGCATCAAGGTCAAATACGACAACTACGATAGCGACGACACGCTGCAAGCCAAGCTGCTCGCAGGCAGCTCGGGCTACGACATCGTTGTGCCGACATCGAACTACATGGCCAAGCAGATCCAGGCCGGCGTGTACCAGAAGCTCGACAAGTCGAAGATCCCCAACCTCGCGAATCTCGATCCGGTGCTCATGCACATGATCGCCGACGCCGATCCGGGCAACCAGTACGGCGTGCCCTGGGCGTTCGGCACCGACGGCATCGGCTACAACAAGCAGGCCGTCGAAAAGGCGCTCGGGACCAGCGCGCCGGTGGACAGCTGGGCGCTCGTGTTCGACCCGCAATACCTTTCGAAACTCAAGGGCTGCGGCGTCTCGTTCCTCGACCAGGCCGTGGACGTGTTCGCGGCAACGCTGCAATACATGCACAAGGACCCCAACAGCACGAACCCCGGCGACTACCAGGCGGCCTTTGAAGTGCTGAAGAAAGTCCGCCCGTATATCACCCAGTTCAACTCGTCGGGCTATATCAACGACCTCGTGAACAACGACGTTTGCGTGGCGGTGGCGTGGTCGGGCGACGTGGGCATCGCGCATCGCCGCGCCGAGGAAGCCAAGCGCTCGTACGAGATCAAGTTCTCGAACGTCAAGGAAGGCGGCCTGCTGTGGTTCGATGTGATGGTCGTGCCGAAGGACGCCCCGCACCCCGAGAACGCGATGAAGTGGATCAACTACATTTCGGACCCGAAGGTCAACGCACAGATCACCAACGAAGTGTTCTACCCGACCGCGAACAAGGCCGCGCGCCAGTTCGTCACCCCGGCGGTTGCGCAGGACACCACGGTCTACCCGCCGGAAGACGTGCTCAAGAAGATGACGCTGATGAAGCCGATGCCGGCTGAGATTCTGCGGCTCGAAAACCGTCTGTGGGCGCAGTTGAAGACCGGCCACTGACACCCTGATTTCCCTGAAGGAATCAAGAAGGAGCAGAAGGAGACAACGCGCGGAAGAGGGATCGCTCGACCCCTCTCCGCCTGAAGTGCGCAATTCCGAAGTCCGGCCGCGCAGCGCCGCCCCCCTTTTCTGACGACGCGCGCGAGCCTTTACCGAGCTCCGTTCGCAGTACTTAAGTTCGCGAGTCGCGCCAGCGCCCCGTGCGGGCCGGCTCGCGCCTGAAAACCGCGTACTGCGACCAGAAAGGAACCAAGGTCACATCATGAATCCGACGTCCAAAGTCAACGCCCCAGAAGCTGTGCGCGTGAGCGCGACCCCGGCAAAGAACGACGCGTTCGTGCGTATCGAAAACGTCGTCAAGAAGTTCGGCGAAAGCACCGCCGTGGACAACGTAAGCCTGAACATTGCCAAGAACGAGCTCTTTGCCCTGCTGGGCAGCTCGGGCTGCGGCAAGTCCACCCTGCTGCGCATGCTCGCAGGCCTCGAAACGGCCACGTCGGGCCGCATCTTCGTCGACGGCGAAGACCTCGCGACGCTGCCCCCGTACCGCCGCCCCGTCAACATGATGTTCCAGTCGTACGCGCTCTTTCCGCACATGAGCGTGGAGTCGAACGTCGCGTTCGGCCTCAAGCAGGAAGGCGTGCCCAAGAACGAGATTCGCGAGCGCGTGGCCGACGCGCTGAACCTCGTGCAGATGGGCCGCTATGCCAAGCGCAAACCGCACCAGCTTTCCGGCGGCCAGCAGCAGCGCGTGGCGCTCGCGCGCTCGCTCGTCAAGCGCCCCAAGCTCCTGTTGCTCGACGAGCCCATGTCCGCGCTCGACAAAAAGATCCGCCAGAAAACGCAGCTCGAACTCGTGAACATCATCGAGAAAGTTGATGTCACCTGTGTGATGGTCACGCACGACCAGGAAGAAGCGATGACCATGGCCAACCGGCTCGCCGTGATGAGCGAAGGCCGTATCGTGCAGATCGGCTCGCCGAGCGAAGTCTACGAATTCCCCAACAGCCGCTTCTCCGCCGAGTTCATCGGCTCGACCAACCTGTTCGAAGGCAAGGTCGTCGAGGACGAGCCCGACCACATCTACGTGGAAAGCGAGGACCTCGAAGCGCGCATGTATGTGAGCCACGGCGTGACCGGCCCGCTCGGCATGCCCGTGGGCATTTCGGTGCGCCCCGAACGCGTGCGCGTGACGCGCGAAAGGCCGGGCACGCCGCACAACTGGGCGCGCGGCGTCGTGACCGATGTCGCCTACATGGGCAGCTACTCGCTTTATCACGTGCGCCTGCCCGGCGGCAAGGTGGTCGTCTCGAACCTCTCCAGCTCGCACCTCATGAACGACGGCGCGCCCGCCTGGAACGACGACGTCTATGTCTCGTGGTCGCCCGCCAGTGGCGTCGTGCTCACGCAGTAAGGAGAACGGAACATGAGTACCTCTCTTCCCGCTTCGTCGGGGGCAACGTCCGCAAGCGGCCATGCGCGCCGCCCGGCAATCGTGCGTTTGCTCTCGCGTTTCGTGCCCTCGGGCCGCTCCGCCGTGATCGGCGTGCCGTTCGTGTGGCTCACGCTCTTCTTCGCGCTGCCCTTCGTGCTCGTGCTCAAGATCAGCTTCGCCGACCAGGTGATGGGCATTCCGCCCTACTCGAACCTGGTCGAGATGAAGGACGGCATGGTGCACTTCGCGCTGCAACTGAGCCACTACGCGTTCTTGCTCCAGGACAGCCTCTACATCGCCACCTATATCAGCTCGCTGAAGATGGCGGCCGTGTCCACATTCTTCTGCCTGCTGATCGGCTTTCCCATTGCCTACTACATCGCGCGCTCGAACCCGGCCACGCGCAACCTGCTCATGATGGGCGTCATGTTGCCGTTCTGGACGTCGTTCCTGATCCGCGTCTATGCGTGGATCGGCATTCTCAAGGACGACGGCCTGCTCAATCACACGCTCATCGCCATCGGACTGATTCATTCGCCGCTGCGCCTCTATCACAGCGACGCGGGCGTCTATATCGGCATGGTCTATTCGTACCTGCCCTTCATGGTGATGCCGCTCTACGCGCACCTCGTGAAGATGGACCTCACGCTGCTCGAAGCCGCCTACGACCTGGGCGCAAAGCCCTGGGTGGCGTTCACGCGCATCACGCTGCCGCTCGCGAAGAACGGAATCATCGCGGGCAGTCTGCTCGTGTTCATTCCCGCGGTTGGCGAGTACGTGATCCCCGAACTGCTCGGCGGCGCCGACACGCTCATGATCGGCCGCGTGATGTGGGACGAGTTCTTCAACAACATGGACTGGCCGATGGCCTCCGCCGTCACGGTGGCGATGGTGCTGCTTCTGCTCGTGCCGATGGCGGTCTTTCAGTACTACCAGGTCAAGGAACTGGAGGAAGGCAAATGATCAAGCCCAACCGTACGCTCTCCACTGGCGTTCTCACTTTCGGGTTTCTGTTCCTCTATATCCCGATCATCAGCCTCGTCGTGTACTCGTTCAACGAGTCGAAGCTCGTCACAGTCTGGTCCGGCTTCTCGCTGAAGTGGTACGCGGCGCTGTTGCAGGACGACGAGTTGCTGAGCGCTGCCTGGCTCTCGCTCAAGATCGGCCTCATGACGGCGTTCGCCTCGGTCGTGATCGGCACGTGGGCGGGGTTCGTGCTCGCGCGCTTCGGGCGCTTTCGCGGCTTCACGCTCTACACGGGCATGATCAACGCGCCGCTCGTGATTCCCGAGGTCATCCAGGGCATTTCGCTGCTGCTGCTTTTCGTCGCGCTGGAGCAGATGCTCGGCTGGCCCAAGGGTCGCGGCATCGTGACCATCTGGATCGGCCACGTCATGCTGTGCGTCTCGTACGTGGCGATCATCGTGCAGTCGCGCGTGAAGGAGATGAACAAGTCGCTCGAAGAGGCCGCGCTCAATCTCGGCGCCACGCCGCTCAAGGTGTTCTTCGTCATCACGCTGCCGCTCATTTCCCAGGCGCTGCTCTCGGGCTGGCTGCTCTCGTTCACGCTCTCGATCGACGATCTCGTGCTCTCCGCGTTCCTTTCCGGGCCGGGCTCGACCACGCTGCCGCTCGTCGTGTTCTCGCGCGTGCGCCTCGGCCTGAATCCGGAGATGAATGCGCTTGCCACACTCTTCATCACCGCCGTCACGCTCGGCGTGATCGCCGTGAACCAGTTGATGAGCGCGCGCGAGAAGAAGCGCATGCGCGACATGCAGCTCGCCTTCGTCCAGCCCGATCCCGCCGAAGCCATCACGCCGGCCGCGCCCGCCGCAGCGATCGGCTCGCCCATCGGCCGGCGCGCCGCCTGATGAGGACTGCCAGATAACCAGGCGCGGCGTACCGCCCGCCGCGCCTTACCGGCATGTTGAATGACCAGCAATAACGACCAACAAGGAGAATTTCAATGAAGAAGAAGTTAATCTGTCTGCTGGTGGCCGGGGCGCTGCCAGGGCTCGCGCTAGCGGACTCGACCAGCGAACAGATCAAGGCCCTGCAAGCGCAGTTGAACGCCTTGCAAAAAGAGGTGAAATCGCTCAAGAGCGAACTGGCTGAAACGAAGAGTGCCACGAAGGCCACGGCGAAGACGGCGGCGGCGCCGATCGTCGTCCCGGCGAGCGCGGCGGCGCCGGTGGTCGACATCAGCTCGCCCGACTACGGCAAGACACAGGCGCACCTGACCAACGACGAAGTCGACGCCATGAAGCAGCAGATCGCGAGCCAGCAGCTCAAGGTCGACTCGCTCACGGACGCCGCCACGACCGGCCCGCTCGCGGGTCTTTCGATCACCGGCTACATCGACCCGACGTATATCTACAACCGCGCGCCGGGCACCTCGTCGTTCCTGTTCGCGAACCACACCGGCTCGTACAACTACTTCAACAGCACGTTCGGCGACGTCTACCTCGACATCAAGAAGACCTTCGGTGTCGGTCCGATGGCGCCTTCGGCCGAAATCACGCTCATGCCCAATCGCGGCAATGGCATTACGCTGCTGCAAAACGAGCATGGCGAGATCGGCAACAACATCCTGAATACCGCGGTCATCACCGTGCCGGTGACGTCCACGGGCACGTTCGTCGCCGGTCTCATGCCGAGCTTCGGGGGCTACGAGGTGCAGCAGTCCAACCAGATGCTCACGCTCACGCACAATCTGCTCTACGACTTCTCGGATCCGGGCAGCTATGTGGGCATCGGCTGGAACTACACGCCGGACGGCAGCCAGTGGGCCTTCAAGTTCATGATCGGCAACGAGCAGTACCGCACCAACGGCGCGGTCGTGCAGACGGGCCAGAACGCGCTGGGCGACCCGATCACCACGAGCAACAAGATCCCGACGTTCACGGCGCGCGCCGACTACACGTGGTCGAGCGCGCTCGATATCGGCGGCTCGTTCAACATCGGCCGCCAGACGCTGCCGAGCGCATTCGATTCGACCACGGGCCAGGCCGTGTACGGCGTGGGCGGCCAGGCGTCGAGCTCGGGCGGCTACTTCTTCTTCGGCGAAGTCGATGCGACCTACACGCTCGCGGACATCCAGTACAACGCCGAAGTGGACTACGGCCAGCAGCAACGCGCCGCGTTCAACGGCGGCAACGCCCAGTGGTACGGTTTCTCGCTGCTCGCGCACCGCAAGTTCAACGCACCGGTGGTGGGCCGCATGGGCGCCACGCTGCGCTACGACCTGCTCGCCAACAGCAAGAACGGCGGCGGCGGCGGCGGCATCGTCCAGAACTCGAACGGCATGGACCCGTACAACGGCTTCGGCATTGGTGCGGACTGCCTGGCGAATTCGCAGGCGGGCGGCGGCTTCGGCTTCGAGTGCAAGGGCGCGACGCGCCAGGACGTGGCGCTCGACCTGCTGTTCTACCCGACGCAGCAGATCACCGTGAAGGTCGAATATCGTCACGACTGGGCCACGCAGCGCGTGTTCCTGCACGACGACGGTTCGTACGGCAAGAGCAACGATTTGCTGGGCGCGCAGTTCATCTACTCGTTCTGACGACGTTGTGGCGGGCGGCGGCCTTCGCGGTTTCAGGCTGTCGCCCGTTTTTTCCTTGTACGCTTTCCCTATGCTCAAATTCGCCAGTCAGCCTCACGCCCCGTCCTGGTACGCGGCCACCGCCAACGACAGTTCAACGCACCCCGCGCTGGAAGGCACGTTCGATGCCGATGTCTGCGTGGTGGGCGCGGGCCTCACGGGCGTTTCCGCCGCCCTCAATCTCGCCGAACGCGGCTACCGCGTCGCGCTCTTGGAAGCCTCGCGAGTGGGATGGGCCGCAAGCGGTCGCAATGGCGGGCAACTGATCGGCGGTTACGCGTGCGATATCGACACGTTCGCGCAGTTCATGCCGGAAGCCGAAGTCCGGCAGATCTGGGACATGGGCCTCGAAACGCTCGATATCGTGAAGCGCCGCGTCAGGCAGCACGGCATCGACTGCGCGCTCACGGAAGGTTATTTCACCGCCGCCAACAAGGCGCGCGACGTGGAAGCGCTCAAGCGCTGGCGCGATGAAGCGGCGCAGCGCTTTGGCTACGACCGTTTCCAGTACATCGACGGCGATGGCGTTGGCCGTTACGTGCAATCCGCGCGCTATCCAGGCGGCCTCTACGACCCCGATAGCGGCCATCTGCACCCGCTCAACTACACGCTCGGCCTCGCGCGCGCGGCCGTGGAGGCGGGCGTGCGCGTGTTCGAGAACAGCGCCGTGACGCGTCTGCGCGACAAAAGTGGCACGTATGTCGTCGAAACCGCTCGCGGCAACGTGCGCGCGAAATTCGTCGTGCTCGCATGCAATACGTATCTGGGCGATCTCGCGCCGGCGCTCGCGCGCAAGATCATGCCCGTGGGCACGTACGTGATCGCCACCGAGCCGCTGGGCAAGGCGCGCATGAATGCCCTGATGCCCGCCCAGGCCGCCGTGTGCGACAGCCGCTTCGTGCTCGACTATTTCCGGCCCGCGCCCGACACGCGGCTGCTCTGGGGCGGCAAGGTGAGCTATTCCACGTTCGCGCCGCCCAACCTTGGCGAAGCGATGCGCCGCGACATGCTCATGACGTTTCCGCAACTCGCCGATGTGAAGGTCGATTACGCATGGGGCGGCTACGTGGACATCACGATGAACCGCGCGCCGCACTTCGGCCGGCTCTCGCCCACCGTGTATTTCGCGCAGGGCTTCTCGGGCCATGGCGTGAACACCACGGGGCTCGCGGGCACGCTGATCGCCGAGGCGATCCACGGCCAGGCCGCGCGCTTCGACCTGTTCGGCAAGATCCGTCACCGCGATTTCCCCGGCGGCGCTACACTGCGAACCCCTGCCCTCGTGCTCGCGATGGCGTGGTATCGAATGAAGGACCTGCTCTGATGACACTCGACCTCGACGCCCTGGCGGACGCGCTCGCCCGCCACTCGTACTACGAAGCCACCGCCACGCGCCCCACCGACGACGACCCCGCGCTCGTGGGCGCGATCGACGCCGACGTATGCGTGATCGGCGCCGGTTTCGCCGGGCTCTCGGTCGCGCTGGAGTGCCGCGCACGCGGCCTCTCGGTCGTGGTGCTCGACGCGCATCGCCCCGGCTGGGGCGCTTCGGGCCGCAACGGCGGCCAGACGCTCGTGGGCTTCGCGAAGGACGAAGTGCTCGAAAAGCAGCTCGGCGCGCAAGGCATCCGCGCGGCGTGGGCGCTTTCCATCGAAGGCGTGAACCTCGTGCGCGAGCGCATTGCGCGCTACGGCATCGACTGCGACTTCACGCCGGGCTATCTTACCGTCGCGACCCGGCCCAAGCGCGTGCCGGACCTGCGCGCGTGGATGGACGCCGCGCGCACGCGCTGGGGTTACGACCGGCTCGAGTGGCTCGACACCGACGCCACGCGTGCTCACGTGGCGTCGCAACGTTATCTCGCGGGCGTCTACGATCCGGTTTCCGGGCATCTGCATCCACTCAAGTACTGCCTCGGCCTTGCCGCCGCCGCGCGGCGCGAGGGCGCACAACTGTTCGCGCATACGCCCGCGCGCGAAGTCGTGCGCGGCGCGCGGCCCGTGGTCAAGACCGCGCGCGGCGAAGTGCGCTGCGGGTTCGTGGTGTCGTGCTGCAACGCAGCGCCCGGCGGCGTGTTGCCGGGCGACGTGGCCGCGCGCATCGCGCCGATTGCCTCGTACATCATCGCCACCGAGCCGCTCGGCCGCGAGCTGGCTGACTCGTTGATCGCGCAACGTTCCGCCGTGTGCGACAACAACTTCTTTCTCGACTACTTCCGTGTGTCGGCCGACGACCGCATGCTGTTCGGGGGCCGCGCCGATTCGACGGGCGCCGCGCCCGCGCAACTCACGGCGGCCATGCAAAAGCGCATGAGCGACGTGTTCCCGCAGATCGCGAACGCGCGCGTGGAATACGCCTGGGGCGGCTTTGTCGATGTCACGCGCAACCGCGCGCCCGACTTCGGCGCCATCGATCCGAATTATTACTACGTGCAAGGTTTCTCGGGGCACGGCGTGGCGCTCACCGGCATCGCGGGGCGGGTCGTGGCACAAGCCATCGTGGGCGAGCGCGCGTCGTTCGACCTGTTCGCGCAACTGCGGCACGCGCGCTTTCCCGGCGGCCCCGCGTGGCGGCGGCCCGCGCTGGAGATCGGCATGCTTTATCACCGCGTGATGGAGATGTTCTGAAACGGCACGTCCTGCACGTTCCGCCTGGCTGTTATACCCTTGCGAAAGTCCGCCGCCCTCGCGCGGCGCGCGCCCCCTCTTCTGCTTGATCCGCTTTTTCGCCAGGAGCAACAGCAATGGATTACGTCAGGTTCGGCTCGACAGGGCTGCAAGTTTCGCGTCTTTGTCTTGGTTGCATGACCTACGGGGTGCCCGAACGCGGCACGCACCCGTGGACGCTGGGCGAGGAAGCCAGCCGCCCGCTCATCCGCCAGGCACTCGATGCCGGCATCAACTTCTTCGACACGGCCAACACCTACTCGGACGGCACGTCCGAGGAGATCGTCGGGCGGGCGCTGCGCGACTTCGTGAAGCGCGACGACATCGTGCTCGCCACCAAGGTCTATAACCGCATGCGGCCCGGCCCCAACGGCCAGGGTCTTTCGCGCAAGGCCATCCTCACCGAAATCGACCATAGCCTCAAGCGCCTCGGCACCGACTACGTCGATCTCTACCAGATCCACCGCTGGGACTACAACACGCCCATCGAAGAGACGCTCGAAGCGCTGCACGACGTCGTGAAGGCCGGCAAGGCGCGCTATATCGGCGCTTCGTCCATGTACGCGTGGCAGTTCAGCAAGGCGCTCTACACGTCGCGCCAGCACGGCTGGACCGAGTTCATCAGCATGCAGAACCACGTGAACCTGCTCTATCGCGAGGAGGAGCGCGAAATGCTGCCCCTGTGCGCCGACCAGGGCATTGCCGTGATGCCGTGGAGCCCGCTTGCGCGCGGCCGCCTCACGCGCGACTGGAACGCCACGAGCGAGCGCGCATCCACCGACAGCTTCGGCAAGACGCTCTACGGCGCCGAAGCGGATCACGCCATCATCGATGCGGTCGCAACCATCTCGCGTGCGCGCGATGTGCCGCGCGCGCAGGTCGCGCTGGCCTGGCTGCTGCAAAAGCCCGGCATCACCTCGCCGATCATCGGCGCTTCGAAGCCGCAGCATCTCGAAGACGCTGTTGCGGCGCTCTCGCTAAAGCTCACCGCGGAAGAGATCAAGGCGCTCGAAGCGCCTTATCTGCCGCATGCGATCGCGGGGCATCAGTAAGCCGTAGGCAAACGCTCGCGCATGATCCGCGCGAGCGTTTGCATGTGCGCGTCGGCCGCGTGCGGCGGCGTCTCCGCGTAGCCGAGCAGGAAGCCGTTGTAGCGCGCCGCATCGGGCGCTTCGAGGCAATACGAGCTCAGCGGCGAGAGATGCAGCCCGTGTGCACGCGCCGCTTCGCTCACGTCCACGTCGGCGAGCGGCGCGTCCAGACGCACGCTCAAGTGCATGCCGCCGGCGTCGGCCGACACCGTCATCAAACCACGCAGATGCTTGTCGATTGCCGCGACCAGGCCGTCGCGGCGCTCCTCGTAGAGCCTGCGCATGCGCCGCAAATGGCGCGCGTAGCGCCCGCTTTCGATGAACTCCGCCAGCGCCAGTTGCTCCGCCACGCGCCCCTGGCGCATGAGCGTGCGGTGCGCCTGCGCGAACGGCGCGACCACGCGCGGCGGCACGATCATGAAGGCGATGCGCAACGCCGGAAAGAGCGTCTTGCTGAAGGTGCCGAGATAGAGCACGGGGGCGTCGTCGGCCAGGCCCTGGATCGACGGCAAGGGCGGCCCGTCGTGGCGCAGTTCGCTGTCGTAGTCGTCCTCCACGATCCACGCGCCGCACGCGCGCGCGTGCTCGATCAGCGCGAGACGCCGCTCGAGGCTCAGCACGCTGCCCAGCGGATACTGATGCGAAGGCGTGAGGTAGACGAGGCGCGGCGGCCGCTCGCGCCAGTCCTCGGGGCGCGCGTTCATGCCCGCGGCGTCCACGCTCATGGGCACGAGTTGCAGCCCCGCGCCCGCGAAGGCCACGCGCGCGCCCAGGTAGCCCGGGTTCTCGATCCACGCGCGCTCGCCCGCGTCCGCGAAGAAGCGCGCGCACAAGTCCAGGCTCGACTGCGTGCCGTCCGTCACGAACACCTGCTCCGGCCGGCAACGCACGCCGCGCGACACGCGCACGTACTGCGCAATGGCCTGGCGCAGCGCGGGCATGCCTGCGCTGTCGCCATAGCCCAGGTCGTGCGCGCGCAATTCGCGCAGCGCGCGCTCGACCGCCGTGCGCCATTGCGCATACGGAAACTGGTCGAGCGCGGGCACGCCCGGACGCAGCGCCTTGGCGCCGTCGTTGCTCAGGCGGCGCGGCGGCAGGTCGCGCACGCGGCGCGAGAGCACCGGTGCGCTGTCCTCTTTCGGCGCGAGTTGCGCAGGCGTCGTCGCGCCGCCCGCTTTGACCGCGTTGACCACCGAGCCGTGGCGCGTGGCGTTGACGAAGCCCTCCTCCACCAGCCGCTCATACGCGTAGAGCACCGAATTGCGCGCAATGCCAAGCTGCTCCGCGAGCGCGCGGCTCGACGCGAGGCGCGTGCCGCGGCCGATGTCGCCGTCGAGAATCGCGCGGCGCAGGCTCTCGTAAAGCAGGTCCTGCTGCGTGAGCTTGCGCACGGCGCGCTTCGCATAGGCTGCCATCATCAACGCGTAGTCCAAAGCCGTGGCTCCATCATTGTCATTTGTGGTGGGACTAACAATGGTGCCACAGGTGGCTTACGCTTGGGAGTCTGACCTAACCCACACCGGCACATTGGGAGACACGACTTGACCGACACGGCAATTCAGGTGCGCGCCGTCGCGCCCGACGATTTCGACGCATGGCTGCCGCTCTGGGACGGCTACAACCGCTTTTACGGGCGCTTTGGCGCAACGGCGCTACCGGAGGCCATCACGCGCACCACGTGGTCGCGCTTCTTCGACGGCTATGAGCCGATGCACGCCTTCATCGCCGTGCGCGGCGAGCGCGTGCTCGGCCTCGTGCACTTCATCTATCACCGCAACACGATCATGGAAGGGCCGATCTGCTATTTGCAGGATCTCTTCACCGTGGAAGACGCGCGCGGCCAGGGCGTGGGCCGCGCGCTGATCGAGGCCGTGTATGCGCATGCGAAGGCTTCGAATTCGTCGCGCGTGTACTGGCATACGCACGAAACGAATCACACGGCCATGCGCCTTTACGACGACGTGGCCGTCAAGCCTGGCTTTGTCATGTACCGCAAGGACGTGTGACGCATCGAAGCGCGCGCCGCCTCAGGCGAGATCCTTGAGCAGCGAGGCGCGCACCGCGCCGTCCACGGTCTGCGTGGGCACGCGGTAGTTCGGGTGATCGCAGCCCAGCGTGAGCACCGCGCCTTCTCGCAGGCGCGCTTTCATTTGCGGCGTGAGTTCGAAACGCACGAAATGCACGGCCGAGGTTTTTTCGGCGTTCTCGCGTTCGAGGTCTTCGTCGGCGATCGCGTAGACGGGCGGCTCGCCTTCCACCTGAACGAACACCTTGTCCTCGATGCCGATCAGGCGCGCCAGCGCCGCGCGACGCTCGACCTCGCTTTCGTATTCGAGCTGCATCGTCGCCTTGAGGTTGCTGCCGTCGGGCACGAGCGGCAGGTAGGCCGCGAGTTCGCCCTGAATGCCGTCTTCGTCGAAGATCTTTTCGATGTGCAGCATCTCCTGGATCTGATAGCGGATCGTCGCCTCGTCTTCGAACAGGAACGTGAGGTGATTGCCGAGCGCAACGACACGCTGCTTCTTGTGTTCGATGATGCGCTTGCGCATGTCGCCCCGCGCCTTCGCGTAGGCTTCCAGCGTCAACAGCGAATTTCTCGCGATCGTCATGAGTCGTGCCTCGTGTCGGTATCGTGATGGCGGCGTCGCTCAAATGCCATAAGCGCGGCGCAGCAAGGTGATGGGGTGCGCGAGCGGCGGCTCGCCCAGATTGTTCTCCTCGATGCCCTGGGCGATGTGGTGGCCCGCAAGCTGGCAGTCCGACGAGATGAAGTTAGGCGCGGCCTGGCCCATCTGCTTGAATACGGGCGTACCGATCTTCATCGACATCGCGTGAAACTCCTTCTTCACGCCGAACGTGCCCGCATGGCCCGAGCAGCGCTCGACCACGGTCACCTTGGTGTCGGGCACGAGCGAGAGCAGGTCGAAGGTCTTGCGGCCGATGTTCTGCACGCGTGCGTGGCACGGCACGTGGTAGGACACGTTGCCCAGCGGCGCGCGGAAGTCGGTTTTGAGCAGGCCGTCGCGATGGCGCGCCACGAGGTACTCGAACGGGTCCCAGAATGCGTCGCTCACGGCTTTGGTGTTGGCGTCGTCGGGGAACATCAGCGGCAATTCGTGCTTGTACATGAGCACGCAGCTCGGCACCGCGCCGATCAGCGCATAGCCTTCGCGCGCGTAACGCGCGAGCATCGGCATGTTTTGCGCCTGCTTGTGCGCCACGCCCTCCAGATTGCCCTGCTCCAGCAGCGGCATGCCGCAGCACCACTCGCTCTTCACGAGTTCATAGGGAATCTCGTTGTGGTCGAGCACCGCGAGCAAGTCGTGGCCAATGCCGGGCTCGTTGAAATTCACGTAACAGGTGGCGTAGATCGCGACCTTGCCCGGCGTGCGCTCGCCTTCGCGCGCCTCGCTCGTCGACGCACGTTTTGCAACGTTACGGAATTTGCGGGTGGCGAAGTCGGGGAGCCACGCCTTGCGATCGACACCCAGCATGTCTTCCATCGCGCCGCGCATCACCTTCGTGTGATTGACGGCGTTGACCGTTTGCGTGACCACGGGAATGCCGGCGAGTTGGCCGAGCGCGTCGGTGTTGGAGAGCACGCGGTCGCGCAGCTTCACTTCGCCTTTGCGATATTGGATGGCTTTCGCGCGCAACATGAGATGCGGGAAATCCACGTTCCACGGATGCGGCGGCACGTAAGGACACTTCGTCATGTAGCAGAGGTCGCACAAATAGCACTGGTCGACGACCTTGCCGTACTGCGACTTGTCGACGTCGTGCGCCTCGCCGGTGTCGGTTTCGTCGACGAGATCGAAAAGCGCCGGAAACGCGCCGCACAGCGACACGCAGCGCCGGCAGCCCGCGCAGATGTCGAACACGCGAGCGAGTTCTGTGTCGAGCTGGGCCTGGTCGTAGAACGCTTCGGAGCGCCAGTCGAGCGGATGGCGCGTAGGTGCTTCGAGACTGCCTTCCTTGTGGGGCATGACGTCTCCTTCTTTTAGTTATCGCCTGGTCGGCAATATGCGCGGCTGAATGCGCGACTCAAGCCGCCACTCAAGCCGCGGCTGAACATGCGCGCGTGCGCGCGCCGGTTCGCGTCCGGCGCGCGCAAAGCATTCGCGCGATGTGTGCGTGCCGTACATAGCGGCGCCACGCGTGCGGCGCGCCCGGCACGCGGCGGTCCTCAGTCCGCCAGCACGTCCAGCGCTTTCGAATAGCGGTTGGCGTGGCTGCGCTCCGCCTTGGCGAGCGTCTCGAACCAGTTCGCGATTTCGTCAAAGCCTTCGTCGCGCGCGGCCTTGGCCATGCCGGGATACATATCGGTGTATTCGTGCGTTTCGCCCGCGATCGCCGCCTGCAAATTCAGGCGCGACGTGCCGAACGGCAAACCGGTCGCCGGGTCGCCCACCGCTTCCAGATATTCGAGGTGGCCATGCGCGTGGCCGGTTTCGCCTTCGGCGGTCGAGCGAAACAGCGCCGCTACGTCGTTCTGCCCTTCAACGTCGGCCTTGGCTGCGAAATACAGGTAACGGCGGTTGGCCTGCGATTCGCCTGCGAATGCATCCTTGAGGTTCTGTTCCGTCTTCGAGCCCTTTAGCTGTGCCATCTGTGCCTCCATCCGATTCGATCTGATATGTGGGGACGCGACGCCATTCGCCTTCGTGCGGTGCACCATGGACGGGCGACTTCGCCGCACTATCAATCTAGGTTGTGGTGTTTGCGTTCCCAATTGTGATTTTCAATCTCCCCGATAGCGACGCGCCGATGGCCGGGTTTACGCGGCCGTCGGCAGGGTCAGTTCCGTTACGCGTCCTGCACGCGACGATCTGTCCTGCACGATCTGCTTGCGCGCGCCGCCAGACGTCCTAGACTTTGGAATTGCCGACGCGCCCGATCCATTTTTGTGGAGATGCCATGCGACTTACGATCTTGATCAACGGTTCCGATCCGACCGTCAATCACGACTATGCAGTGCTCTGGCTCGACACCGACCAGCAACGCTGGTCCCGCGAGTCTCACGAAGGGATCGACCTGCCGGAATGGGGTGAAATGCGCGACGTGAATGGTGTCACGTCGCTTTGCGCGCCGCTCGAAAACGAGCCGCTGTGCACGCTACGCGGTTTGCATGTGAATCGCCGTCAGGAAATCAGTTCCGCACACGGCGACGCAACATGGTCATGCGAAACATCGCACTCGCCGATGGAAGGCCAGTGGCGCCTTCAGGCCGTGGACCGCCAGATGGTCCGCGCCGAGCATGCGTTGTTCGCCGGCTGATCCGGCTTTGAACGAGTTCTGATTTTCCCGTTTGCCTGAAGGCGGCCCGTTTGCCGCCTCGCCTCTCGCGCCGCAACGCAACGCTGCCGCGCTCATGTGTTCAGCATCACATCGCGCCTGCGCCCGCTCACTGAGCGGGCGCGCGTTTTTTTGCCGGCGCTTTTCTCCTTGCGTGGCGCGCCCGCTATACTTTCAGCCCGCTTGATCCCACCCCAGTCCAGTCAGTCCTCTCGATGAAGAAGCTGTTTGCCTCGCTGATTTCCTCCCTGCTGCTCGCCGCCGCGAGCCATGCCCAAGCCGCGCCGGCCTGTTCGCAGTTCGTTCCCGGCGGCCAGTTCCCCACGCTCACGAACGCACGCATGGCGCCGAAGACGCGCATGCTCTGCTACTCGGACTTCGTCGTCCTGCACTCGGGCGTCACGCATGGGCCGCTGTGGTCCGCCGAGCATCTCACGCGCGATCACCTGGAAGCCGCGAAGGACATGACGCGCACGAACCGCTTTTTCGAGGACGACCGTTTGCCCGCGGGCGAAGGCGCGACGCTCGCCGACTACAAGCGCAGCGGTTTCGATCGCGGCCACATGAGCCCGGCGGGCAACCGCTGGAACGCGCAGGCCATGGCCGAATCGTTTTCGCTGGCCAATATCGTTCCGCAGAACCGGGACAACAACCAGCGCCTGTGGGCGCATATCGAAACGGCCGTGCGCAAGCTCGCGACGAAATACGGCGAAGCCTATGTCGTGACCGGGCCGCTCTTCACGGGCGCGCAGTTGCAGACGATCGGCGCCACGCGCGTGCTCGTGCCCACGCAGATCTTCAAGGTCGTGTACGTGCCTTCGCAGCAGCTCGCGTTCGCCATCGTCGCCGACAACGCGTCGGCCGACCGCTACGACATACGCTCGGTGCGCGATCTCGAAGCGCAGAGCGGCATTGCGTTCCCTGGCATTCCGGCGAACGTGGCGGCGAAGGAAAAGGTATCGTTCAACGGCCGCAACTTTGCCGTGAGCCAATGGGGCTGGTGAGCGCGCGACTCATGCGTGACCTATGCGTGACTTATGCGCGACTCATGCCTGACGCGCGTCCCGCTCGCTAGATGTCGAGCCGGGAGACCTTCGAGCCCTCCAGCGAAACGCCGGCCATGAGGCCGGCGTTCGTCAGCACGAAGGCTTCGATGGGGTTGACCGCCGTGGCGCTGTCGATCTTGCCGTTGGCGCCCATCTTCACGAGCGCGACGGTGGCGTCCGCGCCCACGCTCCAGCCGCTGCTGCGCTTGAAGCGATCGAGCGACGAGCGCGTCATGAATGCGTAGACGATGGCGCGCGACTGCGCGCCGACCTGGGCGCCGAACGAGCCGCCCATCGTCGAGAAGTAGCCGAGCGTGCGGCCCTCCACGCGCAGCGCGCCGCGCCCGTACTCGGCGCCGATCACGAAGCCCGCGCCCTTCACGTCCGGAAACACGAGCACGCCGCGCGCCTTGGCAAGCAGTTCGCGCGAGCCCTTGACGGAGCGATAGAGGCGCGCGAGCACCTCGTCCACGTCCTCGTCGATCTCGCGGCGCGCCACCGCGTTCGCGGCCGCGGGGTCGGCGGCGGCGGCGGGACCGGTGGTCGTGCAGCCCGCCATTGCGGCCAGCCATGTCGCCGCGGCGACCGAGCCGCCCGCGAGGAATTCCCGTCTCTTCATTTCGATTCGTGATCCGTATTGATTACTGCTGCGCTTTCGGCAACGACGCCAGCGGGTCGACCGGCTTGCCGTTCTCGCGCACCTCGAACATCAACGTGGAGATGCCCGCGCCATCCGTGCCGCTCGTGGCGATTGCCTGGCCCTGCTTCACCGTCTCGCCTTCCTTCACGAGCAGCTTGCCGTTGCGGCCGTAGGCGGTGAGCAGATGCGCGTCGTGCCGCACGATGACCAGCTTCCCGTACGCCTTCATGCCGCTTCCCGCGTAGACCACGCGGCCGGCCGCCGCCGCTTTCACCTGCTGCCCCGCCGGACCCGCGATCACCACGCCTTTGGACTTGCCCTTGAAGGGTTGCGCCACGCTGCCTTCGATCGGCCAGATGAAGCGGGCGCTGGGACGCTCGGCGGCGGTGGCCGCGGCGGGCTTGGCGGCCGGTTTTGCCGCAACCGCCTTCGGTGCGCCTGGGCTTACGACAGTTGCAGGAGTGGCGGCAGGAGCGGTGGCTGCGCCCGCCACGGGCGGTACGGATGAACCGGACGACCCGGACGAAAGGGGCAGGATGGGCGGCAGAGGCGCGCCCGGCGAACTCGCGGCCGCCACCGCTGCGGACGGCGCGACGCGCAATAGCTGGCCGATCTGGATCTTCCCGTCGGCGGGCAGCTTGTTCCAGTTGATGAGGGTGGCGGGCTTCTGGCCGTTGGCTTTCGCAATGCGCGTGAGCGTGTCGCCGGGCTTCACGCGGTAGAAGCCCGGCGCGGCTTCGGCCGCGCTCCCGGACGCGGGCAGCGCCGCAGCGGCGACCGCGGGCGGCTGCACCGCCCTGGCCGTCACGGCGCCGTCTTCCGCCTGGTCCGTCTCGCCGGTTTCCGCGCTGCGCCACGGCGTGATCGTGCAGGCGCTCAATGCCACGGCAAACGCAAGCGCCAGCGCCGCGCCGCGCGCGAGGCGCGCGGCCTCCTGATGCAGGCCGCGCATGGTCAAGCCTGCGGATCGGCGTTGTCCGCCGCCTGGGTCCCGCCAAGCTTTTCCTCGGCCAGTTCCGCGAGCGCGCCGCCGCCCTTGTAACCCATCACGGCAGCCACGCTCTCGGCCAGCAGCGACGCCTCGGGGTGCATTTTTTTCTCGGCTTCCACCGCCGCGACCGCGCCGGCGATTTCAGCTACCTTATCCAGAATTCCCATCGATGACTCCTTGCCCACACTCTGAAATACCGTCTGCGCCGGAGGGCGCAGGTGCGTCATCATCGTTGGTTTGCCTGCGGACGCCGCGGTTTAGCGCGAGCGGGTTGACCTGTATCAGCGCGCGCACGAAGCCGACGCGCGCCTCTGACAGTGGCATGACAGAACTGCCGCACGATGCGGCAGAGATCCGCAAGGAGAATGAGCCGCGAATATGGCTCACATATTGTTCACGAAGTGCTGAATTTCCCGCGCGGCTTTCTATAATGCGGGCCGCACCCCAAGCCGCGCGACGCTGACGCCACGCGGCCCCGCTGACACAAGGAGAGGATCACAAGATGTTCGACGCATACGCAAACGACGACGATGTCCTGAACGTACAAGGCGACGCGCTCACGCTCACGAACGGTTCGACGCGCGTGACGCTCGCGGGCACGCTCGAAATCACGCGCGACAAGCGCGGGCTCGCCGCCGCGCTGGCGCTCAAGGCGGCGCTCGACGACGTCGTGGCAAAACTTCAGGCCGACCCGCACCTGCCCGCCAAGGTCGCCGACGAGCCGGACCAGAAGCCCGGCGTCGTCAACAACCCGTTCAACTGAACGCCAACGCGGGCGACGGCGCGAGATTCAGAACGGCTTGCCTTCGCTCTCGCGCCAGGCGCGCGCCATGAGCGTGTTCGAAGGCAGCGTTTCGTCGAGCAGCTTCTTCGCGCTCTGCGCGCCCGCGATCGGCAGGCCGGTGGGGTCGATCGCGCCGATCTGCGCGAGCACCGAGGCCTGATCCCAGTAGATGTGCTCGTTATAGAGCTTGTTGCCGCGAAAGCAGATCACGGCGAGCATCGGCACTTCGAAGTATTTGCCCGTGGGCGCGAGGCCCGGCAGCAGCCAGTCGATCTCGCGATCGTGCGTGCAGCAGAAGATGAACTCGTCCACCACGCGGTCCGAGCCGATGGTACGCGAGATCGGGATCAGGCGCGTGTCCTCGGGGTTCGAATGCACGAAGTGGTGCGTGTAGAAGCGCTTGAGCTCGTCGTGGCCCACGCCGCCCGTCATCGTCGGAATGTGGTTGACGTAGGGTTGCGCGACCATGGTCGGCATCACGTCGCTCGGGTTGCGCGCGACGAACTCGTGGTAGCAGTGTTCTTCCCACAGCGCGTTGAAGTCGTAGATCGGGCCGAGCACGCGGCGCAGCATGGCGAGCGTGCGCGAGTACGCCATCATCGTGGCGGGCTTGTCGTACTGCGGGCGCGAGGACGACGCGAACGCGTGGTCGCAGCCGGGGTAGGTGTACAGCTCGACGCCCGGTTTGTCCGCCAGCGCCTGCGCGATGCGCTCGCGCGTGGCGGCGTCACAGTGGGCGTCGTCGGCGCCGAAGTGCAGCATCAGCGGGCAGTGAATGCGCGCGGCTTCGTCCAGATTGTTTTCGAGGCCCACGGCGTAATAGCCGATCGCGCAATCCACATCGGTGCGCGTCGCACTCAGGTACGCGAGCTTGCCGCCCAGGCAGAAGCCCACCACGCCCGCCTTGCCGCGATGCTGCGGATGGGCGCGCAGCGCGGCGAGCGTTTGCGCCACGTCTTCCATCGCGAGATCGACGTCGAAGCGCTCATAGAGCGAGAACGCCTTTTGCGCGTCGGCGCCGTCGTAGCCGAGATCGACGTTCGGCTCCAGACGCCAGAACAGGTCCGGCACCATCACGACGTAGCCTTCCTCGGCGTAGCGGTCGGCAAGCGCGCGCATATAGCCGTTCACGCCGAATATCTCCTGGAGCAGCACGAGGCCGGGGCCGCTGCCCTCGGGCGGCAGCGCCGTGTAGGCGCGGAATGCGCCGCCGTCACGCGACGTGATCTGGGTCCATTGTCCGTTCATCGAGGTGTCTCCGTGTAGTCGTGGGTTGCCGTAGGTTAGCGTCGATCCCGCGCCGATGCAGCGAGTCACGCCGCGCCGAAACCGCCCGCCGGCGCGAGCGGCGGCAGCGCCGACTCGCCGCGTATCCACGCGTGCTGCGCAAGCTCGGCCATTTCGCGGTCGCCGCGGCTGTCGCCATAGGCGTAGAGCGTGGCGGGCGCGTGCTCGCCCCACCATGCGCGCAGCCGCGCGACCTTCTCCGGCCCCCAGCAGTTCTTGCCCGCGAGGCGGCCCGTGTACGCCCCGTCGCGCCATTCGAGTTCGCTCGCGAGCACGGTGCCGATGCCGACCGTCTGCGCCCACTTGCGCAGATAGATCGACGGCGAGGCGCTCACCAGCACCACGTCGTGGCCAAGCGCCTGGTGCTCGGCCACGCGCGCGAGCATCTCGGGGCGCAACAACGCGGGCAAACGGCGCTCGACGAAACGCTGCGCGGCGGCTTCGAGCGCCTCGCGCCGCACCGGTCCCAGCGCGGCGTAGAGAAAGCGCGCCTTGGTCGGCCCGCGCTGCGACCAGCCGGGCGCGATGCCAATCAGCCAGGGCAGGCAGCGCAGCGCGGCGGTGACGAAACGGGCGGGGCCGGCGGCGTCGAGCATGAAAGCGCGAAAGCTGTCGGACGTGGTGATGGTGCCATCAAAGTCGAATGCGGCGATGACGCGGTCGTTCATGTAGAGCGTATTGGGCAAAATGGGCAAGCGTGAAGGAAGAAGGCGGCGGGGCCGGCGTCATTGTCGGCGCAAACCCGAAGCGGCGGCAACGCGCGGTCCGACATTGATGCCATCGGTCGATGTGAATCGATACGGATACGCCGTGCGGATCAATGCGCGCGCTCACTGCGCCTGCGCCGCCAGGCGTGCGGCGTCGACGATCTCGATCTCACCGTAGCGCAGCGCGAGCACACCGTCGCGCTCCAGCTGGCGCAGGATCTGGTTCACGGTTTGCCGCGACAGCGCCAGCATGAGCGCGAGATCCTCCTGCGGCACGGGAATCACGCATCGCGCGCGCAACGCGGCGGGGGCAGGCGTGGGCGTGACGGCGGCCTCGCCATAGTCGTGCGCAAGCAGCAGCAGGCGGCGCGCCACGCGTGCGGGGGCGGGCAGGAGCGCGGTTTCCTCGATGGCGTCGAACGCGAGGCGCAGCTTTTGCGCGAGCAGCAGGCCGAACACGCGCCAGTATGCAGGCGTGGCGTCGAGCAGCGCCACGAGCGCGGCGCGCGGCACGTGAAAGAGCGTGGAGTCGCGCTCGGCGTAGGCGTCGTGCGTGCGCGCGCCGCCGTCGAACAGCGCGATCTCGCCGAACCAGCGCGCGGGCCCGACCACGGCCAGCAGCGCCTCGCGCCCGGCCATGCTCGCCGCCCCCACGCGCACCGCGCCTTCCAGTACGCAATAGAGGCCGTCGTCGGTGTCGCCGCGCATGAAGAGGCGCTCGCCCGCCGCGAGCGTGCGCACGCGCCCCGCTGCGCGCAGGGCCTCGCGCAGCGGTTCGGGCGCGGCGCGAAACCATGCGCTGCGTTCGAGCGCGGCGGCAGTCGGCACGGATCGGGGGGCGGGCGACGAGGCGGCGCGTGAAGTCATCGGCGGGGTGCGCGTTGGCATTGGGCGGCGCAATTGTCGGCTAGCCGAAGGTTTGCGCGCGTGAGCCCGACGATCATAATGATTTTCGAGACAAAGGGGCACCCATGAGAAACCTGACCGAGCAGCTCACCCAGTACGCCGCCTATCATCGCGACACGCGTAACATCGGTACCCATTTCATCGGCATTCCGCTCATCGTGCTCGCGCTCGCCGTGCTGCTTTCGCGTCCGGCCGTCGCGCCGGGGCTGCCCTTTGTGTCCTTTGCGTCCTTTGTGCCCGTTGCGGTGTCGCCCGCATGGCTCCTGTTCGGCGCCGCCACGATCTATTACCTCGTGCTGGACGTGCCGCTCGGGCTGATGATGGCGGTCGTCTCCGTGGCGTGCGTGGCGTTCGGCGCGTGGATCGCGCAGCAAGGCACCGCCGCGTGGCTGGGCGGCGGCGTGGCGCTCTTCGTGATCGGCTGGATCTTTCAGTTCGTCGGGCATATTGCGTGGGAGCATCGCAAGCCGGCGTTCGTCGACGATCTCATCGGCCTCATGATCGGGCCGCTGTTCGTGCTCGCCGAGGCGCTGTTCAGCATCGGCTGGCGCCCCGCGTTGCGCGCGGCGATCGAGGCCAAGGTCGGCCCCACGCGCATCAATGCGCCGCGCGGGCAGCAAGCGCGGCCTTGAACGGCGTGTGGGCCGTCAGCGTTCGAACCGCACGAGCCGCGCCGCGTGCAGCGCCGTGAGCGCGACGGCCACCCAGATCGGCACGTAGGTCGCGAGCTGGCGCATGCCCAGATGTTCGCCGAGCAGCGTCACCGAAACGATCACGAGCAGCACCGGCTCCACATAGCCGAGGATGCCGAAAAGGGCCATCGGCAGCATGCGGCTCGCCTTCAGGTACGACGCGAGCGCCACCGTGCTGAGCACGCCGAGGCCCGGCAACAGCACGAAAGCGAGGAACTTGTGCGCGTCGAGGAGCGCGAGCGAGCCGCCCGCGCGCACTTCGATCACGGCTACCGGCACGAGCAGCAGCATCTCCACGGCGAAGGTGACGAGCGAGTCCGCGTGAATCTTGCGGCGCAACACGAAATACGGCGGATAGCCGAGCGCCACGAGCAACGTGGGCCACGAGAACGCGTGCGTGGCCCACAACTCGTGCGCCACGCCCACGGCCGCGCACGCGACGGCAAGCCATTGCAGCCGTTCGAGCCGCTCGTGGTAGTAGTAGCGGCCCACCAGCACCATGATGAGCGGCAGCAGGAAGTAACCGAGCGACACCTCCAGCATGCGCCCGTGCAGCGGCGCCCACAGGAACACCCATAGCTGCGAGCCGAGCAGCGCGGCGCTCGCCACGAGTGCCAGCGCGGTGCGTGGCTCGCGCACCATGCGCATGAGGAGCGCGCCCAGTTGCGGCGCGCGCTTGCGCAGCAGCAGCAAGGCCAGCGCGCCCGGCGCGGTCCAGATGACGCGCCAGGCGAAGATATCGAGGCCGCCCAGCGGCGCAAGCAGCAGCGTATAGGCCGACATCAGCGCGAACAGCGCCGAAGCGCCCACGGAAAATGCGAGACCGCGCCCGGTTTCGTGCTGGTTCATCGGGATGGTCGGCGGCGCAAAACGGAACCGCAGAGGGGGCGAGCGGCGCGGCGCGTAAATTTCGCGCGCGCGGGTAAAAACGTTGTCATTTGAATTGGCTATTGAATAAGACGCGAACTCGCAAAGCCCGCGGCGAGACCGCATTCTAGTCGTGTTTTGGCGGCCTGAGGCGCCGCAAACCCGCGCCGCGCAAGGCGGGCATGTGCGATGCTCCCATTGCGGTTCGCCGCGGCGGCGCAATTAAGTCTGTGCAGACTGCGCAACGATGGACTAGAACGTAAGTCTTGCCGCGCCAGCCCGCCGTCACCAACGTCCAACGCCCACTGGAGCCCGCATGACACTTCCTGCGCCCCGCCCCGCCGTTGCGGATCCCGCCCGCTCACAGGCCCTTCGCGCCGCCAGCGAATTCGCCGCCGACGTGCGCGCGGGCCTCACGCGCGCGCCGCAGAAAGAACTGCCCTCGAAGTATCTGTATGACGAAGTGGGCTCGGCCCTCTTCGAAGTGATCACCGTGCTGCCGGAATACGGCGTCACGCGTTCCGAGGAGCGCCTGCTCACGCGCTACGCGGCCGAGATCGTCGAGGCGCTGCCCTCCGACGTCAAGGTCGCGGAGCTCGGCAGCGGCAGCGGCCGCAAGACGCGCCGCATTCTCGAAGCGCTGTGCCGCAAGCGCCCCACTTCATACTGTCCGATCGAGATTTCACGCAGCGCGCTGCAACTGTGCCGGCGCGAGCTGGCCGACATCGAACGCATCTCGATCGTCGGCTACGAGCGCGACTATCTCGCCGGTCTTTCGGAAGTGAGCCGCCAGCGCAAGCCCGGCGAGCAACTGTTCGTGCTCTTTCTCGGCAGCACGATCGGCAACTTCGCGCGGCTCGCGGCCACGCGCTTCTTGCGCGACATCCGCGCGATGCTGCGTCCCGGCGACACCCTGCTGCTCGGCACCGATCTCGTGAAGCCCGTGGACACGCTGATCGCCGCCTACGACGACGCCATCGGCGCCACGGCCGCGTTCAACCTGAACCTGCTCGCGCGCATCAACCGCGAACTCGACGCCAACTTCGACCTGCACGACTTCGAGCACGTCGCGCGCTTCAACCCCGACGTGCGCAGCATCGAAATGCATCTGCGCGCGAAGCGCGACGTGCGCGCCGAAGTGAACGCGGCGGGCTTGAGCGTCGAGATCGGCGCGGGTGAAACGATCTGGACCGAGAGCAGCCACAAGTACCACGCCGACGAAATTCCGGCGATCGCCGCCGACGCGGGATTTCGCTGCGTGCGCCAGTGGGTCGAGAAAGAGTGGGGATTCGCGGAGAGCCTGCTCGAGGTGAAGTGAGGGGTATCTGAACTGCAACGAAAAAGCGGTGCGCCTTTTGCATGGCGCACCGCTTTTTTTGCACTGGGTTCGCGGGCGATGTCAGTGCTGTTCGAAGCGCTCGTAACGCTTTTCGCTCGTGCGCTCCTCGCTTTCCACCGAACTCACGCGCGCGGCGGGCGGCCCGTGGCGCAGCCACGACAGCATGCGGTCCACCTGGTTGGCCGTGCCCTGGATCACGGCTTCCACCGAACCGTCCTCCATGTTCGCGACATAGCCGCGAATGCGCAGCGCGTGCGCCTGGCGCACCGTCGCGTGACGAAAGCCCACGCCCTGCACCGTCCCGCGCACGCGCACATAGTACGTTTCCAGGCGCGTATCCAGATCCGGTTCGCTCATTGTTCAATCTCCATGATTTGATGCTTGCGCTGCCGATACGGTCGGCATTGTAGACGCCATCGCGCGAGCGCGCCGGGCGCGAGCCGAGGCACAGCCAGGCCCGCGCCGCGTACAATCCGTGCCACGTCGCGCCGCGTACGCCGCGACGTCGCCCGAAGCCGTCACCCGAACATGGAAGCCACCCTGCAATGACCGACACCGCCCGCGCCACTACGTCCCGCGCCAACCGGGACCTCGTGCTGATCACCGGAGCGTCCGGCTTCGTCGGCTCGGCCGTCGCCCGCATCGCGCAGGAAAAGGGCTTTGCCGTGCGCGTGCTGGTGCGCGCGACGAGTCCGCGCAAGAACCTCGAAGCGCTCGACGCCGAGATCGTCACCGGCGACATGCGCGACGCCGCTTCGATGCGCCAGGCGCTTGCCGGCGTGCGCTACCTCTTCCACGTGGCCGCCGACTATCGCCTGTGGGCGCCCGATCCGCACGAAATCGAGCGCGCCAATCTCGAAGGCGCCGAGGCCACGATGCGCGCGGCGCTCGAAGCGGGTGTGGAGCGCATCGTCTACACGAGCAGCGTGGCGACGCTCAAGGTGACGAGCTCGGGCAACTCCGCCGACGAAACCTCGCCGCTCACGGCCGGGCAGGCAATCGGCGTGTACAAGCGCAGCAAGGTGCTCTCGGAGCGCGCCGTGGAGCGCATGATCGAGCGCGACGGCCTGCCCGCCGTGATCGTCAATCCGTCCACGCCGATCGGCCCGCGCGACGTGAAGCCCACGCCCACGGGGCGCATCATCGTGGAAGCCGCCACCGGCAAGATTCCCGCGTTCGTCGACACGGGCCTGAACCTCGTGCACGTCGACGACGTCGCGAACGGCCACTTCCTCGCGCTGGAGCGCGGGCGCATCGGCGAGCGCTATATCCTCGGCGGCGAGAACCTGCCGCTCCAGCAAATGCTCGCCGACATCGCCGGCATGGTGGGCCGCAAGCCGCCCACCATCGCGCTGCCGCGCTGGCCGCTCTACCCGCTCGCGATGGGCGCGGAAGCCGTGGCGCGCTTCACGAAGCGCGAGCCGTTCGTGACCGTCGACGCGCTCAAGATGTCGAAAAACAAGATGTATTTCACCTCGGCGAAAGCGGAGCGCGAGCTCGGTTATCGCGCGCGGCCGTATCGCGAAGGGCTGAAGGATGCGCTTGCGTGGTTCCGCGAAGCGGGCTATCTGAACGCCAAATAACAAGCAAGCCCAGCAAATTGTTACAACTTTTGTTGCGACATGCGTACAACTCCCGGAAGGCAATGCAGGCGCGCTATGGGTAAAATCGCAGGTCTTACCTGAGAAGCCTCGCATGAATCTTCAAGAACAGATTGGCGTGCTCGCAGCTGGCGTCGATCAGCTCATTCAGGCCGCCGCCGCTGTACAGGGCACGCGCGCCGATGAACGCGCAGCCGCCGAACCCCTCCAGACGTCTCCCGTTGCAAGCAGCGAAGTGGAAGCCGTGAGCGCAGCCGACGCTGTGGCGACGGCGCTCGCCGCGACGCCGGAAGCCGAAGCCGCTGCCTCCACCGAAGCCGTGGCGGTTGCCGAAGCACGTGAACACGTCGAACCCATTGAACCTGTCGTGCCCGTTGAATCCGTCGTGCCTGCTGAACCTGTCGAAGCCGCTGAAACCGTCGAAGCCGTGAGCGCAGTCGAGACCGCCGAACCGGCCGCCGCCGGGGCGCCGCCCGAGCTGCTCGTGGCGCGCCCGACGCAAAACGAGATCACGCTGACGATCGGCGGCCAGACGGTCACGCTCAACGCGGTGCAGATCGGCCAGATGATCGAGGAGCTGGCGAACGCGCGCGCCTCGATGCAACCCGAGCCGCCGCCCGGCATTCCGCCCGGCTGGCGTTTCGCCTCGACGAAAAACCCGGTGATGGCCGTGCAGAAGCAGTCCAACGGCGACCGCCTGCTCGTGATGCGCCACACGGGTCACGGCTGGGTGCCGTTCACGTTTTCGCCCGATATCGTCGTGCAGATGTATATGATGCTCACGCAGCGCTAACGCGCGAGCGGACATCGAAAAGCAGAAAGGGCGCCGAGGCGCCCTTTTTTACTTCATCCGTTGCCGGATTTCGCAGACGATCAACGTCCTTGCGCCGGCGCCTGCACGCGCGCCTTCCACTGTCCGCCCTTGCCGCGCCAGAAGCGCCATGCCGAAGCGAACGTCGCGCCCACGTAGAACAGCGCGACGAGCGGCAGGAACGGCGCCCACAACGGCGAGCGACGGTAATAGGCGAGCATCGGCGAGTAGGCGCAGCACATCAGCGCCCACGCGAGCCACGCGGGCCAGCCTTTCGGGCCGAGCACGAGCGCAACGACGGGCGGCGCGAGATAGATCACCGTCATGCCGAGGAGCGTGCCCGCGAGCTGCCACGCCGAGTAGTGCAGTTGCGTGAACGCCGTGCGCGCGATCATGTTCCAGATGTCCTTCCACGAATCGTACGGGCGCAGCGACACGCTCTTCGCGGCAACGTCGAGCCGGATCGGGTGATGCCCCTCGCCACGGTGCTTGATGCGCGCGGCCAGGCTGCAATCGTCGATCAGTTCGGCGCGGATCGACTCGATGCCGCCCGCCTCTTCGAGCGCCTGGCGGCGCACCAGCATGCAGCCGCCGGCCGCGGCCGCCGTGCGGTTCTTCGGGTTGTTCACCCACGAGAACGGGTAGAGCTTCGCGAAGAAGAACACGAACGCCGGGATCAGCGCCTTCTCCCAGAACGAGTCGCAGCGCAGACGCACCATCAGCGAGACGAGATCGCGGCCTTCTGCCTGCGCGCGCACCACGAGTTGCGCGAGCGCCTCGGGCGGGTGGCCGATGTCGGCGTCGGTGAGCAGCAGGTAGTCGGCGGGCAGCTTGAGCGTGCGCACGGCCTCGATGCCCTGCGACTGCGCCCACACCTTGCCCGACCAGCCTGCGGGCAGCGGCTTCGCGGTGATCACGCTGAGCTTTTCCGGGCATTGCAGCGCGAGCGCGGCGGCGCGGGCGGCTTCGGCCGTGCCGTCGGTGCTGTGGTCGTCGATCACGATCACGTGGAATTCGCCGCCATAGTTCTGCTGGAGCAGCGAGCTCACGGCCTCGCCGATCGCATCGGCCTCGTTGCGCGCGGGCACCACGGCGCAGGCGGCGGGCCAGCCGGCCGCGGGTTCGACGAGCGGCAGCGCCTGGGCCGGGCGCGCGCGCCAGAAGCCGCCGCGGCCGAACAGCAGGACGAGCCAGATCACCAGCGAGAGGCAAGAAACGGCAAACAGGATGGTCGTAGTCATGCGTTGTTACTCTCGATCGAAGGCGCGCGCACGCCCACGCGGCGCGACAGCCACATAGCCGCCGTGCGCAGGAGCACGACGGTCCAGTCGGGTGCGCGCAGCACGGGCCGCGCGCGCAATACATCGTAGCCGGCGCGCTCGATGCAATCGAGCATGCGCAGGCCGCCATGCACGACGCTGCACAGTTCGAGGCCGAAGCGCCCCGGCACGCGCAGCGCGAGCGGCGCGCCGCTCACCATCAGCGAGCGCGCACGCGCCACCTCGTGCGCCATCAGCGCGCGCCAGGCGTCGTCGACCCGGCCCGCGGCGATCTGCGCTTCGCTCACGCCAAAGCGCTCGCGCTCGGCCAGCGGCAGGTAGATGCGGCCGCGCGCCCAGTCGGCGCTCACGTCCTGCAAGAAGGTGATGAGCTGCAACGCGGTGCAGATTGCGTCGGAATCGGCGAGATTGTCGGGCGTCGCTTCATGGATCAGATGCAGCATCAAGTGGCCGATCGGGTTCGCCGAGCGCCGGCAGAAGTCCATCAGCTCGAAGCGGTCGGCATAGCGCGTCGTGTCGATGTCCTGATCGAACGCCGTGACGAGATCGTAGAAAGGCGCGAGCGGCAGCCGGTTCTGGCGCACCACGTTCGCGAGCTTCGCGAACAGCATGGGGTGCACCGTCGCCGGGCGGCCTTCGGCCACGGCGTTCAGCCCTTCGCGAAAATCGGCGAGGCGCGTGTGACGCTCCTCGGGGCTCCAGTCGCCTTCATCCGCGATGTCGTCGAGCGTGCGCGCGACGTGGTAGATCACGCCGACAGGCGCGCGCAGCGCCTTCGGCAGCAACACGCGCGCTACCGGAAAATCGTCGTAGTGGTCGGGTTCCATCAAGGCGTCCAGAATGGGGTCGTATCCTGCGGGCGCCCTCCCGGCGGCCGCAGGACGCGATAGTTTAAGGGTTCCCGCGCCATGTTGCACCGCGCAAGGGCGAACCGACCGCGTTCGAAATCGCGCTGAACCCCATGCCGCGGGCGCTGCGGGCGCGACGTTGCCGGTACGGCGCAAGGGCCATACGGCGGGCTTTTCGGGCGCATCCGGCGCGAGCGCGAGTGCGACCGTCGCGTGCGCGCCGCACCTCGTCGCGCGCCACGCAGCAAACCGGCGGCGAAGGGGTTAAAATGCGCGTCTGGTTTTTACTCCGTCCCCCTCAGACGGAATTATTGGTATTCATATTAAATAGACAGCCGCAGCGATCAGGTCATTTTTACCGACTCGCTCGCCTTCTGCGGCAGTCGGAGTTCGCCACCTTATGCGAGTGATCCTTGCCCAACCCCGCGGCTTTTGTGCGGGGGTTGTCCGCGCTATCGAAATTGTCGATCGCGCTTTGCAGAAGCACGGCGCGCCCGTCTACGTGCGCCATGAGATCGTCCACAACCGGCACGTGGTCGAAAACCTGCGCAACAAGGGCGCGCGTTTCGTGGAAGAGCTCGACGAAGTGCCCGAAGGCGCCGTCGCGATCTTCAGCGCGCACGGCGTAGCGAAGACCGTGGAACGCGCCGCCGAGGAACGCGACCTCGACGTGCTCGACGCCACCTGCCCGCTCGTCACGAAGGTTCATGTGCAGGGCCGCCAGTACGTTGCAGCGGGCCGCACGCTGATCCTGATCGGCCATGCCGGTCACCCCGAAGTGGAAGGCACGATTGGCCAGATCCCCGGCACCGTGCTGCTCGTGCAGAGCGAAGCCGATGTTTCGAAGCTCGATCTACCGCTCGATGCGCCGCTCGCTTACGTGACGCAAACCACGCTTTCGGTGGACGACACGCGCGGCATCATCGACGCGCTGCTCGCACGGTTCTCCGACATCGTCGGTCCGGACACGCGCGACATCTGCTACGCGACGCAGAACCGGCAGGCCGCGGTGCGCGAACTGTCGGATCTGGTGGAAGTGCTGCTGGTCGTGGGCGCGACGAACAGCTCGAACTCGAATCGCCTGCGCGAAATCGGCAGCGAAACGGGTGTGCCGAGCTATCTTGTGGCCGACGGCTCGGAAGTGAAGTCGGAGTGGTTCGCCAATGTGCAGACGGTCGGCATCACGGCCGGCGCATCGGCGCCCGAGGAAATGGTTGAGAACGTGATTGACGCGCTGCGCGCGTTAGGGCCTGTCGAGGTCTCGACGATGGCGGGCCGTGAAGAAAAAGTCGAATTCAAGCTGCCGTCGAAGCTGTTGCAACCGCTCGTCGCGCGCGAAGTTTAAGGAGGACACACTTTGTCTATTCCGCTGCTACAAAAAGTCCGCGTTGGCTCGTACATCTTCCGCCAGCATTTCAGCGGCAACAAACGCTATCCGCTCGCGCTCATGCTCGAGCCGCTGTTCCGCTGTAATCTCGCCTGCAATGGCTGCGGCAAGATCGACTATCCGGATCCCATCCTGAACCAGCGTCTGTCGCTGCAAGAGTGCCTGGAAGCCGTCGATGAGTGCGGCGCGCCGGTCGTTTCCATCGCAGGCGGCGAGCCGCTGCTGCACAAGGAAATGCCGCAGATCGTGAAGGGCATCATGGCGCGCAAGAAGTTCGTGTACCTGTGCACGAACGCGCTGCTCATGGAAAAGAAGATGGACGACTACCAGCCGAATCCGTATTTCGTCTGGTCGGTGCACCTGGACGGCGACCGCGAAGCGCACGACCATTCGGTCTCGCAGGACGGCGTGTACGACAAGGCCGTCGCGGCCATCAAGGAAGCCAAGCGTCGCGGCTTCCGCGTGAACATCAACTGCACGCTGTTCAACGACGCCGTGCCCGAGCGCGTGGCGAAGTTCTTCGACACGGTCGGCGAGATCGGCGTGGACGGCATCACGGTGTCGCCGGGCTATGCCTATGAGCGCGCGCCGGACCAGCAGCACTTCCTGAACCGCGACAAGACCAAGAACCTGTTCCGCGAGATCTTCAAGCGCGGCAACAACGGCAAGAAGTGGTCGTTCAGCCAGTCGAGCCTGTTCCTCGACTTCCTCGCGGGCAACCAGACCTACCAGTGCACGCCCTGGGGCAACCCGGCGCGCACGGTGTTCGGCTGGCAAAAGCCGTGCTATCTGGTCGGCGAAGGTTACGTGAAGACCTTCAAGGAACTGATGGAAACGACGGACTGGGACAAGTACGGCACGGGCAAGTATGAGAAGTGCGCGGACTGCATGGTCCACTGCGGCTTCGAAGCGACGGCCGTGATGGACACGGTGGCGCACCCGCTCAAGGCCGCGCGCATTGCCCTTACGGGCGCGCGCACCACCGGCGCGTTCGCGAAGGACATCCCGCTCGAAGGCGCGCGTCCGGCTGAATACGTGTTCTCGCGTCACGTCGAGATCAAGCTCGAAGAAATCAAGAGCGCGGCCAAGACGAAGAAGCCGGTGACGGTCGCGGCTAGCTAATACGCTTTGATTCGCTTCGCTTTCCGCCTCGCGCGGAAAGCCTGCAAAAAGGGCGCAACGGTTTTTGCCGTTGCGCCCTTTGTCTTTTCAGGCGAGACGTCACCCGTACGTCAATGCCCTGCCGACTGCCGCGCCATAGCGACAATATCGCTTTCCTTGATGGTGCGAATCACCTTCTCTTCCGCGCGCAGATCGAGCGAGCGGCTCAACGCGTAGTAGCTCGCACCCGCAACGACCAGCCCGACCAGCCAGGCGAGATCGATGCCATCCATCAGATGTGCGAAGTAACCGACGAAGATCTCCTTGCCCGATTCGTTGTCGACGATGGCGAAGAACGGAATCATCGCGGCAAAACCGATCAGGTACGCAACGATCCCGCGCGCCTGCCACGCGCCGTAAATCCCCTGCGGCGTGAAGAAGTGCGAGATCGCGTAACGGCCCTTGCGCACGAAAAAGTAGTCCACGAGATTCACGGAAGTCCACGGCACGAGGAAGTACAGCATCAGCACGAGGAAGGTGTTGAGCAACGCCACGCCATTGCCTCTGATCGAGAGCGTGCACGCCATCACGATTGCGCTGATCGCCATGACCGCGCCAATGCGCGCGCCACGCGTGGGCTTGATCTTGCGAAACGAGTCCACGCCCGTGAGCAACGTGAGCATGGCGCTGTACGTATTGAGTGCGATGATCGGCAGGAAACCCGCCACCGAAACGACGACCAGCAGGCTGCCGCAGCCCGGAAACAGCGACGCGCCAACCTGGTTGAGCGCGACGAGCGCATCGGAGGCCTTCAGTTGCTGCGCGAGCCATGCGCCGAGACCGATCATCCACGCACCCGAAAGCGAGGCGCCGAGGAAAATGGCCGAAATCAGCTTCGCGCGGCTGGTGTGCTTCGGCAAATAGCGCGAGTAGTCCGAAACATAGGGCGCGTACGAGATGTTGTAGCTCGCGCCAATGGCGAATTGCGTGAGGAACGCGACCCAGTTGAAGCCGAGGTGCGCGCCCGACGCCACGGCGGGAATGGCGGGAATAGACGCAGCGCCCTTGCCTGCACCAAACGCGAGAGCAACCGTCACGAGCGCGTAGAGCGGCAGCGTCGCGATCAGTGCCCACTTGAACGCCTTGTGCATGAGATCGTGCCCGAAGATCGCGAGCGCGCCGCCCACGATCGACGCCGCGATCGCCACCACCGCGGGATTCACGCCGAACACATTCTTCAGCCCGTCCATGATGAGCGAGATGTTCACGACGTTGAAGCCGACGAACACGAACAGCGTGGCGAGCAGCGCGAGCGCGACGCCACGATAGCCGAACTGCGCGCGTGACTGGATCATCTGCGGCAAGCCCATTTCCGGGCCCTGCGAGCCGTGGAACGCCATGAAGATCGTGCCGAACATGATGCCGAGCGCCCCCGCCAGCGTGGTCCAGCCGGCGGAGAGGCCGATGCTCGGGCCCACGAAGCCGATCGAGATCGTGAAGAAGTGGAAGTTGCCGAGGAACCAGAACGGGCCCTGGCTACTGAGCTTCGCGTGACGCTCGCGCTCGGGGATGTAGTCGATCGAGTGGCTCTCGATTTCGAGGCCGGCCGCCTCGCCCGCGAGGGCGGCGTTTTCATGGGCATTCATGCAACGAGTCTCCTGATTTTCGTAGTTTGCGCGGGCGCCGATGCGCGCCCGCCACCGCTCAGTCGCGCCGCTTCACGCCCGGCAGCACGCACAGCATTTCGAACGCGAGATTGGCTCCGAGCAGCGCCGTGGTGCCGAACGGATCGTACGGCGGCGCCACTTCCACGAGGTCCGCGCCGACGATGTCGAGCCCCCAGGTGCCACGGATGATTTCGAGCGCCTGCGGCACGGTCAGCCCGGCGATTTCCGGCGTGCCGGTGCCCGGCGCGTAGGCGGGATCGATGCCGTCGATATCGAAGCTCAGGTAGACCGGGCCGCCTTGCACGCGCGCGCGCACTTCTTCCATCAGCGGCTCGAGCGACCGGTTCCAGCATTCCTCGGCCTGCACGACCTTGAAGCCCTGCTGACGGCACCAGTCGAAGTCTTCGGCTTCATAGCCGGTGCCGCGCAGGCCGATCTGCACGACGCGATCGCAGTCGAGCAAGCCTTCCTCCACGGCGCGGCGAAAGGGCGTGCCGTGCGCGATCTTTTCGCCGAACATCGTGTCGTTCACGTCGGCGTGCGCATCGACGTGAATCAGGCCGACGCGGCCATGCTTGCGGTGGATCGCGCGCAGGATCGGCAGCGTGATCGTGTGATCGCCGCCAAGCGAGATGGGGCGGCAGTCGTGTTCGAGAATCGCGTCGTAGGCGGCTTCGATGCGCGTGATCGAATCGGCGAGGTTGTAGGGGTTCGTCGCGACGTCGCCGATATCGGCCACGCGCAGCGAATCGAACGGCGCCGCGCGCGTGGCCATGTTGTACGGACGCAGCAGCACGGACTCCGAGCGCACCTGGCGCGGGCCGAAGCGCGCACCGGTGCGGTTCGAGGTGCCGAGGTCGAACGGCACGCCCACGAAGCAGGCATCGAGGCCCGAGGCGTTTTCGACCTGCGGCAGGCGCATCATCGTTGCGATACCGCCGCTACGCGGCATGACATTGCCGCCGAGCGGCTGGAAATATTGGTCAGACATTACGGCGCTCCACTTTCATTTACCGTGCCGTATCATTCGAAACGGCCATAGCCGCAGTTGTAAGCGCCCATCGGCCAAAGATGAATAACGATCTGGTCGTTGTTCACATAGATTTTTATCTATGTATCGATGTTTGTCCCCGGAGAACCCATGCTCGGCAGCCTGACCGATCTCGACCTGCGCCTCATCCGCGTGTTCGTCGCCGTGGCCGACGCCGGCGGCGTGAGCATCGCGCAGACCACGCTCAACGTGAGCCAGCCCACCATCAGCGCGCAACTGTCCACGCTCGAAACCCGGCTCGGCTACCGGTTGTGCGAGCGCGGGCGCAGCGGTTTCAAGCTGACCGAAAAAGGCGAGCGCTTCTACGAACTGGCGACCACGCTGCTCGCCGCCGCCGAGGACTTCACGCTCAAGGCGCGGCATCTGGACAGGAAGCTGGTGGGCACGCTCAGCATCGGCCTGATCGGTCACACGCCGACCAGCCAGAACGCGCGCATCAGCGAGGCGATCGCTTCGTTCCGGCAGCGCGACGAAGCGGTGCGCTTCTCGCTTTCGGTGAAGTCGCCCGGCGAACTTGAGGAGCAGTTGCTCAACGGCGAGATCCAGATCGCGGTGGGCTACTTCTGGCACCGCGTGCCGACGCTCGAATACACGCCGCTTTTCATCGAGCGGCAGATCGCGTACTGCGGGCGCGGGCATCCGCTGTTCGGGAAAGCGGGGCAACTCGATCCGCTGGAGGCCGCGGAATACGAATGGGTGTGGCGCACGTATCCGACGCCGGAAGCGCAGCACTCCACGACGCAAAGCAAGGTCACCGCGCAGGCCGACAACATGGAGGCCGTTTCGTTACTGATTCTTTCCGGCCATCATCTCGGCTATCTGCCCCAGCAGTTTGCCGCGCCTCACGTGCGTCGCGGCTTGCTCGCCGCGCTCAATCCGAAACAGCTCTGCTACGAGGTCACGTTTCATGTGGTCACGCAAAAGCGCAACCGGCATAGCCCGATCGTGCGCGCGTTTCTGGAGGATTTGAAGAACGCGCATCTGCATGAGGCCGAGGACGATACGCAATGAAAAAGGCGCTACGGGCTTGAGACCCGTAGCGCCTTTCGTTCAGGCACGCTCAATGTCGGCGCGATGAGGAAGCCTCAGCAGCACTTCCCCGCACCCGACCCATACCGCGCGTTCTGCCGCTCGCGGAAAAACTCCTCGTACGTCATCACCGGGCGGTCGGGATGCGTCGCGCGCATGTGCGTGACGTAGCCCTCGTAATCAGGCAGACCGACCATCAGCCGCATGGCCTGGCCGAGATAGCGCCCGGCCGTCTGCACGTTGTCGCGAAGTCCCGAGAACATGATGTGCTCCGTTCAGTTGATGACGCCGTTCAGTGCACGCGCTGCGCCACGGCGGCGCCGCCAGCGGGCATCGCTTCGTACGGCGTTTCCTGCACGGTCGGATGAGCGATCCGGCGTGCGCGCGAAATCGCGATCAGGCCGTACACCACGATGCTCACCACCACGAAGATGAAGAGGCCCGAAAGCGCGGCATCCACGTAGTCGTTGAAGACCATGCGCTGCATCTGCTCGAGCGACTTCGCGGGCGCGACGATCTTGCCTTCGGCAATGGCCGCCGACAACTTCTGTGCGTGCGCAACGAAGCTGACCTTCGGGTTGCTGTCGAAAATCTTCTGCCAGCCCGCCGTGAGCGTGCAGATGAGCAGCCAGAGCGTCGGCGCCGCCGTGACCCATGCGAACTTCTCGCGCTTCATCTTGAAGAGCACGACGGTTGCGAGCATCAGCGCGATACCGGCGAGCATCTGGTTCGAGATGCCGAAGAGCGGCCACAGCGTGTTGATGCCGCCAAGCGGATCGACCACGCCCTGGTAGAGGAAGTAGCCCCACGCCGCCACGCACAGGGCGGTCGCGATCAGGTTGGCCGGCAGCGACTCCGTGCGCTTGAGCGACGGGTGGAACGTGCCGAGCAGGTCTTGCAGCATGAAGCGGCCCGCGCGCGTACCCGCGTCGACGGCGGTCAGGATGAAGAGCGCTTCGAAGAGGATGGCGAAGTGATACCAGAACGCCATCATCGCTTCGCCGCCAATCACCTGGTGCAGGATCTGCGCCATGCCCACGGCCAGCGTCGGCGCGCCGCCTGCGCGCGCGACGATGGTCGTTTCGCCCACGGCTTGCGCGGTGTGCGTAAGCATGTCCGGCGTCAGCATGAAGCCCCACTGGCCCACGGTGTGCGCCACGGCGTCCGGCGTCGTGCCGAGCACGGCGAGCGGCGCGTTCATCGCGAAGTACACGCCCGGCTCGATGACCGAAGCGGCCACGAGCGCCATGATTGCGACGAACGATTCCATCAGCATCGCGCCGTAACCGATGAAGCGCGCGTTGGTTTCGTTATCGAGCAGCTTGGGCGTGGTGCCCGACGAGATCAGCGCATGGAAGCCCGAGACCGAACCGCACGCGATGGTGATGAAGAGGAACGGGAACAGGTTGCCCGACCACACCGGACCCGTGCCGTCGATGAACTTCGTGAAGGCCGGCATCTTGAGTTCCGGCGCGACGATCAGAATGCCGATCGCGAGCGCGAGAATGGTGCCGATCTTCAGGAACGTCGAGAGGTAGTCGCGCGGCGCGAGCAGCAGCCACACCGGCAGCACCGAAGCGACGAAGCCGTAGCCGATCAGGATCCACGTGAGCTGCGTGCCCGTGAACGTGAACCAGGCCGCGAGCGTGGGCGAGTCGTGCACGTGCTGGCCGAACGCGATGGACGCCATCAGCAGCACGAAGCCGATCACCGAAATCTCGCCGATCTTGCCGGGGCGAATGTAGCGAACGTAAAGGCCCATGAAGATCGCGATGGGAATCGTCGCGGCCACGGTAAACGTGCCCCACGGCGAGTTCGTGAGCGCCTTCACCACGATCAGCGCGAGCACCGCGAGAATGATGATCATGATGAGGAAGGTGCCGAAGAGGGCGATCACGCCCGGCACCGGACCCAGTTCCATCTTCACGAGGTCGCCGAGCGAGCGGCCGTCGCGGCGCGTGGAGAGGAACAGCACCACGAAGTCCTGCACCGCGCCCGCGAACACCACGCCCGCGAGAATCCACAGCATGCCGGGCATGTAGCCCATCTGCGCGGCCAGCACCGGGCCGACCAGCGGGCCCGCGCCCGCGATCGCCGCGAAGTGGTGGCCGAACAGCACGAACTTGTTGGTGGGCACGTAGTCGAGCCCGTCGTTGTGACGCACCGCCGGCGTCATGCGCAGGCCGTCCAGTTGGAGGACCGTGCTCGCGATGAAGCGGCTATAGAAGCGATACGCGATCAGATACACGCACACGGCGCAGATCACGATCCACAGTGCGCTGATACGCTCGCCGTGCGCGAGTGCGATGGTGCCGAACGCGAATGCGCCAAGCAGCGCGACCAGCGTCCAGACGACAAAACTGGATGTCCGACTCATGCGGCGTCTCCTGTTTATGGTTTTACTTGTGCACCCGGCATCGGGACCGGGCTCCGTCGCGCCGTTTCCAGGCGGCGCATGCACGACGCATTGCGCCGTGCTGTGGGCGGTAGTATTCGCTTTCAAACCGTCAGCCACAACCGGACAACTACGTAAGTGCTCTACGTGTGACTACGTAGGTGCCTGGAACTCAGGGGCAGCGATAGCCGTGCTGCAACGCGTCGTGCAGCGGCGCCATCTTGCGCGGCGAGTCGGCCAGCACCGCGTCCACGCCTGCGCAGGCGGCCGCTTTGTAATCGGCCTCGTCGTTCACCGCGATCGCCACGACATGCACGCCCGGGTTCGTGCGAAAGCACTGCATCGCCTGCGGCGACCAGAGTTGGGCGGCGGCCACCGTGGAGCGCGCTTCGCCCAGCGTGTAGCGTTCGACGAGCTCCACCTGGCGTCGCCATTCGAACGCGGTCCATGCGCCCGTGGGCGGCGGCGCAGGGCAGGTGTGTGCGAGCGCAACGGCGGCGAGGCGGCCGCGCGTCGCGTCGCGCGACTCGAACAGGCGCGCCTGTGGCCAGGCCGCGAACGCCTGCTGATAGTCGGCTTCGGTCGAGTAGATCAGCACGCGGTTCCATGCGCCGGCCGCGTCCAGCACACGCGCCACGGCCGCCGCCTGCGGCGCGGCGGGCAGCGCCTTCATGTCGAGCACCACGGGCACGTCGCGGGGAATGACGGCCAGCGCTTCGGCAAGCGTGGGAATACCAACCGGCGCGGTGCGGTAGGCGTAGATGTCGCGCCCGGCGGCGTCTTGCGTCTTGAACCGCCAGCCCGCATTGACGTGCGCCAGCTCATTCGCGGTTTTCGCCGCGACCGCGCCGCTCGCGTCGGTCAGCGCAGCGAGATCGGCGGGACGGTAGAGCACCGGCACGCCGTCGCGGCTCAATTGCACGGTGAGCCAGATCGCGTCCGCGCGATTCGCGAGCGCTTCGCGTATGGCGCTCAGCGTGTTCTCGGGCGCGTCGCCGGTGCCGCCGCGATGGGCGATCACGCGCGGCACGGTTTGCCCTGAATGGGCCACTGCGCGCCCAGCCGTATCGGTCGTGCATGCGCTCACGAACAGCAGCGAGAAAAGCATGGCGCAGGCAAGCAGGGGGCGGGGCGGCATCGGCGGGATCATGGAAGGCTCGCTGCAACGGGCTGAGGAATCGCTATCATCGCCGCTCGTGCGTCTCAATAAAGTGAAGGCGCGCGGTTATGCTTGCAGACTCAGCACCCGACATCGCCATGCACGCCCCATTTTTTCTCACCGACCGCCGCCTGAAGACGAAGATCTTCCTGCTCGCGGTCGTGCCGTTTCTCGTCGCCATTGCCGGGATCGGGATCGGCGTGCGCCAGCAGGCGACGCGCCTCGCGCAAACGCAGCACGCCACCATGCAAAGCGCGTATCTCACGAGCAAGGAGATCGAGCTGCGCCACTACGTGGAGCTGGCGACGAGCGCCATCGCGCCGCTCTACGCGCCCGAGGCGAACAGGAGCGGCGCCTTGAGCACGCCCGCCGACGAAGCCGCACGCCAGCGCGCCGCGCTCGCGGTGCTACAGAACATGGACTTCGGCCCCGACGGCTACTTTTTCGTCTACGACATGCACGGGCGTTCGCTCATGCATCCGCGCGAGCCAGGCCTCGTTGGCCAGGACTTGTGGAACCTGCGCGATCCGCAAGGCTCGCTCACGATCCAGCAACTCATCGCCGCGGCGCAACGCGGCGGCGGCTTCGTGCGCTACATGTGGCACCGGCCTTCCACGGGCAAGCTCGCGCCCAAGCTCGGCTATGTCGTGCCGCTGCCGCGCTGGGGCTGGATGGTCGGCACCGGCATCTATCTCGACGATGTCGATTCAACGCTCGCGCACATCGACGAACGCGCCTCCGCCAACATCGAGCGCACCATGAAGTGGCTCGGGGTAATCGCGCTCGCGGGCGTGCTGGTGATCGCGCTCGGCGCGCTCGTGCTCAACGTGAGCGAGCATCGCAGCTCCGACGCCAAGCTCAAGCGCCTCGCGCAACAAGTGGTGGAGTCGCAGGAGCAGGAGCGCGCGCGGCTTTCGCGCGAACTGCATGACGGCATCAGCCAGATGCTTGTTTCGGTGAAGCTGCTGCTCGAATCGGCGCTCGCGCGCTTCGAGCGCGGCGAAACGCGCGTGCCTCCAGCCGAGGCGTCGCTCGCCACCGGCCTCACGCGCCTTTCCGACACGCTGCGCGAAGTGCGCCGCATCTCGCACGCGCTGCGCCCCGCGATGCTCGACGACCTCGGCCTCGCCGCCGCGCTCGAACAACTCACGCGCGAGCTTGCCGATCAATCGGGCATCGAGATCGGCTTCACGCAGGCGCAGTCCAAGCCTTCGCGCGCCACGCGGGCGCGAGCGCACGCGCCCGCGCTGCCCGACGCCGTCAACACGACGCTCTTTCGCATTGCCCAGGAAGCGCTGACCAATATCGTGCGGCACGCCCACGCGGCGCGCGCCGCGCTCACGCTCGAAGTGGCGGCGAACGGCGTGACGCTCAGCATTGCTGATAATGGCCGCGGCTTCGACGTGGCGCACGCGCTGGCCGACCCGCGCGCGGGACTCGGCCTGCGCAACATGCGCGAGCGGCTGGAGTCGCTCGGCGGCCGCCTCGACATCGCCTCGCAGCCTGGCCACACGCTCGTCACCGCCTGGGTGCCGATTGCATCCCACGCGGCGCCGCATGCCGCCGCCGTATCCGGAACGCCGACATGATGAATGTGAACGAAATCAACGATACGAACGCCCCGGCCCGGCCTGCGCGCCTCGTGCTGGTCGACGACCACCCGCTCGTGCGCGACGGCCTGCGCGCGCGTCTCGAAGCCGTGCCGGGCTTCGAGGTGGCGGGCGAGGCCGGCAACGCCGACGAGGCCATCGCGCTCGCAGCGTCGCTCGAACCCGACCTCGTGCTCATGGACGTGGGCATGGCCGGCGTGAACGGCATCGCGCTCGCGGGCATCTTCCACGAGCGCTTTCCGGGCATCCGCGTGCTGATGCTCTCCATGCACGACAACATCGAGTATGTGACGGAAGCCGTGCGCGCGGGCGCGAGCGGCTATGTGCTCAAGGACTCGCCGGCCACCGAGATCATCCGCGCGATCGAGGCGGTGCTGGCGGGGCGCACGTACTTCAGTGCGGGACTGAGCGCACGCATGATCCAGGCGTCCGCGCGCAGCACGCCCGTGGAACGCCTCACGCCGCGCGAGCGCGACATTCTCGATGCGCTGGCCGAAGGGCTGTCGAGCAAGCAGATCGCGCAGCGCGAAGGGCTGTCGGTGCGCACGGTCGAAACGCACCGGCTCAATATCAAGCGCAAACTGGAGATCGAAGGGCAGGCGGAACTGATCAAGTTCGCTGTGGAGCACCGCCGGAAATGAAACGGGCGCACTGGCCAGCAGCCAGCGCGCCCGACAAGGCACAATGCATGTGCAAACAGCGATCGGCGATCAGCTGCGCGCGTTGTGGTCGACGAGGAACTTGATGAGCCCGTCGATGCCGCCCTTGGCGATCTGGTCGGCGAACTGCGTCTGGTAGACCTGGATCAGCCACGCGCCCATCATGTTGATGTCGTAGATCTTCCAGCCGTTGGGCGTTTGCGTGAGGCGGTAGTCGATGGCGTCGTCGCCGCCGTTGCTGATGACGTGCGACTGCACCACGGTGTCCTTTGCACCCGCACCCGTGCTCGACGGCGCGAACTTGAAGTTGACCTGCGTATCGCGCAGTTGCGAGAGCGACGAAGCGTAGGTCTTCACGAGCAGGAGTTGAAATTGCTCATAGAGCTTTTGCTGCTGCTCCGGCGTAGCCGTCGCCCAAGGCTTGCCCACCGCGATGCGCGTGGTGCGCTTGAAGTCGGTAGCGGGGACGAAATGGGTTTCGACCACCTGGGTGATCTTGTTCATGTCGCCGCCGCGCGCCTGCGGGTCGGCTTGCATCGCCTTCACGGTGCCTTCCACGGCGGCCTTGACGGTCGCGTCCGGCGAAGCCTGTGCGTACGCGGCACCCGAAATGCCCATGAAACAGGCGGCGGCAAGAAATGCGGTCAAGTAACGTTTCATACGCTCTTCTGGAACAGTGAAATTCAGGTGCCGGTAAAGTACGGAACGGTCCGTGCCTCCGGCTGGCCCAGTATAACGGCTTTGGCGCTGATGCTGCCCAGGCGTCGCCTCAATCCGGCGTGTGCATGAGGCGCGCCGGGACGGGCAGGGCCGGTATACTTGAGCGCTTCGCGTCAAAGAACCTAATTGACAGGGCCCCCTCGCCTGTATGCTGAAGCCATTCATCATCCACCTCGTCGCCTGGTCGGTACGCCGCGCGGCGTGGGTCATCGCAATCGCCATCGTGCTCGCCGTGCTCTCCGGCGTGTACGTCGCGAAGCATTTCAAGATCAATACGGACGTCAGCGGCCTCGTCGAGAACAAGGCGGAATGGGCCGCGCTCAGTGACGCCAAGGACAAGGCCTTCCCGCAGCGCTCAAGCTCGCTGCTCGTGGTGGTCGAAGCCGACGCGCCGGAAATGGCCGACGCGGCCGCCGACAAGCTCGCCCACGCGCTCCAGGCCGACTCGCGCGAATTCAGCGCGGTGTCGCAGCCCGCGGGCGGCCCGTTCTTCCAGCACAACGGCCTGCTCTTTCCGTCCACGAACACCGTCCTCTCGACCACGGGCCAGCTCGTCCAGGCGCGCCCGCTCGTGAACCAGCTCGCCAAGGACCCGAGCCTTGCGGGCCTCGCGGGCACGCTCACCACCACGCTGCAACTGCCGCTCACGATCGGCCAGGTAAAGCTGCCGCAAATGGCGCACCTGCTCGGCAGCGCCGCCGACGTCGTCGATCAGGTGCTGGCGGGCAAGCCTGCCGCGTTCTCGTGGCGCGGACTGGTCGACAAGGACGCGGCCACGAAGCCCGCGTTCGCGTTCATCACCGTCCAGCCGGTGCTTAACTTCGCGGCGCTGCGGGCGGGCGCGAGCGCCTCGGAGGCGATCCGCGCGACCGCCGCCTCGCTCCATCTCGACACGGAGTTCGGCGCGCGCGTGCGCCTGACCGGCGAACAGCCGCTCGCCGACGAGGAATTCGCCTCGGTCCAGGACGGCGCGGCGCTCAATGGCGCGATCACGGTCGTCGTCGTGCTGCTGATCCTCTGGCTCGCCCTGCGCTCGGGCAAGCTGATCGGCGCGACGCTCGTCACGCTCCTGATCGGCCTCGTCATCACGGCCGCGCTCGGCCTCATGATGATCGGCTCGTTCAACATGCTCTCGGTCGCGTTCATGGTGCTGTTCGTGGGGCTGGGCGTCGATTTCGGCGTGCAGTTCGGCGTGAAGTACCGAGAGGAGCGCTTTCAGGACGAACGGCTCGACGCGGCGCTGCTCAAGACCGCGCGCACGATCGGCGTGCCGCTCACGCTCGCGGCGATTGCCGTGGCCGAAAGTTTCTTTTCCTTCCTGCCGACCGCCTACAAGGGCCTCTCGGAACTCGGGCAGATCGCGGGCGTGGGCATGTTCGTGGCGTACCTCTGCAACATGACGGTGCTCCCGGCGCTCATCCGCGTGTTCAACCCCAAGGGCGAGCGCGCCTCGCCCGGCTTCGCGTTTCTCGCGCCGGTGGACAAATGGCTCGCCGAGCATCGCAAGCCCGTGCTGATCACCACGCTCATCATCGTGGTGGGCGCGACGCCTTTGCTGCTGCATCTGCGCTTCGACTTCAATCCGCTGCATCTTAAGGATCCGCATACCGAGTCGATGGCGACGCTGCTCGCGCTCAAGAACTCGCCCGTCATCTCGATCAACGACGTGAGCGTGCTCGCGCCGTCGCTCGAAGAGGCCGACAAGATCGCCGCGCGGCTTTCGAAGCTGCCTGAAGTGGCGCGCGCCACCACGCTCAGCTCGCTGATTCCCGACGACCAGCAGCAAAAGCTCATGCTGATCTCGAGCGCCGCGCAGCAGCTTCTGCCCGCGCTCACGCAGCAGCCGTCCTCGCCCGTGACCGACGAGGTGCGCGTGCAGACGCTCAAGCGCGCGGCCAACCAGCTCGCGCTCGCCGCAGGCGATCATCCGGGGCCGGGTGCTGCCGAGGCGAAGCATCTGTCCGACGCGCTCGCGAAGCTCGCCAACGCGAGCCCGGCCGTGCGCGATCGCGCGGAAACCGCTTTCAGCCTGCCGCTCAAGCTCGCCTTCGCGCAGCTCTCGCGCCTCTTGCAGCCCACCGAGATCACCCGCGAGAACCTGCCGCCCGAGATGGCGCGCGACTGGGTCGCGCCGACCGGCCAGGCGATCGTGGACATCGCGCCGCGCGTGCCGCCGGGCGTCGATCCCAACGACGACGTGATGCTCGCGCGCTTCGCGCACGCCGTGAAGGCGGCCGAGCCCGGCGCCATCGGCGGGCCGATCTCGATCCTGCACTCGGCCAACGTCATCATCCTCGCGTTCCTTCAGGCGGCGGCGTGGTCGGTGGTGCTCATCACCGCGCTGCTGTGGATCACGCTGCGCAATTTCGGCGACGTGCTGCGCACGCTGATTCCTCTGCTGGTATCGGCGCTCGTGACGCTGGAGTTGTGCGTTGTGTTCGGCATCCAGCTCAATTTCGCCAACATCATCGCGCTTCCCCTGATGCTCGGCGTTGGCGTCGCGTTCAAAATCTATTTCGTGATGGCCTGGCGCGCAGGGCAAACTGGCCTGCTGCATTCCAGCCTTACCCATGCGGTGCTGTTTTCCGCCGCGACCACGGCCACGGCGTTCGGCAGCCTGTGGCTTTCGCATCATCCGGGCACGTCGAGCATGGGCGAACTGCTCGCGCTGTCCTTGTTCTGTACGCTCATCGGCGCCGTGGTATTCCAGCCGGTGCTGATGGGCAAGCCGCGCGCGAAGCGCGCACGATCGGAAATTCAGGGGATCGATCAATGAAAAAGAATCAAGCCGCGCTGACCATGGCGGCGGCGAGCCTGGCGCTCCTCGTGACGTCGGGTTGCGCCACGGGGCCCGAGCGCAAGCCGGGCGACCCGTTCGAGCCCACGAATCGCGTGATCTTCCAGTTCAACGACAAACTCGACACCTACATCGCACAACCCATCGCGAAGGGCTACCAGAAGGTAACGCCGCAGCCGCTGCGCCAGGCGATCACGAACTTCTTCTCGAACCTCGGCGACGCCGACAACTTCGCCAACAACCTGCTGCAACTGAAGATCACCGACGCCGTTCAGGATCTCATGCGCATCGCCATGAACACGACCTTCGGTCTGGGCGGCCTGATCGACTTCGCAACCGCGGCGGGACTGCCCAAGCACCACCAGGACTTCGGCCTCACGATGGGGCACTACGGCATACCGGCGGGCCCGTATCTCGTGCTGCCGCTGTTCGGGCCGAGCTCGGTGCGTGACGGCATCGGCATGGGCGTGGACGTGAAATTCAACGTCATCAACTACTTCGAGCCGGCCGTTCGCAATCCGATGTATCTCGCGCAGTTCGTCAGCGCGCGTTCGGACCTGCTCGGCGCAACCGATCTGCTCAAGCAGGCGGCGCTCGACCCGTATTCGTTCGTGCGCGACGCGTACCGCCAGCAGCGCGAATCGCTGATTCGCGGCTCGCAGGGCAACAACGCGCCGCTGCCCGATTACGGCGAACCGGGAGAATCGGGCGGCGCGGCCAAGCCGAACGACAACGGCCTGCCCAATTACGACGATCCGGACGCGCCGGGTGGGGCGGGCACCACGGGTGGCGTGGCGGGCTCGGGTGCGTCGACCAATGGTCTGCCGAATTACGACGATCCGGGCGATGTGAGCGCGGCGGGAGCGGCGCCGGCGGCAAGTGGCGCGGCAGCGACCGCGGCTGGCGCTGCTGGCGCGGGTGCCGGAGCGGCCGCCGCCGCGGGCACGGCGGGAGCGGAAGCAGCGGCGGTGGCGGCTTCCGCACCGGCTACGGCATCGGCGCCCGTCGCGGCTTCGGCTGCCGCGCCGGCGTCGGGCGTCACGGCCGAACCGGCAAAGCCGGCTTCGGCGCCCTGAAGCCTGGCCGCCCGCAGGCACGCGGGCGGCACAATCCGCACAACCGGCATGCTTGCGGTCTAGACCAGAACCACGGTGTCGCTGTATTGCGCGACCTGACGGTCGTGCGAGATCAGCCGAAGCGGCTCGGTCAAGGCTTGCGCCACGAGCAGCCGGTCAAAAGGATCCTGATGGTGTGGCGGCAGCGACTCGACGGCAACGGCGTGCTCGGCCTCGATCGGCAGAATGCGATAGCCCGCTTGCCTGAAGTAATGCAGCGCCGCTTCACCGGACACAGGCATGTCGCCGCGATGCAGCGAATACTTGATGCCGATTTCCCAGATGCTCGCGGTGCTGACGTAGATCGTGCTCGTCGGCGCCAGAATCATTTCCCGCGCCACCTTTGGCAACCGGGGGCTATCGGCGATGGCCCAAAGCGCAATATGCGTGTCGAGCAGAATGTTCAAGCGCTGCCTCCGTTGAACAGCGCCGCGACTTCGTCGTTGTGGGCGTCGATGTCGTCGGGGACCTCAAATGCGCCCTTGGCTATGCCGATGCGGCGCTCGACGGGCGCCTCCGGCGCAAGCGGCACGAGCCGGGCGACCGGCCGGCCGCCGCGAGCAATGATGATTTCCTTTTCCCGCCCCAACTCGACATCCTCGACAAGGCGCGAGAGGGATGACTTGGCTTCCAGCATGTTCACGTAGGGCATGGCACCTCCTGTATTGCTTGGTTAGTCTAGTCTGGCTAAGTCATCGAATCAAGGACGCTTGACGCCGCATAGACGTAAAAAAACCCGCCAGCCTTCACAGGCTGGCGGGTTTTTTGTTCAAGCCCTACGCATGCGTCACCGCACCGAAGCGTCCTCGCTCTCGGCCTCGCGCTCCGCTTCTCTCGCTGCGGCGAGCGCGGTGGCGTCCGCCGCTGTCTGCACGGTCTGGCGATAGCGCTCATAGGCCTCGTCGGCGTAGCGAATCTGTTCGCGACCGTGCGGGGCCGGCGTGCCGTCCGCGCCGAGATTCACGAACACCATCTTTTCGATCGTCAGGATGCTCTTGCGCGTGATCTTGTTGCGCACCTCGGCGCGCAGCGTGATCGACGTGCGGCCAAAGTGCGTGGCCTTCATGCCGAGTTCGATGATGTCGCCCTGACGCGCCGAGCTGACGAAGTTGATCTCCGAGATGAACTTGGTCACGACGCGCTGGTTGTCGAGCTGGCAGATCGCGTAGATGGCCGCTTCTTCGTCGATCCAGCGCAGCAGGCTGCCGCCGAAAAGCGTGCCGTTCGGGTTCAGGTCTTCAGGCTTGACCCACTTGCGAGTATGAAAATTCATGTCTGGTACTCCCCGTGAACTGTGATTCGCCCCCAATTCGATGAGACGAATCTAGGGTTAACACTGAGATGCTACCAGAGATAGGGGTTTTCCCTAGGTATTTCAATAATGCCGTCGCGTCATGAGGGAAAAAAAGCACCGGTGGCCGTCAGGACCTGTCGCGCGGCGCTGAGCGACCGGCGCGCCGCCTTCGCGTCGGCGGCCACGCGCAGCAGGCCACCCAGTTGCGCGGGATCGCGCGCCAGTTCGCGCAGGATGGGGAGCACGGCGGTGGTGCCGTCGTCGCGCAGGCCGGCCATCGCCGCCTTCGGCAGGCTACGCCAGGCCGGATCGACGATCGCGCGGCACACCGCGAACGGCACGCCATGCGCAGCCGCGGCGGCGGCGGCGAGATGCGATTCCATATCCACGGCGAGCGCGCCGCACGAGCGGAACAGCGCCGCCTTGTCGGCCGCGCCGGTGAGCGGGGCGGCCACGGCCGCCTCCACGCCGCGCCGGGTTTGCGCGGCCAGCGGCGAGTTCATGAGTGCTTCGGCCATGCGCGCGCTCCAGGCGGCATGCGTGGCGACGCGCCCGAACGGCCCGTCGATCGCCTCCGCGATCACCACGGTGCCCGGTTCGAGGTCGGGCGCGAGTCCGCCCGCCGTACCGAAGCTGACGATGCCCGCCACGCCCTCCTTGAGCGCCGCCGCGAGCGCGCTTTGCAGCAGGTCTGCACGCGCGGCGTAGACGGCGCGCACGCCGTCATGGCCCTTGCCCGCCGCGATGCTCGCCTCGAAGGCCATGCCCGTCACCGCGATCACAGGCAGCGCGCGCGCCCTTGCGCCGGACGCCGCGCTCACAGACCGACCGCGACGCGCGTTTCGCCCGTGCGCCTGAGATTGCGATAACGCGCGAGCGCCCACAGCGGGAAGAACTTGCGATAGCCGTGGTAGCGCAGATAGAACACGCGCGGAAAGCCCGTCGCCGTGAAGCGTGTTTCGTCCCAGAGGCCGTGTTCCTGCTGTGTCGTGCGCAGATACTCGATGCCGCGCGCAACCGCCGGATGATCCACCGCACCGGCAGCCATCAGCCCGAGCAATGCCCAGGCCGTTTGCGAAGCGGTGCTCGTGGCGCGCTCGTAGCCACGGTATTCGAGCTTGTAGCTCGTGCCGTCTTCGCCCCAGCCGCCGTCGTCGTTCTGGATCTGCACGAGCCATTGCACTGCGCGCTGCATGCGGGGGTCGTCGTGCCCGAGGCCGGCCGCGTTGAGCGCGCACAGCGCCGTCCACGTGCCGTAGATGTAGTTCATGCCCCAGCGGCCGTACCAGCTACCGTCGGCTTCCTGTTCTTCCAGCAGGTAGTGGTATGCGCGGCGTGCGTGTTCGCTCGCCGCCGGCAACTCGCCAAGCTGCGCGAGCATCGAGAGGCAGCGGCCCGAGACGTCGGCGGTCGGCGGATCGAGCAGCGCGCCGTGGTCCGAGAACGGGATGTTGTTGAGGTAGTACTGCGTGTTCTCCGGCTCGAACGCGCCCCAGCCGCCGTTGCTGCTCTGCATGCCGACCACCCATTCGCGCGCACGCGCGATCGGCGCGTCGTAGGCGTTCGTCTTGTCGAGCTTGTCCATGCGATCCATCGCGGCCACGACCACGGCTGTATCGTCGACGTCGGGGTAGTGCGGGTTCGCGTACTGGAACGCCCAGCCGCCCGGACGCACCTCGGGCCGGCGCGAGATCCAGTCGCCGCGCACATCGAGAATCTGGAGCGGGCGCAGCCATTCCAGGCCGCGGCGCGCGGCATCCTCGGCGCGCGCGTCGCCCGTTTCCAGCAACGCGTGCGCGGCCAGCGACGTATCCCACACCGGCGAAAGGCAAGGCTGGACGTACGCTTCGTCGGTATGGACCGTGACCAGCTTTTCGAGCGACTGGCGCGCAATGGCGCGGTGCGGATGATCGGCGGGATAGCCCAGCACGTCGTACATCATCACGGCGTTGGCCATGGCCGGGAAAATCGCGCCCAGGCCGTCTTCGCCGTTCAGGCGCTCGTCCACGAACGCCACGGCCGCGTCGATGGCGCGCTGGCGCAGGTAGTTGGGGAACAGCGGATCGGCCACCCGCAGCACACCGTCGGCGGCACGGAAGAAGCCGAACCAGCCCTTGCTCTGGTGCGGCGAGCGGGCGTTCAGGCCCACGCTCACCGGCGCGCCGAGGAACAGCTCGTCGATGCGCACGCCGCGCGGGTTGCGGGCCACCGGGCGCTTCGCGCCCAGCACGAGCAGCGGCACGATCACGGTGCGCGCCCAGTACGACACCTTCGAAAGATGGAACGGGAACCACTGCGGCAGCAGCGTGATCTCGACCGGCATCATCGGAACGGCGTACCACGTCACCACGCCAAAGAGCGCGAGCAGGATGCGCGTGAACACGTTGACCTGCTCAGCGCCACCCGCCGCGTGAATCGCTTCGCGCGCGCACACCATGTGCTCGGCGTCTTCGGCGTCGCCGATCATCTTGAGCGCGAAGTAAGCCTTCACGCTCGCGCTCACGTCCATGGCGCCGTCGGTGAAGAGCGGCCAGCCGCCGCCCGGCAGCTGGATGCGGCGCAGGTAGCGCGCGATCTTCTGTTCGAGCTCGAGGTTCGCTTCCTCGCCGAGGTAATGCACGAGCAGCACGTATTCGGCCGGAATCGTGGCGTCCGCTTCGAGTTCGTAGACCCAGTGGCCGTCGGCGCGCTGGTCGGCGAGGATCGCGTCGGTCGCGCGCACAACGGCGGCGTCGAGCGGCGTGGCCACGCCAGCGTGGCGCGGGCTCGTTTCGTCAGCAAACGCGCTCGCGGACAGCAGGACGCCCGTCGCATCGGCGACGTCAGCGCGCGCGGGGCGGCTGCCGAGGTCTTCAGTCGGCATGGCGTGGGATAAATCGTTCATCAGCGTTCCAGATTTTCTGTCAGGAGCAGTTCCGCAGCCTTGCGGCCGGAGCGGATCGCCCCTTCGATCGTTGCGGGCAGACCGGTAGCCGTCCAGTCGCCTGCAAGCATCAAATTGTTCCAGCGGGTGCGCGTCGCGGGGCGACGCCATTCCTCTTCGGGCACGGCCGCGAAGGTCGCGTGCGCGTCGGCGGCGACCCGCCAGGCGGGCAGCGGCTCGAGCGGCAGCGACGCGGCAGCGGCCACGTCGGCCCAGACCCGGCGCGCGACCTCCTCGGGGTCGAGGTCGAGCGCGTGGTGCGCGTCGTGAATCGTCGCGCTGAGGCGCCCCTCGGCGGCGCTCAGCCAGTGGGCCGTGCCGTTCACGAGCGCCATCGGCGAGGCGAGGCCGGGCGGCGGCTGCACCGCGTAGTGCACCGTGACGATCGCGGTGTAGCGCCGCGGCGCCTGCAACGACGGCACGAGCGCCGCGGCGGCGGCGGCGGGCACGGCCAGCACGACGGCGTCGTCCTGGCCGAGCACGATACGCCCGTCCGAAAAATCGAGGGCGACGACGCGGCGCGCCGCGTCGTCGTACGCGATCTCCCTGAGCGGCGCGTCGAGCCGGATGGCCGCGCCGCCGTGCTGAAGCATGCGCAGCGCCGGATCGACGAAGGCGCTCGACAGGCCGCCGCGCGCCGCCAGCGGCCGGAACGCCTCGCCGCCCGAGGCGAGCGTCTCGCGCAGCATCGAACCCGCCAGCTCCGCGCTTCCTTCACGCGGCTCGACGTTGAGCGCCGAGAGGAAAAACGGCCGCAGCAGCCGGTCCCACAGCACACCGTCGCAACGCATGGTCTGCGCCATCGTGCGGCCGGGCTTGGCGAACAGCAGCGGCAGCAGCGCGAGATAGTCGGCGGCCCGGGTGCCCGGCACGCGGGCACGCGCGTCGCCGATCCAGAACGGCATGCGCGAGCGCGAGAAGCGCATGGTCCAGCGCGAGCGCGCGGCGAGGTCCATGAACGCGAAACCCGGTTCGATGGGGCCGCCAAGCGCGTCGCCGGCGCCGATCGTGCGCACGTATTCGAGCGTGCGCGCATGCCCGGCCAGCACCAGATGGTTGCCCGTGTCGAGCGTCGCCGAGAGCGTGTGGTCGTAGTACGAGCGGCAGCGTCCCCCTGCCTGGCCGGCGGCCTCGTACAGCGCCACCTGCACGCCGCGCCGCTGAAGCCGCACGGCCGTCGCAAGGCCCGCAAGCCCAGCGCCGATGACGTGGACTAGCCGAGGCATCAGAACAGCGCGTAACGCGCGACGATCCACATCAGCCGCGCGCGCGGCTTGCTGACTTTCGTGCGCGGCAGGTCGAAGCCGCGATCCACGGTGCGCTCGAGCAGCACGCGGTAGACGCCCGACATGATGCGCGGCGCCTTCACCTGCGCGCGCGGCGAGGCGTCCATGATCGCGTCGGCTTGCGCGAAGTGCGCGAGCGCGCGCTGCACGAGCGTCTCGCACACGCGCGGCAGCGACGGGTCGGCGGCGATCGTGTGCGGATTGCCCGGCGCGATCCCGTCGCGCGCGAGCAATTCGCGCGGCAGGTAGCAGCGGTTGATGTCCGCGTCTTCGTCGATGTCGCGCAGGATGTTGGTGAGTTGCAGCGCGCGCCCCAGATGGTGCGACAGCGCGCGGCCCGGCTCCTCCTCCATCCCGAATATCCTCACCGACAGCCGGCCCGCCGCGCTCGCGACGCGGTCGCAGTACAGGTCGAGCGTGGCCTCGTCGGGGGCGCAGATGTCCTCGGCGGCGTCCATGGCCATGCCGTCGATCATCGCGTGGAAGTCCTCGCGCTTGAGCCCGAAGGTATGGATGTGACGCGTGAGCGCCGCGAGCGAGGCGCGCGGCGTGCCGGCATAGCACGCGTCGATGTCGGCGCGCCATTGGTCGAGCCCCGCCGCACGCTCGGCGCGCGGCAGGTCGCTGTCCGCGATGTCGTCGACAGCGCGGCAAAAAGCGTAGACCTGATACATGGCGTCGCGCTGCGCGGGAGGCAGAATCCGCATCGCCAGATAAAACGAGCTGCCCGACGAAGCGGCGGCGGCGTCGGTTTGTTGTGTATCGTCCACGACGAGGTTGGAAACAGCCAAGACGATCTCCGCTGGGGGCGCCCTCAACGGGGCTTTCGACTATTCGGGCCCGCATTGCCGCGGGTCGCCCGCGCGCGCGGACACGCGCGAGGCACCGGCCCTCAAAACCGCCTGTCAATAGGCGCGCAAGGCCGGAAACGGGCCAAAGTATATCAACCTTTGGGGTGGCCCGCAGTCGGCAGGGGCGTGCGGCCGGGGCGAGGCGCAACGGCGCGGGCCATGCGGCCCGGCCTTGCCGCGCCCGCGCTCAGGCGAGCGCGATCGAGCGGTTGCGGCCCTGGCGCTTCGCCGTGTAAAGCGCGGCGTCCGCCTCGTTGATCATGCCCTCGTAATCGGGCGCGCCCGCGCGGGCCGCGGCGGCGCCCACGCTGGCCGTGACCGGCACGATTACGCCCTGCACTTCGATCGGTTCGTCGCCGATCGTGCGGCGAATTTTCTCCGCCACGTACAGCGCGTCGTCGAGCGGCGTGCACGGCAGCAGCAGCGCGAATTCCTCGCCGCCGAAGCGGCCGAACACGTCCTGCTTGCGCACCACGTCCGAAACGCGCTGTGCCATCGAGCGCAGTACGGTGTCGCCGGCCACGTGGCCGAACTCGTCGTTGATGCGCTTGAAGTGGTCGAGGTCGAACAGCAGCATCGAAAGCTCGCCGCCATAGCGCTGCCAGCGCGAGAACTCGTCGGCGAGACGGGATTCGAAAAAGCGCCGGTTGGCGATGCCGGTGAGGCCGTCGCGGTCGGCGTATTCGCGCAGCTTGGCCACGGCCTCCTCGCGCTCGCGCTGCATGACGCTCACGTGCGTGACGTCCGAGAGGGTCACGCACACGGCGATCACGTCGCGATCGCGCATGAGCGGCATGAAGGTGCAGTCCTGCTGCATGTAGTCCACGCCGCCCGTGATGGGCCGGTCATGGTCGAACTGGAACAGGTAGGGCCGCTGCTCCCACGAGCTGAACGCGAAGCTGCCGAGCTGGAACACGCTTTCCACCTTGCGCGTGAGCCACGCGCGCGGCAGATCCGGAAAGCGTTCAAAGATAGAGCGGCCGATCACGTCGTCCGCCGCCACGCCGCTGTGGTCCTGCATGAAACGGTTCCACATCAGCACGTTCATCTCGCGGTCGACCACGAAAATGCCGAACCCCACCCGTTCGACGACGAGGTCAGACAGCGACGGCAATCCGGTTGGCGTGCTCATAGGCTGTGCAAGAGCGCGTCGATGGCCCGGCTCACGACGTGGATCGACTCCTCGGCCATCAGCATGACAAGGTGGGCGCGAAAGCGCTGGTCTTCGAGCGCGAAATTGACCTCGACGAGGAGCGCGACGTCCCAGGCGAGCAACCCCGGCTGGAACACCTCGTCGAGCATGATCGCCTCGCCGAGCAGGCCCGGCTGCGAAAACACCGGCATGCGCCCGAGCTGGTCGAGCATCGACGACACGCATGCGCCCGTGAGCGCGTTGGCGACGTCGAACATCAGTTCTTCCTCGGTGAGCGTGTCGTCGGCGTCCGGCGCGTAGATCACGCCGCCTCGCCCGCCGACCAGGCTGCCGAGCTCGGCGATCTCGCCGCTGCGGCAGATCACCAGCGCCTCGCCCTTGATCTCCGAGCGAAAGCCCTGGCGCACGGCCGCGACCGGACCGTCGATGCCGGTCATCTCCCGCAGCGCCGCCGCGGCCTCGGACACGGCGACCACGCGCACGCGCGGCACCGAAAGCTCGATAAAGGCATTGAGCAACCCAGACAGTCGCGTCGCCGCCTGCCCCATGCCGAGATTGGCGATCTCCTGGAGCGCGTCGCGCTGGAGTTCCGTGAACACTCGATCAGGCATACAACCCGTACTCCTTCAGGATGGGTAGCAGCGCCTCCTGGGTTACCGGCTTTGCGACGAACGCCGCCGCGCCCAGCGCCTGCACGCGCTCGCGTGCGCGCGGCTGAACGTCCGCTGAAACGACGATCACGAACGTGTTCAGGTCCTCGTGCTGCAAGGCTTCGAGCACCTGAAAACCCGTCAGGTCGGGCATCGTGAGGTCGAGAAACATGACTGCCGCGCGACCGGCGCGGTAATGTGCAAGGGCTTCGTTTCCGTTCGACGCGTACGAAATCTCGACGTCCCAGTCCTCGGGCAGCGCCTTCGTGAGCACCTTGCGGGCTAACAGCGAATCATCGGCGATCACGATGGGCAAGGACATGGATATGCAGAATGAGTGTGCGTTGGGCGGAGTGCGTTTTGGCGTATTAACGGCGGCGCGCGCCATTACTTTAGGGAAAAATACGCGTAAGCCGGAAAATGCATGGCGCATGGATAACAACGCATGGACGGGCCGCCGCTGCGGCGCGCCCACGCACGGCGGGCGGCAGTGGTGTCGCGCGATGGATACCGGCAACCCGGGCGCCGGTCGTGAAGGCCCTCGTCTGCATCTTCGCAGCCACCCCGTAGCATGACCGTGCCCCATTTTCTGACGGCGCGGCATTTCATGCGAATGCGTTATTTATCGTGTTCGCGATTCTCGAATCAAATTGAATCAAATGCAACTCGTCCATAATCATTCGACGAACAAATTCGACTCATTCCAGCGAGTTTCTCGCAACAAATGATCCATCCCTTAAATAAAGAACGTCGATTATCCCTTTGTGGTACGTTTGCGCTTCACCGATTTTCGCGAATTCGGCGCACGGCAAGCGGATAAACCCTGAATGGAAAGCCCGAACGCACAATCTTGCCGCGCGCGCGTCACCGGCCCGCCGTCGGCGCGTCATCGCGGTCGTTTATGATGTCGAAAGCCCCGCCGCCTTTTCCCTGCTTTTCCGTACGATGATTGCTGACCGGCCCGAGCGGCCAGACGAACGCACGCCCCTGCCGCCCCTTTCCGACGACGCGCCGTTTCCGGCTGCGCCAGGCCATGACTTCACGGTGCGCCGGCGCACGCTGCTGGCGCTGCTCATCGCGGCGATCGTGCTGCCGTGCGTGTACGTGGCCGCCATGGCATACAACGACCTGCGCGCGCGCGAGTCCGACGCGACCGACACCACGCTGCGCACCGTGCGCGTGGCCGAGGAGCACGCGCTCAAGGTGTTCGACATGAACGAGGCGCTCGATGCGCGCGTCGTCGAGCTCGTGCGCGGGCTGGACGACGACGGCGTGCGCGCGAACGAATCGCAGATCCACCAGCAGCTCGACGCCATTGGCGGCGGCTATCCGCAGGTGGCTGCGGTGTCGATCTTCGGGCGCGACGGCGACCTGCTCGCGAGCAGCCGTTTCTCGCCGCCGCCGCCGGTTTCGATCGTCGCGCGCGACGACTTCGCCGGCATTCGCGACGGCCGCGTGATCGAGCACGTCTCGCGCGTGATGCACGGCCAGGTGAGCGGCGAAACCGTCTTCAACATGGGCGTGGCACGGCGCGACCCGAGCGACGCGTTCGCGGGCATCGTCTCGGTCGCGCTGCGTCCCGGCTATTTCAGCTCGTTCTACCGCGACCTGCTCGGGCCCGACTCGCCGATGGCGCTCGGCCTCGTGCGCAGCGACGGCTCGATCCTCGCCTTCGATCCGCCGCCGCGCGCGCTCGCCTCCGCCATCACACCGCACTCGCCGCTCAGCAGCGCGCTCGCGCGCGGCAGCGAGGGCGGCGTCGTGCGCATGCATTCGGGGCTCCTCAACAGCAACGTGATCCTCGCGTACCGGCGCGTGGGCGCGTACCCCGTGTACGTGACCTGCGCGTATCGCACGCCCGCGATCTGGACCGCCTGGTACAAGCACCTGAGCGTGCTCATCATCTCGATGTTCACGCCCTCGATCGCGCTCTGGTGCGTGATCTGGCTCTCGCTGCGACGCCTCGCCGCCGAGGAGGAGGCCTGGGAGCGCTGGCAAGCCGAGGCGTCGATGCGACGCTCGATCGAGTCCGCCTACCGGCAGTCGCGCAAGATGGAAGCGCTCGGCAACCTCGTGGGCAGCGTCGCGCACGATTTCAACAACCTGCTGATGATCGTCTCGGCCAACGTGCAGATCGCGCGGCGGCGCGGCGTGGCGGGCTTCGAGCGCGAGCTTTCCGCCGTCGAGCGCGCGCTCAAGAGCGGCCAGTCGCTCACGCGCCAGTTGCTCGGCGTCGCGCGCAAGCAGCCGCTGCGCAACGAAACGATTCACGTCGGGCGCTGGCTGCCCGCGTGCCGCGAGCTGTTGCGCGCCTCGCTCGGCGCGAAGGTGTCGCTCGTCGTCGACGAGGGCGAAGGCGTGTGGCCGGTGCTCGTCGATGTGGCCGAGCTGGAGCTCGCGCTCATCAACCTCGCCGTCAACGCGCGCGACGCGATGCCCAACGGCGGCCGCTTCACCGTGCGCGCGCGCAACATCAGCTTCCGGCCCGACGAAGGCTTCCCGCTCGACGGCGACTTCGTGCACATCACGCTCGAGGACACCGGCACCGGCATGCCGCCTGACGTGCTCGCCCGTGCGTTCGAGCCGCTCTACACGACCAAGCCCAAGGGCACGGGCACCGGCCTCGGGCTGCCGCAGGTGTTCGCGTTCTGCGAGCGCTCGGGCGGCCTCGCCGCGATCGACAGCGCGATCGGCGCGGGCACGACGGCGCATCTGTATTTGCCGCGCTCGCTGGCCGAGCCGCCCGCGCCACGCCCGAGCGAGATGCGCGAGGAAAGCGCCGAGGTGCAGCAAGGGCTGAACGTGCTGCTCGTCGAAGACAACGACGAAGTCGCCGCGGGCACCGAAGCGCTCCTGCAAATGATGGGGCACCGCGTGACCTGCGCGAGCGACGCGGCGAGCGCGCTGGAACTCGTCGAGGCCCCGCACGCCGACGGCGAGCGCACGCCGCGCTTCGACCTCGTGCTGTCGGACATCCACATGCCCGGAACGATGAACGGCATCGACCTCGCCGAGGCGTTGCAGGGACTGGAACCGGCGATGCCCGTGATCCTCGTGACCGGCTATGCGGAGGAACTGGACCGCGCGCGCCATGTGGATGTGCGGGTACTCTCCAAGCCGTTCGATATCGCACTGCTGGAAAAGACACTCGAGGCAATCCGCGAGGAACGCCAGTCGCGCGCGAAGCGCGAGCGTGATGCGACGCTGTAGCTAGTGCGTTGTGGGTGGTGCGCTGTTGCTGTGCGGCTTCTTCTCTTGGCGAACCGCGTGCGATCGTTCGATGCCCGTTTCGCAGACGAGGCACGCAGACGAGGCACGCGGATTGCGGCGCGCACGATAATCCGCGCACGCACGCGGTCAAGCGCGGCGCACAACGCGCGCCATTCGGCGCATCATGCAATGAGGCGTAGACACCTGACGAAGGAGGGTGCCATGAAGCAGACCGTGACCGGCCTTTTCAAGACCTACGACGAAGCGCGGCACGCGCAGGACGCGCTGCTACAACGCGGCTTCGCGGCGAGCGACATCGACCTGCCGGCACACACCGAAGGCGTGCTGGCGGGCATCGAGCGTCTCGTGACGAGCTTTTTCTCAAGCACGGGCGACGTGCGCCGCAGCGCGAACGAGCCGCCCGGCACGACGCCGCCACCGCAAGAAGCCGTGCGCATTGGCGTACATGTGAGCGACGAAGCGCACGCCGACCTCGCGTGCACGACACTACGTGAAGAACATGCGACGGACGTCGCCTTGCGCGGCTCGCCGTGGGCGTGGCCCGCAACGGACCGCCCGGTTGCACGCGAGCACTCGGCGCTCGACGAGCTGGGCCTGAGCGACTTCGCCGACGCCATGCGCCGCCGCACGGCGCAGGCCGACGAAGGACATCAAGGCACGCAGGGGAGTGCAGCCGATGCGCCCATGCGGCCGGCGAACGAAGCCGAGGCCACCGTGCTCACCTCGGCAAGCGCGCCGGGCGCGGGTGCGGTGATGGGCGCTCATCACGTAGACGTGGACGTGCCCGCCGCCCCCGAGGCGACGCGACCCGCTGCCGGCGCCGCGCCGCAGATTCCCGACGAATTCCTCGAATACGAAGAGGACACGCCCGAGCACCACAAAGACATGCCGGGACAATCGCGCACGCTACATTGAGCGCCGGCCTTAAGGCGCCTCAAGGCGTCCTCAAGGCGTCACGCGCGCGGCCCGGACCTCAGCGTCCGAGCTGGCGCTTGACCCAGGCTGCGTAGGCATCGACGAAGGTTTGCAGGAACTTGCGCGTGTCGTCGCTGACGATCTCACCCTTCTCGTTGATGCGACTCACGTCGTGCTTGATGAACATCTCGGGCTGGCCGAGCAGGGCAACATCGAGATACGCGAGCACATTGCGCAGATGCTGCTGCGAAAGCGCCGTGCCGATCGCGCCGGGCGAGGTGCCAAGCACGGCGCCCGGCTTACCGCCCCACGAATTCGTACCCCACGGCCGCGAACCCCAGTCGATCGCGTTCTTCAGCACGCCCGGAATCGAGCGGTTGTATTCGGGCGTGACGAAGAGCAATGCGTCGGCGGCTTCGATCTGCTGCTTGAACCGGCGGGCCGCCTCAGGGTAGTCGGCGTCGTACTCCTGGCTGTAGAGCGGCAGCACGCCGATGTCGAGATAGTCGAACGTGAAATCGGCCGGCGCCAGCGACGTCACGGCGTGCGCGAGTTGCCGGTTGAAGGAATCCTTGCGCAGACTGCCGACCACAACCGCGATTTTGTAGGCCATTGCTGTGTCCCTGGAGGCGCGCATGAAGCGCAGTAGAAGGAAACGCCATCATAGGCGTGAGCGGATTCCAATGATGGCGAGGCGTGCGGAAGGTGATGAGACCGCGCTGTGGATAACCTGGCATTGCGCGAATTTATCCACATTTTTTGTTGAGAAGGTTGTGGACAACTTACCTGAATAGCCGATGGGGCCGGGCCTCGCTTGGGATTCGTCGGCAGGTTAGCAAAGCTGCAACTTTCGTGCGCACGCGGTGGGGGAGGGCAGTCCGCGCGCGGCCACCTTCGATGATTTGCGCGGATCAGTGTCAACGCGCGAACGTCACCGTACGAGAAGTCGGCTATACGGCCGACTTCTCGTAATCGTTTTCACACTACGGCTTCACTCGAACAGCACCGCGAGGTTCTCGGTCGGACGACCAATCACGGCGCGACCGTTACGCACGACGATGGGTCGTTGCAAGAGAATCGGGTGGCTCGCAATTGCTTCGTAGAGCTGATTATCTGTGACACCTGGCGCGTCGAGGCCCAGTTCCGCGTATTCGGACTCCCCCGTTCGCACCATGTCGAGCAGCGGGCCGCCGAGCATCGCATGCAGGCCCTTGAGTTGCTCGACCGTGAGCGGTTGCTTTAGATACTCGATCACCTCGACAGGCTCGGTCGCCTTGGCATTCGACACCAGGTCGCAAGCGGCGCGGGATTTGGAGCAACGGGGGTTGTGGTAGATCGTGATCATGGTTGGTGGCAGACGAGAGGGAAGTGGCGGGCGGCCTTTGCAAGAGCCGGTGACGATCTGCGATTTTACCGGGCGCGCTGGTGGAGGATGAAGCTGGTGGGTCGGGCGAGTTCACCTGCCGTGAGACGCTGGAGTCGGTCTCGGGCTCGTGCGTGGTTTGCGTTCGCGATCCGAGTTCTCTGCCTGGTCGCTGGAGCGCTCGAGATCACTCGATCCCGGCGATGGGACTTTATGCGCATAAAGCGGTGGGGGAGGTGCCGCACTCTCACGCTGCGTCGGGAGCCAACGGCTTTGGCTGGCGGTGTTTTGGTTTATGGTGCCGCGGCTTGCATCCCCGTGCTACAGAGCCTCCTCCCGAGCTTTATGCGCATAAACCTTGTCCGAATGGCCAATTCGACTGAGAAATACTCCAAAAATCATTGAATTGAAAAACAGTCCAGGTAAAATCCCAAGCTAATAGCAAAAAGGAGAATACCAATTGGCAGCAGAGATAATCGCAGTCACGCAGCAGAAGGGCGGGGTCGGCAAGAGCACGATCGCGATGCATCTCGGCGCGGCATTTCACGAGAGAGGGAAGCGGGTTCTCGTCGTGGACGCCGACGGCCAAAATACGCTGGTTCACTGGGCCAGCGCATCCGCCGACGGCGAAACCGGCATCCCGTTCCCGGTGGTCAACCTCTCCGAAGCCGGTGGACAGATCCATCGCGAGATCAAGAAGTTCATCAACGACTACGACATCATCGTTGTCGACTGCCCACCGTCGATCACGGAGAAGGTGTCCGGCGTCGTACTGCTGGCTGCCACCGTCGCCGTGATTCCCACGTCATCGTCTCCGGCCGATTACTGGTCGAGCGTCGGGCTGGTCAAACTGATCCAGCAGGCGCAGGTGATGAACGAAGATCTGCGCGCGGTGTTCCTGCTGAACAAGACCGAAGAAAAGCGCATGCTGACACGCGAGTTGAAACGCGCGCTCGAAGAACTCGGCTTTCCGTTGCTCAAAACCCAGATTCCCACACGTGAGGCGTACAAGCAGGCCATGGCGCTTGGCCAGACAGTTCTACAAATGAACGACCGCGGCGCACGCCTCGCCGCATTGGAAGTGCGCGCATGCGCCGACGAAATCGCGGCGATGCTCCCCTGACTTTATGCGCATAAAGGACCCTGAATGAAACCCTCCCAATTCGCCAAAGGCTTTCAGGCTCGCCCTGATACGACGAGCAGCGAAAAGCGTACTGCGCTTGACCGCCTCAACGCCATCGACGGACTGGTCCAGGACAAGCCGAAAGCGCCCGACGTGGCCGGACGTTCGAGCCAGCCTGTCATTGAGCCGATTGCCGAGCCTGCTCTGGAAGCCGCACCCGCTGTCGAAAACGAGTCGGCGCAATATCGCGCGTGGCGCATCGCGCACGGCTACCGTCCGGGGCAGATCATCGAGTTGCCGCTCAAGGACATCAAGCCGAGCCCCTTCAATCCGCGTCACTTCTATCTGAAGGCGTCGATTGCAGAACTCGCAGTCAATCTCGCGAAGCAAGGGCAGCAGCAGGCCATTCACGTGATTCCCGATTACGCGACGCCCGGCAGCTACTACGTGAGCGACGGCGGCCGCCGCGTACGCGCGTTGAAGGAAGCGAACAAGGAAGTCGTGAAGGCGATCGTCGTCGATCTGCCGATCGGGATTCAGAGCTACAAGCTCGGCTACGATCTGAACGTGCAGCGCGACTCGCAAACCGTCTTCGACAATGCGGTGGTGTGGAAGCGATTCATCGACGAAAAGCACTTCCAAAGCCAGCGTGAACTTGCCGATCATCTCGGCCTCGACGAATCGACGGTGGCGGTTGCGCTGTCGATCGGGAAACTGCCGGAGTTGGTGATGCAGGAGATGGTGGCACGCTCCGACCGGTTCGGCTCGAACATGGCGTATCAGGTCGGCCGCTATCACGGCGCACGCGGCACAGACGCCACGCTGCGTCTCATCAACCGCATCGTCTCGGACGATCTCAGCACGCGGCAGGTCGCGGATATCGTGAAAGGTCGGGCAAGTCCGCAGGAAAGTCCGAAGCCGGCAGGCCGGCAACGCTACGCGCAAAGACTGGAGATCAAGCTGGATGGCGTGGCCGTTGGCGACCTCAAGTCATACGGCGACGACCGGCTCGAACTGCGCCTGAAAGGCCTCTCCAAAGATCGACGCGATGCGATCCTTCAACAGATCGAACAGATTCTGAAAACGAAATAAGTTTGAAAGTGCGTCAGCGGTTGCCACCGTAGCCAATGCAGTTGGCGGCTGGCAACCAGCCTGACGCCACCGGCCCGCATTGCACGGAACCGGGAAAACACCGTCTGGATCAGGCGGCGCGCGACTGGCTCAGCGTGAACGCCAGCAGGTCGCCGTCGGTCGGTTCGCCCCAGGTCTTGCGGGCAAGCCAGTCGAAAAACGCCGAGTCAGCCAGCTTCGAGTCCAGCCCGCGGCGACGCCAGTCATCCCGCAGATGCGCGCCGAGCACCGGCAATTCATCCTCTTCGAAGGACTGGCGCGCAAGTTCACGCTCCATCTCGCCCTGCTCCTCGTAGAGTGCGCGCGCTTCCTTGCGGCGATAAGCCGAGTATTCGTCGAGCAAGCGCGCCTTCGGATCGTCTGCCGTCACCGCCGCCGCTGCGCTGCGGCCAACGGCAGGTGTCGCGCCCGCCGGGGTTTCGACCGGCGGCGCATAACCCTTCTTCAACGCATCCTTGAATAGCGCCGCGGCGCTGCGCACCGGCGGCAGGCTCGTGCTGCGCAGACGCTGCTCGGTCAATTGCAGCGCGGCGCGAATGCGATTTTCCTCGCTATCGGCATACAGCGATTGCGCTTCCTTGAGCGGAATGCCGATCTTCACCATGCGATCGACGAGCGTGCTGTCGAACACGTTCGGATGTTCATCGAGCGCAAGCATCGGTTGCTTGCGCTCGGTTACGCGAAACTGGATTTCGGCGACGCGCCGTCCTTCGCGATGCTCGATCAATTCGACGAAGATATTCGTGACCGCGTTGACTTCGGCGATTGCCGGTCGCAGATAATCGCGCTTGAAATACTTGTACTCGCGCTTGGCTTCATCGCCGGCTTCGGTATCCGGCGTGCCGGAGAGGATCGGGCGCCACCATTCCCAGGTCTCACGCATCGTGAGATGGCTGGGGTTAGTGAGATAGCGTACGCAAATCTCGTAGAGCGCGAGGCCGGCGCTACTGCGCAACTGGCTCTGGAATTGCAGGCTCAGGCGGGCGTACTGGACCGGGTCCAGCAGCTTCTTCTTGATTTTCGGTGCGAACGAGAATTCCACCCAGACGCGCCGGGTCTGCGGGTCCTCGAGAATTTCCGCGTCCGCGATCAGCGTGGAGATACCCCACTTGCGTCCGGGCTTCTGGCTGGAGGTCCCCTGGCTCCATTCGACCTGCACCGACACCATGCGGCGCAAGTGCTCTTTCACGAGCGCCGTATCATTGGAATCGAACGCCGAGTTGGCGACGATGTCCGAAAGCAGCGCACGGTAAGTGTCGCCGGACTCGTCGGCCTGCTGCGCGACGGCCAGCAGCACGTTGAACAGCTTGCGGGTCAGCAGGGTGATCTTGCCGCTTTTCGGCTGGATCGCGATCGCCTCGACGGCCTTGCGCAATTCCGCCGAACTGGGGCTTACCACATCGGTCTTTTTCACGCGCTTCGTGGCCATGCGTCGGGTCGAGGAAGGAATTTCGCGAAAGGATACCGTCTGTGGTGATAGGCGTCTATAGGGCGTCTCTCACCATTGCCGGTGATGCGCCCATTATGTGTGCAACTCACCGCGACGCACTCCCGTATCACCTCACCTTCCGCCAGACGCCCGTCCGGCGGGGCGCTTTGCGTATTCTACGATCCGGCCCGAGCCCGCGTTTTCGCCCTTGCGCCAACGGTCGCCGTTTGCTCCCGTAACGGCTCACCTTAAATATTTTCACCTGTTGGGTGAAAAATCCCGCCGGCGTTGGCCAAGCTCCACAACGAAAGCAGTCCAGATGAGAGACATAACGAAATGGCCCCTGAAAGTGCCTCGCTGAGTGCCGGGAAGCCCGTTTTCCCCCGGCAAGCGCTCAACAAAATGACCTTCGGCGGCGTTGAGTTCTGCATTCGCCGTCCGCAGCCATGCGAAGCGTCCCGTAAATTCTCACCTATGGTTTAACTGGCGGTGCCTTCCGGCAAGGATGGAAAGGCCGTCCTACCGACATTCAGGGCACCAATGCTCCTGAAAAAACTCACCTTTTGCGCTGAGCAGGCGTCGCGGCGCAGCGCAAATATCACTCCCGAAAAACCTCACCTTCCGGCTGCTCGTATGAAAAAATCAATAGATTCCGAGACTTATCCACATGTCGGCAGCTCGGCAAATCCGCGCTTTGCTCCCGTATCACCTCACCTCAAATGAAGAAGTGCGCTCCGCATCGACGGGTCCTCACCGCACAACGGCCCCCGAAAACGCTCACCTCAGCGAATTCCAGCGATTGAGTCTGCGGCTTCTCCCCCACGGAATTTCGGTGCTTCCGGCGCAGTGAATACCAACTTTCTCCCGCATTTCCTCACCTCAAGCCCAAAAAGAGCCCAAAATACCTCCCGAAAAGCCTCACCTTCGCGCTTTGCGAGGCAGAGCAAGCACCCGGATTCGCCGCAACGCCGCAAGCCCCCGTAGAACCTCACCTTTGCCACTTCGAGAGGCAGACGAATGCGCCGGAGACCGGCAAGCGTCCCGGCCAACGGGTGCATCGACTCCCGAAAAACCTCACCTCAGAGCTCCGGAAACGCCCATTTCGCCCGATTTCTGCGTTTGGCTCCCGAAAAACTTCACCTTCGATCCGCATTTTTTCCCGATTTTCCTCACCCAAGGCTTTTCAGCCCCTCGATTTCGTCCAAAAACACCGCGAATTCCCGGTCCCGAATCCGCTCACCGTTGCATTTCGCGTAACATCACGACACCTCCCTGTCCCTCTTGACCCATACGGCGGCTCACTCCCGTATTCGCTCACCCTTGCCGCGAAGTCAACAATCTCCCTGTCCCTGAATCCGCTCACGTCCTTTCCCGTACCGCCTCACCCCCGATCCCGAAGCCCGTCACCCGACTGTCCCGCAAGGTCTCACCCAGGGTCCCGTAAAGCTTCACCTGATCAGCCTGAAAGCCCCGCGGGATAAGGGTTTGCCGTGGCGTTAACGTTTTTAACGGGTATCAAGGGTGTTTACTTTTATGTATTCTCAAGCACGATCTTCCTTGCGAGTTTTCCAAGATATCCACAATTCCTCCAACCCCTACGGCTCTGATTCTTCTCACCTCTCGCGTGAAACAACGGATCGAAGTAAAATCGGAGGTAAATCTCCCGCGTTTACAATGGCTTATGAAACAAAGTTCGATTTGTTTCACGCCGACACTCGACTAAAGCCTGCTTCAATCGAAATAAAGCGCCGCTTAAAGCACTTCTCTCCGCTCTAAACCTTCCTGGCATTAAAAAACGTAGCAAACAGAACGTAATTTGTTATGATTCGTCCACTCCCCTGCCGAGAAGACGAACATGCGAGACCAAGATCGCCAGGTTATCCGCGAAGAACTCGAGAATTTGCGCAAAAACGGAGCGCGTAGGCAGGAGCTCTCCCTCCATGCCTGCAAGCGTCTGTTCTTCGATTTCGAGATCAAACCCTCGATGGCCGCTGTCCGCGAACTGACCCAGACTGGCAGTGCGAGCGACATTCCCAAAGATATCGAGCTGTTCTGGCAACGCATCCGAACCGCGTCGAAAACGCGTGCTGGTGTTGGCGCGATTCCGCCTGCACTGGAAGAACGTGCCGGCGAGTTGCTTGGCGCACTATTCGAAGAAGCGCTAATGCTGGCGCGAGACGCTTTGCACGACGAACGCACCGAATTCGAGGCTGGCCGACGCGATGCCGAGCAAGCCGCCCGCGACGCCGAAGCCCGGCGCGCCGCAACCGATGAGATGTTGCAACGCAGCGAAAGCCGCACCGAAGCGGCCTACGAGCGGGTGCGTGAACTCGAAAGCCAGCTCGCCGCCAGTTCAGCGCAGGGCGCGCTACAGCATGGCAACCGCGAAGTGCAGTTTCAACGCCTCGAATCGGAAAACGAAGCCCTGCGCAAGCGGGTCGAAACCGAGCAGACGACCAATGCCGGATTGCGCGACCGAATCGACGGCTTGCATGAAGAGATGCGCAAGAGCACCGAGCACTATGCGCAGCAAATCAAGGATGCGCTGGCCGAGGCCGAGCGGCGCGTCAGGCCGATGCTCGTCGAGCTCGATTCATTGCGCTCGATGTCGTCGACGTGGCAGTCGGCCCAGCGCGATGCGAGCAAGAAGGAATTCGATTTCATCCAGCAACTGGCGACGGCGAAGGCACGCGCCGACCGGCTCGACGTCCTGCTGCGCGAGCGTTCCGACGAAGTCGATGTCCTGACTCGCCAGGTAACGACGCTACGCGGACAACAAGGCGTCGATGCGTCGGTTGCGGCTGTGTTGTGCGCCCTCGCAGCGGAGGGACGTTTGGGCGAGGCCGAACTGACGCGTCTCGGGACGGTGGTGGATGGCCACGTCGCGCTGCCGGCGCGTTGCCCGAATTGCCATGAAGGGGAACCGGAGTTGTCCGAAGTGGACGATGGTTTTGAGTTTCTGTGCCCGGAGTGCGAGCACACGTCGGGCGCGGGGGCCTCGAAGCTGGAAGCCTTTTCGCGCTTCATGGCGGGCAAACATTCGCCCGAACAGGCTTGAGGTGAGCCTTTGCGGGAGCGAACGAGCGCTCCCGGCGTGAGCTTTTACGGGACGCGGCGCGTGCCGCGAGCGCGGCACGAACGCCAGCTCACGCGGTGTTCAGGTTTTTTCGCTTTCCGCAGCGGCACGCTGCATCGCTTCCCGTTCGGTCCATATTTTCCACGCGCGGTGGAGCCGGCCCGCGGAGATCGGTTGCAGGAAACCGAGCCACTGCCCTACCTGATCGGTGTCCACGCCCCGCTCGAACAGGTCCGCCGCAAACGTGTTGCGCAGCGTTTGCGGACTGGCGCGCTCGGCGCGGGTTTCGGCCACGCCCGCGGTTTCCATCAGGGCGTCGATGGCGCGCAGCACCGTGGCCTTGTGCATCGGTCGTCCCGAGGGGGAGCCGGGAAAGACGAGCTGGCCTGGCAATCCGGCGAGGCGGCGCGCTTCGAGCCACGCGCCAAGCACGTCGACGGCAAAGGGGGCGAGCCGCGTGGTCCGCGTGAAAACAGGGTTGGCGGCTTCGATCGTCACCCACTCCGAGCCGATTGCCACGCAGTCGAGCGTCAGCGCGATGGCATCGCCGGTTTTCAACCCGCCGCCCAGAAAGATCGCGACGAGCGCCCGGTCGCGGCGCTCCCGCCATTGCTTCGCGGCGGACGGCTCGACGAGCGGAGAGAACAGCCGGCCCACGATCGCCGCACGTTCGGCGGCATTGAGAAAGCCGGTCGGGTCGTTTTCGCGTGCGTTGCGCCAGGCGGCTTCGCCGTCCTGAGCGATGAAGCGCGCGGGATTCGTGGAAGCGAGTTCGATTTCACGCACGTGATCGAGCACGCGTTCGATGAGGCGAAGGTAGCGCAGCCGCTGGGGTTTCTTCACGTCGAGGCTGGCGACGAATTCCGCGATCGTGCCGGTATCCACTGTCATGATGGTCTTGCGCTTGAGCGCGAGCCATTCGAGAAAGCGTCCCCATTGCACGCGATAGACGTCGGCTGACGAGCGACGCAATTCCTGGGATGCCAGCCAGGCGTCGAATGCGGCCACGGGGTCGCGTTGCCAGTCTTGACGTTGCTGGTCGAAGAGGTCGCGTGCGGGAGTGGATGACGCCATCTCTATCATTCCGTTAGTTGCGTTAAAGGAACATTATAGCGAGATCACGGCGGGCGCAACCCATCTGCGCTCGCCAGGCTCCTCAAGCCGTCAGCCGCCCCACGCCCGCGCGCGTCGCGCGGCGTCGCTGCGCCTGGCCTGACGGCGTGCCTCTTCCGCACTTTGCGCGGCGCGCTCGTAGGCCGAGACCGCGAACGCGAACACGGCGGGCAGCGCATTGGACTGGCCGAAGTCGACGGTCTCATCCGTTTCCGGCCACGCAAGGTCGCCGGGCCGTTGGAAGAGGCCCAGCATGAGGGCGTCATGGCGGCTCGCGAAGCCGAGGTCGGCAAGCGCCTCGGCCTCGATGGCATGAAGAAGCCGCCACGTAAGCGGGACTTGGCGGGCGATGTAGCGTTGCGCGATGTTGCGCACGATATGTTCGAGGTCGCGCGCGGCGGACTGGAAGCGCAAGGCGGCCAGTTCGTGTTCGCGCGGCAGTTCGGTTGGGGGCGAGATAGACATCGGCGGCTCCGGTCGGACTTTCACTGTATAAATATACAGTAGTCGGGCGGATTGCGCAGCCTCATCCGTACGGCCAGGGGTCGCGGGGAGCTGGCCGCTCAACCGTGGATCACCACCATCAGCGCGCGGGCTTCGCCCTTGCCCACATTGCGGATGGCGTGCGGTTGATCGGCGATATAGCGCGCGGTGTCCGCCGTCTTGAGCCGTTGCGCCGCGCCGCCTGCCTCGACTTCGAGGCTCCCCTGTAGGACCGTGAGGTGCTCGCGCGTACCGGGTTCATGCGCGCTCGACACCAGCGCGCCGCCCGGCTTGAGCGTCAGTTCATACCATTCGAATTGTCCGGCGAGTTCGATCGGCCCCCACACGCGCAACTGGTAGCCGGCTTCGTGCCCCAGTAGTGTGGGGATGTCGTGCGGCCCGGCCACGGCGATCGCCTCGGGCGCCTTCGGCGCGGCGAACAGGGAATCGAGCTTCACGCCCAGGGCGTTCGTGAGCCGCCAGGCCACGGCGATGGTCGGGTTCGCCTTGTCTCGCTCGATTTCCGATAGCATGGATTTGGAGACACCCGCGGCGCGCGAGAGGTCGTCGAGCGTCATCTTGCGCTCGCTGCGCAGCCGCTGGATTTGCTCGCCCACACGTGGCGGCGCGGTGGAGGGTACGGTGGATGCAGGCGAGACACCGGTTGCGGCCGGCGCCGGCGCTGGCGCGTCGGGAACGGCAGCCGCCGGTGCGGTGCGCGGTTTGCGGGTGCTTGCCATTCACGACCTCATCGTTTAGAGTGCGTTCGATATATCGAACTTGTGTTCGAAATAAAAGAAATTTTCGCTAAAACCTGCCGCCGACTATAGCAGGCCGCGGCCCTCCAAGCCAGGAGATCGATCCATGCGTACCCCGTATCTCGACCATCTGCGTGCCACGCTCGACCAGATTCGCGCGGACGGCTTCTACAAGAACGAGCGTGTGATCGCAACGCCTCAGTCCGCCGACATTCGTCTGGCCGACGGCAGCGACGTACTCAACTTCTGCGCCAACAATTACCTCGGTCTCGCCAACGACGCCCGCCTGATCGCCGCAGCGCAAGACGGGCTCGAGCGCGACGGCTTCGGCATGGCGTCGGTGCGCTTCATCTGCGGCACGCAAACCGTGCACAAGCAGTTGGAAAGCGCGCTCGCCACGTTCCTGCAAACCGAGGACTGCATTCTCTACTCCAGTTGTTTCGACGCGAACGGCGGCCTTTTCGAAACGCTGCTCGGCGAGGAAGACGCCATCATCAGCGACGAACTCAATCACGCGAGCATCATCGACGGCGTGCGCCTTTCGAAGGCGCGCCGCTACCGCTACAAGAACAACGATCTTTCGGATCTCGAAGCCAAGCTGCGCGAAGCCGACGAAGCCGGGGCGCGCTACAAGCTCATCGCTACCGACGGCGTGTTTTCGATGGACGGCATCATCGCCGACCTCAAAGGCATCTGCGATCTCGCCGACCGCTACGATGCCCTGGTGATGGTCGACGACTCGCACGCGGTCGGCTTTATCGGCGAGCACGGGCGCGGCACGCCCGAGCATTGCGGCGTGGCGCAGCGCGTGGACATCATCACCGGCACGCTCGGCAAGGCGCTGGGCGGCGCCTCGGGCGGTTATATCGCGGCGAAGCAGGAAGTCGTCGATCTGCTGCGCCAGCGCTCGCGTCCGTATCTTTTCTCGAACACGCTCACGCCGAGCATCGCAGCCGCATCGCTCGCGGTGCTCGAACTGATCGCGAGCGACGAAGGCGCGCAGTTGCGCCGCCGCGTGCGCGAGAACGGCGCGCAGTTTCGCCGCGAAATGAGCGCGCTCGGCTTCACGCTCGTACCCGGCGAGCACCCGATCATTCCCGTGATGCTGGGCGACGCACAGGTCGCCACGCAAATGGCCGACGCCCTGCTGCACGAAGGCGTTTATGTGATCGGCTTTTCGTATCCCGTCGTGCCGAAGGGCCGCGCGCGCATTCGCACGCAGATGAGCGCCGCGCACACGCCCGAGCAGATCGGGCGCGCCGTCAACGCGTTTGCGCGTGTGGGCAAGACCCTCGGCGTGATTTAATAAGGATTGCGAATCAAATGAAAGCACTCGCCAAACTCGAACGCGCCCCCGGACTCACGCTCACGCGCGTGAAGAAGCCCGAAGTCGGCCACAACGACGTGATGATCAAGATCCGCAAGACGGCGATCTGCGGCACGGACATCCACATCTGGAAATGGGACGACTGGGCGCAGAAGACCATTCCCGTGCCGATGCACGTGGGCCATGAATACGTGGGTGAGATCGTCGAAATGGGCCAGGAGGTGCGCGGCTTCCAGATTGGCGACCGCGTGTCGGGCGAGGGGCATATTACCTGCGGCTTTTGCCGCAACTGCCGTGCGGGGCGGCGTCACCTGTGCCGCAACACGACGGGTGTCGGTGTGAACCGCGAAGGCGCGTTCGCCGAATATCTCGTGATACCGGCCTTCAACGCATTCAAGATTCCGCCCGAAATCTCCGACGATCTCGCGGCGATCTTCGATCCGTTCGGCAACGCCACGCACACGGCGCTTTCGTTCAATCTCGTGGGCGAGGACGTGCTCATCACGGGCGCGGGGCCCATCGGCATCATGGCTGTTGCGATCGCGAAGCACGTGGGCGCGCGCAACGTCGTCATCACCGATGTCAATGACTATCGCCTCGAACTCGCGCGCAAGATGGGCGCCACGCGCGCCGTGAACGTCTCGCGCGAGTCGCTGCGCGACGTGATGGCGGAACTGCACATGACCGAGGGCTTCGACGTGGGCCTCGAAATGTCGGGCGTGCCGAGCGCATTCACGGCGCTGCTCGAATCGATGAACCATGGCGGCAAGGTCGCGCTGCTCGGCATTCCGCCCTCGCAAACCGCCATCGACTGGAACCAGGTGATCTTCAAGGGGCTGGAAATCAAGGGCATTTATGGCCGCGAGATGTTCGAGACCTGGTACAAGATGGTCGCCATGCTGCAAAGCGGGCTCGATCTTTCGCCCATCATCACGCATCGCTTCGGCGTAGACGACTACGAGAAAGGCTTCGCGGCGATGCTTTCGGGCGAGAGCGGCAAGGTGATTCTCGACTGGACCGCGGCCTGAGTGCGCGCCGGTTTCACTGCGTTTCCGATTGAGCGGCTGCGCCCGCTGGGGGCTGCTCGAATTCGGCCTGGATGCGCACAGTGATATCGTCGCCCACGGCGGGATACCAGGTCGTCAGCCCGAACGCCGCGCGGCTGAAATGGCCCGTGGCCGTGAAACCGAGCGTGGGCGCTTTCGTGAGCGGATTCGGCGCGTAGCCGTTCAATGTGACGTCGAGCGTGACCGGCTGCGTCACGCCGCGTATCGTGAGGTTGCCCGTGAGCGCGCCGCGCCCCTCGGCCGTGCGCTCGAAGCGCGTGCTCACGAAGCGGATTTGCGCATAGCGCGCCACGTCGAGCATTTGCGCGCTTTTCACCATGGCGTCGAGTGCGGGAACGTTGGTGTCGAGGCTCGCGGCGTCGATGACCACATCCACCGAGGCGGTTTCGAGGCCGCCCGTACGCCAGTCGAGCGTGCCCTGTGCGCGGTCGAAGCGCATCACGAAGCGCGTGTACTGGAGGTGATCGACATCGAACACGATGCTCCAGTGATGGGCGTCGAGCGTGTAGTGGCCCGCCGGCACGCTGGCTTCGGCGCGGCTCACACTGTGCGTGACGACCCGCAAAGGCGTGCACGCGGCGAAGCCCGCCGCGCACACCGCAGCGCAGAAGGCGCGGCGCGAGCCGCGAACGAATGGCGCAAACGGCCGCTCTTTCATCTCATCTCCCATTGGCTGGCTGATACGTTCCTGTACGTTTGGCGGCCCGCGTTTCTTCCATCCCGACGATAAAGCATAACGTGCCAGGGCCGGATCGCCGCGTCGCCGCCTTGCCGTGTCCTGTTCGCCCGCTCACGCGGGCGTTGCGCGCCGCGCGAAAGTCGGGTTTCATACGCGCATAGCAGCCAACTCGCCGGGAGTGCCGCTCCATGCCAGCCGCGAATCATGCAGTGCGCTTTCACGCCACGCTCGTGCGCGAGGTCGACGCGATGACGGCCGCCACGGCGCGCTCATTCGGACGCCACACGCACGATCAGTACGGCATTGGCGTGATCGATCGCGGTGGCCATGTCTCGCTGAGCGATGCGGGCCAGGTCGAGGCCGCGCCGGGCGATCTCATTCTCGTCAATCCCGGCGAAGTGCACGACGGGCGGCCGCTCGACGCCGCGGGCCGCACGTGGCGCATGCTCTATTTCGAGCCGTGCTGGATCGACGCGTTGCAAGCCGACATCACGCAGGGCGATGACGCCGGCTTTGCGCTGCATGCGCCCGTGATCAGCGAACCGCGTTTGCGCGGCTTGTTCGACGCCGCCTTTGCCCATGTGACGCAGCAAAACGCGGACCAGAGCGTGGACCCACGCGCGGCCTCGGGCGACGACCTCTCCCGCATGGCGTTCGACGCCGCCGCGCTCGAAGTCATGACGCGCCTCGTCGAAGCCCTCGGTCACCGGCGCTCGCTCGCGCCATGCTCGCCCGCCGCGCTCGTCCACGTGCGCGAGATGATCGACACCGATCCCGCCGTACCGTTCTCGCTTGCCGAACTCGCCCGCGCGGCGGGGCTGAGCCGGTTCCAGCTTCATCGCGGCTTCATGCGCGCGTTCGGCGTGGCACCGCACAACTACATCCTGCATCGCCGCGTGGCGCTCGCGCGGCAACTGCTCAAGGCCGGTCACGCGCCTGCGCAGACCGCGCTGGCCGCCGGTTTCTGCGATCAGAGTCACCTGAATCGCGCGTTCGCGCGGCAATTCGGCGTCTCACCCGGCCGCTACCGGCTCGCTCGCGGGGCATGAAGTCCAGGCGCTGACGCACATCGATCCAAGACGGCGCGCCGTGGTCCGCCTATACAGGCGTATCACCACGAGGAGCGCTCCATGTCCACACGATTGCCGCCGCGCGAAAACGCGCGTCGCCCCGCCCTTTCCCCCCGATCCGTCGCGCATCTGCAATTGACGGCGGCTATGCTCACCGTCGGCAGCACGGTGATTGCCAGCAAGACCATCGGCGCGGGGCTCGATCCCTTGCCCGCCACCGCGCTGCGCTTCGCCATGGCGTTGCCGGTCTTTCTGCTGCTCATGCGGCTGACCGGCACCGCATTTCCACGCCCCGGCCTGCGCGACGCGCTGCTGCTCATTACGCAGGCCGCCATCGGCAGCGTGGGCTATACGGTCCTGCTGATCGCCGGCACGCAGCGCACGTCCGCAAGCGATGCCGGCATCATCCTCGGCACCCTGCCTGCCGTGTGCGCGCTGACCGCCGCATTGCTGCTCGGCGAACGACTGCGCGCGAGCACGCTTGTTTCGGTCACCGCCGCAAGCCTCGGCGTGGCGCTTGTCACGCTCGCGCCAGCCGGGCCTCACGACGGCGCCCGATCGCTCGCGGGCGATGCGATGATCCTCGGCGCGGTCGTTTGCGAAAGCCTGTTCGTCCTCCTCAACAAACGGTTATCGCGGCCGTGGCCACCGCTCGCGCAAGCGGCGGCGATGACGGGCCTGGGCTTCATCGTCTCGGGCGCTTGCGCGTTGCCCGGCTGGATCGGCGCGGTGCACGCGGTCCCGCTTTCCGAGTCGATCCCCGCTTTGCGCTCCGCGTTGATCGGCGTGGCGTACTACGCGCTGGTGCCGACCGTGGGCGGATTCTGGCTCTGGTACGCGGGCGCCGCGCGCGTGCCGGGCGGCGAGGCCGCCGTATTCACGGCGGTGGCGCCCGTGACCGGCGTGGCGCTCGCGACCCTGCTGCTCGGCGAACCGCTCACGCTCACGCGGGTCATGGGGCTCGCGCTGGTTGTCGCCGCCGTCTTCGCGGTATCGGGGCGTTCGCTCCTTGGCCGCTTGAACGGGTCGTGCGGCGCAAGCGACCGCAACGCGCCCTGATTCCGGATCTTGACTTGGGAGAATGATCGTTCTACATTACGTGCTTGGAGAACGATCATTCTCCTGATGCTTGTTGCAAGCATCCACCGAAAGACCGCAATCGAGAGAAGCCATGAGCACGCCAGCCATTCCGAACCCCGCAGCGCCCCCGGCCGATGCGCGCGAGCGTCTGCTCGAAGCGGCCGAAGCGCTGATCTACGCGGGCGGCATTCACGCAACCGGCGTGGACGCGATCGTTCGCGCGGCGGGCGCGGCGCGCAAGAGCTTCTACACCTGGTTCGAATCGAAGGACGCGCTTGTTGCGGCCGCGCTCTCGCGGCGCGACGAGCGCTGGATGCGCTGGTTCATCGCCGGCACGCTCGCGCGAGGGCGCACGCCGCAGGCGCGTCTCATTGGCATGTTCGACGTGCTGCGCGAATGGTTCGCCTCCGCGGGCTTTCACGGCTGCGCGTTTCTGAATGCCGCCGGTGAAACAGCGTCGCCCGATGACCCCGTGCGCGTGGTCGCGCGGGATCACAAGGCGCGCCTGCTCGACTTCGTGCGCGAGCAGACCCATGCCTGGGCGCGCGAGGCGGGCGTGGACAGCCGCGTGGCGTCGCGCGTCGCGCGCCAGTGGCTGATCCTGATCGATGGCGCGATCGGCGTGGCGCTCGTGAGCGGCGAGGCCGACGCGGCGCTCGATGCGCGCGCCGCCGCTCGCCTGCTGCTCGAAGCAAGCGCGCCTGATTCCCGCAATCCAACCGATTCGCGCGCGCCATCGCGGCGCGCCGCCCAACGCAAGGAGAAAGACCATGAGTGATGCGAACGAAGTGCGCCCCCCGCTGCCGCCGTTTACGCGCGAGAGCGCCATCCAGAAAGTGCGCGCCGCCGAAGACGGCTGGAACACGCGCGACCCGCAGCGCGTCGCGCTCGCCTACACGCCGCAAAGCGTGTGGCGCAATCGCGCCGAATTCGTGACGGGCCGCGAGGAGATCGCCGCGTTTCTCGCGCGCAAGTGGGCGCGAGAACTCGACTACCGCCTGATCAAGGAACTGTGGGCGTACACCGACAATCGCATTGCGGTGCGCTTCGCGTACGAGTGGCGCGACGATTCGGGCGCCTGGTTTCGCTCATACGGCAACGAGAACTGGGAGTTCGATGCGAACGGCCTGATGGCGCACCGGCACGCGTCCATCAACGACCTGCCGATCCGCGAGGCGGACCGCCTTTATCACTGGCCGCTCGGGCGTCGCCCCGACGACCATCCGGGCCTGAGCGACCTCGGCCTCTGACACAGCGCTTTCATCGGCAATTTCACAGGCGTTTTCATCGGGACGACTCATGACGCTGGCAAGATGCCGGCGGCGAGCGGTGACGCATGAGTCGCCCGATCCGAGCATGGACTCCATTGCGCGCGCATCGGGTTGCGGTACAGTTCGTCATTCACCCCGAACCAGCAACCAGAAGACCGACAGCCCATAGCGGATCGGCGCAAGCAAGGACGGAGAGCCCATGCGGTTTTGGCAGAAGCCAGGTGGCGCGGCAACAATAACGAAAGCGAAGAAAACGAAACGAGGCGCGGCCGCCACCCTGCTGCTCATGCCCTTGCTCTCACTGATGCTGCTCGGTGCGCAGCCTGCGCGCGCCGCGAACTGGTGCAGCTCGGGTCTTTGGGTCGACGCGATGGTGGGCTCGTACCACATTCATCCCGACAAGGACTTCGAACAGTTCAATCCGGGTCTCGGCATCGAATGCTGGCCAGGCGACACCTGGGCGCTCACGGCCGGCGGTTTTCGCAACTCGTTGCGGCGGCCCTCGTACTATGGCGGCGCGGTGTGGGCCCCCGAGTTCCTGCACTGGGGCTTCGTGCGTCTCGCGGCGATGGGCGGCATCATCTCCGGCTATAACTACGGCAACTGGGGTCTCGGTCACGACCATACGATCGGGCCCGTGGTCGCGCCGATCGTGATGGTCGCGTACAAACGCGTGGGCGTGAACTTCATCGTCATTCCGCCGATCCCCTCCGACGACCTGCCGTTTACCATCGGGTTCCAGTTGCGGTTCAAGTTCTGAGGGAGCATGGGCTCCCGCAAACTCTCACCTTTCGCCTCAACCTGACCGCTTTGCCATGCTGGCGTCAGGAGCACGCCACCGCCTGACCCTAAGATACGGGGCTTCGTATTTCAGGGCGCGACCCGCGCCAGAGGAAGAGAATGAAAAAGTTCACACGCATGCTGATCGCCGCGGGCGCGTTGGCCATGGTCACCTCCGCCACGTCCGTCATGGCCGCCGACACGCCGGAATCCACCTGGTTGCCGGCCACGGCCGCCGCCAGCCTCCGCGAAGCGAGTGCGATCGTCGAAGGGGCGAGCGGGTCGAATGTGAAGTCGACGCTTTATGTCTTCATGGACCCAAACTGTATTTACTGTCACCTGGTGTGGAAAGCGCTGCAACCGTATGAAGCGGCGGGCCTGCAAGTGCATTGGATTCCTATGGGCTTTCTGAAGGTCGATTCGGCGGGCAAGGCAGCGGCGCTGCTGGAAGCGAAAGACGGCGCCGCGCTGCTCAAGGAGCTTGAGACGCATTACTCGGAGAAGGACGAATCGGGCGGCATCGCGCCGCTTGCGCACATTCCGCCTGCCGATCAGAGAAAGCTCAACAACAACATCAAGCTGTTCCAGGACCTCGGCTTTGACGGCACGCCGACGCTCATTTATCAAGGCTCGGGCGGCCGCTGGGCCAACGTGAGCGGCCTGCCGAAACTGAACGACCTGCCCGGCATGCTGAATCTGCCGGAGCAACCCGTGAGCGATCCTGAACTGCAACGCTATCGCTGAACGCGCGCGGCGGTGAGTCGATCGCCGCGCGCGGGCTTCACCCATACCGGGACAGGTGAGGACTTCCAGGAGTCGGGTTCGATGCGCGCGTCCCGAAAACCCTCACCTTTGCTCTCGCCCAGGTTTCGGAACGTGTAATCGGGATGCTTCGGATCGATTACGCATGCCGGACATATTGATTCGGATTGCTGATGAAATAATCGATCGGCAAGCGCCAAAGCGAGGATGCTCGAAGCCTGGTTTGGGTCATGAACCGCAGGGGTGAGCGTTGACGGGAACCACGTTGAAGCGCGCACACGCATGACGCGACACCCTCAACGAGGGAAATCACGTGGACACAATCAACAGGTGAGCATCTGCGGGATGCTCACACTCACTGCTGTGTGATCGATGCGATTTTTCGCCGCACCGTCACGCGCTTCCCGTGCGTGAGCGATTCGAACGCCGGCGACTTTACGTAGAGCAAAGGTGAGTGTTTTCGGGAGCGTCGAGACATTGCAGGCCAATGCTGCGACGCGGCAGTCCGAACGCGGATACGCGATGATTCGCGGTATAGTCATTTCCAACAGGAGGTTTCGTCGCGTGCCGTGCGTCTTGCCGGCAAACCCGCCACCAAGCAAGCCTGCGTGTCGCCGCCGCACCCGCGCGGTCTGCAACGGAGTTTCCCCATGAGCATCCTCGACAGGCTTTGGCCGCGCGCCCGCGCGAAGCAGCCGCCGGAAACGCCGCAAATCCGCGCGTTGATCGAGCGCCTGCTCGTGCTCAGCCCCACGCTCGCACTCGTGCCCGAGTGGCGCGAGCGGCTCGTGCCCGCGCTCACGTGTTCGGTCGCATATGTGCGCGACGTGGTGGAGCGCATGCCGCCCGCGCGCGAGGCGAGCGCCGCCACCTGGATGAACGACCCCTACATCCACGCGTTTTTCGCTGCGCCCGACGAAGTCGGCCACGTGCTGAGCCGCTCGCCCGAACTGCATGCCTGGTTCGAGAGTCATCCGCTTGCGCGCGAGGTTTATGCGGTGCTCGGCATGGCGTTGAACGAGCGGTGCGCCTTCGGCGCCGAGCAGCACGGCGACGAGGTGCACACCGACGTCATGCAGACCACGTTGAGCTTTGACGACCATCAGGTGCGCGTGTGCGGCGAGACCGAAGCCGACCTGCGCGAGCAGATCGTGCGGCGCGTGGTCGAGCAGATCGCGCTGGAAGGCCTCGCGCAGATCGGCGCCGACGAGTCGCGCCGCGACGTGCTCGAACAGGAGCGCGCGCTGCTCAGAACGCGCCTGCAACTGCTCACGCGTCACGGCGCGGGCACGCAACGCATGTTCGGCGAGCACGATGTGCAAAACGCCGGCGAAGTGGCCAGGGTCGAAGCGCAGATTGCGCAGAACGAGCGCGAGATCGCCGCGCTCGGGCTCAAGAGCGAAGCGCTCGAACATCAACTCACGGTGATCTGCAACGTGCTTGCGAACCCCGCGCAACACACCAACGTCGAAATGCGCGAGATCTGCCTGAGCCCGATGAATGTCCTGCTGGCAAACGGCAGCGAGGGCAACAACGGCTCGATCGTGTTCCCGCTCGCGCGCCTGCCGGCAAGCCCGCAAGGTCTGCGCGCCTTCTCGCTGGTGCGCTTCGCGCGCGCCGACCTCCAGCCCTTGCCGCGCGTGCTCGTCGAAGACAGCCGCTTCATGATCTGAACGCGGCGGCGCGGTCATAGGTGAGGAGATTCGGGAGCCGCGTGCGTAGCGTCGCATCGGTTCGTTGACGAACCGCGCCGCAATCACCGTTGCCAGTTGTCGGCCGTCAACGGTTCGTGATCCCGATGGACAGGATCGCCTGGTTTCGGCGCGCAACATTTTCCTGGGAGTCCCAGGTTAAGGGATCCGAATATTGCCGGGTACCAGGTGTTGGCAGTCGAAACCTTGCGTGCCTGGGCGCGAAACGGCGAAAGGTGAGTGTTTTCGGGACCGGTGAGCGAGGGTGCGAAAAGGCGCTTCGAAACGCTAACCGTCTGGTCAGGAAGCCGAAAAAAGCCCCTTGAAAAGGGGCTTTTTTCATCGGACGAGACGCTCGCGCACGCATGCCGACGCGAAAGGTGAGCGTTTTCAGGAGCCATGCAAAACGGGCCAGGCGAGCACGCCGTTCGCGTCGATCGTGAATCGCAGGTCGCCGCTATGCGTGGCGGGCGCATCTTCCGCGGCGATATCGAACGTTTCTCCGGCGATCTCCACGGCAACGTAGTGGTCGCCGTGACGCAGCGAGGTGCCCGCAATGCGCCCTTGCCACGCACCTTCCGGGGTTGCGACGAGCGAGCGCGGCGAGACCCGCCACATGACGCGCGACCCCGGTGCCAGCGAAGCATCGGCGCAGGGCAGACGCAGGCCGTTGGGCGTTTCGATCTCGCCGCCTGCAATCACGACCCCCTCGCCAACGTTGTGCAAGCCGAGCAACTCGGCCACGCGCAGCGTGGCGGGCCGCTGGAACACATCGGCCACGGCGCCCGCCTGAAGCACGCGCCCCTGTTCGAGCACGAGCACCTCGTCGGCGAGCAGGGCGGCTTCGTCGGGATCGTGCGTGACGATCACCGTCACCGCGCCGATCTCGCGTTGCAGCGCGCGCAGCGACTGTTGCAGGCGGCGGCGGCGCGGCGTGTCGAGCGCGGCGAACGGCTCGTCGAACAGCAGCAGTTGCGTATGACGCGTGAGCGCGCGCGCGAGCGCGACGCGCTGGCGCTGGCCGAACGAAAGCTGGCGCGGCAGGCGTTGCGTGAGCGTGTCGAGGCCCAGATGCGCAAGCCAGTAGCGCGCGGCGGCGGCGTCCGCATCCACGGGAAACGCGAGTTGCTGCGCCACCGTCATGTGCGGAAACAGGCCATAGTCCTGCGGCATGTAGCCGATCTGGCGTCGCTCGGGCGGCAGCGCGCCGAGGTCGATCGCGCCGAGCGTGACCGAGCCTGCGTCGTTGCGCTCGAGCCCGGCGATGATGCGCAGCGCGAGCGACTTGCCCGAGCCCGAAGGTCCGATGATCGCGAGCCGCCGCGTTTGCGGCCGCCACGCTACATCGAGCGCAAACGCGCCGAGATGGCGCCGCACCGCGAAGGACAGACGCAGGTCGGCGTTCTCCGCCACCGTGGCGGCCGGCGTGATGCTGGTGAGTTCGTCGCCGTTCTCGAAGTTCACCGCCAGCGTCGAGCGCGCGCTGCGGCTATACACGGAGAGCACCGCGCAGATGACCGCGATGCCGAGCGTGGGCAGCAGGAGCGGCATCATCGCAGGCAGCCCCTGGCCGCCGAACACGACATAGGTGTAGACGGGCAGCGAATACGGGTGATACGCGACCATCACGGTCGCGCCGAATTCACCGAACGCGCGCAGCCACGCGAGCGCGAGGCCCGCGCGAATGGCGGGCCAGGCAATGGGTAGCGTGACGCGAAAGAAGCGGGCGGCGGCGTGATGGCCGAGCGTGGCGGCGACGTCGTCGTAGACCGGATCGACCGCGCTGAACGCCGAGCGTGCCGCGACGATCAGGAACGGCGCGGCCACGAACGTCTCGGCGAGCACGATGCCCGTGAACGAGTCGGTGAGCGAGCCGCCAAAGAGCTGGCCGATGCCGCTATACGGCCCGATGAGAAAGAGCAGCAGCACGCCGCTCGTGAGTGGCGGCAAGGCGAGCGGCAACTGCACGACGAAGCCGAGCAGCGCGACGCCGCGTGTGTGCGTGCGCGCGAGCCAGTAGCCGAGCGGCACCCCACTCACGAGGATGACGAGCGAAGCCACGCTCGCACTCGCCACCGACACCCCGACCGCCGACCAGGTGGCGTGCCAGTCCACGCCTGACCAGTCCGCCTGGCCGATCTGCGGGATGCTCGCGAGGAACGGCGCGCACAGGTAGACCGCAAGCAGCGCGCCGAGCCACCAGAGCGGCTGCGAGCGCTTGACGGCGCCCTGGGCGGCGCCCCGCGCGGCGAGCTGTGCGGTTTGTGTCATTGCTGTGCGGCGTCGACCACGGCCTGCACCGACGGCGGGATCGCCTGGCTCTGACCGTTGACGGCGGGCTTCGTCACGTCCACGCCGTGCTCGGCGAGCAGCTTGCGGCCTTCGGCGGAGAGCAGGAAGTTCACGAAGCGCGCGGCGCCGGCGCTATTGGGTGCGTCGTTGAGGATCGTGAGCGTGTAGTTCGCCTTGATCTTCAGTTCGGGCGCGGGATGGATCGACGGAATCTTCAGGTCTGAGGTTTCGGTCGAATAGAAGAAGCCCGCGTCGAGCTGACCCGACTGCAAGCGGCCGACGAGCGTTTCCTCCGGCAGCACCTGCTCGGGATTTTCCGGCGCGCCGAGCGTTTTCTCGACGAGGTCAGGCTGGTTGTACGCCTGCGCGGCCTTCGTCATGAGCTCGACGGTGAAGGCGCCTTTCGGGTCGAGCTTCGGGTCCGTGCGGCCAAGGCGGATGCCCGGCTCCTGGAGCACCTGATCCCACTTCTTCGTTTTGAAGTCGTTGGCGAAACGGCTCTTCGGGTTGTAGCCGATCAGCAGCGGCGACTCGGCGAAATTCACGTACCACGAAACGTGATTGCCGTTGGCCTCGCCCATGAGGCCCGCGTTGACCTTCGGGCTCGCGCTGATGAACACGTCGCCGCGGCGCAGCTTGCCCTTCACTTCATTGGCGATCTTGTTGGAGCCCGCAGCGTAGCCCTTGAAATGCAGGCCCGTTTCCTTTTCGAACGCGGGGCCCACGCTCTTTTCCATGAGGTTCACGAGCGAGCCTGCATAGAGGACGTTGACATCGGTTTCGTCGGCGAATGCGTTGGCGCTTGCGCCCATCGTACCGATCACACCGGTCATCACGACAACTGAGGCCACCAGCTTGCGGATAAACATGTTCGACACCCCGTACCGTTATAAAGGCCCATATATTACGATGGACTGCTGCATTCATGTGTTCGCCGAGTTGTCGAATTTACGCTCGCGCGACTGGGCGCGTCACACTGACGAGGCTAAACTGGCAGTCCTGTCTATTTTCCTGTTTGTGGAGACTCTCATGCGTACCAGCGCCCGTAATCATTTCTCCGGCCAGATCAGCGCGGTCAAGGCTGGCGCCGTGAACGACGAAGTCACGCTGAGCGCCGACGGCGGCCTCGAGATCGTCGCGATCATCACGCATGGCAGCGCCGCTTCGCTGGGTCTCGCGGCGGGCAAGCCGGCATTCGCGCTCGTGAAGGCATCGTCGGTGATCCTGATGGTCGACGGCGACGCGAGCAAGGTGTCCACGCGCAATGTCGTCGCGGGCACGGTCTCGTCGGTCACGAAGGGCGCGGTGAATGCGGAAGTCGTGCTTGCGGCGCCGGGCGGCGCGCAGATCGCGGCGATCGTGACCAACGACAGCGTCGATCGCCTCGGCATTGCGGCGGGCAAGCCGGCCACCGCGTTGTTCAAGGCGTCGAGCGTGATCGTCGGCGTAGACGGCTGACGCAACGCGGTCATAGGGGCGTGCGATGAACAACGCCGGGCCGAATGCGCACGACGTCGAGCGCCTTGCCGCCGCGCGTTGCGACGCGCTCACGGGCGCGCCCGCTTCGCCGCGCACGCCCGATGCCTGGCTTTTCGCGCGTCTCGTTGCTGCGCGCGAGGTCCGCGGCGAACTGGCGTTGCTCGGGTTATCGCCGGCGCAGTTCGATGCGCTCGCTGCGCGCCATTTCGCGTGCGACGTGACGCAAGGCGCGCTGCCCGCGCACGTCATCGCGGATACGCGGCACGCCGCCTTCGCCAAGGCGATGTTCCACTTCCTCGACTCGCTGGCTGCGCCGCAAACCGACCCCGACGACGCGCGTTGCCTCGCGGCGATCATTGCGCACGCCTGCCTGCGCCCCGATCATTTGTGGCGCGATCTCGGCCTGCGCGGACGCGACGACGTCACGCGCATGCTCGAGCGTTTTTTTCCCGAAGTCGTGGCGCGCAATGTGGAAGGTCTGCGCTGGAAGAAGCTGCTCGCGCGCGAACTCGCGCTCGCAACAGGCGGCACGCCCGGCCCCGCGCCCGGCTGCCCCGGCTGCGAGGACTTCGGCTTCTGCTTTCCTGCCGGACACTAGCTTTTTTGCCTTGCACGGCAGGCCGAACCCAGGGCCGAAGCCTGGGTGCGAGGCGCGGCATGCATCGTGTATGCTTGCGCGCATGACCCCACCCCCGAACGATCCCCAGCGCGCTGACGCGCCGGCGCCCACGCAGGCGCAAGAGTCTGGTCAGTCCGCTCAGCCCGCAACGGGCCGGCCGGATGTGCGCTTTCGCATGCGCATCATCCAGGACGGCACGATCGCGCTCGGACCCGGCAAGGTGTCGTTGCTGGAAGCGGTTCGCGAGCACGGTTCGATCTCGGCGGCGGCGCGCAGCATGAACATGTCGTACCGGCGCGCGTGGCTGCTGATGGACGAGCTCAACCGCGCGCTGGAATCGCCGGCCATGGTGTCCGAGCACGGCGGGCAGAGCGGCGGCGGCAGCATGCTAACGCCGGTCGGCGAAGAGATCATTCGCCTTTATCGCAGCATCGAGACGCGCGCCGCAACGGTATGCGCGCCCGAGATCGAGGCGCTCGTCAAGCTCGTGAAGGCTTAGGGCGACGCAACGTGCGCCATTAACCGTGGCGCAGGCAGAAGCGCGACACGGGCACGGCGGCAAGCGTGGGCGGCGCCTTCGTGTGCAGCCGCATCATCAGTTCGACAAAGCTTGCAAGGCTCGCGGTACGCAACGGGTGCCAGGTCACCTGGTGCCGTTCGCACACGCGCTTGAGCGTGCTCATCGAATCATGGTCGATGCAGTCCACGGGGAACACCGCGAGATCCGCGCTGGCGAGCGCCGCCGCGAGCAAACCCTTGCGATCTTCCATGCCGCCGTCGTGCACGGTCAATTCGCCTCCCGCCGATTCCACCCAGCGTCGGAGCGCGTGATTCGATCCCGGCCGCCCGCCCACATAGACGATGCGGCGTCCCTTGAGCGCGTCCTGCGGGAGCGCGCGCGGGGCCTGCGCGTCGTCGTGGGCTTGCGTCGCGTGCTCCATGGCGTGGACTTCGGCGCGCAGGGCGTCGATCAGCGCGTGAGCTTCGTCGAGTTGCGCGCGCAGGGTGTGGAGCGTGGCGGCGTCGGCGTTCGCGCGTTGCTCGGCGGCTTCGCGGCGGCTCGTGTGCAGCGCGAGCCGGGCGTCGCGCGCCGCCAGCGCTTCCTGTAGCGCTTCCACCTGCGCGTGTTGCGGCGGCGCCTCGCGTTGCGCGGCGGCGTGCGCGCTCAAGCGCGCCGTTTGCGCTTCGAGCGCGTCGCGCTCGCGGCTCATCTCGTGCAGACGGGTCTGCTGGCGCTCGACCTTGGTCTGCAAGTCGGCGTTCTCGGCCTCCAGCGCCACGAGGCGGCGCAAGTCGGCGCGGTTGGCCGCGCCCACGAGGTGCGAAAGCATGTGCAACTCGCCAAATGCCGACTGGCGCACTTCCATGGTCGTGGCCGGATGCGTCATCAGCGCCCAGTAGGCGGGCGGAATGTCGCCGCTCGCGAGCGCCTCCTGCCAGAGCGAGAGTACGGCCTGCGCGTCGCGCGCGCCGGCGAAGCGGCGGAGCGCGCCCGCGTAGCGCGTGTCGAGTGCCTTTTGCAGCGCCTTGGCACCCGCGCCGCCCTCGATCGCGAGTTCGACGGCGGCATGGTGGATGTCGAGATCGCTCGCTTGCCGGGCATCGAGCGCCGTGTGCCTGGGGACCAGCTTGCGCAGTTCGTGCGTGCTCAGGCAGGTGCCGATGATCGAGCAATGCAGATGGGCGTCGAGTTCGGCAAGGCGCGTGCGTTGCCGCGCGCGGGTGAGCTCGGCTTGCGAGGGACCGCAGCAGTCGGCGCCCGGGAAGGCGCGCAGCGTGGTTTCTTGCGAGGCAGCGTTGCCCGGCGTGCGGGCGAGGCGGAACGGCGGTGCGTGCATGGGTGACCTCTGATCCGGTGCGGAACGCGGGGCTCTGCATGGGCGCGGGCGGCGCCTGTGCCTGAGCACTGACGGCCGCGCACCGACAGCGAAATATACCATGGAATATAACGAAGTCAGGGAGGCTGCCCCGGCAGCACTGGCGGCACAATTTGCGTGTTCCGCCGCCGTGCGAATCGGCGGCGGTGCGGCTCAGGCCGCGGGTTCGCGCACGAGCGCAGCCGCGATGGCGGTGGCTGCCTCGTTGCGTGATGTATGGCCCGCGTTGGCCGCGCTGGCTGCATTAGTCGCTGCAAGCGCGTTCGCGTGTTGCTCGAGCACATGCTCGACGCCCAGCCCGACAAACGACGCGTCGAGCCGATCCAGTTCGCCCACGGTGCGGCGCAGCGCTTCGGTGTCCAGACTGAGCACGTCGCTGAAAAGCGCGTCGCGCGTCTTGTCGAGCCGGCGCGCGTCGCGAATCGCGCGCTTGAGCTCGCGCTGGCGCGTGAAGCGCGCGAGGCCGCCGCGCCGCGAAAGCGCGGCGAGCAGCGGTTGCAGCGACGCACCGGCCTGCGCGGCTTGCACGGATTGCGCGCCGCCGCCCTGCGCCAGCATGCGGTCGAAGCGCTCGATGCTGTTGCGCAAACGCCGGAACGCGTCGATCACGTCGCGGATCAGCTCCGCGCGCTCGTGACCGGACGCGGGGCGCAGCGTCGTGATCGAGGCCGCGAAGCCGTCCGCCAGGACATTCGATGTTGCCGCGCTAACGAGGCGCCGACTGCTCGCCAATCCCACTCTCCCGTATCGTGTTCGTTCGTTATATTCTATAGGATATAACGAAGCATGGCGGGCGCGCGCAAGCCGCGTCGCCGGGCCTGCCTGTGGCGCAGCGCCGCATGCACTAAAATTGCCGCTTTGCGCCGCCGCGCGCATCCGTTTTCCCGCTCATTTCCGCTGTTCATGACCACACCTTCTCCGGCCCCGGACGGCGCGTCCGAAGACCCGCCCAGTCTCTCGCGCAATCGCGGCTTCCAGCGTTTCTACGGCGCGCGCGTACTGTCTTCGCTCGCGTTCCAGATGCTCGCCGTCGCCATGGGCTGGCACATCTACGCGCTCACGCACAGCGCATTCGCGCTCGGTCTCGTCGGCCTTGCGCAGTTCCTGCCGATGTTCCTGCTCACGCTCGTGGTGGGGCACGTGGCCGATCGGTACGACCGGCGGCGCATCGCGTCGGTGTGTCAGCTTGTCGAATGCGCCGCGGCGCTGACTTTTGCCGCCGGCACGCTGGGCGGCTGGCTGGGCGCGCCGCTCATTTACGCGCTCGCGGCCTGCATGGGCGCGGCGCGCGCGTTCGAGTCGCCCGCCATGTCGTCGCTGTTGCCAGGCGTCGTGCCGCGTCCGCAATTGCCGAACGCCACCGCCTGGTCGACTTCGGCGAACCAGACCGCGAACATCGTCGGCCCGGCGCTGGGCGGCCTGCTCTACGGGATCGGCGCGACGCCTGCCTATGCCGCCTGCACGCTCGCGTTCGCCTTGGCGGCCGCGCTCTCGGGCACGATCCCGATGCGCGCGAAGCCGCCCGCGCGCACGCCGGTCACGCTCGAATCGGTGTTTTCGGGCATCGCCTTCATCCGCTCGCAGCCCGTGATTCTCGGCGCGCTGTCGCTCGACCTCTTCGCCGTGCTGTTCGGCGGCGCGACGGCGTTGTTGCCCGTGTTCGCCCGCGACATCCTGCACGCGGGGCCGATCGCGCTCGGGCTCCTGCGCTCGGCCTCGGCCGCCGGCGCGCTGGCGGGCTCGATCTGGCTCGCGCACTTCCCGCTGCGGCGCCGGCCGGGCCTCGCGATGTTCGGCGGCGTGATCGTGTTCGGCTGCGCGACCATCGCCTTCGGGCTCTCGCACAACATCGTCGTGTCGCTCATCGCGCTGGCGGTGCTCGGCGCGTCGGACGTGGTGAGCGTGGTGGTGCGCACGTCGCTCGTGCAGTTGCGCACGCCCGACGAAACGCTCGGCCGCGTAAGCGCCGTGAACTCGCTCTTCATTGGCACGTCGAACCAGCTCGGCGAATTCGAGTCGGGCCTGACCGCCGGATGGTGGGGTGCGCAGCGCGCCGTGCTGGTGGGCGGCGTGGCGACCATTTGCGTCGCGCTACTGTGGATGCGGCTCTTTCCGGCGCTGCGCGACACGCGCTCGCTGGAGCGCGAAGAGACGCGCGCCACCGCCAGCGCGAGCTAGTCGCGCAGCGCCTGCGGCACCCGGTCCCGGCCATGCCGCGGGCCGGTGTTTGCCGTTATCCTTTTGCGAAGTGTTGTGCAAAGCGATCCGGCGCAATCATTCGCAGTAATCGCAACAATTGCAGCATCCCTCATTCACCCTTCACGTCATGCCACCCTCGACCAATGCCCCACGGAGCGCCGCATGCGCGTAGGCCGTCCAGTCAAGGCGCTGCCGCAGCCGCTGTGCGACTACTGCGGTGCGAAAGCGGTGCTCGCGCGCTTCACCGATGAGGCCTACCCCTATCGCGACGATCACGGCCCGCTCTGGGTCTGCACGCCTTGCGAGGCGTGGATCGGCGTGCCCGCGCGCAGCACGCGCCACGTGCCGCTCGGCCGCCTCGCCAACGCCGCCCTGCGCGACGCCAAGAGCCGCTTGCACGACGCGCTCGAACCGCTCGTCGCCGCGAAAATGCGCCGCGACAAGGTGAACGCGTTCGAAGCGCGCGGCAAAGCGATCCGGTGGCTCGCGGGCGAACTGGGCTACGACTTGCCCAATCCGTCCATTCATCTCCTGACGCTCGAACAGTGCGAAGCGGCCATCCGCCATATCGAGGCGTTCATGGCCGCGCGGCGCGGCGAGGGCGAAGCGCGCCAGGGCGATTGACGGGAGCCGCGCGGGCAATGCGCCCCGCATGGCTGTCACCGATCGTTACACTCGATTCGACGTTGCGCGCTTAACCTTCGGCGCGGCGTGCCGTTATTGCACGGAACAGAATCTAACGTGCCCGATTCCATGGCCAGGACGATCTCCTTTGCGCAGCACTCACAAGCCGGCCGCGCCCGTCGCAGCAAATCGATGTTGCTGCCGATACCGCACGCCGTCGCCAACGACCTCGCGCTGCAAGTGCATCTCGCGCTCGCCGCCCTGCGCCGTGGCGGCAGCGGCGACGACGCACGCGCCTTGCTTCATGCTCACGTGCTCGCGCAATCGATTGCGGAAGCCGGCTACGGCGCGTTCGAGCCCGAATCGGTACGCGCGGCGGATGCCGCGCTGATCGCCTGCTTCGAGCGCGGCAATACGGGCGGCGGCTGGCAACTCGACGACGCGGGCTTCGAGGCGCTCGCGCAACTCGTGACCGTGTACGACCGCCAGTTGCACAGCGCGCCGCTGTGGGCGCTCACCGAGGCGAGCGAACGCCTGGAGCGCATGGGCGCGGCGGACGTGAACGCGCGGGCGATACGCAAGAGCGCGTAATGCGTGCGTGGGGTGCAAAACCGGGGCCGAGGACCGCGCCGGGTATGCGGATTGCGCTCCAAAGGGTTTCGGCAAGACAGGCTTAAACGCGCGGAGCGGCGGGCAGAACGCAGTACGATTAAAGTGTACGACCCCTCTTTACGAGGCGAGCCGGATCGACGCGAATGGCGAAAAGCGGGCGGCGATACGCGGTTCCGGGTGGCCTTGATTGATGATGCGCCCCCGTATTTCCGCAGCGCTTGCACAAGTCTGCCTCGACGCCGCCGGTCGGCGTTGTGGCGGCATTGGCACGAGATTTGACGCCGGGCGCGAATCGTGTTGACTTCGGATAGGTGGCGCGCCTAAAATTCGCCCGTCTTAACAAAAGGGGCTGACGCCTTGGACAGTAGCAGTAGTCGATCTTCGAACAGTTTCGCTGCCTGACCGGCAGGACGTCCGCGCTCCCTTTCTTTCAGCCGCCGTCTTGCCAGCCAGGCAGATGGTGCGCGTCCAGCAGTAAATCCTCGTGCACTCTTGAAAGCGTCGACCGACGCCGCAGCGACTTGAGCAGCTCAAGCGCCGCGGTTGGCCGACATCGCGCCGTACGCCGTCGTTTATTCGACGTGCGCTTGCGGCACGGTTCGTTCGTTTCGCCGTAACGGCGCGACGGGCGGATCGACACATGCGCCGCCTTGGGGCCGCAACGCGTTCGAGCCGCAAGCTCGGCCGGGGCCGCCGGGTCAGCCGCCGTGACGATAAGGAGTTCCGATGTCTGACAGTGACAGTTATCCGTTATGCCGCTTCCTTTTGAATTGCACTGAGGAAAGCGGGCAGACGCGAATCGTCGCGCGCTGACTGCGCGTTACCGGGTCTGCTGGCTTTCCTTCCTAACGCGTCCCGCATGACGCCAGGAGATCCAGCATGAACTTCGGGCTTCTTTTGCCGCACCTGCCGCAATCGCAGCAACACCTCCATCCCGATGTGCTTGGCGCACGCGAGCGCGAGCCCACGCCCACTCCGCCCCCCTGCCGGGAATCGCAACTCGCCGCGCGCTGGCGAGACCTGCGAGCGCGCGTGTTTCGGGTCTGAATCAGCCATGAAGTGACGATCCCCGCGCGTACGACCAGCCGGTCCGGCCGGCCGTACGCGCCGCGCGAGGGTTTCGCGCAATAACCCAACGCCGGTGTTTCAACATGAACCAGTTCAATTACACATTGCGAACGATCCGCCGCGCAGCGCGCGCCTGCGCCGGCCCTGTCGCGTCCACGCCTGTTCTCGCCAACGGAGGCCGCTAATGGAGTTCGGCTTCAACCTGAACCGCACGGCCAACGCTTCGGCGTGGCGCGTGCTGCCCAATCGCTGGGATTTCGTGGCGTTCCCGCTCATGATCGGCCTGATCGCGATGGCGGCCGTGGGCTTTCACGAGACGATGGCGCCGATCGCCACGCTCAAGGCGCAGCCCATCTCGCTCGATCCGGCGAACCTGCCCGAGTACGCCATGCGCACCACGCTGCGCATGCTCGCGGCGATGGTGGCCTCGCTCATCTTTACGCTCGTGTACGGCACGCTCGCGGCGAAGAGCCGCCGCGCGGGCCAGGTGCTCGTGCCGATTCTCGACATTCTTCAGTCGGTGCCGGTGCTCGGCTACATCTCGTTCACGGTCACGTTCTTTCTCGCGCTGTTTCCGTCGCGCGTGCTCGGGGCTGAGCTTGCGGCGATCTTCGCGATCTTCACGAGCCAGGCCTGGAACATGACGTTCAGCTTCTACCAGTCGCTGCGCACGGTGCCGCGCGACCTCGATGAAGTCTCGCGCGGGTTCCACCTCACGGGCTGGCAGCGTTTCTGGAAGCTCGAAGTGCCGTTCTCGATGCCGGGCCTCATCTGGAACATGATGATGTCGATGTCGGGCGGCTGGTTCTTCGTGGTGGCTTCCGAAGCGATCACGGTGGGCAACAACACGATCACGCTGCCGGGCGTCGGCGCGTATCTGGCCCAGGCGATCTCGGAAAAGAACCTGCACGCCGTGGGCTGGGTGATTCTCGCGATGGTGGTGGTGATTCTCGCCTACGACCAGTTCCTGTTCCGCCCGCTGGTGGCGTGGGCCGACAAGTTCCGCATGGAGAACACGAGCTCGGGCGACGCGCCCGAGTCGTGGCTGCTCGACCTGATCCGCCGCACGCGTCTCATTCACCGCCTGCTCGTGCCGATGGGCTTCCTGCTCGCCACGCTCGCGCGCATTCCGTTGCGCGTGCAACTGCCGAAGTCGCTGCCCGTCGTCACCACGATCAGCAAGCGTTCGCGCGTGGGCGACATCGTGTGGGCCGTGTTCGTGATCGCGCTGACCGTGTTCGTGGTGTGGCGCGTGGTGGCCTACGTGCGCACGGGCGTGACGCTCGACGAAGTCGGGCACGTGTTCATGCTCGGCCTCATCACGCTCTTTCGCGTGATGCTGCTGATCGCCATCGCTTCCGTGATCTGGGTGCCGCTCGGCGTGTTGATCGGCCTGCGCCCCTCGCTTGCCGAGAAGGTTCAACCGCTCGCGCAGTTCCTGGCCGCCTTCCCGGCCAACCTGCTGTTCCCGGTGTTCGTGATCGTGATCGTGCGTTTTCACCTGAACCCGGATATCTGGCTCTCGCCGCTCATCGTGCTCGGCACGCAGTGGTACATCCTCTTCAACGTGATCGCGGGCGCGAGCGCGTATCCGAACGACTACAAGGAAGCGGCCACGAATTTCCGCATTCGCGGCTGGCAATGGTGGAAAAAGGCCATGCTGCCGGGCATTTTCCCGTACTACATCACCGGCGCCATTACGGCCTCGGGCGGTGCGTGGAACGCGAGCATCGTTTCCGAGTTCGTGCAGTGGGGCGACACCAAGGTCGTCGCGCACGGACTCGGCTCGTACATTGCAGAGACGACGGCCGCCGGCGACTTCCCCAAGATCATCCTGGGCATCGCGATGATGTCCCTGTTCGTTACGCTGTTCAACCGCGTGCTCTGGCGTCCGCTGTACACCTACGCCGAGTCCCGGCTGCGCCTCGATTGAGATGGAGTGACATCATGCTGAATCCGAAAATCGTCTCATCCGACTTGCTGCCTATGCGCCCCGTTCCCGGTCAGGAAGTGCTTGCCGTCAAGCACGTTTCGCGCGGTTTCGCGAAGAAAGAGGACGAGCGCCTCGTGCTCGACGACGTGAACCTTTCGCTGCGCGAAGGCGAGATCGTCGGCTTGCTCGGCCGTTCCGGCTCGGGCAAGTCCACGCTGCTGCGCATCATCTCGGGCCTCATCGAGCCGACCGAAGGCGAGGTGAACTGGCTCGGCAAGCCGCTCGAAGGGCCGGCCGAAGGCGTCTCGATGGTGTTCCAGACCTTCGCGCTGTTTCCGTGGCTCACGGTGCTGCAAAACGTGGAAGCGGGCCTCGAAGCGCAGGGCGTGGGCGCGCGCCAGCGCCGTGAACGCGCGCTGGCGGCGATCGACCTGATCGGTCTGGACGGCTTCGAAAACGCCTACCCGCGCGAGCTTTCCGGCGGCATGCGCCAGCGCGTGGGTTTCGC